>NZ_JBFTZJ010000013.1:0-232226 GCF_056406855.1 Mucilaginibacter sp. P1_A3
GTATCGATACCGTTATTCGGAAAGGGTCGCCAGGCTATGCCTGCTCTATGTGGAAGTTCTTTAAACAAGTCCGGCAATATGGATATGCTTTAAGAAAAGTGATAAAAGGCAGCTTGGCTTTCAAAGACTGGTGCGAAATATTCATCTTCCCAATTATTAAACACATCCTTATCGAACCCAAAAAAGGAAAAAAAGCTGCTTTTCAGATCGTTCATGACATATTCAATCCTTAAGTTAACGGCTATGGTGATAACACCGACCGCAAGCAAAACGAATATTATTTCCCGACAATTTTCTTGCGGTGTACAATTCCCCAACCTGAAAGTTCGCTGATGATGGTTTGCAGCGTATTGCCGTGTTCGGTCAATTCATATTGAACCGATATCGGTTGGGTGTCTAAAACTGTTCGTTTAACCAATTGATTTGTTTCCAATTCCTTTAATTCCTTACTCAGCATCCGGTTGGAAATTCCTTCTATATCATTCAAAATATCGGAGAAACGCCTTTTTTTGTAACAGCAAATCGACGAGATAATAGCAATTTTCCATTTCCCGTTCAACGCGTCCATGGCATCCTGAACGGATCTCATTCTTTTCTTTTGTTCCTGTTGAAACTCTGTTATTTCGCACCTCATAATGTTACTTGGTTACACCGATGTTACTGTTATTTATCAGTACAAAGTTACTAAAAATAACCAATGTGGTCTACCTTTGTCGCTCAATCTTTAAAAAAAGAAATAATGAGTAAATTAAAAAACAAAGTAGCCGTGATTACAGGCGGCAATAGCGGTATTGGGTTTGGTATTGCTGAAGCATTTAAAAACGAAGGTGCCAAAGGAGTTATTGTCGGCAGAAATCAGAAAACTTTAGATAGTGCTGTGGCTCAGCTTGGCGATAATTTTATAGCCATAAATGCCGATGTAACCAACCTTGCCGACCTGGAAAGAGTGTTTGCAGCAACAGCTGAAAAATTTGGTAAAATAGATGTTATTGTAGCTAATGCGGGTGCTGGAACTGTAGGAACTGTGGCAACTATTGGCGAAGCCGATTATGACAAGACAATGGATTTAAACCTGAAAAGTGTTTACTTCACTGTTCATAAAGCACTGCCCCATATGAATGATGGCGGTTCTATTATTCTTATCGGGTCAAATGCTGCACATCGGGCATATCCGTCATTTACGCTGTATGGTGCTGCAAAAGCGGCTGTGATCTTTTTTGCAAAAGCATTTTCAAGCGATCTTTTAGATAGAAAAATCAGAGCAAACGTAATAACACCCGGTACAACAGATACACCAGCATTTGAACAGTTTGTTCCCGCAGAACAAATTGAAGCTATAAAAAAACACTTTGCAGGTGAAATGCCGACAGGCAGGATTGGGCAACCTGCTGACATTGGTAAAACAGCGGTCTTCCTGGCCTCCGATGATTCTTCGTTTATGCTTGGTGCTGAACTCCTTGTTGATGGTGGTATGACCTATTTGGCTAAGTAATTAGCCCACACTAGCGCTGGTTTTATAACCCGTGCCAACTTGTTCAAGTTCGACTGACGAATTGTGGTCATAAATTGCGATGCAATAACGCCTCATGGACAAAGGAAACCACAGTTTGATTATAACTTTCTTTTAGATCCCTGTTCCTTCATGAGCAGGGATTTTTATTGTTTAAAATAACCGGCCAAAGATCTTAGTCTTTTATCCGGCAGCTTGATTAAATTGCGCATGATTATATATTTGTACAATGTCCAATTTTGAAGCGTTTTTCGATTACATTCAAAAAATATCAGGCAAAGTGCTGTCAGAGGATGATAAGCATTTGTTGACAGCGCATTTCAAACCCAGAAAACTTCGAAAACGGCAATACTTTTTACAGGAAGGAGACGTGTGCAAATATATCGCGTTTATTGTAAAAGGATCCGCCAGGACTTTTACGGTAGATGAAAAAGGACATGAACATATACTGAAATTGTCTGTAGAAAATTGGTGGCTGACAGATTTCGAAAGTTTTTACCGGTTAACGCCAACTCGCTTCAATATTGAGGCGCTGGAGGAACTAGAGATACTGCAGTCAACCCACGCCGAAATTGAGGAGTTTTTGAAGCATATCCCTGCCTTTTCGGCGATGTCGAACGTGATCAGTCAAAACAACACCATTGCAGCCCAGAAAAGAATGCAGGCCATTAGCCATTCGGCTGAAGAGCGCTACGAAGAACTGATTAGTAATTATCCTCATTTTCTACAGCGGTTCCCGCAAAATATGATCGCTTCGTATCTTGGTTTATCGTCTGAAACTTTGAGCCGGATAAAGAAAAACGCCTTAAAATAGATCCTTTAGCGATTTCAGGCTTCGCTATCATTACAAATGCGCCTGTTAAATTGAATCGCCCGGGAATCTTCTTTCTCCCTGATATATAAACATCCGACTGATCAATGTCTGGATTTGCGAGGGTAACTTGTCAATTACTTCTACCGGGACTACAATTCGTGGTTTGCCAACGCTACACTTCGCTGGATAAGAAGATGTGCTCAACAATGAAATCTATGCTGTTGTGGTCTTTCAGCCGTTTTGCATCTTCGATTTTCACTGCTGTTTTAAGTTGTTATCTTATAATTAGTTAGCGTATTTTTTTGATTTAAGCCACCTCTTTGAAGTGACATTTATCGTGTGTATTTAATGATTTATGTCAGCCTCCGGTTCGTTATGATGCAGCATCTTTGAATGTTCTTCAGAACGGAAAAAACCTGAAGAACTTGAATATAATTAATAATATAATCATGAGTAAATTAAAAAACAAGGTAGCAGTAGTTACTGGTGCTTCAAAAGGAATAGGTGCAGCTATCGCCAAACATTTTGCTGCTGCAGGCGCAAAGGTTGTTGTAAATTATGCTTCCAGCAAAGAAGGCGCAGATAAAGTGGTAAAAGCCATAACCGACAATGGAGGTACAGCCATTGCAGTACAGGCCGATGTATCGAAAGAGGCCGATGTATCCAGGCTGTTCGAAGAAACAAGGAAGGCTTTCGGCACGCTGGATATTTTAGTAAATAATGCGGTATCTCAGGGATATGCACCTATTGAACTAATTTCGGTAGAAGACTTCCACCAAAGTTTCAATGTCAATGTGTTGGGGCCTGTATTGACTATCCAGGCAGCTCTGAAACTTTTCGGCGATAAGGGTGGGAACATTATCAATATCAGTTCGGGTGCAAGTAAATACCCACTTCAAAATGCCTCGTTGTATTCTGCAACCAAAGCGGCACTGGATGCCTTTACCATTGCTTTATCTAAGGAGTTGGGTATAAAAAACGTTCGTATCAATTCTATTTTGCCGGGCGCTACGGAAACAGAAGGTGCAGCCAGTGCAGGCGTTACTGCTGGCAGTGAGTATGAAAAGATGTTTGTCGAAAAAACACCGCTTGGCCGCAGAGGACAGCCCGCAGATATTGCGAAAGCTGCAGTATTTCTGGCTTCCGATGACGCAGCCTGGATCACAGGAGAGCAAATTTCTGTTTCGGGTGGTATGTATGGTTTTTAAATTCATATTAACCACAAAACTTCATTGTTATGGCAGTTACAGGCTTAATAATCATATAGTTTGAAACACTTCCCGGCGCCATATTTAAAATGTCTATTTATTATGCCGCGAGGTCGATTAATGGCTGTAAGTTCTCAATGAAATTATTGGAAATCGGAGCCTTTGAGACCTCATTTAACCCCACCCATAGTAATGGCTGGGAAAGATTATTAAATAGCCTTTAGATGAAAATCTGAGGGCTTTTTTGTGGGATTAACCTCCTGTGAGCGAAATTATTGTAAACATAAATCCGGTTATCGCCATAAAAAACAAGAATGACCGAATTTCAGAAGCGGTACAACCGTCTTTTAATACAACCCGGTTAAAAGGTTCTAATAACGTTACCGGCAGGGCAAACAAAAAGGCAAATGCTAAAGCTAATTACTCAACTCTGAGTTCCTATCTAAAGATCACTTGTAAATGGGCTAAGTGTTTTTGTAAAGAATTTTGTCCGCAGGGGCAACTTTTTTATTTCTATAGGAAATGGCATCACTGCCATGCTTGAATAAATGATGGAAAAATCGTTCATAAGCTGTATTTCACGCAGCATTATTGACAAAAGTTGACTTTTATTGCTGAATAGTGTGATAGAGTCCTTTTCTGAAGGTATAGTTTTGGGTTAATGGTTTACAAGCCATTTTTTAAAATTGAAGAAATACATTTTAACGTTAACGCAAAATATCATCAATAACACATAGGGGTATTAGGCCAACGATATCTCGTAGGCCAACGACTTCTGGGCAATCGATCGACAGGCCGCGACTCAATGCATTTTCGACAATTTATTATTTATCAAAATTGATTTAAGTTAAAGTATCTACTATGAATATTAAACTCAGTGCAGCGTTGTTGGCGGCCTTTCTAATTTTGGCAGGATTAAGATCACAAGGACAGTCTGCTGCCCCAGGCAAGATCGATGTTATAACCCAAAATGATACCGCACGAACGCTCACACCATTCTTTATCCCGGCAACCACATCAAAAAAGACCCCGAATCCGGAGGGGTTTATTCAGCGTTGGTTGCTTTTAGAGCCCATCAATAAATCGATACGGAGTAACCTTGTTTTTACAGATAACTACCTGAAAACACAATTTGAAACCAATTATTTTCCAAACCAGTTTACGGTTATTCCGAAGGATCTGGAAAAAGTAAAAGTTGGCGAGCAGGAATTGTTATGGCATGCATTGGAAAGCCCGAATTTCAACCTCAAATTATTTCGTTTTGCCTATGGGTTAAAGAAACAGACGTATGCAGTTTTGTTTTGGGCAGTAACCATAGTTAACAGTCCGCGCGAAATAAAAAATGTAAGATTGGCAGTAGGGTCAAATGGAGGGTCAATGTGGTGGCTGAATGGAAAGGAAGCGGTAATACTCGACGGAGATAGACGCATGGTGATGGATGATTGTGTCTCCACTCGGTTGACACTCAACAAAGGAAAAAATATAATAAGGGGAGCAGTAATCAACGGGCCCGGACTTAGTGACTTTTGTGTTCGTCTGCTGGATGAAAAAGGAGAGCCGATAAAAGGGCTCACTATCAATCTGCAATAAATTAGTTGATCACCCCATTTAACATCGAATTTGTATAGCAATTATTTATTATGAAATTAATAGTAAAAGTAATAAGCACTATAGCCCTATTTTTATTGTGGTCAACCGGAGATGCGATAGCACAAATTGGCAAACCATTTATACATGATCCCTCAACTATCACAGAATCTGATGGGAAGTATTTCACATTTGGAACAGGTGGAGGCGGATTAATATCCGAAGATGGCTGGACATGGAATGGGGGCGCAGTAAGACCCGGCGGAGGAGCCGCTCCTGATGTATTAAAAATTGGTGACCGCTACCTTATTGTTTATGGCGCAACTGGCGGTGGCCTGGCGGGCGGTCATAACGGAACAATACTTACCATGTGGAATAAGTCGCTCGACCCAAAATCCCCGGATTTTAAATATTCGGAGGCTGTTAAAGTTGCCTCGTCCGATGGTATAGAGGATAATGATGCGATAGATCCGGGGCTTCTTCTGGATCCAACCGATGGAAGGTTATGGTTATCGTACGGCACCTATTTTGGGTATATCCGCCTTGTGGAACTTGATCCCAAAACGGGTAAGCGAGTGGAGGGTAATAAAGCATTAAACATAGCCATAGATTGTGAAGCCACAGATCTGTTATATCGGGATGGATGGTACTATTTGCTTGGAACCCACGGCACATGCTGTGATGGCCCAAACTCAACCTATAATATTGTTGTTGGTCGCTCCAGAAAGGTAACCGGCCCATACCTTGATAACATGGGAAGGGCTATGTTGAAGGGAGGCGGCAAAATGGTAGTTGCCGCTGGCGACAGGCTGATTGGACCAGGACATTTTGGACGTTTAGTTGTTGGCGACGGCGTTGAAAAGATGTCTTGCCATTACGAGGCGGATTTGGATCAAAGTGGTCGGAGCGTATTAGGTATTCGCCCATTACTATGGAAAAACGGATGGCCTGTTGCTGGTGATAACTTCAAAGATGGAACTTATGAGATTGAGTCTGAGCGAAGGGGATACGCTTTAGAATTAGGGGTTGATTTTATAAGAATGCCAGGTGGAATGCGGTTTAATAGAAACAATGATGAACCGGTAAAACCAGTGCCATCACAGGAATTAGCAGATGTAGTTAAAAACTGGCCAGCCGGAAACATTGGTGTAAGAATAGGTGATTATGTATTTCGTCCACATCAAAAATGGGCAATTTCACAAGTTCCCGGTGCAGGTGGATACCTGGGCGGACCATATTATAAAATAGTAATTGCCGGAACAGACCGGGCATTAGCAGCAACAGCAGAAGCTGAACTGATAACAGTTCCAACGTTTACCGGTGCGCCGGAACAATTATGGCGAATTGATCAATTGACTGATGGAACTTATAGGATTATGCCAAAGGTGGTTCCGGATTCGAAGGAGCAGCTGGCTTTAGTGTCATCTGGAGACAGCACACCCACACTCGCCAAATTTGATATGAATAGTGATAATTCAAAATGGAATTTCAGGGCTCACTAACTTATTTAAATGCGATCCGGAAATGCTACCAATCTTGAAAATTAAATTATAAAAAAATGAATTTAAAACGTTTTGCTATTTTATTAATGGCTTCCCTGGCCGGTAGCCTTTGCAAGGCTCAAACGGGCCCTGGAGAGATCAAAGAAGATTTCCAGGCTTCCAGCCTTAACCAACCCGGGCGGGACTACCCCCAGGTTAATTCGCAAGGCTATACACGTTTTCGGATAATGGCCCCCAAAGCGGACAGTATACGGGTTACCTTAGGCCTGGGTGGAAGAGGAGGAACAAAACTTACTAAAGGTACTGACGGATATTTTTCCGGCACAACAGAAGGCCCAATGGACGAAGGTTTCCACTACTACCACTTAATAGTTGATGGAGGCGTATTTAATGACCCCGGCACATTAAATTATTATGGTTCCACCCGTTGGGAGAGCGGAATCGAAATACCTGCTCTTGACCAGGACTTTTATGCCTTAAAGGATGTACCTCACGGTAATGTGCAGCAAATACTTTTTCCTTCAAAAAGCACAAATACGCAGCGAAGAGCCTTTGTTTACACACCTCCGGGTTATGATAAGGAAAAATCGAAGAAATACCCGGTGCTGTATTTGCAACACGGCTGGGGTGAAGATGAGACCGCATGGAGCAACCAGGGGCATGCCAATCTGATCATGGATAACCTAATTGCTGAAGGCAAAATAAAACCTTTTATTATAGTGATGACCTATGGCATGACCAACGATATTAAAATGAAACCAGGTGGTTTGAGGGATTTCAAGATAGATGCTTTTGAAACCGTATTAACAGATGAATTAGTGCCTTATGTGGATGCCAGCTTCCGTACGGTTGCAGATAGGGCGCACCGCGCGATGGCAGGGTTATCAATGGGGGGCATGGAAACGCATTTAATAACACTTGCCAAGCCCGATGAATTTGCCTATTACGGTCTTTTAAGCGGGGGGATTTATACACCCGCTGAATTAAAAGATAAACCTAAGGCTAAACTTATTTTTATAAGTTGCGGCAGCAAGGAAAATCCTGCTGGCGTAAATAACGCTGCGGCTGCATTAAAAGAAGCAGGCTACAATGCCGTGTCTTTTATTTCAGAGAATACTGCCCATGAGTTTCTAACCTGGCGCCGCAGCCTGAAAGAACTTGCGCCGCTGCTGTTTAAAGACTGAGCGGCCTTGTTGTGTTAATATATTAAGTGCGCTTAATTGCGGGTAAAGCAATTAAGCGTGTTTTTTAATATCTATGCGTATCATAAAGCATTCAAAATAATCATCATATGAAAAGGATTCTGTTACCCAGCTGCAAATAGAAATATCTATTCATATAACAGCACAAACCGACTATGAGTAAAATATTCAGTAATCTTTTTTTTGGTATAGTATTTTTTTTGCTGGGCCCATCCGCGCCTTTTGCACAAACGGCTCATAATCCAATTATTTACGCGGATGTGCCTGATATTTCAATCATTAGGGTAGGTAGTACTTATTACATGAGCAGTACTACTATGCACATGAGCCCTGGCATGCCGATAATGAAATCCAAAGATTTAGTCAATTGGAAACTTGTTAGCTATGCGTATGATATTTTGGATGACACCGATGACCTAAACCTGAATAATGGCCAGAACAGTTATGGCCGAGGTTCCTGGGCAAGTAGCCTGCGCTATCATAATGGCATTTACTATGTATCTACCTTTCCTGGCAATACCGGCAAAACATATATTTATACCACTCATAATATTGAAAAAGGCCCGTGGAAGGCTTTATCCTTTAAGCCAAGCCTGCATGACCATTCATTGTTTTTTGACGATGATGGTAAAGTTTATATGATTTATGGAAGCGGGCGCATCATGTTAGCGCAACTGAAGGATGATCTTTCCGGAATAAAACCTGACACAAAGCCACAGGTGCTGATAGAGAACGCCAGCCTGGCTGCCGGGCCGAATTTAGGATTGCCGGCAGAAGGTTCCCAGATGTTCAAAATCAAAGGGAAATATTACCTGTTCAATATTTCATGGCCCCGTGGTGGAATGCGAAGTGTTCTTATTCACCGGGCAGATAATATTACTGGGCCCTACGAGGGGCGGCTGGCCTTACAGGATAAAGGTGTAGCGCAGGGTGGTTTGGTAAACACTCCAAACGGCCGGTGGTTTGCGTACCTTTTTCGCGATTTTGGTTCAGTAGGCCGGGTGCCCTACATGGTTCCTGTAAAATGGGAAGATGGTTGGCCTGTATTGGGTATAAATCATCAGGCGCCCGATACTGTCACGTTACCGGCAAACAAATCGCTCATGCCCGGTATCATCTCGTCGGATGAATTTGACCGTAGGCGCGGTGAGCGCGATTTGCCCCTGGTTTGGCAATGGAACCATAACCCGGTTAACCAATTATGGTCTGTTACACAGCGTAAAGGTTACCTCAGGTTAACTACAGGAAGGCTTGATACCACTTTAGTAGCAGCAAAAAATATACTCACACAACGCACGTTTGGTCCGGAATGTTCAGCTATAACAGCTATTGATGTTTCTGGACTTAAAGACGGCGATCATGCCGGCCTCGCCTTGTTACAGCGAAAATTTGGATGGGTGGGGGTGAAGGTCGAAAACGGCAGTAAGTATATTGTTATGGTAAATGCACAAGGAGCTTCGCCAACAGAGTCGGCAAGTATTCCGTTATCCCAAAACCTGGTCTATTTAAAGGCTGTGTGTGATTTTAAAGACCGGACCGACAAAGCGTATTTTTATTATAGCATCGACGGAAATAATTGGATACCAATTGGCGCTACGCTTCAAATGGCTTATACCATTCCACATTTTATGGGTTACAGGTTTGGCCTTTTTAACTACGCCACAAAAACTACAGGAGGATATGCAGACTTCGATTATTTTCGATTAGCGGCAGGTAAATGAAATCGATTTAAAGAACAAGATAATTAATAGTAATAAATTGTAGATGATGAAAGATTATAAGACATACGCAACGCTAATGGTATCTATCTTATGGTTCAATTGTTTGATGGCGCAAAACCCGCTGATACAAAACCAGTTTACCGCCGATCCCTCGGCCCGTGTTTTTAATGGCAAGGTATATCTTTATCCTTCGCACGATATCCCGGCTACGCCCGGGCATGGCAGAGCTGGTTGGTTTTGTATGCAGGATTATCACGTCTTCTCATCGGCAGATCTTACCAATTGGACTGATCACGGCGTAATTGTAAGTCAAAACAAGGTACCCTGGGCCGACTCCACAGCATATAGTATGTGGGCGCCTGATTGTATTGAGCGGGCAGGAAAATATTATTTTTATTTCCCGGCCACTGCAAAATCCGGTAGCCCCAAAGGCTTTTCAGTTGGTGTTGCCGTAGCCGACGAGCCTTACGGGCCTTTCGTTCCCCAACCGTTGCCCATAGCCGGGATTCATGGCATAGATCCGAATGTACAGATCGATAAAGACGGACAGGCATATATTTATTGGGCGCAAGGAAACCTGTACGGCGCTAAACTTAAAGCAAATATGCTTGAACTGGCATCAGAACCGGTAAAACTTGAAGGCTTTCCAGATAAGGGCTTAAAGGAAGGGCCTTACTTATTTGAACGAAAGGGTATTTATTATATGACCTACCCGCATGTGGCTGATAAAATAGAACGGCTTGAATATGCCATGTCAAGTAGCCCCCTGGGGCCTTTTAAATACGCTGGCGTGCTTATGGACGAATCAGCTTCGGGCTGCTGGACAAATCATCAGTCGGTCATCGAGTTTAAAAATCAATGGTACTTATTTTATCATAACGATGATTTATCGACAAACTTTGATAAAAACCGGGCGGTAAGGGCCGATAGTTTGTCCTTTAATGAAGATGGCACCATCCGCAAGGTTATCCCCACATTACGTGGCGTTGGTGTAACGGCCTCATCAAAAAAAATACAGATAGATAGGTTTAGTGCCAAAAGCGCGGATGGTGTAGCGGTAGAGTTTCTCGACACGCTAAACAAATTCAAGGGCTGGAAAACTATTTTTACTAAAACTGATTCATGGATAAAATATAACAGTGTGCTTTTTGGCAAAAAAACAGCGGGGCGCATTAGTGTAAACGCCTGTTCGGCAACCGGAGGAACTTTATTAATTAGTACTGAGGATAAGCCGGGTAAGGTTTTAGCAAAACTTATTATACCAAAAGGAAATAACTGGAGCGTTGTTAAAAAAGCAGTTTTATCCATGCCAGGCGGTGTCAAAAACCTTATCATACAATTAAAAGGAAGCGGCCATGTGGAAGTTGACTGGATAAGCTTCGAGTAGCTTTATGTATCGTAAGTATTGATACTCATTGGTTGGTAAGTTCACCGGCAAACGCTAAAGCACTTATGGCTGTTTATCTACATAGGCGCTATTGGCTTCGGTTACTTGCCCGCACATCAGCGGCAGCTTATATCAATTACATAAAAGCCTCTTTTCTATGCCAGCACCCTGTTATTCTCCACCTTTCTGTAATCAGAAGGTAGCATATTAAATTTCTCTTTAAACGATCGGGAAAAATAATGGGGTGTAGCAAAACCGGCTTCATAGGCTATTTGTGTAACCGTGAGATCGCTCTTCAGAAGCAATATCGCGGCGCGGTCGAGTTTATACGAGCGGATAAATTCAACGGGGGGAAGGCCGGTAAGCTCAAATATTTTTGTGTAAAGCGCACCCCGGCTCATTGCCAAATGTTCGCTGAGATTTACGACAGAAAACTTCGGATTATTTAAGTTGTTATCTATGTAATTGATCACCTTACTTAAAAACTTCTCTCCGCTTGATTCAATTTCTATATCGGGGTGGATTACCGTCAATTGCTTTTTATAGGTGTTTTTGAGCATGGTATTGAGTTGTAATAAATTTTTAATTTTGATATTTAAAATATCAAAATTAAAGGGCTTGGTCAAATAGTCGTTTGCCCCCGATTCAAGCCCTCTTAGTTGCTCATCTTCGCGCGTGCAGGCGGTAAGCATTATAAATGGAATATGGCTGGTACGTTTATCGGCTTTTATTTTTCTACTCAGCGTAATGCCATTCATGAATGGCATCGTTATATCGCTAATGATCAAATCAGGATGGCATGATAGCGCCTTATCCCAACCCTCTGCACCATTTGAAGCTTCAACAATTTTATATTGGGCAATTAAATTATCTTTAATGTAATAGCGAAACTCATCATTATCTTCCACGATAAGCAGTGTTGGCATGTTTGTAATTGCCTGGGCATTATTCCTTTTTATCCGCAGATCGTTTTCTTTAACATCTGTTTTAACCGGCAGCTGAACGGCAATTGACCTATCTGCAAAAACTTCAAGAGGAATTAACACGCTGAAAACGGAACCTTTTCCTAATTCACTTTCAACAGCTATGCTGCCACCATGCATTTCAACAAATTCCTTTGTGATTGAAAGACCGATTCCGCTTCCCGGGTTTACATTTCCTATATTAGTATCCCCTGCCTGATAAAACCGTTTAAATATAAAATGTTTTCTATCCGGGGCAATACCAATACCGGAGTCACTTATTTTTAATTCCAACACGGTTTTATCTGTGTGTGATGTGGGATGCTGCGTAATATTAACGGTAACCGTCCCTTCAGGTAATGTAAATTTAAAGGCGTTGGAGAGCAGGTTAAATAAAATACGCTCCACTTTGTCGTGATCAAAACGTACGAATAATTTTTCCTGTGGTGCCTTAAAATCAAACGTGATGCTTCGCGATTCTGACAAATCATGAAAAGAATCTACAACGTCGCTTATAAATGAAATTATTTCACCTTCGGCCAGGTTAAGCTTTAATTCCTGCTCTTCTAATTTGCGGAAATCTAAAAGTTGATTTACCAAATTCAACAGCCGTCGCGCATTTCGTCGTATCACTGCCAATTGGCCTGTGGTTTGCTCATCCTTATGTTCTGCCAGTAGCTTATCTGCCGGTGCCATGATAAGCGAAATTGGTGTGCGGAACTCATGACTCAGGTTAGTAAGGAATTTAATCTTAAGCAGATCAAGTTCATGCAGTTGTTCCGCTTCCCTTCTTTCCTGTTCCAGCGCAAGTTTGCTTTTCAATTTCTTTATAGCCCTATGACGGATGAGCAGAAGTGTGCCCACAGCCATCAGGGCATATAGTAAATAGGCGTACCAGGTCATCCAAATGGGGGGATGAATCACGATGCGGATTTGTGCACCAGAGTTGTTCCATATTCCATCGTTGTTGCAAGCCCTCACTACAAAAAGGTATTCGCCAGGATCTAAATTGGTATAATACGCTGTAGTAGCTGAGCCTACATAATTCCAGCTTTTATTGAACGATTTAAGGATGTAGGCGTATCTGTTGCGTTGGGGAAGCGTAAAATTAATTGCAGAATAACTGATTGAAAAGTTTTCCTTGTAGTCCAGGTCAATCTGTTTTGCTACCGAAATATCTTGTTTAAGTGGCGAGTGACTGCCGGATAATACAATGTTATTATTTACTTTAAGGGTGGTTAAAAATACAGGAGGCGCATTGTTGTTGCGTTTTACTTCCTGCTGCGGGTCAATATAATTAAAGCCCCGGTCTCCGCCGAAGAAAAGCAGGCCTTTGGTTGACCGTAGGCCCGATCCGTCGATGAATGCATCGCTTTGCAGGCCATTGTAGGCAGAATAGTGAGTAAACTTTTTGGATGCCGCGTTAAGCATACATATTCCTTTATCGGTACTCAACCATATGTTGTTGCTATTGTCCTCCAGTAGTTTGTGCACTACTCCGTCTGGCAGTTCATCTGGTGCGGAGTAATTAACGATTTTTTTATTGTTGAAATTAAAGCAATATAACCCGTCTCCGGCGGTGCCAATCCACATGTTACCCTTATGATCTTGCAACAGCGAAAACGTGCGATCGATTGCCATGCCGGTATTCTTATTATTATACACCCTAAACTTTTGAGTTGCAGGATTTAAAACTGCAATTCCACTGCCATAGGTGCCAATCCATATATTTCCCTCCTGGTCCTCTTCAATAGCTCTTATAAAACCATTCACAGGTAACGGCCTTTCTGCGGCAGAAGCAGGAGTTGAAACGTATTTAAAAAAGGTTTTTTTATCAGGGTCAAACACATTAACGCCGCCGCCATTGGTCCCTATCCATATCTTTCCCTTGCTGCTTTCCTTTAAACAAAAAATTTCGTTATGGTTTATATGCGCATTATCGTTTCCTGCATTTAACTGTTGATACTGCCCTGTTTTTGTATTGTAATTAAATAGGCCATCCTGAAACGTGCCGATCCAGAGTTGCTGGTTGTGGTCAAGCATCATACATAATATAGGGAGACCAGCAGAATTACTTCTTGCCTTAGCTTTTATAGCGATATGGCTAAACAAACCGCTCTTGATGTGAAAAAGGTTCAAGCCTCCGCCGTCTGTGCCAACAAACAGATCCCCGTCCTTGTTCTCGGCGAACGATGAAACAAAAGGCGCGCTTAGGCCGGCCGGGTCATATGCATTATTTTGCTTTGAATTAAATAAGGTAAGGTGTTTGTCATACTTGTCAACTCCACCCTGATAGGTGCCAAGCCAATAAATCCCTTCGGGATCATTATAAATGCAGCGGATAGATTTGCTGCTTACGCTAAACTTATCCCTGTCGTCGTGATTGTAGCGGGTTGCCTTTCCCGATAGTGGGTCTATAATATTCAAACCACCTTCGGTACCTACCCAAATTTTATCACCGTTCGCGGCTATGCTATATATAAGGTTGCCGCTGATCGTGCTATCGTCAGTGGGGCTGTATTTAAAATTTCTGAAAGTTTTTAAATCCGGCGATAAACTGCATAGTCCATCATCGGTACCTATCCATAACCTGTGCTGGCATTCGGCTATGGTATTGATTCCGTCACTTGGGATACTTGAGGGATTGTTTTTTTCATGCAGAAAGGCAATGAAGCTGTTTGATCCTTTATCATAAAGATACAGCCCTTTATCTGTACCAACCCACATTCGCCGTTGGCTATCCCGGAAGATAGATAATATGATACCCGAATGGAGCTGCCCGGGTTTGTTTTCGTTGGCCTCGTAAAATATTTCTTTTTTTGTTTTAGGGTCAAGTACGCACAGGCCACCCAGCATACCAATCCAAAGACGGCCACGATCATCACCGTAGATAGATTTTATGTAGCTATTTGCAAGACGTCCATTTGCGGAACTCTCCTGGTAGGTTCGAAACTGATCGTGAGAACGGTCGAAGTAATATAATCCTCCTCCCATCGTAGCTACCCAAAACTGCCCTGCTGCGTCCTCATACATGCTTGTTACTTCTTTGGACCGATAGCCTGATTTGTCTGCGGGATCAAAACGGTATGGCTTATGTTCCAAACCGTCAAATCTGTCCAGTCCATCGGCGGTAGCAAACCATAAAAATCCGTAACGGTCCTTTATGATCGCATTAACCGTATTTGAAAGCAAGCCGTCGTGAGATGTCAGTACAGTAAATCGTATGGCCTGCCCGCGGCATTGGGTACTGATACAGAGTGATACCGTTAATACAATTAAAAACAACCGAGTAACAGTAGTTTGCTTATGTGATGGTGAGGTATTTAACATGCCAGATGCCATTGCTTTTTTTAAAATTGTACAGGCACCTCCCTTTTTATCGGCAGATAAGTGTACTGATAATTTCATTTTCGGAAACATGAGGTTTATAAAGGTGCGACTTCAATCGTTTAGTAAAAATCACACAACGTAAATCTAAACTATAAATTCAAAAAAAACAATCGATTGCATAAATAAAAAAATAACATTCTTAAGCAGATTGTCTGTAAATTATTTACGTAGATTTTTGATCATGTCGGCATAGTATACCCAATAGAAACCTCTTAATTCATCGCAAATTGAAACCGCTGTTTATTATTGTTGACTTGCCCCCGTATTGCGATTTGTTTGCGGTACCGCAACTGAATGTTCAGGTATTAAATGATTTAGGGTTTTGGATATGCCATGCCTGATTAAGGCGCCTGTGCAGGAAAAGATCGCTTATTTCAACTAAAGTGTTAATTTAATCAACATTTGTGTCACAGCAAGTTCTGTTTTCAAAATACTTTTGGTTGATGTTGATTTAACAATTATTGGTTTTACCATTGTTCCCTTTTTTATTTAGCAAACTAAATTATGAGGCCGTGAATGCATAATACTTATTCGCCAGGTAAACCGCCAATCAGTTAAACAACGCTTCAACTTAAACACCCTGGGGTACAATCTGAATTAATTAAATATTATGAACCAATTCACAAGGCTTACCGGCCTTATATTCATCTTCACGCTCGCTGTTTTATTTGCCAATGGCCAGGGAAAAATGCCAGATTCTTCTTTGTTTTATCAAACAGTTAACACCTATGTGAACCCTGTGTTACCTGGCGACCACCCGGACCCCACTTTGCTTAAAGTGGGCGATGATTTTTATCATTGCGGATCTTCCTTTCATTTTAACCCTTACCTGCCCATTTATCACTCAAAAGATCTCATTCATTGGGAGGTAATAAGCAGGGTGTTGCCATCGTCCAAAGCTGCCTGGGTTACTGACCGGCCTTCCGCTGGTATCTGGCAGGGTGCTATAACCTATTTTTACGGCTCTTACTGGATCTATTTTTCGGCAGGAGGGCAGTGGTTTTGTAAGGCAAATTCCCCTAAAGGGCCGTGGTCTGCTCCTGTACAGGTAAAGTCTAATCCCGAAACAGGTAATCTTGGCTATGACAACTCCATTTTTGTGGATGATGACGGAAAACCTTACATGGTAATAAAAAACGGTCAAAAAGTTAATCGTTTGCAAGCCCTGGGTAAGGATGGGCAATTGACAGATCATGTGATAAATCTCGACTGGGTAAACGCCAGGCTACAATATAGCTGGGCAGAGGGTCCAGTAATGTGTAAACGCAATGGCTATTATTATTACTTTCCGGCTGGCGATGTTACCGGCGGACAATATGTTTTAAGAGGAAGAGCATTGACCGGCGATTCGACAAAATGGGAAAGGCTGGGTGATTTTTTTAAACCGGTTACAGATGATAAGGCAGGTTTCCGTCGTCCTAACCACATTTCAGCTCCCTTTCAATTAGCCGATGGCACCTGGTGGACTATTGGACAAAGCTATGAAAAGTATGATGGCAACGATTGGTCAGGTGCCGGACGACAAACTTCGCTTTACCCGGTAACCTGGGAGGGCGACAGGCCATGGGGTATGGCGCCGGTCACCACACCTATCCGGAAACCAAACCTGCCACGGTCAGGTATTTCATGGACAAGCGTAAAGACAGATTATTTTGACGGCAGTGAATTAAGCCTGAATTGGCATTTCCTCACCAAAAAAGCTTCAGCCGCCTATTCACTTACCGGCCGGAGGGGATGGATAAGGCTTGTGCCCGATTCATCCCGTACCCACCTTGTTCAAAAAGAAACGGACCACTATTATTCCGCTGTTACAAAGGTTGACCTGAGTGCATCGAATGACGGTACCAAGGCTGGCATTTACCTCACTAACGGAAACCAGACCGTGGTAGTGAAGCTTTACAGCGGTTACAACAACGGAAAGAAAATTGTTTTTATAATGGATACCGCGAGCCGAAGCGCGCCGAACATCTTCGGAAACACAGTTTGGCTGAAACTGGAAAGAAACGGCCACGAGCTAACCGGATATTATAGCGGCGACGGAAAAGCCTGGGTTTCTTTAGGCAGGCCAATTAACGCAGTTAAGCTTGATGAAACCCAGCCAAATTATAATTCATGGGTAGGTACAAGTGTAGGGTTATTTGCAGAAGGAAAGCCGGCGGATTTCGACTGTTTTATTTGTAAAGACGGATCCTCCTCATTACCCGCAGCAAGCTATAGTAACTACTATGGAATAGCAACTGTTAACAAAGTGATGGGGAAAACGGTAACCAATACATCTATATATGGCGGATGGTTTATGATATCCGGTGTGGAAATTGGAAGGCAGTCGGCATCTTCCGTCCAGGTAGTTGCTTCTTCAAAAGGCAAGGGCAAGCTTCAAATATGGCTTGATGATCTTCAGAACGGTAAATTGATAGCCACAATACCGCTAAACGCTACAGGCAGCGGTAATTATAAAACCTTCAGCAAACAACTTAAAAATGTTACCGGGCAGCATGATGTTTTTGTGCGGTATCCTGCAGGCGTTCCGCAAAGCATCTTTATTAAAAGCATAAGGTTTCCTGGCAAGTAGGATGACCTTTTTATTAACCAATGAGAAAATTAGTAAGACAAAATCTTTATTTAACTACCACGTGAGTATGAAAAAATTAGTGTTATTGTATGTAATGATTGCTTTGCTGCCTGCTTTGGCAAATAGCCAAAATCACAAAGCTTCAAAAAAAATGTCAGGTAAAGGGGCCTTTGCATCCGGCGTTTATCCTGATCTTTTTCATGAAGCAGGGTACAGCAAGGATGATATCAACATTAAGGTAGCCAAGGCTTATCATGATGTGTTTGAAGGCCCCAACAAGGTTTATTTCGAGGTAGGCGATTCAATGGCCTACGTGTCTGATGTGAAAAATCACGATGCCAGAACAGAGGGCCTTTCGTATGGTATGATGATCGCCGTACAACTTAATAAAAAAGATGTCTTCGACCGTATATGGCGATGGTCAAAAAAATATCTTCAACACCAGGACGGACCAAGCGAAGGGTATTTTGCCTGGAGCATTAATCCCCAAACTATGAAGCGTAATTCAGAAGGTTCTGCATCTGACGGGGAATTATACTATATCACCGACCTCCTTTTTGCCTCCAACCGGTGGGGAAATAATACAGGCATTAATTATTATGGAGAGGCCAGGAGGATCCTTGACGCCATGTGGAAAAAAGAAGGTGCCGCGAGTGTTCATCCTTTAATAAACATTGCGGCGAAACAAATTTCCTTTGTGCCCGAAGGCGGCGGGTATGAGTGGACAGATCCTTCCTATCACTTGCCTGCGTTTTACGAAGTATGGGCGCTTTATGCAAAAGACGGCCATGAACAATTTTACCGGGATTGTGCAGATACAGCAAGAGCGTTTTTACACAGGGCCTGTGACCCCGTTACAGCTCTTAATCCTGATAATACCGATTTTAATGGCAAGTCACTCGGTGGGAGGCGAATGCCGTCGGCTTTTCGCTTCGACTCCTGGCGCGTACCAATGAATATCGCGATGGATTATGTTTGGTTTGGGAAAGACAAAAAGTGGCAGCAAGGGTATGCTAAGCGCTTTCAAAACTTTTTACGCTCAAAGGGGATAAATGATTTTGAGGATCAGTTTAATACAGATGGATCTACGCCTGCGTTTGTTCTTCCGGCAGGAGGAGTAAAGAAGTTACGGCATTCTTTGGGATTGGTGGCCACCTCGGCCTCAGCCTCGCTCATGATAAACGATAACACAAAATTCGATTTTGTGCGGCCTCTTTGGAACGCTAAACTTGAGCCTTATGCAGATGGATATTTCGATCCATATTATGATGGCTTGTTGTATGTATTCAGCCTTATGCATCTCAGCGGCTCATACCAGCTTATACAACCACAAACCAATTGATAAATTATTTACACCTAAACAATATTAATAATGAACATATTACAAAACATTAAGCAGGTTTTCCTCGCGGTATGCGCCGTTCTTTTGTTTAATGCACCGGTTTATTCGCAAGATATAGTTAGCCAGGCACGAGCGGGTTTTGATGTATTTCGCACAGATATTCCGCATGGCAAAATTGATACCATCACTTATCAATCAAAAACGGTGGGCAATACCCGCCGTGCTCTTATTTACACACCTCCCGGATATTCTAAAAGCAAAAAATATCCCGTGCTGTATCTTTTGCATGGTATTGGTGGCGATGAAAAAGAATGGTATAACGGTGGCAGCCCCCAGGTGATATTGGATAACCTTTATGCGCAAGGTAAAATTGTACCTATGATAGTAGTATTGCCGAACGGCAGAGCTATGAAGGACGACCGCGCGACGGGAAATATCATGGCACCCGATAAGGTACAAGGGTTTGCCGTTTTTGAAAAAGATTTGCTGAACGATCTGATACCATTTATTGATAGTAAATACCGTGTATATACTGATAAGGATCACAGGGCAGTGGCAGGCTTATCGATGGGAGGCGGGCAATCATTAAATTTCGGTTTGGGAAACCTTGACGTATTTTCATGGGTAGGTGGCTTTTCGTCAGCCCCCAATACAAAAAAACCTGAAGAATTGCTTCCCAACCCCGACGCGGCAAAAAGTAAGCTGAAATTGCTTTGGATATCATGTGGATCAAGCGACGGACTAATTGCATTCAGCAAACGCACCCATGATTACCTGGCAGAGAAAGGCGTGCCGCATGTTTACTATATCGAGCCGGGTGTGCATAACTTTAAGGTTTGGAAAAACGGCTTATATATGTTTTCACAAATGCTTTTTAAGCCGGTAGATGCCTCAACCTTCGCCCGTTATTCTTATAATGAAACAGGTGTACCGGCGCCCACTAATATTCCGGGCGTGCAATACCCGCAGATATTTCCAGACAATACAGTTTTTTTTCGTGTAAAGGCCCCGAAGGCACAAAGTGTTCAAATTGACTTATTGAAAAAGTACCCGATGACCAAAGATACCGGGGGGTATTGGACGGTAACTACCGACCCGATTGTGTTAGGGTTTCACTATTATTCTTTGATAATTGATGACGTTGCCGTTGTCGATCCGTCAAGTCAAACTTTTTACGGTATGGGAAGAATGGCAAGCGGGATTGATATTCCTGATCCGGAGGGTGATTTTTATACCACCAAAGATGTGCCCCACGGTGAAGTGCGTTCAGTAAATTACTACTCAAACATAACAAAGGCCTGGAGGCGGGCAAATGTATACACACCTCCCGGCTATGATACGCAAGCCGACAAAAGATACCCGGTACTTTATTTACAACATGGCTCGGGCGAAGACGAAACCGGCTGGCCCGCACAAGGTAAAATGAACTTTATATTGGATAACCTCATCGCCGGGAAACAGGCAACGCCTATGATAGTTGTTATGGATAGGGGATATGCCACAGATCCAACGCAGCCGGTAGCTACTAACGCACCTGGAATGAGCATGGCAGGAAATGTTTTTCCGGACGTGCTTGTGAAAGAAATTGTTCCAATGGTTGATGAAAAATTCAGGACGCTGGCAAGCCGCGATCACCGTGCTATGGCTGGGCTTTCAATGGGAGGATTTCAAACATTCCAAACTACAATGACCAATCTTGACAAATTTGCTTATATAGGAGGTTTTAGCGGCGCTGGTTTCATGCAGCCAGGTACCGATATAACCAAAATGTATAACGGCGTATTTGCTGATGCAAATGCTTTTAACGAAAAGGTTAAAGTACTTTACTTAAGTGTTGGAACTACCGAGCAGGAAAGAATGCAAACCATGGTAAAGGGCTTTCACGAGGGGCTTGAAAAGGCAGGCATTAAACATGTATTTTACCAATCGCCGGGCACTGCGCACGAGTGGCAATCCTGGAGACGCTCCTTAAACCAGTTTGCAGGCATGATATTTAAGAATTGAAATTATACATGAAAATGAAGTTTAGATTCATAGCCGTTGCATGCCTCACTTTGTTAAGCCTGAAAAGCTTTTCGCGAGACAAGAAATTTTACATATTTATCTGCTTTGGTCAATCAAATATGGAGGGTAATGCAAAAATTGAAGCCGAAGACACTACCGCTGTTGATAGCCGGTTTCAGCTGTTGCAAGCTGTTGATTGTGGCGACAAAGGCAGGATAAAAGATAATTGGTATACGGCCGTGCCGCCATTGGCGCGGTGTACTACGGGCTTAACTCCGGCAGATTATTTCGGCCGGACTTTGGTTGCTAACCTTCCTGAAAATATAAGGGTCGGCATTATAAATGTCTCTGTCGCCGGTGCCAAAATTGAAATTTTTGAAAAGGATAGTTATCAATCATACCTTGCAACAGCCCCCGGTTGGATGAAAAGTATTGCAGCTGAATATGGTGGAAATCCATATGGAAGGTTGATAGAACTTGCCAGATCAGCTCAAAAGGCTGGTGTAATTAAGGGTATTTTGTTACACCAGGGAGAATCGAACCCTAATGATACGCTATGGACAAAAAAAGTAAAAGGGATTTATGATAATTTGATCAAAGATTTAAACCTGAATCCTAAAAAAGTGCCTCTACTTGCAGGCGAATTAGTAAATGCTGACCAGGACGGTGCTTGCGCTGCGATGAATAAAATTATTGCAACCTTACCTCAGGCCGTTACTAATTCATACGTTATTTCTTCAGCAGGTTGTCCCTGCTCCCGTGATCATCTTCATTTTACAGCAGAAGGCTACAGGTTATTAGGCAAACGATATGGCGAGGCAATGCTTTCATTGTTGGGTTACAAGCTTACACAAACCGTTAAACTTTAACCTGTTTAAGATGAGTAACGCGGAGTGATGTAAGCACAGTTAAACACTATCAAATAAAACCATTAATGATTTATGAATTTTTCAACTGTCACTAAACAAACAGACGGGGGCTTCCTGCTCCCGGCCATTGTGTTTATTGTTTTATCGTTTGTTCAATGTTCACCTAAACACCAGGTAGCTTCCTCATTCCAGGCGGGTACAAAAGCCGATCATCCAGATAAAGGTTTAAAAGATTATTATAAAAACTATTTCCCAATTGGTGTGGCGGTTAGTATGGCTTCCCTGCATGGTCCTGATTCTGCATTAATTGTCAAAGAATTTAACAGTGTAACGCCCGAGAACGATATGAAGATGGGCCCGATACATCCATCAGAAGATATTTATAATTGGAAAAATGCCGACAAAATTGTTGATTTTGCAGTGAGTCATCATATTAAAATACGCGGGCACAACTTATGCTGGCATAACCAGGAAGCAGCATGGATGTTTAAAGGGGGCGACGGAAAGCCGGTTACCAAAGAGTTGCTGTTGCGGCGCTTAAAGGATCATATTTTTGCTGTTGCGGGAAGATATAAGGGGAAGATTTATGCATGGGATGTGGTTAACGAGGCCGTTGATGATAGCGATGATACAACGCAGGTATATCGTAAAAGCAATTGGTACAATATATGCAATGGTCCCGATTTTATAGAGGCTGCCTTTAGATATGCGCATGAAGCCGATCCGCAGGCTAAGTTATACTACAATGATTATAACAGCGAACACCCGGTAAAGAGAGAAAAGATATTTAAATTGTTAAAAAAATTGATTGAGCACCACGTACCTATTGATGGGGTGGGCATGCAGGCACATTGGAAATTATATGAACCATCGCCCGACGAATTACGTAAAGCTTTGGATGAAGTAACCTCGTTAGGTTTAAAGGTTCAATTTACCGAACTGGATATTACTATTCGTTTGCCACAACCAAAACCTGCGCCCGGATCAACTCCGCCAACCCCTGACCCGGGTTATACGCCAGAATTGGAAGCCAAACAAATAGCCCAATACAAAATGGCGTTCGATATCTTCAGGCAGTATAAAAAGTTTATAACAAGTGTTACTTTCTGGAACGTATCTGACAAATACAGCTGGTTGGATCAGAGAGGTGGAGGATTAACTGGCGGAGCTGCCGCAGGCGAGAACACGCCCCGCACGGTTAGAAAAGCGTATCCTTTATTGTTTAATGAAAACCTTCAACGCAAAAATGCTTACTGGTCTGTAGTGAATTTTTAACCCGAGCGTTGTTTAACTTCGCGATGAGGCGTGATCAATGGGTTTTATTATCGAAGGCTATAAGCATTAGGCACACAGCATGGATTTAAAACGCGGATGTTGCTGAAACAGACGATACAATAGAAAGATAATAATAATGCTGTCCAATGAGGATTGCACGTTACAAACCAAAGTATATGACAAGATTAGTTAATAAAAAAGTGTATTTATTTGCTGTGGTATTATTGATGTTTTCATCAATACAAGCTCAACAGAAAAATTACGCCGGTAAAAAAAATAGCGTACCCGATAATTCCGGGCGATATAAATTGTGGTATAATCAACCTGCTAAAAACTGGAACGAAGCCCTGCCTCTTGGTAACGGTTTTATAGGGGGGATGGTGTTTGGCAACGTACAAGACGAACGGATTCAGCTCAATGAATCAACCATATGGGGAGGGGGCCCCAATAATACAATTGATTCAAGTGCGAGGCCATACATTGATCAGGTTAGGCGGTTGCTCTCTGAGAAAAAGTATGCGGAAGCGCAAGAATTAGCTAACAGTAAACTTGGCCCAAAAGGTAATAGCGGCATGCCGTACCAACTTGCCGGTAATTTATATATCAGCTTTCCTGGATCAGATGCCGTTAGCAATTATTATCGCGACCTGGATATAACGAATGCCACGGCTACGGTAAAGTATACCTTAAACGGCGTTAACTATAAAAGAGAGTTTTTTACCTCGTTCGGCGCAAATGTGCTCATGGTAAAACTTACAGCCAATAAGCCAGGCATGATTAACTGCAGGCTAAAACTTCAAAGCCCTCTTAAATCTTCAGTCACCATAAATAACGAAAAAGCATTGGTTTTATCCGGCCAGGGCAGTGAGCACGAAGGGCAAAAAGGACAAATAGAATTTAATGTGCTCACCAGGGTCAAAAATTCGGGAGGCACAAACGTTGCAGATACTTCGGGCATTACTATCGCAAATGCAGATACGGTCGTGATATATCTTTCTATGGCCACCAATTTTATCAACTATCACGATGTTTCAGCAAATTCAATGCTTCGGGCAGAAAATATTTTAAGCAAGGCCTATGAGCACAGTTACGATGAATTGTTGGCTGAAAACATCAAGTTTTATCGCTCGTATTTTGACAGGGTTAAACTCGATCTTGGTGCAGATAGCGCGGCAAAACAGCCAACAAACGTTCGGATCCAAAATTTTTCCACCAATAATGATACGCAATTAGCCGAGTTGTATTTCCAATACGGTCGCTATCTGTTGATTTGTTCATCTCAGCCGGGATCGCAGCCAGCCAATTTACAGGGTATCTGGAACGGCGAAGTTAAAGGCCCGTGGGATAGTAAGTATACGATTAACATCAATACCGAAATGAATTATTGGCCAAGTGAGGTAACCCAGTTACCAGAATTAAGCACTCCGCTTTTTAATATGATCAAAGATTTGTCTGTTACAGGCAAGCCTACTGCCAGGATAATGTACGGAGCACGTGGATGGATGTTACATCATAATACTGATATCTGGCGCATAACCGGTGTTGTAGACGGAGCTTTCTGGGGTTTGTGGCCAACGTCAAATGCATGGCTTTGCCAGCATCTGTGGGAACATTATTTATACTCAGGCGATAAGGAATTTTTAAAGCAATATTATCCGATAATTAAAGGCGCGGCCGAGTATTACGTTGATGCCCTTCAAAAAGATCCTGAACATGGCTGGCTGTTAGTGTCGCCGTCGGTTTCGCCCGAACACGAGTATATCGACGGAAAAAACCAGGTCTCCGTTACTGCTGGCGCCACCATGGATAACCAGTTAGTTTATGGCTTGTTTACTGATGCCATAAGAGCAGCAGCCGAACTAAATATTGACAAAGGATTTGCAGATAGCCTGGCCACCTACCGCCACCAACTACCTCCAATGCAAATTGGCAGGTACGGGCAGTTACAGGAGTGGCTGGAAGATCTTGATCGTACGGATGATCATCATCGCCATGTTTCTCATCTATACGGCTTGTTTCCGGGAAACCAGATATCTCCTTTTACGCAACCGCAACTTTTTGCCGCTGTAAAAAAATCACTTAATTATCGTGGTGACGTATCAACTGGATGGTCAATGGCGTGGAAGATCAACCTTTGGGCGCGTTTACTGGATGGCAATCACGCCTACAAGCTTATTAAAGATCAAATAAAACCTATAGGCGGGGGTTCTGGCGGCACTTATCCCAATTTATTTGATGCTCATCCGCCTTTCCAGATTGATGGTAATTTTGGATGTACATCAGGGATAGCAGAAATGCTTTTGCAAAGCCATGATGGCGCGATTTACCTATTGCCTGCATTGCCTGATGAATGGAAGGATGGCAGCATATCGGGGTTAATGGCAAGAGGTGGTTTTAAAGTAGATATAAAATGGGCTAACCATAAAATCATCAAAGTGGTGATACATTCCTCACTTGGCGGAAACTGCCGCCTGCGTGTCAATCAACAAATGAATGGTAAATTGCTGACAGCAGTAAGCGGGATAAATAAAAACCGCTTTTACCAAACAATGGATTTGCAAACGCCGATCATAAAAAATAGCGACAAAAATCTTCAGCCCGACTTACCTAAAACCTGGATGTATGATGTAGCCACGCTTCCGGGTAAAACATATACCATTGTTAATAGCGGTTTGCATTAGTCTGCCGATTTTACAAGGGACAAGCAATTTCAAATTCTATTGAAAGACAGTTCCTGTAAATTTATACAGATGTTATATGAATATAAACAAACGTTGTGTTTGGGGCTATGGTCGTTTTTTATCTTTACTAATCGCTTCTTAACGAGGGTTGTTAGATATAGTATTTTGGTCCGTTTTACGGTTCAAACTATTATATCTGGCAGCCTTTCATGGTTTAGGGAACAAAAAAACGTATCTAATTTTTAAAACGAAATATCATGTTATCACGATTTGCAAAAATGGTCATGTTTTTTGCTGCATGTACTTGTGGTTTAATAATATCATGTAAACCACATTCGCCGGCGAAAATGACGGACTTGCTGCAACAACTTGAAAAACGAAATTATAATCCTCAAAATATTTTTAGTTCTGATGCCCGGCTTGCTGCCAGCGATTCGCTGTTAAAGGTTGATTCGCCAAACTATGATGTTCAATTGTTGTTAAAAAAAGCTTTGTTTGAGTTACAGGAAGGTCATGAACAACAGGCTTTAGACATATATTCAAAAGTTTCAAAACTGCCGCCTTACATGAATCCCGTTAATGTAATGCCAGATCAGGCTGTTGCTTTTATGCGTTTAGGAGAACGTGCCAATTGCATGCTTGGCCATAACGGCTCATCATGTATATTCCCTATTAAAGGAGCAGGCATACATCAGGCGCAAACAGGATCGCAGCAAGCCATTGAAACACTGGAGAATATTTTAAAAAGTAACTCTCATGATGCCCAGTCCCGATGGCTGTTAAATATAGCTTATATGACGTTAGGTGGTTATCCTGATCAGGTTCCTGCCCAATATGTGATCCCTAACTTAAATGCCGACGATGGGCCGTACAAAGTGAAGCCATTTACAGATGTAGCAGCAAATGTTGGTATTAACCTGAATAGCAGGGCAGGCGGTGCCATAGCCGACGATTTTGACGGTGACGGTTATATAGACATCATTACAAGTGGGATGGATCTTCAGGATCACGTGCATTATTTTCATAACAACGGAGATGGTACTTTTAGCGATCGCACCGCTCAAAGTGGTTTACAAGATGAGGTTGGCGGCCTTAATATTGAACAAACCGATTATAACAACGATGGCCGCCCCGATATTTTTATAATGCGGGGAGGCTGGCTTCGGGATGGTTTTGGCAACCAGCCAAGTTCATTACTTAAAAACAACGGCAACGGTAAGTTTACGGATGTTACCATTGCAGCCGGTCTGCAATTTATGCATCCTACACAAACTGCCATATGGGCCGATTTTAATAACGATGGCTGGCTTGATGTTTTTATCGGGATGGAAAGTCATGGCGGAACCGACCCTAAGAATAACCATCCATCGGCACTTTATATGAATAACCATGATGGTACTTTTAACGAAATGGCTCAAAAAGCGCATTGTGGGATCAACGATTTTGTAAAAGGTGTAACATCAGCAGATTACAATAACGACGGCTGGCCCGACATTTTTGTTTCTACCATGAGCGGAAGAAAATATTTGCTGAAAAATAAATGTAAGGGAGGGAAGAATGTAGAATTTGAAGATGTTACCGAAAAGGCGGGCATTAATATTACACAAAATACATTTACTACCTGGTTTTATGATTACAACAATGATGGCTGGCCCGATATTTTGATTGGTAGTTATAATTTTACTACAACCCTTGGTTATTATGCGGCATTGGAGGCGTTGGGTACACCTGTGGCAAATAATGGCAATATTTTTCTTTTTAAAAACAACCGCGATGGAACATTTACAAATGTAACCCGTGATGTAGGGCTGAACAAAGTAGTGTTTAGCATGGGGGGTAATTTTGGTGATATTGATAATGACGGCTATCCCGATATTTATTTTGGAACCGGCAATCCCGATTTTGGATCGCTTATACCGAATAAACTTTTTCGGAATATAGGGGGAAAAAAATTTGCCGATGTAACCAGTTCATCACGTACCGGCAATTTGCAAAAAGGCCATGGCGTGTCATTTGCCGATTTTAGGAATAATGGCCTGCAGGATATTTTCATCGAGATGGGCGGGGCTTATATAGGCGATGCTTATAAAAGCGCATTGTACCTTAATCCAGGCCAAAATAACAATAATTGGATAGGTTTAAAACTGGTTGGTAAAAAGTCAAACAGGAGTGCTATTGGGTCGCAAATCAAAGTCACTATTACAGAAAATGGCTTACAAAGAAATGTGTTTAAAGATGTAAACTCCGGCGGAAGCTTTGGTTCATCTCCATTAAGGCAAGAAATAGGGATAGGGCAGGCCAGTATCATCGATGATATTGAGATTCGATGGGCAGGGAGTGGTACCGTGCAACATCTTCAAAAAATAAAGCCTAACCAATTCCTGGAGATAACAGAAGATGGCAAGGTAACACCACTTAATTTGAGGACACTTAAATTTAATACCAGCGCGCAGCCAATGTCTATGCCCATGGCTGGTATGACAGTAAAAGGCAAAGATATTTTTAAGTAAAAAGCACTACGCACATTTGAGCAAAAAAGGAAAAATCTAAATCATCATGCAAAATGGACTTGCAGAATGATTTAGATTTTCCCCAATAGAAAGGCCTTTTTAGGAACAGCTAATTAATCGATTAAACCGCTCAAATTATCCTGACTAAAATTTAACTACCCTCGTTTTTCCCGAATAATCTTTTATAGATACCTGCGCTACTTTCTCACTAATGAGGATAGACCTGGAGGATTGAGAAAGAAACGAACTACCATAGTAAAATTCTTGTTTGGTATTACTACCATTTTTATAAGTGATAACAGCGCTTTGATCTGTATCACTTATTTTTAACATGGATACGTGAGCATTTAATTGAAAAATTCGGAGTGGCCCTAAGTGCTCGCTTGCCGCCAGTAAATAGTTATCAGCCGCGCCCTTTAATTTTACAAGCGCTTTCCCATCTCCAGGTAAATATATGCCGCTGCGTGCAATTGGTAAAGGAGCAAAATCACCTTTGCCATTACCTTTTAGCAACAAGCCATTTAAGGCATCATATCTTCCAATTGAAACGTCAGTGCCAAAATCATTTCCATTAATCAATAAATCCAGATTGCCGTCTGCATCAAAATCGTCGGCCACCATCCCGTTCAATGCTGAAACCTGCGCTTCAAGAGGTAAGGGAACTATCGTGAATTTACCTTCGCCATCGTTTCTAAAATAGCAGGATCTTAACTCGGTAGCTTTAAGCCGCAGCGCACTTTTCATTTGCTCAGCGCTCAACACATCTTGCATTGTAGCCTCCGCGTAGGAATGATAGTTGGTGAATTTTGCACGTAAAGTTATCATTTGCTTAATGGCATCATCCCTTACATTTGCAGGGTATTCGCGTTTTATGCCATCCTTGCCCGGAAGGAAAAATGATGGAAATGCATCAAACCGGTTTCTTTTGTCGAAATCATTTGCTGTAATAAAGGCCGGAAATTCTTCACTGGCCTGGTAAAGGGTATTTAAGCCTACATTTCCAACTATGTAATCTGTTCTGCCTGTATGCCTGAAATCACCCGCAATTATTGAGTTCCACCATCCGGTTTTATTGCCGACACCACTTTTTGCTGTAACGTTCGCATATCTTCCGCCTAAGTTTTTTAAGAAGGTTAGCGGCATCCATTCTCCTGCTAATATCAGATCTGTTTTACCATCGTTGTCAAAATCACTAAAAATAGCATCACATACCAACCCAATCTTTTTTAGGTCTGGTGCAACTTCATTAGTTACATCTGTGAATTTCACCCTCCCGTCCTTTGTGTCATTTCTTAAAATATAGCTATTTACAGGTTCGGGATATCTCCATGGCTCAACCCGGCCTGAAATAAAGAGATCTAATTTGCCATCGTTATTGTAATCGAATGCTCTTACGCATAATTTACTTTTAAAGCATACCGGCAACGCATCCTTTGCAAGCGTAAAATGGCCTTTGCCATTGTTAATATATAAGCGGTCCTGATATGCGGGATCATTTGCCGGCGTTTTATAACCGCTGCCGGTAATTAATACATCAGGAAATTTATCGCCGTTTGAATCGAAAATGAGAATTCCTCCATCAAGGTAGGGATGATCATATTTCTTTTCTTCTAAAAGGCCCCGTTGTATAAATGTGCCGTTCTTTTGTTGAAAAAAGAGCTGAGCGGGCTCGGTCAAATTTCCACCGACAACTATATCATCTAAGCCATCGCCATTAATATCACCTGCCGACAGCGCGGGATTGTACTCTGAAAGCTTATGCGGCAAAAGTTTTTGAATATTAAAGTCCGTATAATCCGTATCGCGATGAATGTATTTAACCCCGCTTTTGCCCGTGATATTGGTAAACAACGGAGTTTTTACCTGTATAGGACTTGCCCAGTTATAGGTTTGATGAGCATTATTAACATTTGCAGACAAAGTTTGATCTGCATCTACATTTAAAAATGTTTGCCTGAATTTGTTTGGCCACCTAACAACCACCGAGTCTATGGTTTTGCATTTACCTAACCCGAAATGTGCTATAGGTTGAATGCTGGTAAGGTAGCCCCTGTAAGGAGTGTTTTCATAAACCTGGTGTAAGCCGTGCTGGTAATATATATCCACAAAAGCTCCGATTCCTTCGAGGTTCTGATTTGGGCCTTTAAACTTTACGCTGAGGTAGTGGTGCACATTTTCTTTATCCTCCCCGGCGGTGTTTTTATAAATCAGCGCTTCATCATTGATATTGTTAATTACAAGGTCAAGTGCGCCGTCATTATTTAGATCGGCATACACCGCACCATTCGAAAAGGAGGGGATACCCAGGCCCCAATCCAGGCTCACATCATTAAATTCCACACCGCCCTGGTTACGAAAGGCATAGTTGTGAATTTTGACTGACGGTATCTGCTTGAGAACTTCCTTCTTTGGCGTTATTAAAAACGCATTGGATCTGTAAGCAATAAAATCATGATCTGTAACGTCGCGGGGATAACCGTTAGTAACTATGATATCGCGGTAACCGTCGTTATCAAAATCGGTTATCATCGGGGTCCAGCTCCAGTCTGTTTGGGCCACACCGCTTAAAAAGCCTATTTCGCTAAAAGTTGGGTTACCAACCTGGTTGTTTTCTCCTATAGACGGTCCTTGATTTAGCTGTAGTGTATTTCGAACATATTGATATTGATAACCGTAGTGGTCAAAATTTTGAATAGTGTTATAGCTGCTTGGTCCCGACATCATTTTTTTTCGGAAATTATCGGCAGGATTCATGTCCAGCTCAAATATATCGGCCAGCCCATCGTTGTTGATGTCCTCAATATCCTGACCCATGGCATTGAAAGAGGTATGCTTAAAATACGCTTTAGACTGATCGGTAAAAGTGCCATCATGATTATTGATGTACAATATATTATTAGACAGAAAATCGTTGGTGACATATATGTCTTTCCAGCCATCAAGATTAATATCAGCAATAGTTGCTGCATGCCCGTAACCTTCAATCTTGATCCCCGCTGCTAATGATACATCCGTAAATACCGGATGTTTAAGTTTCGGGTCCCAGTCGTTCCGATATAATCGTCCCATGCTTCTGCCGGTGCCGATGGTATTAATGGGCCTGAACTGGTTCGGGAATTCGGCAGGGTTTGGCTCATTTACGGTCAAATACATATCAAGGTCGCCGTCATTATCATAATCAAAAAAGCTGGCCATTGTAGAAAATAACTGACTATCAAGGCCGTATTCCTTCGCTTCCTCTTTAAATACAGGCACACCGTTTGTATTAGCCCCTTGGTTTATATACAATAAATTCTGCCTTTTTTTTGGATCATTGGCAAACGAATTACATACCAATATATCGGGCAAGCCATCGTTATTAATATCAATGACAGAAGCGCCCCGTCCCCAGCGTCCTTTGCCTTCTACGCCTGCTGTTGCAGTAACATCCTCAAACCTGAAGTTACCTTTGTTGATATATAACTTATTTGGCACCATGTTGCCCACAAAGTAAATATCCTGTAAGCCGTCGTTATTAAAATCACCTATGCCAACACCTCCGCCATTATATACAGTGGCATTATCGATAGGATTAATCGAATCGTTTTCTGTAATCAGGTTATTAAACGTAACGCCGGAAGCAGAAGATGGTATTTGCTCAAATAGCGTATGTTTTTTACAGGACGAAATTAGTATCGCAACAGTAAAACCAATAAGGAGCCTTTTCATAGTTTAACATAAATATAAGAAAAAGCAGGCGGCTTGTAGGCCGCCCGCTTTTTAAAAATAAGTGCGAAGTGAATTAATAACCAGGGTTTTGATGTCCTGTAACAAGAGGATTATTATCTAACTCAGCTTGAGGTATAGGTAATAACTCGTCTCTGTTAGCGTGGAAAGCAGCAATCGGCTCGGTAGCGAAATACCCTTTTTTGCGCCATCTTAAAATGTCAATGTTGCGTACTTCTTCATCGCCTAATTCTACCATTTTTTCGTGCATGATGGCTTTAACCACATCACTTTTGGAAGCAACCGGAAATTGGGCTGTTGGATAAGGAGGCATGGCAACATCTGGCCTTGAACGCACCATATTAAGGTATGTTATAGCTCCGGCGATGTCGCCAGTTTCGTTAGCACACTCGGCAAGGTTAAGTAAAACTTCCGAATAGCGGATAATGCGTTGGTTGTTACCGGCCGGGTGGAAGCCTGCAGTAGCTGCACTTTCCTGGTAAATGATCATGAATTTACGCCAGCTGATTTTTTTGGTAACGCCGTTCAACACCGAAGAATTTCCGTTTTGATCGGCATCGCTTAATGTGCTTTGGCCATTGTTATAAACATCGCCGCTCTGATAAACGCTATATGAAAAACGTGGATCTGTTTTTACCGCACCCGTAGCGGTACTTTCAAATTCATTCAGATATTTGTTTGAAGGAATAAGGTTTCTCCATGCAACAGGGCAGTATTCCTGGTTTCTAACTGTTGACTGGTCTTCAGTTGCGCTTTCGCCGCCCCAGTTGTAACCATTAGTTCCTTTATCTACAAACACAACTTCAAAAATTGATTCTTTGTTAAATTCGGTAGCTAACTCAAAATTATCAAGATAACGGGAAGTTAACGAATAGCCATCGGCCCCGCTGGTAGGTATCTTAAGAAATGCAGCTTTAGCATCAGCATAATTGCCTTGCTGCATTAACACCCTGCCCAGCATAGCATAGGCGGCAGATGCCGTGGCCCGTCCCTGATCAGTAGCTGATTTTCCGGGTAGCACTGCTGCAGCATCTGTAAGGTCCTGAACTATCTGCGCATAAACGGCGGCAACCTCCGCACGTGGTTTAAAATCGGTTGGGCTTTTGGGAACTGATGTTACCAGTGGCACCCCGCCCCACATGCTTACCAGGTCGAAATAAGCCCAGGCACGCAGGAATTTTGCCTCGCCCACTGATTTTTTCGCGTCGGCTATGTTATCGGTAACATTTGCCGCGTTATCTGTTACAACATTGGCACGGAAAATTACTGTGTACCAGCCATTCCATACAGAATTCATCACAGAGTTTGTAGGATCGTCGGTATTGTTGATTAGTTGGAGCCTTGGAGCTTCCAATTGTCCGCCACCCGGTGCTACTTCGTCGCTTCTGGTATCATGCAGGTAATACCACTCCCGCGATACGAGGTTGTTTTGATGCATAACCGCATAGATGGCGTTAACGCCCGACTTTAATTGCGCTGCCGTTTTATAATAGTTGCCTGTAGTAAGATTGTTTGGATCAGAAGTATTTAGCGCTGTTTTTTTACAGGACAATACGATCACCGTTATTGTTAGCAACATAACGGTTGACAATAAATAAATTTTTTTGTGTTTCATAATATATCAAATTAATGATTGTTAAAATGTTGCCTGTAAACCTGCCTGGAACACTCTTGGCGAAGGATATTGACCATAGTCTATACCATTTGTAAGCGTTCCGTTTTTGGAGCCTACCTCCGGATCAAGCCCGGTGTACTTTGTAATGGTGAACAGGTTTGTTGATGATAAATAGATCCTCACTTTGCTTACTAAATTGTTACTGGCCGATTTAAGCCACGGCATTGGCAAATTGTAACCTAACTGGAGGTTTTTTAAACGAAGGTATGAGCCGCTTTCAACCCAGCGGGATGATGGCCTTACATTCGAGTTAGGGTCTCCTGAAATAGCCCTCGGAATAACTGTATTGGTATTGGTGGGAGTCCAGGCGTTTAACACCGCAACATCTGAGTTAAATAACCGGGACATACCTTGAGCGATAATTTTTTCGGCGTTAAATATTTTATTGCCATATACGCCCTGGAAAAATAAAGAAAGGTCGAAATTCTTGTAACTGGCAGAGTAATTTAATGAATAGGTGAATTTAGGGAGGTAACTACCCAGGTTAACCCTGTCCTTAGCATCAATTACGCCATCGTGATTAATATCTTTAAATTTTAAATCGCCTGGTGCTGCACCTGTTTGAGTAGCATGGCTGGTTACATCTGATGCATTTTGGAATATGCCTTCAACCACATAACCGTAGAAATACTGTATAGATTGACCAACCGAAGTGTTGGTAATTGGACCACCACCACCAAAATCTGCGTCGCCGCCGGCACTTATCGCACCGTTTGCAGCTCCTGTTAATGAGGTAACTTTATTTCTGCCTAAACCAAACACAGCTGATATGTCATATTTAAAGTCGTGGGTGGTTTTATGGTAACCTGCGGTTAATTCAATACCAGTGTTTTGCATCGAGCCAACATTTCCCAATGGGGCGCCAACTCCTTCGCTGGGTGGTACAGGTATAGTCAAGATCAGGTTATCGGTTTTTCTTTTATAAACCTCGGCCGATAGCGTAAATGCGTTTTGAAATAAGCCCAGGTCGAAACCAATGTTTGTTGATTTTGTTATTTCCCAATGAAGAAAATAATTACTTAATGCAGTGTAAAAAGATCCGTTACCAGCGTTAGCGCCTGTTGCCAGGTTGCCAAATGGATATGTTGTGCCACCTGCAGAAACATTGGAAACGTAAGGGTAATTTCCCAATACAGTTCCGTTTATCCCGGTAACGCCGTAACCGGCCCGAATTTTGAATTCGCTTATTGATTTAATATCCTTCATGAAACTTTCCTGGTCAACCTTCCAGCCCACCGAAGCCGCAGGGAAGTTTTCATATTTGTGGCCCGGAGCCCAAACAGATAAGCCATCACGACGTATTGAACCGGAAATTAAATATTTCCCTTCAAAATCATACCCAACCCGGGCTACTAATGACTGAAGAACGTTAGTACTATAAGTGTAATTGGTAGTGGTGTTTGTGGCGTTGTTTAGTGTACGTATAATGTTGTTATTTTGGTTACCAAATGAATTTTGACTATCGCCACGGTTGGTTTGCACCTCGTAAACTGCCAAAGCCGAAACGTGGTGTTTGCTGGCGAAGGTGTGATCGAAAGTTAATTGTTGTGTATATAGCGTAGTAGTGCCGCTTCCGGTATTTTCGGTTATTGAAGCAAGCGGGTTGCTTGAAGTACCACCATCGTTATATATTGGGGTGTATTGTTCTTGCCTGTTTGTTCCGTAATCAAGGCCGTAAGTGGAATTGAATTTCAGCCATGGTGTAAACTTGACCGTTAAATAAGCGTTGCCGCGTATTCCAACACCAAAATTACGGTTTTCGTTAATTAGTGCCTGTTCTATCGGGTTTACCGGGTCGGCACCGTCAAAACTGCTTTGTGGGCCAAAAAAACCGCCGTTATTATTAGGATTGTAAATAGGTAAGTATGGCTGCATCCTTATCACGTTGGTAAGGGGCGTTCTGTTGCCTGGAGGGATCCCAAAACGTTGGCGGGTTTCCGAAACATTGAATGTTTCGCCGATTGTAATAAACTTGTTCAGGTTATGATCAGAATTCATTCGGAAGCTTTTACGGCTGAAATTTGTTCCAACGGTAATACCATCCTGATTAAAGTAACTGGCAGAAGTAAATATGCGTGAATTTTCATTCCCACCGCTTAGTGAAACAGCGTGCTGTTGCACAGGTCCTTTTTTGAAATAGGCGTCCTGCCAGTCTGTATTGGTTTGGGCGAAGGTTTGCGAAGAGCCTGCATAGATGGGCAGATTAAAGTTTGCCGGTTGTAAACGCGGCGGCACACCAATACCGGCGGCTCCGTTTAAAGCCCTTTCGTATTGTACATATTGGTTTGTATTAAGAAGGTCGAACTTTTTAGTAACCTCCTGAAATCCAGCGTATGAATCGAAGCTTAACACAACCTTGCCCCTGGATCCCTTCTTGGTTGTGATGATGATAACGCCGTTAGTTGCTCTTGAACCGTAAATTGCTGCGGCGCTCGCGTCCTTAAGTACATCAACTGATTCTATGTCTCTTGGATCAAGCCCGCCGATAGAGCCCGGAAAACCGTCAATAATGTACAAGGGGTCGACTCCATAACCTATTGAGCTAACACCGCGTATCTGTACAATAGGCGCGGTACCTGGCGAACCATTATTGGTAACCGTTAAACCGGCAACCCGGCCCTGTAAGGCCTGATCAACACCGCCAACAGGTAACGCTGATATTGTTTTGCTGCTTACTGATGACACAGCACCGGTTACATTGGCACGCTTTTGTGTTCCGTAACCTACAACAACAACTTCACTTAATGATTTAGAATCGCCCTTTAAGGATACGTTAATCACAGATTTATCTGAAACAGAAACTTCTTTGGAAGCGTATCCTATAAAAGTAAAAACAAGTACCGCCTGATCATTAGGAACTTCAATGCGGAATGCACCATTGGCATCAGTTCCGACCGCGGTGGTAGTACCTTTTAATGTAACCGTTACGCCTGGTAATCCTTCACCGGTTTCGTCGGTTACTTTACCCGTGATAACCTTGTTTACGTCTGATGTTATTACATCAGGATTTGTATACCGCAAATGAGCCAGGCCATTAGCCGCAAACGTGGAGTTTATAATAGTAATACTTATAAATACTATTATAACCGTCATTCTCATGAAAGTGCTTAGTAAATATTTTTTTTTCATATTTTGGTTTGTTAATTGAAAACATTGGTTGGGAAACTGGTAAGATTCACCACTTATTTCAAACAGTTCTCCGTATTGGTAATGGTTAAGTGATGAATGAATTAAGCTCATCCATAATTATTGAACGTACCTTATAAGGATGCCTTCATTTGGTTTAATAAAAGGTGGTTTACTTAATTGGTTGCTTAACCGGTAGCTTGTATCAGGATTGAATTAATTGGTTATAGAATCCATGATATTGATGCCGGCGTAGTTTACTGCGGGCCACGAACGGTGACCGGCAAAACAAGATCTTTTTGGTTTATTCTCTCATAAATATAGCTCAGAAAAGGTTTGCAATCGATTGTAGAGTCGAACCGGTTTGTACGTTTCCTGAATACAACTAAACTATAGTATACAGGTCGATCAAGCTTTAATAACTTAAATCGAAATTTTGACAGAACTTGCCGGTCGGCTTTATTGGTTTATAATTCAGCAGCTATTTGATTAGAATTGTAGCAGCTTTGCAGGAGTAAAATTACTTTTGAAGCAGATTCAAGCAACCAATTTTTTAACATAAAAACACAACATTTGTCAACTTATGCCACATTCAGCCCTAACAACCGTCGTTACAAAAGTTAAAACGTGATCATCTTCCGAATAAACCTTACAGTTTATATCTTAGAAATGAATTCAACGTAGGGCATTGAAAAACCATTGCCCGCTTATCAGAATTTTTATTTGAGCGGGCGCTTTATTTCTGTAAATGTTATAATGGAAGAAGGTGATATCTGATATATAAAAAACACCTCATTGCCTGATGCCCCTTATTAAAGTAAGGATACGGAAATGCAGTATTTGATCTTTGCCTATAAGCTATTATTTTTTAAGCATCATTATAAAAGCGCAGTCCTCTACCCAAAATTCCCTTTTACGTAATTGCCCGTCATTTCCTGTTGGGGTTTATTAAAAAGTTGATGCGTGTCGCCCGCTTCAATAATTTCCCCTAAATACATAAAAACCGTTTTATCTGCTATGCGCTGTGCTTGTTGCATATTATGCGTTACGATCACGATAGTATAGTCTTTTTTTAGTTTCAGGATTAGTTCTTCAACTTTGGAGGTGCTAATTGGATCTAATGCCGAACAGGGTTCATCCATTAAAATAACCTCCGGCCGCAAAGCAACGGTTCGTGCTATACATAAGCGCTGCTGCTGTCCGCCGGACAGCTTGGTGGCGGGTTTCTGCAAGTCATCTTTCACCTCATCCCATATATAACTTTCTTTCAAAGCATTTTCAATGATGGCGGGGCGTTCGTGTTTAGGAATATCATTGATCTTTAAACCATAATTAATATTCTCATAAATACTCTTGGGGAAAGGATTGGCCTGCTGGAAAACCATTCCGATGCGCCGGCGAACTGCTGTAGCCGTAAGATTGCCTTTATAAAGGTTTTGCTCTTCTAGCAGAAAGTTACCCTCTATCCTGGCATCCGGCGATAGATCATGCATCCGGTTAAAGCATCTGAGAAGGGTACTTTTACCGCAGCCGGATGGTCCGATCAGCGCCGTTATTTTATTTTCGGGAAATGCTACCGTAACGTTTTTCAATACCTGCTTGGTGCCAAACCATAGCTTAGCAGCGGTTGCCGATAGTTTGATGTGTTCTTTATTCATGCTTACTGTGCTGATACCGGATATAGAAAGCGGATAGGTTTAAAAAGAATACCACAATAATTAATACCAATGCCGTACCGTAGGCTAACGGCCTTACCTGTTCAATAGCCTGGTGTTGGGTGGATAACATATATAGATGGTAAGGCAGCGCCATAAATTCCTGATTTAAATAGGCCGCCGGTTTATTGATGTAAAAAGCTACTCCAGTAAATAGTATAGGCGCTGTTTCACCGGCAGCGCGTGATAACGTCAGCACCAGGCCGGTTAATATGCCCGGAAGCGCAGAAGGCAATACAACATCCCGGATAGATTCCAATTGCGTAGCCCCAACCGCCAAAGCGGCCTCCCGCATCCGATTAGGAATACGCCGTAAGGCCTCTTCGGTAGTAATAATAATGTAAGGGAGCGATAAAAGGCCTAAGGTTAGCCCGGCTGCTAAAAGTGAAGTACCCAATTGCAGGCCCTGGACAAACAGCGCCAGTCCGAATAAACCATAGATAATGGACGGCACCCCTGCTAAATTCCGTATCGACGCCCTGATGATCCTGGTGAGCCAGTTATCAACAGCATATTCATTCAGATAAATTGCACAGCAAATACCAAAGGGAGCCGCTACGAGGGCAGTCATGAACGTTAGCAATACAGTTCCGATGATTGCAGGTAAAATTCCACCTTTAGTCATTCCATCGGTGGGGGAACTACTGATGAACTCCCAGGATAAGGAGGGAGCACCTTTACTGATCAGGTCCCAGAGTATTATTGCCAGGAAAAAGCAGGCCAAGCCAGTGCTTAACAATAAAGTTCCCCATTCAATAACCGGTGTAAGTTTCCTGATCATGCTGCCTGATATTTCCGGTATTTATTTACAAAATATTCCCCAACAACATTAACTAGCAGTGTCATCAAAAAGAGTACGGCCGCTATAGCAAACAGCCCATAATAATGGGTGGTTTGATACGGAACCTCGCCCATTTCTATAGCGATGGTTGCTGTCATGGTTCTCACAGAATGGAAAAATCCTTTTGGAAACGCAGATACGTTACCGGTAGCCATCAGCACGGTCATGGTTTCGCCGATAGCGCGCCCAACTCCCAACATAATGGCTGCCAGGATACCTGGTGCAGCAGCAGGTATAGTTACCAGTATTAAAGTTTGCCACCTGTTTGCGCCAACACTATAGCTGGCTTCCTTATAAGCATTTGGAACGCCCTCCAGTGCATCCTGGGTTACTGTGATGATAGTAGGTAAAGACATGATAGCGAGTAAAATGGCGCCATTGAGCGCGTTCAACCCATTTGATTGCCCGGTCATTCCGGCAATGCCAGGACCCAGTACAACGATACCTAAAAATCCAATTGCTACCGAAGGAACTGAAGCAAGCATTTCAATTGCCGGTTTCAAAATGCTTTTCAACTTTTTACCGGCATAGTCTGATAAGAAGGAGGCGGTTCCAATTCCTAAAGGGATAGCTATACACATCGCCCCGAAGGTAACAAGGCTGGTACTCACCAATAACGGCAGCATCCCGTAAATAGCGGGGCTTCCCGATGGGTTCCATTGGGTGCCGGTAATAAAATCAAATGGTTTTACTTTCAAAAAGAAAGCTGCTGTATTCCACAGCAGCATTAAAAATATCCCCGCCAGTATAGCAATCACCATAAGGCCGGTCATTCTGAAAAGAAGTTTGGCAGCGTTATCTATTTTTTCTCTGGTTGCTAATTGCATGTTATTTGGGGATAATGTAATAACCTGATGTGGTGATTATTTTTTGGCCGGCTTGCCCTTTTTCAAAATTGATAAATGCAGCCACCTTATTCCAGGACGTAAGTGGTATAAATTGGTATAGGGGGCGTTGAAAATAGTACCGATGGGCAGCAATTGCTTTTGTATCTAACGGAGATATGGCCGTCATTCCTTTTTTTTCTGTGATTTTTAAAACTTTAATGGGTTGATTAACACCATCGTGAAGGATATAACCTGCGCCTACGTAACCTATACCTGACTTGTCGCGCTTAACACTTTCCACTATTTGTGCGCTGCCGTTCATTTCTTTGGCATCACGGCTAAATGCTATTTTTAGTTTTTTACTGATGAAGGAGTGGGTACCCGAATTACTTTGCCTGCCATAAATATTGATCTGGATATCTTGTCCGATAACAGGTTTCCAGGTTTTGTACTGCCCGTTTAATACCCTGGTTAAGGATACAATATCAATAGAATCCAAGGGGAAATCCTGACTAACGATAAAAGCAGTAGCATCCTCTGCAAAAATTACCGTGCGGATAGGTATGCCTTTTGTTTTTAACAATTCTTTTTCTTCCCTGTTCAACGGACGGGAAGAATTGGCGATATCTGTTTGCCCGTTGAGCAGTGAGGCAATCCCCAGGCCAGATCCGCCACCGGAGATCGCTACACTGAAGTCGGCATGTACCTTGTAAAAGCCTTCGGCCAGGCTCACTACTAAATTAACCTCCGTATCAGAACCTTTTACTTTGATAGATCTTTCTGCGTTACTACAGGAAGACAGTAGGCCTAATAACAAGTACATTAAATACCTCATCATGAACTTATAAATATCTGTAAGATAAATCAAGGATATTTCCTTTTTTATGGATTTCGACAAACCTGAAATTGAAGCTTCCCGGATTTGGATGCCAGTTAGTGATCAGTTTTTTTCATCCTTTTATTATAGGCCTCGTAAACATTTTAGGTAATGCTGCAAAATTGCTGATTTATAGGTATGATTATAATGATGGTCATCATTAATTAAGTTGATGTCGGTTTCTGTGAATAACGGATGATCCGGTTCTTGAATAAATATGGTGATTTTGAGTGATTTGTATATTGATTTTACCTGTGTTAATAAAAATATAATATATAAATCACTTTAACTTAATGTGTTGTTGCGCTACCTGAACAAAACACAACGCTATTTTAATGAGATGCATTTAATAATTTGTAAGTCATTAAATGCTTTTTTCGCTAAGTTGAATGTTTTAGTAATACAATAGTTTTATACTTATATTTATTTACAATTTGAAACAGCATTGCAAAGCGAATAATTATGAGTCCCTCTGCCGAATTGTTCCTGAAGTATAATTACCTTGAAACCAAGGATATGGGATTGCACTTTTTAACGCTGGTTACAGCCGTCCTTGTTTTCTCTTTAAGTTTCGCCGAAAAGGTTTTTGATTTTAAAAATGCATCAAAACGAAAACGCACAATTGTTATTTTAGGATGGTGCCTATATCTGATTTCCATAATTTTATGCGGGTTAGGATTAACCTTAAATGCATTAGCTGGTGGCGCAGCCGTTTACGGTAACGACTATAACTATTGGGCTCACTTGTCTTATAAATTCATAATTTTAGCGGGAATCTCTTTTATATTCGGACTCGTTTTTACCATAATATCTGCAATTATTTCAGGCAACAGAAATAAATCGCAAATTGACAATACTGTTGTTTAATGTTTTAACCTGTGTAGGCATGTCCCCACTTCTTGTCTATCTATAACAACACTAATAATTCCAATCAGCCATAAATGAGTTCGGGTTTTGTATTCTAAGGACCGCAAAAATGATCAAATGTATGCCATTCATGGAAATGTTGTTCAGAAAACCTTTAGATGAAAATCTGAAGGCTTTTTTAGTTATATCAAATTAAATCACCGTATTTTTAGATAACCTAATTTTTGCCCGCCCCCGGCAGAATTTCCTGGAATGCAAACCAATTTATTAAAACTGATAATTAATAAGAAAAAAATGGAACAGCAAACTAACCAGCCATCACCTGAAAACATTATGAAAATTGGCACAGGCTTTTGGGCCTCAAAAATTCTTTTAACTGCAGTGAGTTTTGAATTATTTACCACGCTTGCCAAAAAGAAAATCATGAAGGCCAAAGATGTAAAAGACCTTTTAAAGCTTAAATGCACAGACAGGAATGTTTATGATTTTTTAGATGCTTTAACTGTGTTTGGTTTTTTAAAGCGTGACGGTATTTTGGATACAGCCATTTATTCAAATACGGTGGATGCAGATACATTTTTAGATAAAAACAAACCATCATATATTGGCGGTATCCTTGAAATGATGAACAATCGTTTATATGCATTTTGGGGTAACCTGGGCGAGGGGTTGCTTACCGGGCTTCCGCAAAACGAAGCAAAAAGGAGCGAAGATTTTTTCGGTTTGATGTACCAGGACCCTGAAAAGTTGAACGAATTTACCAATGCAATGAGCGGTATCCAGATGGGTAATTTTATTGCCTTTGCTCAAAAATTTGATTTCGCAAAATATAAAACATTAATTGATGTAGGCGGTTCGGCCGGGTTGCTTTCGGTTATGGTTGCAAAGCATAATCCCCATATGCATTGTACAAGTTTTGATCTGCCGCCTGTTGAGCCTATTGCAAATGCTACCATACAGCAATTTGGGTTATCAGATCGTGTAAAAACTGCAAACGGTGACTTCTTCACCATGCCAATACCTCATGCAGACATTGTTGTAATGGGAAATATCCTGCATGATTGGGACGAAGAAAATAAATTATCATTAATGAAAAAAGCTTATGACGCAATCCCTGTGGGCGGGGCATTTGTGGCTATTGAGGGCATCATTGATGATGAAAGAAAGCAAAACGTTTTTGGTATGATGATGAGTTTGAATATGCTTATTGAAACCGGAACTGGATTTGATTACACATTTGCCGACTTTAACCGGTGGGCAAATATTGTAGGGTTTAAATCAACCGCAATCGTTCCGTTAGCAGGACCATCAAGCGCGGCAATAGCATACAAATAGAGCCGCATTAAAGTTATCAGATTGAAATTTTTCTCAACCATTATTTCGATCGGCTGTTATGGGTAAAAAGAAGCCTTATAATATCATCTTAAAGTAAGAAACGGGAGCTGGCCGGAATCATCAAATCTTTGGCGCTTTAGGTGAATTGAAAAGAAAATACGTACCTAACTTTATCCTGGAATAGCTGATAATGCAATGCTGCTGTTACATGCAGTTTTCCATTTTAATAATTTAGATAAAACGTATCATAAAATGAAGTCAACAAATAACCCCCTCCATATGCCGCTGCTCGGGTTTGGTACCCTGATTCCAGATCCGGCCGAGACGATAAGAGCCACCAGGGACGCGCTGGAAGCTGGATTTCGACACTTCGATTGTGCGGAACGATACCGCAACGAGAGCGAAGTGGGCGAGGCCTTACAGGCAGGACTTGCCGCTGAAGGACTTGCCCGCGAAGACATCTTTGTCACCACCAAGTTGTGGAACACCAATCATAGGCCCGAGTTTGTTGAAGGCGCATTCGAGGCGAGTTTGAAAAGACTCAGGATCAACTACCTGGATCTGTATCTCATCCACACTCCGTTTGCATTTCAACCGGGGGAGGAGCAGGACCCGCGGGATGAAAAGGGTAATGTCATTTACGATCACAGCGTGAATTTGCTCGACACCTGGAGGGCGATGGAGAATCTTGTAGACGGTGGCAAATGCAGGGCTATCGGACTGTCTGACGTCAGCCTGAAGGAATTGTTGCCCATCTACGAAGCTGCGAGAATCAAGCCGGCCGTGATCCAGGTTGAAGCACACCCATATCTGCCGGAAACAGAGCTTCTGGAATTCTGCAAGGAGAAGGGCATTACATTTTTAGCTTTTGCGCCATTGGGTCACGGAATGAGGCCGGGGCCGCTTGAAGATCCGGTTGTTTTGGCGATTACTGCACGGATTGGAAAATCACCGGCCCAGGTGCTATTGGCCTGGGCGCTACAGCGTGGCACGGCTTTGCTTACCACGCCCAGAACTGCCGCCCGCGCGCGTGAGAATTTCGACATCTCTCCCTTGCCCGAAGACGCGTTTGAGGAAATCAACCGCATTAAAACCAGGCAGCGATACAATGCAGTGGTGAAGACCGGCGTCCCGGGTTTCATCCCACGAGTTAATTTGGACGAGACCACTGAATGATCCACCATTGGTATGTTATAGGGAGATTATTGAAAGCCTTTAGATGAAAATCTGAGGGCTTTTTTATTGGGTTTCTTTTTTAACTTAGGGCTTTTGTGATAATATTAATCTCTCAGTGTACAAGCAAAAAATATCAATAACTGTAAATTCTGATTTTGAGAAAGAGAAACTATTTGATGAATTTATTATTCTAATGGAAAGTCTTTGTCGAACTGGTCAAATTATGGGTGGGATTGAATCTCCTTACTTTTCGGGAAATGAAATAATTTCTTATCAAACCTCATTGGAGTTAAACTCGTTGGATACACAATATAACGACGAATGGGTCAATCTTAAAATTAAAAATTTAGAGGAGCGATGTAATTCTAAATTGAATACCGAAGTTATTGGACAACATATTCCATTTTATAAGGATGTCTGTACTTGCAATAGTAGCGATTCGTACGTCTTATTTACTACCTATTCAAATGAGAGTTCACCCATTGATTATGGTACTTGTGGGCATCCGGTTCCTATTTATCAAATAAAAGGATTAACAGATAAAGATCGGACTGATATTGAATCCTGGGAAGGTGATTATGTTTCCTGTGATAACCTGAATATGGGTTGTAACGTTGGAGAAAAATGGGCAATAAAACAAATGTCTGACGCTAAATCTCAACTTTCGCAATTCGGCCGGGATATTTGCCATAGAATAGCGAAAGTGACGGGTGTAGCCACTTATTATTATCTTTTCAACTACCGGGCTATTTCAGTTGCGAAGGATGGATCAAGAAAATGCCCATCGTGTAACGGAGAATGGTTTCTGGATGAAAAGTGGTTGGGTTTCTATGATTTTAAATGCCATAAGTGTCAATTAGTTAGTACATTAACGAGTAAAAGTTAATGCGCCTTCAAACCCCTCGCTAATATCAATCAACCATAAAAGAGTTCGGGCTCGGTAGTCAGGGGGCAAAAAGAGGCCTACCGCATGAAATTTATTCGCTAAGATTTATATCCGATAAAAGTTTAAACAAAAGGCCGCCTTCATTTCGAAGGCGGCCTCTTTGCTGGTATTGTATTTCTTTGTTTTATTTTGATGCTGTTAGCAAAATGGCGGCTAATTTACCGGGCATTGATATAAATGGGGTATGGCTGCTTGGTAAAGAATATTCTTTACTAACCGGACTGTTTTTCACCATTGTTTCCTGTAATGGAAAGCTAACTGCATGGTCATTCGCAGTGTGGATATATACTTTTTTTACACTGCCGAATTTTTCGTTGGTTAATGTAACCGGCGTTGCCAATGGTGCTAAAGGTTCTGCTTTAACGCTATTGATAATAAAGTCGTTTATCTGTGCAGGAGCATCGGCGGCGAACACATCAATTATACCATCTTTTGCAATGTTTGCAGAACCGGTGGTCTGATCAATTTGTAAATATTTACTAACATGGCTGTCTGGATCCTGCTTTGCAAGGGATAATAGGCTTTCTCCATTTTTGGGTATGTAAGCGGCCAGGTAGACTAATTCTTTTATTTGGCCGGGGATCTCTTCTGCCACCTGGCTGATAACCAAACCAGCCATGCTATGGCCTACTAAAACTACATTTTTTCTGTCGCCAATTGCATTCTTTACAACATTCACGTAGGATTGTAAGCTGATGTTGGCAAATGAGGTGGTGTCGGTTCCGTGACCTGGCAGGTTTACTGCAATCACTTCGTGCCCCTGGGCTTTTAATAACGGAACAACGGCCTGCCATGCTGTTGCATCAGACCAGGCTCCATGAACAAGGACGATAGTTGCTGAATTTTTGTTGTTTGTTTTTTGGGCTTGAGCAGTAAAACCTAATATACTCATTGCCATAACTATTATTGCTGTTTTCATTTTGTTTAATGCCTAATTGTTTAGGACAGCACAAACATCGGGGTAAGCCGGCGGGATAATTTTAACCCAGGTTAAAATCGAAAATTCGAAAAGATTTTTTGTACGCGGTACGCCAATAGAATAACCCATTGAAAGGTCTTATTGATAAACCGGGTAACAATTGCAGGAGAATGGAATAGTATAAGATTTATTTGCCTACCATTCGCTTCCGAATCCGGCTTAGCGATGGTCCCTGGATGCCCAGATAGGAGGCAATATGATAAAGCGGTACAGCGTTAAAAATATTCGGGTGCTTTTCCATCATTTCCCGGTAGCGATCCTCCGGAGTTTTAAATAAAAATCCTTCTGTATTAACCATTACTTCATAAAAGGCTTTTTCGGCAACCATCCTGCCAAACCTTTCCCATTGATGAGATTGCTCATACAATTCATTAAGATGATCGATATGTATGTATAATATTAATGAATCAGCCATTGCTTCTGTATAATAGTCGCACGAAGTTTGGGTTAAGAAACTTTTATAAGAAGCTACAAATTGATGGTCTGTAAAAAAAAGCATATTCTTTTCTTCACCTGTTTCTCCATTTACGCGATAGATTCTAAACACCCCGCTGATGATGAACCCAAGGTGCTTACAAATATTTTTATATTCATTATAGAATTCGCCTTTTTTATACTGTTTTAGTTTCCAATGCGGCAACGACAGATCAAATGCATCGGCTTTCATGCCGGCAGAGCCCAATGTCGTGCGTAATAATTCTATCTCTGTTGTGCTGTCTAACATGCTATAAAAATATCACTTTTAAATAATAACGATTGAATGTGCAGAGATTATTAATGAGTCCGGTTACGCAACCCCGCTGTTCGAAGTCCCCCGCTGTTCGAACCACTATGCCTGTAGTTTGCAAAACAGTAACCTGTTTATATATTTTCCCTAAACAAAAACACCATGTTTAGGAAAGGCTACGTTATCCGCGACCAGCAGGCAATTTATTAGATGACATTTACGGTTGTAGGTTGGATACATGTATTCACCATCTGGCGCGAGTATGCAGCCAAGGGAATGAGGGCAGAGTACTCGTGACTTTATGGTTAGATTTTTAACGAATTGGTAGTTAATTAGCAGTAGCTGAAGGTAAAAACTTTCTTTGAAATGAGAGGTCTTCGCGTTAAGGATTGTACCGGGTACCGGCCTGGCGCGTAATGCCTGCAGGCGTATGAGGGGAAAGCCTGGGCCGTAGGCAACGCCATAATAATTACGCTATAGTTACACCGGGATTATGGGGGAGCACTATGGATTTCACCGACATTACCATCTACAACGTTACTTGAACGCCTGATTTAACCCCTACCTTCCCTTCCCCGAGGAAGGAATCGCGCACGGCCCCGGTCTTGCATTTTTTTCGATCACTTAAAATGTGATTTTAATCTAAATATTTATACAAAATCCCTTATTGCGAATTTGTTTTAGCGTAAACCATTGATGGCGCTAAACCAAATAACTTTTTAAAGGCCACAAAGAAATGCGCGTAATCCTTAAAACCAACCTCCAGGTACACTTCAGAGGCTTTGATCTTTTTTTCCTTTAAGAGGTAATGCGCGTCTTCAAGCCGCTTTTGTAACAACCAGCGACTTGGCGTTGTATGGTATATTTTTTCGAAATCGCGCTTAAAAGTAGATAGGCTTCTGCCGGTAAGGTAGGCAAAGTGCTGAAGATCGCCATTGTATTGATAATGCTCATTCATATAAGCCTGGAGATCTATTTTGCCCGGCTCGTTGAAATCAAACAGCAGGTTCCTAAGCTCCGGGTTAGCACCCAGGAAAACTAATACCGCTTCCTTTATTTTTATTTTTACCAATTCGCCATCCATGTGCTGGCTATGTTCCAGGTAAGGTAAAAGGGAATCAATGTAATTATTAAAAAGGTGGTTGGGTTTTAATAAAAAAACATTGTCGTACTGCCTGCCGGCAGCGGTTATGTCGCGCCGGAATTGATCCTTTAATTGCAGCAACGTGTCGTGATCAATGCAGATAGATACGGAGCGGTATTCGCCGCCCGGCGGAGGCTGCTTTACAAACTTGCTCAACCTGTTTTTCACGGCAAAACGGAAGTCGCCGGCTTTAAACAGGTGGGATTTGCTACCAAAATAAACCTCGGATGTGCCCGAAATAATATAGTCGACCACATGCTGCCTTATAAAAAGTTCACCTTCCACTATTCTTTTCGAAACGCAGGAATAAACAATTTGAGGTAAGCGCGGATTGGTGGTGTTAGCCATATGATCAAATATACGGGAACAGGGCTAATGTGCAAATTACATCAACCCTGCTCCCCGAGCTGGAGTTTAATTCCCGGTTAGCCTAAAAATATGGCCGACATTTCTTTTCTTGAAGCTTCGGCACCAAGCTGTAAACGTCGCTCGTGCATCTCTTTCGAGTCGGTGCCGGCGGTGTAATGTACCTGGTCCTTTCCGTCGGTTGCTGCTTCATATATTACGGCCGCAATTTCTTCGGCGGTTGAACCGCCTGCGTTAGGGTCCATCATGCCGGCTACAACGCCCAGGTAATGGTCCATTAATTCTTTATAGGGTTCGGCAGTTGTAAGCACCATATTTGATCCAAATTCAGTTCTGATAAAACCCGGCGCAACTGTTTTGATACCAATGCCAAAGGCGGCCAGTTCATAGCTCATCCCTTCTGTCCATCCTTGTAATCCCCATTTTACGGCATGGTATAAGCTATCAAACGGAAAAGTGACCAAGCCGGCTATGGAGGTGATATTGATAAATAAGCCATTTTTCTTTTCCCTGAAGTAGGGAATAAATGCCTGTGTAACCCGGATAGCACCAAGCAAATTTGTATCAACCTGTTTTAATAATTGCTCATCGCTTACGCTTTCCAGCGGACCTATTGCACCATAGGCCGCATTGTTAAGTACTACGTCTATATCTCCTAAAGCAATCGCGGCAGCGGCGGCGTTTTTAATTTCCTCGGGTTTAGTAATATCGAGCGGCAACACAGTAACGCGCTCCAGGCTGTCAAAATCTTTGCCCTTGCTTACGTCGCGCATAGTGGCGATCACCTTCCAGCCTTTGCTGTGAAATAAATGAACTGCCGCTTTCCCAAGGCCACTGGATGTACCGGTAATGAATATTGTTTTCATGTTTTCTTTGTTTTAATGATAACACAAAGAAACGCGGAATAACAACCTGACTCCTTGTTGAAAAGGTCAATTTACATTGTTTAAACGTTCAGTTGAAAAAGCATATTTGAGTGGTTATCATGTAAAACACAATGCGTTTTACATGAATTGACACACACATCCTAATCAATCATTTGGATAGGCTTTAAGATATTCTTTTATATCGATATCTTGAATCGCAAAGATCTTATTGCCGTCTTTATATTTCTGAATACTTCTTATCCAGTTTGCCCTTGAAATATCAAGTTGAGGTTGAGGATCAGAATAATTCCATTCTTCGTAAACAGCCGATTGCAAAATTTGCCCTTTTTCATCATACTTAACTGTCCATACCGTGAAATTCTTTGAAATTTGCCCTCCAAACTTCTCCCGTTTATGCTTCCAATTATATGTAATCGCTTTCACCCCGTTTTCGTAATACTCGATCCTGCTTTTTTTAGTTTGCGTTACTTTTATCTGCCCCGACGGATAAAACTCTTTGATTCTGATAACTCTTTTAATTGATGACTCTTTAGACTGTATTTTACCATCCGGAAAATAGGTTATCCATTCATATTCCCAATAAGTCATAAATGATTTCTTCTGATTATGACTTACCTTAATTAAGTTCCCTAAGCTATCATATTCCTCAATATTTATAATTTTAGTTAAAACAATAATACGTTTTTGTACTTTTCCTGTCGGATAAAATGTAACCAAGCTGTCTTTCTGGTAGCCATTGACAAAATTTCCGCGCATTTTCAAATTCCCATTCGGATAAACGGCCTCTTGGTACCCGTTAATTGGGTGCTCACAATTAACATATATCGGTGGCCTATCAGTTACGCCGGTAATGAATAATTGAATTTCAGGCTCTTTATATCTTAAAATATATAAACCAGTGTCTCTAATATCAATAATCGACGAATCTAACAGGGGGCCTCTATTAAAGCCAATTAAATACCGACCGGTTTTAGGTAAATATGTTATCCCTGCTTTAGGGAAAAATGATGTATCCAATTGATTAACTGGGGATAGATAGTATGAGGTGTCCAATTCCTCTATGTTACCACAAGCTTTAGTAAGATAAAACTTAAATTTTACCCCCTGACCTTTACAAAGACCGCAACTTATCATTAATAGAATAAAGGTTAAATATTTCACATTCTTCACTTTTGGTGCTTTTTTAAGATAGCCCTAATCATCAAACTAAAAATCCAACTTTTTAAGGTTGATTGCGGGCCGACTGTTAATTATAGAATTACTTTCCCCTCAGTAATTACCATTGATCACTATTCCTCTTTTAAATACAGCAGAATAAGAACCAGGACCAGGAAGCTGACAATTCGCTCCGCTGCGCCTAAGCCATTCCAACTGGTACTTTGCCACATCGCAAACCATTCACCGCCCACCACTTCAAAGCCTAAAAACCAGATTATTATTCCAATAGTAATTGCCGCAACAGCCCAATTCTTTGATGCATGAAACACCGAAGCATCTGATTTTAAGTTTTTGAAAAGCAGCCAGCTTCCCTTAATGCCGCAAAATGCCATCAAAGCTTCCATCGCAATAAGGATAATATATCCGGCATGAAAAAGAAATGGGCTCTCCACATGCCTGTAATATAAATGGCTGCCCGGGAAAATAGTATCCATTTTCATTACATGCTCCACAAAATGGTAATTGGTGAAATAGTCCGTTATATTGCCAATAACAACCAGTAAAGTCATTAAGGCGATAGCGGCAACAGCCACGGTTTTGGCAATGCGGAACAAAAACTGAACTGGATACATAACGGTGATGGTTGGTTAAACAAATATGCTATTTCCTTTCCCGATTTTTGTATATTTAGGAATTAGCAGTTTTGCACAAAAGGATCTCGTAAAAACTAAATAAAGCCGCTGCTTTGGCATATTCTAAACCGATATTGTATGCTTAGAAAACACTCGATTTTAATTGGAATAATCATTTCTTTATTACTGCTGCTGGTAGCTACACTGTATTATCCGGGCGGCTCTCAACACGACAAAAACTCCATTGGTTACGACTGGAAAAACAACTACCTGAGTAACCTCTTTGGCGAAAAAGCAGTTAATGGCGTAAACAACGGATCCCGGATTTGGGCTATTTTCGGCATGTTGTTCCTTAGTGCCAGTTTTGCTTTGTTTTTTATCGAAATTTCAAAGAAAATACCAACAAAGGGCGCAGCCAAAATAGTTAGATACTTTGGAGCCGGTGCAATGATATTTGCATTTTTAGCCGTGACACCATATCACGACATTATGGTTACTATAGCATGCACCATGGCCCTGGTAAGTATGTTTTATATTACCGTATTTGTATACAAATCCAGGTTGCTTTTATTTAAAATTATTTCCACCATTTGTCTTCTTGCTTTTTATTGCTCAGAGTATGTCTATTATACCAGCAGCTACCTGGAGGTTTTGCCCATTTTACAGAAACTTACGCTGTTCATTACAATTACCTGGGTTTTATCTTTACAGTATTTTACTACAAACGCTGATTTTCAACCAGGAAAGAATGCTGCAATACAATAGATGATCTAATAATGCATCGGGGTTAGTTGATAATCAATATTCAGTACCCAGCAGTATTCAATCGCCGGGTACTTTTTTTAGATAACGTCCTTATTCAATATCGATGGAGCGCTCCATATTTATTTGCTTCAGAAAAAATTCATCGTGAGATACCACAAGCAGCGTTCCTTTATATTCATTAATAGCGGAGGTTAAAATTTCAATATTCTGAATATCCAGGTTATTGGTGGGTTCATCCAATATAATAACATCGGGTGCTGCCTGCCTGTTGTTAGGGAGCAAAGCATCAATCGCATTTTTTCGCCGCCGCTAAGCGCTTTACAGGGTTTGCTCCAATAGTCCTTTGTAAATAAAAAACGGTTCAAGCGAATTTTGATATCATGCTCCTGCAGCGCACCCGAATTAAATTGTTGGGCCTGTTCATAAACGTTAAGCTTATTATCAATCAGTGAGTAGTCCTGGTCAATGTAAATAGCGTTGATAGCGGCCCTGTCAATGGTTCCTGCAAGCGGCTCTAACTCACCTAAAATCATTTTTATTACCGTTGTTTTACCAGAACCATTTACCCCATTAAGTGCAATGCGTTCACCACTCCTGATTTGGAAATTCAGCGCCTGTTTCCAAAGCAATTGATTGGCGTATCCAAAGTTGATGTTTTTTGCATCAATCAATACCTTCCCCCTGTGAAGCCCGGAATTGTTGAACCCCATCTTCATTTTGCCAATATCCGGCAAATCGCTCCGTAATTGCGTTAATTCCTGCGAAATAGAACCCACTTTTTCTGCATGTACCCCTTTTACCCGCGAGGTACTTTTCTCTGCATTGTTTCTGAATGTGTTCATAGAAATGGTGGGGAGCCCCGCCTTTTCTTGTTTTTTCTTTCCGCGGGCATCCAGTTTTTGCTGCCGTTCCAATGATTCCCTTTCGGTATCCTTTGCTTTACGGAGCGCCTTTTCTTTGCTTTTGACATCCTGGTTTAAAGCATCGCTCTCAATCATTTTTTGCCCTGCGTAAAAATCATAATTGCCACCATATACTGTGATGCCATGTTTGCTAAGTTCGCAAACCGTATCCAGGAGATTTAATAATGCCCGGTCATGGCTTACCACCACCAGCGTGTTAGAGGTGGTTTCGATATAATTGTAAAGGATGGCCCTGCTGGCGCTGTCCAGGTGATTGCTTGGTTCATCCAGTAAAACTATTTGGGGGCGGTGCATGATTATGCCTGCCAAAAAAACTTTCGTTTTTTGTCCGCCGCTCAGTGTTCCCATTTTTTCAGAGAGATCTAATCCTTCAAGGTCCCAATGCGCCAAAGCTTCTCTGCAACGTTCTTCCATTGCCCAGTCATCATCAAGCAATGCCATGTTTGCATCGGTTACGTTGCCGTCAAGAATTTCTGTTAAGGCATTTAATTTCGCGTCAATTTCAAGGGCCTGGGCAGTGCTATAATCATTATACTGGCCAAAAATCTGTGGCACATAGTATGGCCTGGTGGTAGTTTTTATGAGTCCGTTTGAAGGCTGTAATTTTCCGGCCGAAAGTTTCAGCAGGGTAGATTTCCCTATACCGTTATTGCCAATTAAGGCTATTTTATCTTGTTTGTTGATAACGAGGTTAATATCAGCAAACAACAAATCCCTATTGGGATGTATGTAAGCAACATCTTGCAGAATAAGCATAATTTCTTTTAAAAGAGTGAATAATTACAGGAGCCTGATAAGGGTCCTGTTTATTTTCCCGGAAAGAAATTAGCTATTACATACAGCGGCGTTTTAATTACGCAGGCAAAAATAAAAAATTACTATGAAATCTGTCAAACAAAAGGGCTTGGGATGTTGAAATATTATGCCTGCCAAATTTTGATTATATTCGTTCAGCTAATTTATCTGATGAGTAAAGAACACCTTTCTGCTTTTTTTCACAACAGCAACCTGGTTTCATTATCTATGGCTAAAGAACTCGCTGATAGGTTTGAACAAAAGGTGATTGCAAAGAATCATTTCCTGCTTACAGAAGATAAGATAGCCGACGAATACTTATTTCTTGACAAGGGTTATATGCGAGCCTTTGCCTTCGATATTGAGGGAAATGAGATAACTACTAATTTTTACGCGCCGGGACAGATCATTTTTGAAGTGGCTTCATTTTTCAACCGGACGAGATCAAAAGAAAACATACAGGCTTTAACAGATTGCGAAGGCTGGTTTATCACCTATAAGCAGTTAAATGACCTTTTCCATTCTTTACCCGAATTTAGAGAGTTTGGACGATCGATGCTGGTGAAAGGGTTTTCGGAACTCAAAAACCGGATGCTGTCTACGATCACCGAAACGGCCGAAGAGCGTTATGCCACTTTATTAAAAACCAAGCCGGAGATATTTCAGCACGCCCCGTTAAAAAACATTGCCACTTATCTTGGCATTACAGATACCTCATTAAGCAGGATAAGGGCCGCTCTTTCAAAAAAATAAACACATTATCATTTCTTGTCATTTGGCAAGATGCCGCGGTTGTAGTTTCCCGTCCTTTGTTTCATCAAAACAACAAAACGATGGAACATTTACCAATCTATATCCCAGTAATATTTGTACTCACCACGTTACTCACCGTGGCGTTGATGTACAAAGCCAGCAATCATTCCAAACCCGTAATTATCATCATGCTGCTGTGGCTTGTGTTACAGGCAGCAATCGGCCTATCAGGGTTTTACCTTATCAGCAGCGGCACTCCTCCCAGGTTCGCGCTGTTACTCATGCCGCCGGTAGTGATGATTGTAATTCTGTTCCTTACAAAAAAAGGCAGGCTGTTGATGGATGGCTTTGATGCAAAAACATTAACGCTGATCCATATCGTGAGGGTTCCGGTAGAGCTCACCTTGTATTGGTTATTCCTGCATAAGGCGGTACCTGGAATTATGACTTTTGAGGGCCGAAACTTTGATATCCTGTGCGGGCTAACCGCGCCGTTGATTTATTACTGGAGATACATCAAAAATGCACTCGGCAGGAGCGCGCTGCTGGCCTGGAATATTGCCTGTTTATTACTACTGGCCAATATTGTTGTTACCGCGATATTGTCAGCGCCGTTTGATTTCCAAAAGCTTGCCTTCGATCAGCCTAACGTTGCCTTGTTTTATTTCCCCTTTATATGGCTTCCTTGTTTTATTGTGCCCATTGCATTACTGGCGCACATAGTCAACATCAGAAAATTAATCAAAAACAAAAATTAACACATTTTTAATAAATATATCATGAACACAGAAAATAGCAGTGCAGAAATTTTAGTAGACCTAAGTACTCCAACAACAAAAATACTGGCCATAGGCAGCTGGACAGAAAAAGGATTAATAAAGAGCGATAGACTTCCGGTAATGATCAAAGAGGTGCCCGCCACGGTAAACCTTTATCTAACCGGGGCAATTGAGCAGTGGTATGTTAAGCCGGATATCAGCGGAGTGGTATTTATCATGAACGTTACAAGCCCCGCCGAGGCACACCGGCTGCTGGAAAAACTCCCTTTAGGTATAGCCGGCATGATGGGGTTTGATTTCATCCCACTCGGGCCAATTAGCCCGCTTCGCTTTTTATTAAAAAATGAATCTGCTGATTAAATTCAGTTAGTTATAATATAAAAGCACGGTAGTTTTGAGTACTACCGTGCTTTTTTGTGACCCTGGCGCTTCAAAGCCGAACTCTTTTATGGCTGATTTGTATTGTGTATATGGAGGATGGTTAGCTGCCTTTTTGTTTCCATTTACTTCTCCCATTCGTAGTCAAGTGCATATATTTTAGGAAATTCTTTACTGTAAATTATTTCAATAGTGTCTCTCCCGGTAAACTGATCTTTCTTGTCATGATAGTTTGTTTGATAAATAGTTTGATTAACCGTGTATTGATATTTAGCAGTCCATTTTTTCCCGGATCTGTCATTACGAAATACTTTGCTAATTAATATAGCTTTAGTCCAGACCCCACATTTCTGCAGCTCCAACTTTTCTCTATGCTCCTGAAAAAGCCCGAATGTTGGACCAACTATTAAAGCAGATGCGATAGCCAAAGTAGCGCTCATTTGCAAATGCTTTGTAAATGTTATTAGAACTATGAATAGTAAAACTGGGATTATAAAAAAAATTATTATGAAAACTATCCAGCCAATTGGCGAATAGTCGGGATACTTTATGGCTCTCGGAATAAAGTATACAAAGGCCAATATTAGTAATAACAGCCCCAAAGAAATCCATTTGAAATATTTTACTAAAAATGGTTGCGGTTTTTTATGTAGCACGAATAAATATAATAACATTGAAATACAAAAAAGCCTCCTGGTTTACCTAAAGGCTTTCGAATAATTTCCCCAAGATAGGCCTTTTTTTTGCGGCCATTACACTTTAAAAAAACAGACCTCCTTTATGGCTGATGTGCATTGTGTGACCACTTTGGAGGAGGTTTCGTCTATTTTTTAATAATTCAAAGCCAAAGAAAATATAATTAGCCCAGATATTCGGCCAACCCCTATCCCATGTTATCAATAGCCGGCGAAATAGGTGCTTACCTCAGTCCGGTCAACGCTGAAGGATAAGCTGTGTTTCTGTTACCAGTGCCTGCATTAACTCTGCCGCTTTGGTATGTTTCAAACTAACCGCATTTTGTCCCGACCAAAAATTGATCATGTCTGTTTTACCCTGAGCAACTGCCGCCGCTCTTAAAGGTCCCATCAGGCGGGTTTGGAGTGGGAACGGCAGTACTTCGGTTTCGTATTTAACCTCTTCGGTAATGCGGTTACGGATCATTCTGCCCATTCTGCCGGTTAAGGATTTGGATAGTACCGTATATTTAGCTTCGTCGGACATTAGCCTGGCCTTGTGAACAGGTGTGGCGTTTGATTCATCGGTAATCAAGAAGGCCGTTCCCAACTGTACAGCATCGGCACCCAGCGTTAATGCAGCCGCAACGCCTTTACCATCTGCAATACCACCCGCGGCAATGATGGGTGTTTTTACTTTGCTTTTCAATTGTTGAACCAGGGCAAATGTTCCGGTTAAAGAATCATAAGCCGGCCGTAAGAATGATGGGCGGTGGCCTCCTGCTTCAAAGCCGGCAGCAACTATCGCATCCACACCCGCTTCTTCCAAAGCTAATGCTTCGTCAATAGTAGTGGCCGCGCCTACGGTTTTGATACCCAATCTGCGTGCTTCATCCAATATCTCTTTTGGCGGAATTCCGAATATAAAGCTGAATACAGCTGGCTTTATCTGGAAGATAGCTTCTACCTGCTTCATGAATTTGGATGGAATATTGGTATTTAGTTCTGGCAGGGGGATGCCCAGCTCATCAAAATAAGGCTTAAACAACGCCTCCACTTTTTGTAAGCTTTCTGCAGAGAAATTGGTCAGGCGTTCATCAACATCAGATACCCATAGGTTGATATTATAGGGTTTATCTGTTTTACTCCTGATGATCTGGCTGGTTTCCAGTATTTGTTCGGGGGTAAGGGTGTAGGCTCCAAGGCTTCCCAGCCCGCCCGCGTTTGATACTGCTACTAAAAGCTCGGGTGTTGAAAAGTCCCCACCCATTGGGCCCAGCAATATAGGATACTTGATACCTAAAAGTTGGGTGATTTTTGTTTGGTTCCACATGGCTTAAACATTTACATGCGTTAATAATTTGTTAACAATAACCCATTTACCATCAATCTTGTTTAGCGAAAGCAGGTCATAATAATTAAACTCAAACATAGGTACATGAACCTTAGCAAAAGCTATGGAATTTATAATCTCTATTGCCAATACCTTCATACCGAATGTTTCATTCAGTTCATGCGGGCTTTTACGGAGTTTAACACCTTCCAGGTACTGATCAAGGGTTTTAAAATAGGGCTGTCCGTTTATATCGCCGGCTACCAATGCCTGCGGGTGAAAAGTGCCGCGGAGCCGCGCTACATCCCCGTAAAAAATGCCATCAAAGTAGGTGGATAATACTGCTGCTACGGCTTTTGCATTATCTCTATAAGTGTTCATTGTTTTCGTTTTTGTGATGAACAGCCATGCAAAGGGTTATTTGGCTCTTTTGCATGGCTGTTTATCTATTTGCTTTATCAGATCGTTATGCAATATGGTGACCGGATACGTGCCCGCCATCCAGGTTGATGATTTCGCCGGTTACAAAATTGCTGCCTGCCAGGTAAAGGGCCAGTTCTGCAACATCCCTGGTTTCGCCAATACGGTTAAGTAAGTGAAGGCCGGCAAGACTATCGGCATCGCTTACGCCTGTTTTAGCCTGTAACGGGCTTCTGATAATACCCGGCGCTATAGCGTTTACACGGATGTTGTTTTTTCCAAATTCTGTAGCCAATTGTTTGGTTAAAGCATGGATCCCACCTTTGCTTGAAATTGGGGCTGTAGCAGGGAAACCACCTATAGCATGGTCAACCAATACGGTGCCGATGTTAATGATCGAACCTTCGCCTTGTACCAGCATTTGCCTGATGGCCGACTGGCTGGTGAAGTATGTACCTTTTAGGTTAATATTTAAAAAGCGGTCAAGATGGGCTTCATCTACATCTAAAAATTGTTTCGGTTCAAATATGCCGGCATTGTTTACCAGTACATCAACTGCCCCAAAGCGTGCTACCGCTGTATCAACAAGTAACTGGCCTGTTGCCGGTTTGCTAATGTCGCCGGTTACCATGGCTAAGCGGTCGTGGTTCCCCAGTTCATCAAAGGTTGCCTTTAAATTGTTTTCATTGGCAGCGTTAATAATTACGTTATGTCCGTGTTGTAAAAATATCTCGGCGATGGCTTTGCCAATCCCTGTTGAGGCGCCGGTTACTATAACTGTTTGTGTTTTCATGATCTTATTTAAAATTGTTTTTGAAAGTTGTTTTCAGCTGTTAGGCTGTTAAATTAAAGAACAGCAAGGGCTGTTAATTTCACATCAAGTTCAAACTCATTGTAGATAAGTGTATCGCCCAGGTTTGTGAAAAAATTGCCCGAACGGAACTTCATGTCGTATTTAATACGGTCAACAATAATTTTGCCCGATGAAGTGATAGCCTTATCTGTAATAAACACATCGGCAGTGAAGCTAACAGGGTGGGTGATGCCTTTAATAGTTAAATCACCACCTATCTGGTATTTACCATCGCTGATATAGTCGGTACTGGTAATGTTAAATGTGGCTTCAGGGAAGCTTTCTGTAGCGAAGAAATCTTCAGAGAACAGGTGACCGGCAAATTGAGCATTGGTAGCCGGATCGGTAACATCCAGTATTTTTATAGAGGTGGTGTCAATGATGAAGTTTCCGCCGCTAAGCCTGTTATCATTCAAGGTAAGTGTACCTCCTTTAATGGAGATGGTACCATTGTGAGCTCCGGTTACTTTTCTGCCGGTCCAATCTATGTCGCTTTGAGCACTTGCGACTTCAAATTTTTTAGTTTCCATTTCTTTATGTTATCAATCGTTAATGATTTGATAGTACAAAGGAAAGGAGGAAACTTCGGGTAGCTACGTGATGTATATCACATTCGTACGCGGCTTATTTATGGGCATTGTAAAGCCTGCTCAACGTTTCCCTGGAAACGCCGAGGTAAGCTGCTATAAGGTGTTTGGGCACCAGGTTATACAGCTGCGGATATAATGAAAGCAATTCTTCATAACGGGCCTTGGTATCATTATTCATAAATGATAGCAGTCTTTTTTGCGAAGCGAGGTATCCTCTGTTGGTCCTCCATCTAAAAAAATGTTCGGCCTGGTGAAGCTCACTGCATATTTTTTCGCGGTCGTGATTAGAAAGGCAAAGTACTTCTGCGTCGGTAATACAATCTATACTAATGGTGGCCTTGGTCTGGTTGTATAAAGCGCCGTAATCCGATGTCCACCAGGTAGGCATAGCAAACTGGAGGATGTACATTTTGATCTCGTCGTTAATGAAAAAGGCTTTTAAGCAGCCGGAGATCACAAAGTATTCGTGATTTACCTTTTCACCTTCGCTGATCAATACCTGGCCTTTTTTGAAAGATTGCGGTTTGAAATAGGTAAAAAGATAATCAAACTGCTCATCGGTCAATGGGGCTGTTTTGGTAATATGCTGTTTTAATATTTCTTTCGCTTCCATTTTTCTGGTTTAACCGGTTTGTTGACCATGCAGGGACGACTTCAAAATTATTCATTTTTTGTATAATATTTATGGCCTCGCTGAATTAGGAATGCCGGGTAATTCTCCATTTTGATAAACAGCCGTTTATTTGAGTTTACCCCAATTAAGGTATCCAACCTTCACTTTTTAAGAATTTAACCAGGCGCGGATCTTTTGCCGAAGTAGGTGGAATCCAGATATTGATTTGTTCGCGATTCCACCAAAGGCCTTGTGGGTTGCCTGGTTTCGCAAACTTATAACGGTACAACACTGCCCGGATATATCGCGGTGGCTGGTTGGGAAAGGGATTGTCAGCAAATAAATTTACAGCACCGGGATCATTGTGAAGCAGTTTCCACATCAGGTTCAGCGTCCAGGGGTATTCATCGGGAGATGACATTGCGGCAAACCACATTTGCCAGTCTAAGCGCAACTGGTAGGGAGCTATTTGTGGCGGTTGTTTGTTAAGTAATACAGGCAGTCCTTTGTATATATAGGGTTTCCAATTGGCTTTGTCGTCGGGCGTCTCGTCCATTGTTCCTTCAAATATTACATTCAAACGTTCTCGTCCCACACTTCCAAATGCGCCATAAGTATTCACGAGGTCAAGAGGATCATAGGAGGTGTTCATGATTTGCGCCGGAGATAGGATGTTAAGGGCCGGCTGAATGCTCAGGATGGCAATAAGGCAGGCAATAACCCAGGCGGTGATTTGCATAGGTTGAGATTCTTCTTCTCGACCGGCAGCGGCTGCCGCTTTATGAACCAGCGCGCGGGGAAGAACTCCCGACCAGAAACCATCATCGAAACAGGCTAAGGCAGGGATGATGGTAAGCCAGTTTAAAAACGAAAGATTGCCACTGAGGATAATGGTGAACTGGAATAACACGATAATAACTCCGGCAATGTGCCGAACAAGGCGTGGGCCAAATACAAACCAGGGTGCAGCAAGCTCGGCCAGCCAATTGAACCATACACCAATTTTGAGCATGGTATGCGGCATGAAATGAAGCCACCGGCTCAACGGACCGGGAATGGGTTGTGTTTCGAAGTGGTAATATAAGGCGGTACCATCGCGCCATACTTTATCGCCGCGAAACTTGATCAACCCGGAACCAAGCATGATACGGCAGATAAGCCATCGGAACAAAACGATGATGGGCATAGGCGGCGGGTACCTGGGAAATGGCCGCGGATCCAGTAGCGGGCATAGGAAGATGGCTATAAATCCAGTTTCGCTGAGTTGGATCTCCCAGCCGTATCCATACCAATCCTGCCCTGCATGAACGAAAGACATGTACAGAAACCAGAGTACAGCAAGCAACGGCGCATTTGCATAACCTGCCATTAATACGCAGGAAAGTATCAACCCAAGCCAGGCGGCAATTAAAAGTGCCGAATCTGAATGCCAAAGCCAAAAGATTGAAGGCAGGCGCAGGAACCCAGCCTGGGCAGAACCAAGCGCGGCGCTTATCTGTTTTAAGTAAATGCCAACCGGCAGCAACCCATTAGACCCGATTAAAGGAACAATCTGATTAATTGCCACCAGGAAAGCTACAACGTAGACTGCACCTAACAAACGAAGAATTACAAACCGGGTAAGCCAGTAGGTTGGCGGGTTACCCGGCTCCCAGGATGCCCCGCCCAATTCGCTATCCATTTTATTTATCGCTTCCATTTGCAATTTATAAGAGGCTGTCTAAAAATAAATAAACCGACGTTATCGGTTCGTGCATACCTATGATGTGTTAAAAAAAAACTATTTGTCATCCTGAACGCAGTGAAGGATCTATTATTCGCCATGCTTCTTCGCCCTGCACAGTCTGCGAATAGATCCTTCACTGCGTTCAGGATGACAATTTTTTTAAATCCTATATAAAATTAACGTCTTTTTGATCAATTAAAAGGCTTGTAATCGATGTGTCTGGTATTGCATTCATGTAAAATGCCTGTTAACATTATCGTCATACTGATTACTTTACTTTGTTTTGGAAAAGCTTTAGTATTTTGAGGCTGTATTAAAAATTAGCGAGATATAAAAAATGATAAGTACGGGCAGGCAGGTTATAAGGTATTTCGTTATAAATTGCTTGTGCCTGCTTACGATAATTTTGCCAGCAGGCCTTCATGCCCAGGATAAGCAATTATCCAATACAATGGCGATAAGTCAAAACCATCCCGATTCTGCACTAAATATTTTGAAGAAAGTATATGCTGCAGCTACAGAGGGCAATGATGTTTTAACAACCGGGATCTGTTTGCAGCAAATGGGGGTAATTTGCTTTAACCAGGGGCATTATGCACAGGCGCTTGATTTTTATTTACGGGCTGATAAAATATTTGAGACATCAAACAATAAGGAACTATTGGCGGCCAATTTGAGCCAGATGGGCATATTGTATTATTATAATAAGGAGATCAGGAAATCGCGGGCATTATATGATAAAGCGCTATCCATATATAAACAGGACGGGAATTTAAAGGGTGAGGCCGATGTTTTTGGAAATATCGGTCATCTTTACGAAAAGCATCAGCAGTATGATAGTGCTTTTTATTACCAAAACCTTGCTTTAAATAAGTATCAAAAAATCAACTTTAAACAAGGAGCTGCAAAGATCTATGAAAACTTAGGCAGCATTTATGAAGATCAGGCCCGGTATGATTCTGCTTATAATTGTTTCAACAGATCATTGCTGCTTTACCAGCAGGTTAATAATGAAATAGGCAGCATTGAGGTTGTTAATAACCTTGGCGATATATTACGCAAAACCGGCAAGTATGAAGAAAGCTTAAAACTATCATACAAAGCATTAAGCCTTGCGCAGCAAACCAGTAATACCTATCAGCTTGCGGCCGCCTGTCGGGACTTGGGCAAGGCTTACAAACTATTGAACCGGCTGGATAGCGCCTACCATTATATTGAGCTTAGCCGTAAATATTCGTTGGAGGTTTATTCAAAAGAAGGGGTGAACCAAACAGCCTTTTTGCAGGTGCTTTATGATATAAATAAAAAAAGCGATGAAATATCAAGGTTAAACAGCATCCGTAAAACCAACCAGGTAATTACCATTGCCGAAATAATTGTGGTTGTTTTACTGGTTGTTTTGGGCCTGGTTATTTTTAGCAGGCAACGTTTAAAAATTAAAGATCAACGCGTACTTGCGGCCCAAAAGGAATCGATTTTTGCAACCCAGCATGAACTGATGAACCTGGAGCTAAAAAACAAACAGCTGCAGGAAGAAACGTTAAAGCAGCAGTTGGAGCTAAAAAGCAAAGAATTATCCAACCATACTTTAAACCTGATAAAAAATAATCAGCTGTTGGAGAGCCTGCGTAATACCCTCCAGGAAATGGTTAAGGAGGATAAACGCGATCAGAAGAAACAGATGCAGCAGATCATTCACCAGATAAACCAAAGCTTTAACCACGAACAGCACTGGAAAGAGTTTACTGCCGTGTTTGAGCAGGTACACCAGCGGTTTTTTGAAGATCTGAAGAAACATAGTAATGAACTTACCTCGGCAGATATGCGGTTGATCGCCCTGCTTAAGATTAACCTCGACTCTAAAGACATCTCCACCCTGTTAGGGATATCTATGGATAGCCTGCGGGTGTCCAGATACCGCCTGCGTAAAAAACTTAGCCTTAACCAGGGCGATAACCTATCCGCGTTTATCCAAACGCTTTAAAACTAATTCCTTTATGCTCAAAGGGTGCAGTTTAGCCCAATAAATCGCTTAATATTATCTTAATGTAACGGTAACTAAATGATAATGGCGTTTTGTTAATGATGTAAATATTTGATTGTTAATTACTTGTGTCTTTTTGTTGCTATGTTGTATATGGCATATGTAACGGTGTATACTTTTTGTAACAGCCTAAATTTCATTGTTGCATTTGGCTGTTACACCTTTGCGCCACAAAAAAACGAATAAACATTGTTGAATAAACGAATTTAAAAATGAATAAACTTATACAGCTATTATTGGTATTTGTGTTTTGCGCAACTGCCGCAAGCGCTACTACATTAAAAGGTCATGTTTATGATCAAAGCACGGGTGAGCCACTTGTTGGCGCAACAGTTATTCTTGATAAGGCCAATAAAGTAACCTCGACAGGGCTCGATGGTTCTTTTGAACTCAAGGGTGTTTCTGCCGGTTCATTTTCTCTTCGTGTTTCTTTTTTATCCTATAAAACGGTTGTTAAGGAACTTGATATTAAAAAAGAAGATAACCCACATGTGAAAATTTACATGCAGGCAAACGGAAAGGATTTACAGGAAGTTTCCATAACATCAAAAAAAGATGGATCGGCCGAGCATGAGGCCCGCCGTATTGAGCAGCAATCTGTGCAGGTTATGAATATAGTATCGGGCCGGGCTATTGAGGCGTCACCCGATTTGACTGTGGCCAACGCTATCCAACGTGTATCCGGAGTGTCGGTAGAGCGTAACAGCAATGGCGACGCGCAGTATGCTATTTTAAGAGGTATGGATAAACGGTACAATTATACCCTGGTAAATGGAGTTAAAATCCCAAGTCCCGATAATCAATACCGCTATGTTCCGCTTGATATATTCCCTGCCGATTTATTGGAAAGGCTTGAAATATACAAAACCCTTACCCCCAACCTGGAAGGCGATGCCGTTGGTGGGGTAGTTAACATGGTAATGAAAGATGCACCAAGCCGTTTCCAGGTGAATGCCAATTTAGCAGGCGGGTACAACCAGTTGTTTTTCGACCGTAATTTCCTCGGTTACCAATCATCGGCCATAAACCACAAGTCGCCTTATGAAATTGGGGGCAAAAATTTCCAGGCAACCCAAACCGATTTTCCTAAAGGCACATTAAACTATGATTCAAAGAAACCGGCTCCAAACCTGGTAGGGAGTTTATCAATAGGGCAGCGATTTTTTAATGATAAGCTGGGCGTTATTTTGGCGGGCAGCTACCAAAATACCTACAGAGGCAGTAACAGTACCTTTTATAGTTCGGCGGTAAACAGTACCGATCAGTATGCCGTAATCACGGGTCAAAGTAAGCGTCAATATTCAGAACAGCAAAAGCGTTATGGCTTACACGGTAAGGTTGATTACGTGTTTGATAAAAACAATAAACTGAGCTTGTATAACGTATACGTAAAACTGGATAACATCCAAACCAGAGATGCGGTATCTACCAATTACTCTACCGGTTATAATCCTTCGGCAGGTGATGCGGAATTAGGTTACTCCACCCGTACCCGTTTAACCCAGCAGCAAATATACAATAGCACTTTGCATGGCGATCATAAGCTATTTGATAACAAATTAAAGATCCAATGGTCTGCAGTTTATTCATCAGCCAAAAAAGATGTGCCCGATAATACAACCATTTCACTGAGTGGCGTACGTGATAATAATGTTGACAGGCGTACCGTGGTTGATCAAAGCACCCACCGCTGGGAACGCAACACCGATGAAGATAAATCTGGTTATTTGGATATCACCTACACCGTACCTGTTGGTAATGTAAATGTTGATTTTACGGCAGGCGGCTTGTACAGAGATAAGCAACGCAGCAGTTTTTTTAATAACTACACCCTTTACCCGGTCAACACCGCGGCATTGTATGGTACCGATTTTCAAAACTATACCGATGTAGCGTGGGCTGTTCAAAATCCAGGGGGCGCTGTAAATAACCCATTAACCTATGATGCTTCTGAAAAAACAAGCGCTGGTTACGGTATGTTTAAATTTACGGCTAATGCTTTGCAGGTAATTGGTGGCGCCCGGGTTGAGCATACCAACCAGGCATATAACCTGTTGTTTCCGGCTGGTGAGCTAAAACCTAAAGGAAGCCAGATTTATACCGATGTATTGCCAAGTTTAACTTTAAAATATAAACTGGGCGATAAAGACCAGCTGCATGCATCATACTTCAAGTCGCTTAACCGCCCGGGCTTTTATGAAATTGTACCAAGCAAGGTAGTAAACGAAGAATACCAGGAACGCGGTAACCCGGATTTGAAACGCGCCAAAGCAGATAATTTTGATTTACGCTATGAACTGTTCCCTGATGCATCTGAGCAATTATTGGTAGGGGGCTTTTATAAATCTATAAAAGATCCTATTGAATACACCTTCCAGGCAGATGCCACCCGTGGACAGGATATTTATTATAGTCCGGGTAATTTTGGTACCGCGCGTAACTATGGTGCAGAGATTGATTACATTAAATTCTTTAATAAATTCGGTATCAAGGCCAACTATACCTATACCCACTCACGCATTACCACGCCTAAAACTTCAAGGGTAATTAACAGTTCAACAGGTGATGTAGAGGCCGTTTCGGTTGAGCAATCACGCCCGCTTTACGGCCAGTCGGCCCATATTGCTAATATTTCTTTACTCTATAAGGATACCAAAAAAGGTTGGGATGCACAGCTGGCCGGTGCTTATACCGGGCAACGTATCAATACAGTTTCACAGTTTTTAAATAATGACCTGTGGCAGAAAGGCTTTATACAGATGGACTTCTCGGCCGAAAAAAGATTTAAAAGTGGTTTAAGTGTGTTTTTAAAGGCGGGAAACCTGCTTAACACACCAACCAAACTGTTCATCAAAGGCACCAATCCCGAGAATTTAAAAATTCAGGAGAAGCTTGTGTCAAACGGGCAAACGTTAATCCGCGAGGACTATTATAAACAAAGTTACCTGTTAGGTATCAGGTATAAATTATAAAAACATCATCATTTAAAAATATATAAAATGAACTTAAAACAAATTTTTGCAGGTTTCGCATTATCGGTTGTGATTTTTGCAGGTTGCCAAAAAGCAAATATTGATGTTGATACTACGCCGGCTGATGGATCGGCTATTGGTGAGGTATCGGGTGTATGGGCAAAAGGAAGTACACAGATGATCAAGGGCGATATTATTATCCCGGCCGGAAAATCATTAACTATTGAAGAGGGTGTAACGGTAGTGATGGATACTGTTGCCAAGCCCGAAATTATTGTAAAAGGAAATCTTTACTCCTATGGTACAGCAGAAAACCCGGTAAAATTTACCGTAAACGATGCTTATAAAACAACAGCCAAAAAATTTGGCAGGCTATGGGGAGGTATACTTGCTGCCCCAAGTTGTGCCGAGCTGGTGCTTGATAATACCATATTGGAATACGGCGGCTCTACAACCTCTGATGCTTCAACATCGGTAAAACAGGGCTTGTACAAGGCGGTAAGCGGCGAAAATTTACCTGCATTGTGGTTTTCAAACGTTAACGGAAAGCTTATAGTAGTAAATAGCATCATCAGGAACTTTAACGAAGATTGTACCTATATAGAAGGTGGAAAAGTGATTTTTGCCAACAACTTATTTTACACCACAGGCATTACCGGTGGCGAGGCCATGAATTTTAAATCGGGATGTTTGGCAGATTTGGCCTATAACATGGTATACAGTGCCAATACCAATGCCTTTAAACTATCAAACACAGGCGACCGTGTGCCCCAGGCTTATATTATAGCTTATAATAATACTATGATCAACACGGGCTGGAGAAGGCCTACCGCCAAAGGAGGATCTGTTTGGCTGGAAAGCACAGTGCGTGCCGATTTATATAATAACCTTTTTGCCAATACCCGTTTTGGAGTTAAAAGAGATACCAAGAAGCCCGAGGATAAACGATCTGTATATAGCAATAACTGGTATTATGGGTTTGACCAGGCTACGGTTAATCAGTTTCAGCCCAGTGCCGAAATTGTGGCAGGTGTAAATGATGTGATTGGCAAAACTGCCGGCGCTAATGATCCGCAGTTTGTAAATTATCCCTTGAGTACATCAACCAGCAACGCTGATTTTAATACCAGCTGGGATTTTCATCTAAAAGCAGGTTCGCCGGCGTTAACAAAAGGCATAACTACTTTTACCAGGCACCACGCGGCAGGTATTATTGTAAATGGTATAACCTATAAATCTCCTGATCCATCAAGCTTTGTAGGCGCCTTCGGAACAAAGTAAAAATAATTTATAATTCACCACAGGCGGTTGCTGCATAGCAACCGCCTGGTATTTTAATTGAATGAACAGATTTAATATTTTCTATATAGGGCCATTTGCTTTATTACTCTTTAACACGGCATGCGGACAAACTACTGCCAATAAAATCAATCTCAATTTACCGGGCATAAATTCGCCGGAGATAAAGCCCGTTGTTGTTACAGATCCGGTGGAATTTGATACCGATGATCCGGCAATTTGGATTAACCGCAATGATCCTGCGCAAAGTTTGATCATTGGCACGGATAAAAACAGTGATGGCGCGCTTTATGTTTTTAACCTGGAAGGTAAAATATTAGCTAACAAAACCGTGAAAGGGCTTAAGCGCCCCAATAACGTGGATATTGCCTACGGCTTAATGTTAAACGGAAAGCCAACGGATATTGCCATTACTACAGAACGCATGACGCATAAGCTCCGTATATATTCCCTTCCAGATTTGAAACCGGTAGATAACGGAGGTATTGAAGCATTTGCCGGTGAAACGGGTAACGAGTACCGCGATTTGATGGGGATATCCATTTATACGGCAAAAAATGGTAAGATGTTCGCTATTGTAGGTCGTAAAAATGGCCCATTAAAAGGGGGATACATTTGGCAGTACTTACTTACCGATGATGGTACCGGTAATGTAAAGGCGCAGCTTGTACGTAAGTTTGGTGAGTATAGCGGCAAAAAGGAGATTGAATCTATCGCGGTAGATAATGAGCTGGGTTATATTTATTACTCGGACGAGCAGGTTGGTGTAAGGCAATACTATGCAGATCCTGAAAAGGGGAATAAGCAGCTTGCTATATTTGGAACAAGCGGTTTCCTGGCCGATCACGAAGGAATCTCCATTTACAAATTATCTGATACTACAGGATATATTTTGGTGTCAGATCAGGGAGCTAATCGTTTCCAGGTATTTAACCGGGAGGGCACCAAAAGCAATCCTTTTGAACATCGTTTAATAAAAGTGGCAAATGTTGCCGCACGCCAAAGCGATGGATCGGATGTTGTAGCGATACCGCTTAACGACACCTTTAAACACGGTATTTTTGTAGTAATGAGTAACGATAGAACTTTTCATTATTACCGCTGGGAAGATATAGCCGGGAGCGATTTAAAAATAAAATAATAAGCCTTTTGCTATAAGCCGCGATAAGTAATCTGTTAATACGGGTTGCTTATCGCGGCCTGGCGTTTTGAAATGTGAGGGGGCACAAATAATGTTCAAAGCCTTCAGGCGTAAGCCTCAAGGCTTTTTTGCCTGATGCTTTTGCTAATGGTAAAGGAGTCGACCAATGTAATTTCCTCATTGGGGTTTATGCTAAAATAGTTGCCGTTAAGTGATATGCCGTCTTCTTCCTTATTGATGCCTATTTGCAGAAAGCCATGCCCTGTATCATAATAGTTCATCAGTTTAACATCATCAAGTTGTGGAATATCGGCTGTAAAACGATCATCATCTGTGGTGGCTACGGGGTGCAACTCATCAAAGCCACCTGCACCTGCTATCACAAAGGATATGCTTTTGCCATCAGTATAATTTTTGCAAAATCTTTGATAATTATGCACATGGCCGCTGAAAACAATATCGGGCTTTTTGCCTGCGGTTTCAAAGGCTTCCTCCAAAAAAGTGATCATCGGCAGGCTTGAGCCATGATTGATATCTGCCGAATAGGGTGCATGGTGTATACAAACTATCAGCATTTTATCGGGGCTGGCAGAGCGGAGCTCTTCAATAAACCAGTTTTTTTGCTCTTCGGTTATAACACCAAATTTAGGCACGTTACTATATAGCCCAATTATGGTAGCTAAAGGCGTTTCCATGGTCCAGTAAATATTGGGCTGTACCATGCTTTTCCGTTTGGTTTGATTGCTGAAAGCAACAGGCCGCGATGTGGTATCACAAAATACTTTGGTAAAGGCATCCAAACTTTTGTAGGGATGAGTGCTTAAGGGATTAATATCGCTGTCATGATTCCCGGCTATCGCGAAAATGGGACCGGGGTAGTTGCCAAAGGATTGAAAGAATTGCCTATCATATTGTTCTGCTTCTCCGTAATGGTAAACCACATCTCCCAAATGATATAAAAACTGCGGACCGTCATCCGGTTTGCTTTCTTTATTACATTGGCTGGCCATGGTATTGGCTATTAACTGCTGCAATGCCGGGTTGCCAACGCCTCCTGTGTCCCCAATCATGTGGAATGCCATGTGCTGATCACTTACCTGGGGTAAAACATCTTTCAATACCAAATGGTAGGGGTATTTGCCAGATGGGGCAGGCAGTGGCTTAAATTTATAGGTATCGTCGGGCTGGTCTTTTTTAAAAACCGGTGTTTTATATTTTAGATTTTTGAGGGATTTCATTTTAATCATAATAAACTCAAAAGTACTAAATCAATATAAAGGGACGATTAAATATACCAAAGCTTGCACGATATAGACAAAACTTATAGAAATTATAAAACCAATCGAGTTTATTGATATTGATAAATTGGTAAATAATGATGAGCTATTTTACATGATTAATGCATTTTATGACAAAGGCCATTGTAAAATTTATAACGACAATTAGCCCGCCGTTTATTAATTTACTATTTGGTAACCTGTTTTACATGTTAATGCTATATTTTTATCAATTGCAACTATCAACAAATCATGATTAAAAGATCGTTAAAACTATATCCTGTAACGCTTTGTATAATAGGTATTTTGGCAGCATGTCATTCGGTGCCAAAAAGCCGCCCGGCTATTGATAGTGAAGAGGTAAACATGCATAGTGCTTATGATGACAGTACCCTAAGCCGAAATGTTTTGCCTGTTTTAATGCCATATAACCGCATTGTTGATCCCGCCGGTAAAGTGGTATCCTTTGGCGATGCTGAGGACGAAAACCATAGCATGGATGTAAGGCTTATTCCCGGCAGCCCGCAGATTGCCGTTGAAGACAGGTACGGAATTGCTGTAATAGATACCGTATCCGGCAAGGTTATCACCCGGTGGACTTACAAGGCAAGCAATCAGTATAAAGGACTTTCAAGTACCTATTCGGGTTTAAAAGTGTTGAAGTTGAACAATCAAACGCAAATATTCTGGAGTGCTGCAGCGGGTAAAGGCAAAGAGTCAAAGTCGTATGTTTTCCAGGCGGTATTTGATGGCGCTGCTATCAGCATTAAAAATACTTTTGATTTTAAGCCCGAAGGCGAATCGCCACTTGCCTTACCTAATGATGTAGCCATTAATAATGAGAACGGAACCAACTACTTGTACGTGGTTTTAAACGGGAATAACCAGCTGGTAAAAATAGACCTTAATACCGGCAAAACGGTATGGACCAAGCCTACAGGTGTTGCCCCTTACGGAATTGTAATTGCCAAAAACAAGGCATTTGTAACAAACTGGGCCGGCCCTGAAGCGGTAGATACCCTTACTCGCGAAACCGCGGGTGTACCTTACGGGAAAACATATATTGATCCTAAAACCGGAGCCACAGCGCTGGGCACTGTGATGGTGATAGGCCTTGCTAAAGGCGATGTTATCAAAGAAATTCCGGTTGGTTTGCACCCCAATGCCATTATTAGTAGTGCCGATGAAGCTTTTGTTTATATCGCCAATGGCAATAGCGATATGGTTTCGGTTATATCTGCCATTTCGCTTCAAAATGTGGAGTCGATTGGTGTAAAATTGAATCCCGGCAAAAAGAGTTATATAGGCGATACTCCTAATGCATTGGCAATTGACCAAACAGGAACCACTTTGTATGTAGCCAATGGACTTGATAATGCGGTCGCGGTAGTAAAGCTGGGTTCAAAGGCATCGCGTAAGGGTGCTGCAAATAGCGAGGTAAGGGGATTTATTCCTACAGAAGCTTATCCGGGCGGCCTTGCAATAAGTGATCATACTTTGTTCGTTACCAACCTGGAAGGCGAGGGCGCACGCGTAAGCAGTAAAGAAATAAATAAAGCAGGCATTGATGCTGAAGTAGGCAATAACCCAGAGGCTGCTTATAATTCCCACCATCAAAAGGCAACGGTATCTATAATTTCTTTACCGGATGATAAGCAGCTGCAACAATACACCAAAAAGGTAAAAGATCTTAGTTTAAGCTTTAGGCAGGAGATTGCACAGTTGCTGCCCCGTAAAAATATTGCGCCACGCCCCATTCCCGAGCGTATTGGCGAGCCGTCGGTTTTTAAACACGTATTATACATCATCAAAGAGAACCGTACTTACGACCAGGTTTTAGGTGATATGCCAGAAGGTAACGGGATGAAATCGCTTTGTATTTATGGTGATAGCATTACACCAAACCAGCACAACATTGCACGCAATTTTTTACTGCTTGACAATTATTATGCATCGGGCAAATGCTCGGCCGAGGGACACCAGTGGACGGATGCAGCTATGGTTACCGACTATGTTGAAAAAAGTGTTCGCTCATGGTTCAGGAGTTACCCACATGTGCAGGAGGATGCATTGGTTTATGATGGTAATGGCTTTATATGGAACAACGCTGCCGACCATGGAAAAACGGTGAGAATTTATGGCGAGGCCTGCCAACCGCATTTTGATAATAAACTCACCTGGACGGATATTTACAACGATTACATGGCCGGTAAACCTTTTAAATTTACCAATACCAGCACCATATCGCGGGTAAGGCCCATGTTGTCGCAAAATTTTCCAGGATCTGATGAGCACCGGATCAATGAGCAGTTAAGGGCATCCACTTTTATTAAAGAAATTAATGATTATGAAAAACAGCCCGGCGATCAATTACCTAATTTAATGGTTATGGCCCTGTCATCAGATCATACGGTTGGTACAAGACCGGGCATGCCAACGCCCGAGGCTATGGTAGCCGACAATGACCTGGCGCTCGGCCGGATTGTGGAAGCCGTATCAAAAAGCAGGTTTTGGAAAAATACAGTAATTTTTGTTACGGAGGATGATTCCCAGGCTGGCTGGGATCACGTATCGGCGTATCGTACCACCGGTTTTGTGATAAGTCCTTATAGTCGTTTGCAGGGCAAAGTATCTAAAAACTACAACCAAACCTGCATAGTGCGCTCTATTGAGCAAATTTTAGGCATACCACCGATGAACATTATAGATGCTACAGCTTTACCTATGTTTGATTGCTTTACAAGCAAGCCGGCAAACTACACTTATAAAAGTTTGAAAAATAAAATTCCTATCAACACTATTAATCCAAAACTTTCCTCTTTAAAGGGTGCGGCCCTGCATTTCGCCAAACTATCATCATTGCCCGAGTATGATCATATTGATGGCGGAAACGATGATGTATTGAACCGGATACTATGGTATGCAGCTACTAAAGGTAAAAAAGCTTATCCCGCAAAACTGGCAGGTAAGGATAGCGATGATGATTAATTTTAGGTAATAAAGCAAGGCGCTCCGTTTGGCATCAGATATTTTGTAAATAAATAATACACGGGCCAGGCATCGGCCCGTTTCAATAAAGAAATCGTGTTTTAAATATCTGTATGGCAAATTTTGGCTAAAGCCGCTTTTTGTTCCTTTACTACCGTCCCATAAATGGGGCGGCAATGAACCCTCCGCTACTTTAAATGGGATCGGTCCTTAATCATTGCCGTTGGGCTTTAGCCAACGGTTAAATTGGCAGAAATCAGTTAAGGCTTTAGCCAAAAAATATTCATGGATTTTTAAAAGCGATTTCCCTGCCCCATTTCAACTTTCAGGCTGTGTTACAATGCAATATTTATAGCTAAACTTATTTTGATTTATAAATAATAAACCTCATATTTATAAATCAATACCTAAAAGCTCAACTTGAAGAAGTTTATTGCATTGCTGTTACTTAATATTCACTTCCTAAATATAGGAGGGCAGTTGGCAGTGCACCAGTATTTGGTTTATAAAACCGATAAATACTACAATCATCAGATCAGCAAAGGGTTGTATAATATTAAAGATCTTACAGAAATAGCCATTCCTGTTAATTTGCCTAATATTCATGACTGGAAAAACTTTGAGAACATAGCCGGTCAGATCCAGTTTGGTAATAACAGTTACAACTATGTAAAAATGAAAATTACCCGGACTGCCATTCACCTCATGTGCATTCCTAATTACGAAACTACCCGCCCGGTTGATAATAATGTACTTAATGCCAAAAAGGTTAAGGATATACCGGTATCTCAAAAAGATCATGTTCCGTATGGCAAAATAGTAATGATGGATAACCTTAGCTTATCCTTTGTACAATTTGAGTTTAATTGCCCCATTAAAAAATTGCAAAAAAACGTGGTACAGCCTGTACAGCGTTTAGTTCATTACCACCAGGACATTCCTGAGCAACCACCTAAAGTTTCCTGCTAATTCTCTCCTTATTTAGACCACTAAAGGCCTACCTGGTAAGTATTGTTGAATGTGTTTATCTGCAGTTTTTTGTATCCCTGCCGGGCAACTGTTAATAAATTAAATCATTCGCTTAATAATCAGGCATCCCTTTAATCAGCTTTAATTTGTTATGATGCTTTGTTTTTCAGGACATCAGGCATCGGCAGGTTTAAATACAAATTTATTTATCAAAACTAAAGTGGCATAATTCCCTGCAGGTTTACCTGTAGCGGCAAAAAGACAATCAAATGAAATTTAAAATAATATTGGCTTCAGTGCTCGTTGTAGCGCTTGGCTTCACCATAATAGCATCCAGTCAAACCTCTTCGCATGAAGAGATGATACAATTACTAAAAGCAATCAACCAAAAGAATAATACTATTTTAAATCCATTTAACCCCGAACGTAAAATTGAGTATTGCGATTCTGTACTCAAAATAGGGATTAATAACCAGGATTCATATTTATGGGCTTCAAAGGCCTCGCTTCTGTTGATGAAGGGGAAGGAAGAGCAAGCTGTTGATATTTATGAAAACATATTGAGCAAACTGGATTTCATGCCAACAGATGCTGTTTTTTCTGAATCCGGCATCGCTTATATGCGCCTCGGCGAGCGCAGCAATTGTATGCTTAACCATACCGGTTCTTCCTGTATTTTCCCTATTAAAAATGATGGGGTTCATAAAATTCAAACCGGCTCCAGAAAAGCCATTGAAACCTACAAAACTATTTTAAAGATTCACCCTGATGACCTGGAATCAAAATGGCTGATTAATATTGCCTATATGACCCTGGGCGAATACCCGGTAAAGGTGCCCAAAAATTTGTTGATCCCCGGCTTGAATGCCGATAGTGTTGCAGGCGTAAAACCATTTAAAGATATTGCCGCAAGCCTTGGTATTAATGTTAATGGCCGGGCCGGTGGTGTTGCTATTGATGATTTTAATAATGATGGATACCTGGATATCATCACATCTGGATGGGATTTGAGCGACCCTATGCATTACTTTCAGAACAACAAGGATGGTACATTTACCGATCGTACCGAACAAAGCGGTTTAACCGGTATAACAGGCGGATTAAATATTCAGCAAACAGACTTTAATAATGATGGTAACATAGATCTTTTTGTGTTAAGGGGGGCCTGGCTTACCAGGGGTTTTGGAAATCAGCCCAGCTCGCTGTTACGCAATAATGGCGATGGTACTTTTACAGATGTTACTATACCAAGCGGCTTGCTTTTCTTTCATCCAACCCAAACAGCCACCTGGGCCGATTTTAACAATGACGGCTGGCTTGATGTTTTTGTTGGTACCGAAACCTCAACCCAGGTACTTGATGCCAATTCATCTACCTGCGCATTGTATATTAATAACCATAATGGCACGTTTACCAATGTTACAAAAACGGCGCATTGCGATATTGTATCATTTGTAAAGGGTGTTACCTCGGCTGATTATAATAATGATGGTTACCCGGATATATTTATTTCGACCATGACCGGTAATAAGTACCTGCTCAAAAATAAAGGTATAAAGGGAGGCGGTGTTGATTTTGAAGATGTTACCGATAAAGCTGGAATTGGCAGCAATAAGGAACGGACATTTACAACCTGGTTTTATGATTATAACAATGATGGCTGGCAGGATATTATTGTAAGCGATTATCAGTTTGAGCGCTCCCTGGGATACTATAGTGCATCCCAGGCATTGGGCCGCCCTGTTGCAAATGCGGGTAATGTATTCTTATACAAAAATAACCAGGATGGTACTTTTACCAACGTAACCAAAGAGGCGGGATTAGATAAAGTAGTGTACAGTATGGGAGGCAACTTTGGCGATATTGACAATGATGGCTACCTGGATATGTATTTTGGAACGGGTAATCCCGATTTCAGGTCGTTGGTGCCTAACAAGATGTTTAAGAATGTTGGCGGTAAAAAATTTGTTGATATCACCACATCGTCTCGCCTGGGTAATTTGCAGAAAGGACACGGTATTGCATTTGCCGATCTCAGAAACACTGGCAGGCAGGATATTTTTGCCGAAATGGGAGGGGCCTATATCGGCGATTCGTATACCAGTTCTTTATACCTTAATCCCGAAACCAATGATAATAATTGGATAAGTTTAAAGCTGGATGGGGTAAAAGCCAATAAAGCCGCCATCGGGAGCCATATTAAACTAACCTTTACAGAAAACGGCGTTAAAAGAAGCGTGTATAAAGATGTAAATTCAGGAGGCAGTTTTGGTGCATCTCCGTTAAGGCAGGAAATGGGAATAGGGCAAGCCAAAATAATTGATGAAATTGAAATAAAGTGGGCCGGAAGCGGTACCGTTCAATATTTTAAAAATGTATTACCCAATCAGTTTTTGCATATCACCGAAGGGGTAGATCAATTTAAAGTAAATCAGCTTGCTAAATTAACGTTTATCGATAAGAAGGATATGTCGCTTTGTATGCCTATGACAGCGAAAATGAAGTAAGTGTTGGCTGTATTTAAAGTTGAATACAAACATTCTTTAATATCTAATTAAAATCAGCTACATTTATAGTAAAATAAACTTAGACGATGAAAAAACTATTATTACTATGCTGCATGTTAATTGGGTTAACAACAGCAAGTTTCGCGCAAAAAATGGCTGCAACCAAGCCAGAAGAAAAAGCGATGGAACTACAAAAAAAATTAAAACTTACTGATCCTCAATGCAAAAAAGTTGCTGCCATTTACCAGGAGTCATCAGAAAAATTTGAAAAGATAAAAGAAGCTAATAAAGGTGATAACGCCAAAATGGTGGTTGCTATTGAGCCGTTGCGTACTGCTACTATAAAAAAGATCAAGGGAGTTTTAACACCAAAACAGGCTGCAAAATATGATGCACTTGTAAAAGGTTCAAAAAACGCCGGCGGTAATGGCTGGAGTGACGGCTGGAGCGCAAGTAAATAAGTTTAAGATATTTGAACCAAACTTTGTTACTATCATTAAACACAAATCCCCCGGATGAAAGTCCGGGGGATTTGTGTTTTAATCAAAAGTCGGTTGTAATAATTCCCGGTTGTTAAGCTATTGTTAATTGAATGTGTTTTTAATGCTAAAAAATAATATGCAAAAGGTATTTATTATCAGTAGCTTTAATATATCCAATTATAAATTCCATGATCAGGCACATGAATGTATTGTATACATTGTTGCTGATCTTTACACTGACAACAGTTTATGGCCAGGGCAAAGATCAAAGGCTGTGCTTTGAGTTTTACCAGGGAACTTTTAATTGTGGAATTGATAGCAACGTGTTGGTTAATGTTCCTGTACAATTAACACCGCAATTGGTAAGAGCCTTTTATGCCGAAGTAAATGCCGGTAATTATAAACCCTTAATGGATTCATTAACTGCCTATAAGCAAAGGAGTAATTTAAACGATTGGCTTTACTATCAGCTTATCCGCAAGGTGGCCCAGCAAATTAGCCCTAAGGAAGTTAATTATAGCAGGTATACATTGTATAAGTGGTTTTTGCTGGCTAAGTCGGGATATGATGCGCGGCTGGCTTTAACTTCCAATAAGGTGATATTTTACGTGTTTAATGATGAAAAGGTAGAGGATATTCCATTTTTTGATGTGGATAACAAGAGGTATGTATGCTTAAATTATCATGATTATGCCAATGCCGATCTGCACCAGGATCCGCCTATTCCTGTAAACGTAGATATCCCGGAAGCCGTAAATGCTTTTTCATACAATGTAGAAAAGATGCCAGACTTTAACCCCGGAGATTACTTTGAAAAAGAATTGCAGTTTACCTACCGCCACAAAGTGTATTATTTTAATATAAAACTGAACAGGGAGGTAGAGGCCATTTTTAAAAACTACCCGGTAGTTGATTTTGGATCATATTTTAATATTCCGCTAAGCAAAGAAACCTATGGTTCGTTGATCCCGATGTTGAAAAAAAACATGAAGGGGATGAATGAAAAAAAAGGTGTGGATTATTTAATGCGGTTTACACGCTATGCTTTTTTATATGAAACCGATGAGGAAAACTTTGGGAAAGAAAAACGCCTGTCGCCCGAAGAAACATTGTTTGAAAAATATAGCGATTGTGATGACAGGGCTGCTTTGTTTTTTTACCTGGTAAAGGAAATATACAATTTGCCCATGATAGCGCTTTTGTACCCCACACATATTACCATGGCTGTACAGTTTGATAAGCCAGTTGGCAGCCCTATAGTTTACAAGGGGCAGATCTATTCGCTTTGCGAGCCTACGCCGCAAAAAGAAAACCTGGCAATAGGGCAGGTATCGGCAAAGCTAAAAGATAAATCCTATGAAGTGGTTTATCAATACATCCCCACTGTAAAATAAACTGCGTGAAAATATATGAATATTTAACCATCGCTGTGTTTAAATAATCCATATTATGTAGATACATAATTTATTATATTTGGGCTGATGTAGATCACCATGAAAGCATTATTCCTCAAAATCTCCTTACTGATTATTGGCCTGATTCCATCCATAGTCCTTGCCCAAACCCAACTCATTAAAAATCTTCGTGCAGGTAAAAAACAAACATTGGTGGTATATGGCACCAGTTTAACGGCTGGTGAGGGCGGTCGTGCCTGGGTTGATTCGGTGAACGCTGGATTAAATAAAAAATATGGCAACAACTTAACCGTGATCAATGCGGCAAAAAGCGCCATGTGGTCGGGCTGGGGCGTGCAGCACCTGGATGATAGTGTGATTAGTAAAAAGCCCGATGCTGTACTGATAGAGTTTGGGATGAATGACGCTTATTTGCCTTATAAAACATCGGTGGCATTGGCCCGGCTTAACCTAAACTATATGATTGACAGGATCAGGTTGTATAATCCCGGCTGCGAAGTGATTTTACAGGTAATGAATATAGCTATTAACAAGCATGCCGAAGCCCGGCCAAATCTGTTTGCCTATTACCAGGTGTACAGAGAAGTAGCTAAGCAAAAGGGAATATTGTTAATTGATCACTATCCCCATTGGCAGCAAATTCTTAACCAGGGGGAGGGCGTTTATCTTAAATATGTGCCCGATGGCATCCATCCAAGTGTGCAAAGCACAAAGGCTATTATAGCCCCATATGTATTACAAAAGTTAGTCGAAGGGCGTTGAATGGAATTTCTGTAATTATAATGATATAAAGCTATATTCAGTTGTAATAATTTACTATCTATGTGTGCCGGCAAGCTACCTGTTGATGCCGGTAACGTTATTTACCATTAAAACCACCTATGAAAAACATTTTACTTGCAAGTTGCTTAATCGTTTTAGCCGTTGCCGCTTATGCGCAAAAAACGACACCCTTATCACCACTAAAAGAAAAAACAGCTTTCCAAACAGGAAGTCCCTGGATGCCCGAGATTGATGTACGAAGCGACATTGCCATTGTTTACGGTACTAACGACAGGCCGGGCATGACCTTTGAGCAACGCGTACAATCATGGCGCGACCACGGTTATCAAACCAATTTTATGACGGGTATAGCCTGGGGCGATTACAAAGATTACTTTTTGGGTAAGTGGGATGGTAAAAACCACCTGGGGGTGGGGCAGGTAACACAAAAAGGCGATACCATTTTTCACGGTAAGGATATGCCTTATGTAGTGCCCGATGCCTCATTCATTGAATACATGAAAACCGCCGTGATTAAAAGGGTGATAGATGTAGGTATCACCAATATATTTTTGGAGGAACCTGAGTTTTGGGCACGTGCAGGTTATAGCGCGGGCTTTAAAGCGCAATGGCAAACTTATTACGGCTTTCCGTGGAAACCGCAGGATGCATCGGCAGAGAATACCTATTTGTCAAGCAAATTAAAGTATCACCTGTATTACGATGCCATAAAGCAGGTTTCATCATACGCCAAAGCCTATGGCAAAAGCAAGGGCTTAAACATAAAGGTATTTATTGCTACACATTCGCTGGTTAATTATTCGTCATGGCAGATTGTGAGCCCCGAAGCGAGCCTGGCCTCGCTGCCCGGTATTGACGGCTACATAGCGCAGGTGTGGACGGGTACTTCGCGCGAACCAACTTATTTTAACGGCTTGCAAAAGGAGCGCGTATTTGAAAATGCTTACCTGGAGTACGGTTCAATGGTATCTATGACCGCGCCAACCGGCCGCAAAATGTTCTTTTTGACGGATCCGATTGAAGACCGGCAACGCGACTGGAGCGATTATAAGCGCAATTACCAAGCTACATTTACCGCTAAATTATTGTACCCAACCGTATCTGATTATGAAGTGATGCCATGGCCCGAGCGCATTTACACCCACCCCTATAAAGTGGCCGGGAGTAATGAAAAGGTGCTGATACCGCAATATTACTCTACCCAAATGCAGATCATGGTGAATGCCTTGAATAGTATGCCTGCATCGGTTAACAAGGTAACCGGCGTAAATGGTATAGGTGTATTGATGAGTAATACGCTCATGTTTCAGCGTTTCCCTACCCATAATGGATTCGAAGATCCGCAGTTCTCCAATTTTTATGGGCAAACCCTGCCACTGTTAAAACGTGGGGTACCGGTGCAAACCGTGCATATGGAAAACCTGGGGTACGCGGCATCGTTAAAAAATATAAAAGTTTTGGTGCTGAGTTACTCCAATATGAAGCCTGTTTCGGCAGATGTGCATATGCAGTTAGCGGCCTGGGTAAAACAGGGTGGCGTTTTAATTTATTGCGGTCGCGATGATGATCCCTATCAATCTGTGATGGAATGGTGGAATACCAAAGGCAATAAATTCAGCGCCCCCTCTCAGCATTTATTTAAGCTGCTTGGTGTAACCCCAACCGGCAATGACCAGCAATTTAAAGTGGGCAAAGGGGCTGTATATGTGTTAAGGCAAAACCCCAAAGAGTATGTTTTGGCGGCTGATAAAGACAGTGACTACATCAACATTGTAAAACAGGCTTATGAAAAAGATGCCCATGCGGGCAACCTGATCTTTAAAAATAGTTTGTATTTGGAACGTGGTCCTTATGATATTGCATCGGTTTTAGATGAAAACTCCGATAGCAAGCCATTGACTATAAAAGGCCCTGTTATTGATCTTTTTGATCCTCAATTACCTGTACTGGCCGAAAAGATTATTAACCCCGGCGAGCAGGCTTTGCTGTATAACCTAAGCCGGGTGCCCAATAAAAAATTGCCCCAGGTTTTAACATCAGCATCAAGGATATATAGCGAAAATGTGACCGGCTCAAGCTATTCTTTTGTGGCAAAAAGCCCTGTAAAAACGCTGAATAGTGTACGCGTGTTGCTCCCCGGCGAGCCAAAGGAAACTTTAGTTACCGATAGCGGGGGCCAGGCAATTACCGATGTTAAAACATCATGGGATAAATCATCAAATACGCTTTACCTGGGTTTTGCCAACAGCCCGGATGGGGTAACTGTTAATTTGAAATGGTAAGTTTATTGCTGCAAAAAATTTAGGTTCTCATTAAATATTATTGCAAAAGTTTGTTGATACAGTGTATATTGCATTGTTTGGTTAAACGTTTTAGCACTACTGTAAATCAACGCTTTAGTAATTTTAGATGAGGTATTTGGAGTTGCCCCGAAAGGGTAATCAACGCCCGATAGTTTCATCGCCCTTTAAAAAATAATTTTTTATCAATGAAAAAACTATTCCTCCTGGCGTTTGCCTTTTTACCGGTAGCAGTTTTGGCGCAAGAAAAAATAGCGTCGCCGGTTGATCTGATTAACCCGCTTATGGGTACGGCTTCCAAGCCTTCACTCTCCAATGGTAATACTTACCCGGCAATTGCATTGCCATGGGGTATGAATTTCTGGACACCGCAAACCGGTAAAATGGGCGATGGCTGGCAATACACCTATGATGCCGATAAGATATTGGGCTTTAAACAAACCCACCAGCCTTCACCATGGATGAATGATTATGGCATGTTCTCCATCTTCCCGGAAACAGGTAAGTTAAAACTGAACGAAAAAGAACGCGCCAGCTGGTTCTCGCACAAGGCCGAAATTGTGAAACCATATTACTACAGTGTTTACCTCGCTGATTATGATGTAACCACCGAGATTACGCCAACAGAGCGTGCAGCCAGTTTCAGGTTTACTTTTCCTAAAAGCGATAGTTCACATATCGTAATAGATGCTTTTGATAAAGGATCATATGTGAAGATCATTCCGGGGGAGCAAAAGATAGTGGGTTATAGCACCAAAAACAGTGGTGCTGTACCGGCCAATTTCAAAAACTACTTTGTTATTTATGTAGATAAGCCTTTCGCGCTGGCTTCGGCATGGCATGATTGGAAAAAGGATAATGGCTCATTAGAGTATACCGGCGACCATGCAGGCGCTGTTATTACCCTTAAAACAGCTAAAGGCGAGCAGGTGCACCTAAAAGTGGCATCCTCATTTGTGAGCATCGAACAGGCAGAAATTAACCTGAAACGCGAGCTGGCCAATGATGATTTTGCGGTTACCGAGCAAAAAGCAAAAGATACCTGGAATAAAACATTAAGCAGGTTAAATGTAGAAGGCGGAACTATTGATCAAACTAAAACATTTTACTCCAGCTTATACAGGATGCTTTTCTTCCCCAACAAAATGTATGAGGTAAATGAAAAAGGCGAGAATATACATTACAGTCCTTTTAATGGCAAAGTAATGCCGGGTTACCTGTTTGCCGGTACAGGCTTTTGGGATACCTTCAGGGCGTTGTATCCTTTCCTTAACCTGGTTTACCCGTCTATCAACAAAGAAATGCAGGAAGGCCTGATCAATGATTACAAAGAAGGCGGATGGCTGCCGGAGTGGTCAAGCCCGGGTTATGCTGATTGTATGATCGGTAACAACTCTGCATCGGTAGTATCTGAAGCCTATCTTAAAGGCATGCGTGGATATGATATCGAAACGTTATACCAGGCCCTTAAGCATGGCGCCAATAATGAAGGCCCTAATGCTACCGGCCGTCGTGGAGTGCAATATTATAACACATTGGGTTATGTGCCTTACAACGTAAAAATAAATGAAAATGCTGCCCGTACCCTGGAGTATGCTTATGATGATTTTGCTATTTACCAGTTAGGAAAAGCCCTGGGCAAACCAAAATCAGAGATAGAGGTATACAAAAAACGCAGCCAGAACTACCGCAATATTTTTGATCCGGAAACCAAGCTGATGCGCGGTAAAAATCAGGATGGTTCTTTTGAAACACCGTTCAATCCGTTTAAATGGGGCGATGCGTTTACCGAAGGTAATAGCTGGCACTACAGCTGGGGTGTATTTCATGATATACAGGGCTTAATAAATCTGATGGGGGGCAAGCAGCAGTTTGTTGCCAAATTAGATTCGGTGTTTACTATGCCACCTACATTTGATGATAGCTATTATGGCGGCGTGATTCATGAGATTCGCGAGATGCAGATAGCCAACATGGGTCAGTACGCGCACGGTAACCAGCCTATACAGCACATGATATACCTATACAATCATGCAGGCCAGCCATGGAAAACCCAGTATTGGGCACGCGAAACCATGAACAAACTGTACAAAGCTACTCCCGACGGTTATTGCGGCGATGAGGATAATGGCCAAACATCGGCCTGGTATATCTTCTCGGCAATGGGCTTTTACCCGGTTACACCGGCCAGTGATCAATATGTATTGGGAGCGCCATTGTTTAAAAAGGTAACCATCAATTTAGAGAATGGTAAAACCATCACCATTAATGCTTCAAATAACAGTGCTGATAACAAGTATGTGAATAGCCTGAGCATTGATGGTAAGCCATATACCAACAACTGGGTAAGCCATAAGGCTTTATTAAACGGTGCTGAGTTGAATTTTGATATGATCGCGACACCAAATAAGGTGCGTGGTACAAAGGATGCAGATGTGCCTTATTCCATGAGCAACGAAAAATAGTTGCCTGTATTATTATTTACTAAATGCCAGGGGTTTGTTTAATAACAAGCCCCTTTTTTATTGCCTGTTATTTATTAGTTTTTTTTGGTTTGTAACATTTTAGTTGCTTTTAGGGAAATATGTATTAAATAATAGCATTTAATTTAATACATATTTAACAATAGCCGGTTTTTTGTTTCAGTTTTAATTATTTTTTATCCGGGTAAAATATCAGGCGGATGCATTGGATGCATTAATTGAGACATCTTTTTGCAAAAAGTATTTTTGAAGTAAAACTTTTTGATATTTATAATTCGTTTATTCTTAGTTAATTGAATTTTTTTTTCATAGATTAGTATAAAAATAAGCGGGGAAAATGCCTCGCGCATTTTCCCCGCCCTAATTAACTTTTAACTGTCTTATTATTAACTAAATGTTTTTTAGTTACGGAATTAGAACGTGCAAAAGAACAAAATATTTTATTATCGCAGCCTAAAAATATTCCCTGTGGTTAATAATATTTATGTAAAGGAAACGTTACACATATTAATTGATTTTATTATAAATCTCCTGTAGGTTTATTTCTTCTAAGTTTTAACCAATAACTAATCTATATTATTCATGAAAAAAAGTCTACTCACGACTTTGTGCATTTTGTTGCTTGCTATATCACAGCTATATGCACAAAACCATACCGTAACTGGCAAGGTTACGGCCAAAGAAGATGGTTTGCCAATACCCGGAGTAACGGTGAAAATTCAAGGAACTAATACGGGTGTTCAAACCAGTGCCGATGGAAAGTATTCCTTATCGGTAACCCCAGGTGCAGTTTTATCATTCAGCTTTATCGGCTACGTTACCCAATTAATACCGGCAAACGGCACTACGCTAAATGTGGTATTGATTCCTACAAGTCAGCAACTTGGTGAAGTGGTGGTAACCGGTGCGCTGGGTATTACCAGGACGCGTAACCAGCAATCATACGCGGCTCAGCAGGTAACCGGTGAAGAGGTCAGCAAAACACGCTCATCAAACTTTGTTAACGGTTTATCTGGTAAAGTTGCGGGTTTGGAAATACGCCAGAACAACGCGCTTGGTGCATCAACCAATGTTATTTTACGGGGGGTGAAATCCATTACCGGGAATAACCAGGCACTTTTTGTTATTGACGGTGTACCGGTTAATAACAGCAACAATAACAGTGCTTCTCAGCAGGCTGGTGATGGTGGTTATGATTATGGTAGTCCATCGTCGGATATTAACCCGGATGATATTGAAGCTGTTACTGTTTTGAAAGGTGCAGCGGCAAGCGCGCTGTATGGTTCACGGGGTAGCAACGGCGTTATTTTAATAACTACTAAAAAAGGCAAAAAAGGGTTAGGTATAACAGTTAACAGCAGCGTTAGTGTTGGTTCTGTAGATAAATCAACCTTCGCAAAATATCAGCATAGTTATGGTGCCGGTTACGGTAACTATTATAATGACCCAACGGGTTACTTCTTTTATGGAGACGTAAACGGTGATGGAAAAGCGGATTTGGTTACACCAACAACAGAAGATGCATCATACGGTGCTAAATTTGATCCAAAGCTGATGGTTTATCAGTGGGATGCTTTTGATAAAACGTCGCCCAACTTTGGTAAAGCTACTCCATGGGTAGCGGCAAAAAACGACCCTACTTCGTTCTTTGTTCACCCGGTTTCAAATAACCAAAGCATCCTGATCACCAACGGAGGCGACCAGGGAACATTTAAGTTAGGTTATACCAGGAATATTGAAAATGGCATCATCCCTAACAGCAGCATTAAAAAGAACCAGGTAGACTTAGGAGCGACCTACAACGTTACGCCTAAATTAACAGTTGGTGGCGCCGTTAACTTCTATAATATTAATGGACTTGGCCGGCCGGGTACTGGTTATGATGGTGCCGCCGCCAGGAACGTAATGACCAACTTAAGGCAATGGTGGGAAGTAAACAACGATGTACAGGCTTTGAAGGCTGCCTATGAAAGAACAGGAAAAAACGTTACCTGGAACTACGCAGACCCATTAAATGGCAATTTAACCCCCATATTTTGGGATAACCCTTATTATGTACGTTACCAAAACTTTGAAAGCGATACCCGTAACCGGTATATTGGAAATGTTAACGCGGTTTATAAGCCAGTTAGTTGGTTAACTATTACCGGCCGGGTTTCGTTAGATTCTTATACAGAGTTAGATGAAGAGCGTAAAAATGTAAGTAGTGTGGGTGTACCATATTACTCAAGAACCAACAGGTCATTTACCGAAACCAATTATGATTTGTTAGCTAATATTGATAAAAACATTTCAAAATCTTTCAACCTGAAAGCGTTATTAGGAACAAATATCAGGAAGGAAAATACCCAAAATATTTTTGCTACAACTAATGGTGGATTATTTGTTCCGGGAGTATATTCTATATCCAACTCCCTGAACGCTCCAAACGCGCCTACAGAATATAAAGGACTTAGAGAGGTTGATGGTGTTTTTGCGGGGGCAACACTTACTTACAACAATTTAATTACCCTGGATGCAACCATCAGAAGAGATAAGTCATCAACATTGCCAGAGGCCAACAATACTTATTATTATCCTTCGGTAGCGGGTGGTTTCATTTTCTCTGAATTGTTAAAAGATTACAAATGGTTATCATACGGTAAAATAAGGGCCAACTACGCGCAGGTAGGTGCAGATGCACCTGTTTATAGTGTAAATGATACCTATACTGTACTTCCTCCATTTGGTTCAATTCCGCAGGCCATAGTAAAAACAACCAAAAACAACCCGAATTTAAAACCGGAACGTACCAGGAGTGCTGAGGTTGGTTTGGAATTATCATTCTTTAACAGCCGTTTAGGGTTTGATGGTAGCTACTATCATACATCAACCTTTGATGAAATATTGCCGGTTAACGTATCAACCGCAACGGGTTATTCATTTAACTACTTAAACGCGGGAACGGTAGTAAATAAAGGTATCGAGTTATCTTTAAATGGCACTCCGTTCCGTACAAATGATTTCAGTTGGAAAATGACCGTTAACTTCACCAAGAATATAAGTAAGGTTACTGAGCTGTTTAAAGATGATCAGGGCCAGGAAGCTAAAAACCTCGAGCTGAACAGTTTCCAGGGTGGTGTATCTATAAATGCCAGCTTAAACCAACCTTTTGGTATGATACGCGGTACCGATTTTATATATGACAAAAGCGGGCAAAAGGTAGTTGGCGCCAACGGGCAGTATCTGCAAAGCGGACCTAATGCAAATATCGGCAACTCAAATCCTAAATGGGCAGGTGGTATTAACAACAGCTTTACGTATAAAGGTTTTAACCTTAGTTTCTTAATTGATATACGTAAAGGAGGTTCTGTATTTTCAACAGATATGTACTACGGTTTAGCTACCGGGTTATATCCTGAAACAGTTTATACCAATGATTTAGGCAACCCGGTACGTAATACACTTGCCAATGGTGGTGGCTTTATCAGGGCTGGTGTAACTGAAGCTGGGCAGCCAAACACTGTACGTGTAAGTGCAAGTAACTATGGCGCTTTTGGTTACGCACGTTTACCAGACAAGGCGTTTGTGTATGATGCAGGTTACATCAAATTAAGAGAGGCCCTTATCGGATACTCTTTACCTCAAAAAACGGTATCAAGCCTGGGCCCTATTAAAGAAGTAACCTTTCAGTTGATTGGACGAAACCTTTGGATAATACATAAAAATTTACCTTATGCAGATCCTGAAGAAGGCTTAACATCTGGAAACCTGCAAGGTTACCAAGTAGGCGCCTATCCAACCACACGTACACTATCACTGAATTTGAAACTACGTTTTTAAGGAAAAGAATTATGAAAAAATATATAGGTTTATTTTTACTGACGTCGATACTATTCTCGGCCTGTAAAAAGGATATTGCGAGTCTGAATAACGACCCAAAGAATCCGGTACTTGTTCCTTCTTATGCATTGTTTACAAATGCCGAAAGAACATTAGCCAGCACGATGACATCATCTAATGTTAACTTAAACATATTTCGTTTAGTTGAGCAGCAGTGGCAGGAAACTACATATACGGATGAAAGTAATTACGATATTACTACTCGCCCTATTCCTGATAATTTATGGAATGCCATGTACAGGGATGTACTTTATAATTTAGAGCGGGCAAAAACGCTGATTCCAACGGATGTAACTGGCGTTGATGTACAAAAAAATGAATTAGCTACTGCTGATATTTTGCAGGTATACACTTATTATTACCTCTTAACTACTTTTGGTAATATTCCTTATACCGATGCCTTGGATATAAAAAAAACTTTCCCAAGGTTTGACGATGCCCAAACTGTTTATAATAGCTTGCTAACCCGTTTAGATGCGGATATTGCCGCATTAAAAACCGGGGCTTCCGGATTTGGCGCTGCCGACGTAATATACGGTGGTGACATTACTGCCTGGAAGAAATTTGCAGCTACACTTAAACTTAAAATGGGCATCACTATGGTTGATGTGGATAACGCAAAAGCTAAGGCGGTTGTTGAATCCGCAATTGCCACTGGTGTATTTACTTCAAATTCCGATAACGCTAAATTTACATTCGTAGCAAGCCCGCCAAATACCAATCCTATATGGGTTGACCTGGTACAGAGTGCAAGGCAGGATTTTGTTGGCAACAGCACAATAATGGACCTGTTGCAACCTCTTAATCCTAATGGGACACCTAAATATCCTGCTGATCCAAGGCTTCCATACTTCTTTACAGTTAACACCGATGGTCAGTACGCCGGTGCCAATCCTGGTGAAAGTGCCACATTTAGCTTATTCTCAAAGCCATCCGGTCCATTGTTGGTAAAAGGCTCTATTGGCTCAATTACCAATCCTGATTTTCCGGCTACATTATTGGATTATGCAGAAACTGAATTTAACCTTGCGGAAGCGGCATCAAGAGGTTATGCAGTTGCTGGTACTGTTGCCGGTCATTACAACGCCGGCGTTACTGCTTCAGTAACCGACTGGGGTGCAACAGCTGGTGCGGCGGCAACTTACCTGTTGCAGCCAAATGTTGCTTTTGCTACTGCAGCGGGCAGTAATAATCTGCAAAAAATAGCCATTCAAAAATATCTTGCTTTATATAACCGCGGTTGGGATGCATGGATAGAAACCAGGAGGCTGGATTATCCTGTACTCTTAGCCCCCGAAACTGCGCAGACTGCTTTTCCTGTTCGTTTTACCTATCCTGTTAATGAACAAAATGTGAACCAGGTTAATTATGATAAAGCGGCTGCTGCCATTGGTGGCGATAAAGTAACTACCAAATTATTCTTTGATAAGCATTAATTAACATAATCGCTCAAACAGAAAAGAGGGAGTTGCCGGTGGCAATTCCCTCTTTTTGTTTGATGTGTTATGAGTGATCTTTACAACTTGGCTACAAAATCGCGCATGGCTTGTCCCGGATCTTCCTGCTTCATAAAAGTTTCGCCAATTAAAAAGCCATTATAGCCTTCCAGTTTAAGGTGCCTTATGGTTTCAGGATCACTGATGGCGCTTTCTGATATTTTCATGAACTCGGCAGGGATGTGTTTGGCCAGTTGGTAGGATGTTTCTACAGAAACGGAAAAGTCGGCCAGGTTGCGGTTGTTTACACCAATAGCATCTAATTTTGGGTGAATGCTGCGCTCCAGTTCTTCCAGGTTATGTACCTCTAATAAAACATTCAGGCCGATACTTTTAGCCAGCGTGGCCAGTTTATCAATTTCGGCAGGAGTAAGTATAGCGGCTATCAGCAAAATAATATCGGCGCCTAATGATTTGGCTTCTATTACCTGGTATTCATCAATCATGAAATCCTTACGTAAAACCGGGATGCTGTTTACAGACCGGGCTCTCTTCAGGTCGGCTTTGCGGCCCATAAAGAAATCACGGTCGGTTAAAACAGAGAGCGCTGAGGCGCCCGCTGCTGCGTAATCAGTCGTTACCTTACTAACCCTCACCTTGTCGTTTATAATGCCCTTTGAAGGCGATTTACGCTTAAATTCGGCAATTATACCGGTACGTGCAGGGTCAAGCAAAAACTCTTTGAACGAATAAGTTTCCCTATGGAAATATTCAGATTCTTCCAGTTCAACATATGAAGCGCGCTTTTTAGCATGCGCTACTTCCCTTTTTTTATTGGCAACTATTTTATCAAGTATCGTCATGTATCAGAAATCTTAAAAACTATGTCATTGCGAGCGCAGCGCGGCAATCGCGAACTTTACAGCGTGGATATATCCACTTCGCGACTGCTTCGTTGGCCCTTTTCTCAATGGCATATTCGTAAAAAAAGCCCCTTTTGTCATCCTTAGGAACGAAGGATCTACTCTCCACCATGCGTATTCGCCCTGTACAGTCTACGAATAAATCCTTCACTGCGTTCAGGATGACAAACCTTTAAAAATGTTATCTCTCCATCACCGTTTCGCGAAATTTTTCCCCTCGCGATAACGGGTTTGTTAATGTCATTGTTAACACAAAGTTATCATTATCCGTCAATTACCGGGTTAGCCAGTTCTGCATTATTTCTTTTCCGTACTCGGTTAATATTGATTCCGGATGAAATTGGACCCCTCTTACATCATATTCCCGGTGAGATAATGCCATGATGGAATTATCGGCCTCATCAATTGCCGTAACCTTTAATACATCGGGCAAACCATCGCTGCTTACTACCCATGAATGGTAACGGCCAACCTTAAAAGTATCGGGTAAGCCTTGAAATAATTCTTCCTGGCCATCAATAACTTTTATAGGTGTTGCAATGCCATGCATCGGCTGACTAAGATTGTACAGGCTGCCACCAAAAACTTCGGCGATAGCCTGCTGGCCCAAACAAACACCAAAAATGCTCTTTGTAGGCGCGTATTTTTTGATCACATCCAACAGTAGTCCCGCCTCTGAAGGTATACCAGGACCCGGCGACAGGATTATCTTGTCATAAGCATCCACATCTTCAATGGCAAATTTATCATTCCTCCAAACTTCGCATTGCAGGCCAAGCTCGTTAACCAAATGCACCAGGTTGTAGGTGAAGGAATCGTAATTGTCTATAATTAATATCTTGTTCATCGTAAAATTCTAAATCCTAATTTTTAAATTCTAAAACGAAGCCAGGCTTTACCCGCACCCCGCAACCGGCTCCCCGCCTCTACAGCTCCTCGGCCAGTTCAACAGCCCGTCTTAAGGCTGCTATCTTGTTATCAACTTCTTTTAATTCGCTTTCGGCTATGGAGCCGGCTACAATACCTGCCCCGGCCTGGTAATGCAGGGTATTGTTTTTACTCAGGAATGAGCGGATCATGATGGCATGGTTAAATTCGCCATTGAAACCCATATAGCCTATTGCGCCGCTATAAAAACTACGTTTCGCTTTTTCGTTTTCATCAATAAGTTCCATGGCCCGGTATTTTGGGGCGCCACTGAGTGTACCTGCAGGGTAAGTATCGGCAACTATCTTAAAGGATGATACACCCGGTAAAAGCTTGCCGCTTACATGCGACACCAAATGGATAAGGTGCGAATAGTATTGTACTTCTTTAAAAGCCTTAACCTCTACCTTTTCGCAATGCCTGCTCAGGTCATTACGGGCCAAATCTACCAGCATTACATGCTCGGCAGATTCCTTGGGGTCGTTCTCCAGGTTGCGGGCTATTTCGGCATCTTTTTCATCGTCGCCGCTGCGTTTAAAGGTTCCGGCTATAGGGAATATACTGGCCACATTGTTTTTTATCGTAATCTGCGCCTCGGGTGATGACCCAAAGATCCTGAAATCACCAAAATCAAAATAGAACAAATAAGGCGATGGGTTAATGGAGCGCAAGGCCCGGTAAACGTTAAATTCATCACCCTGGAAAGTGCGTGAAAAAGCTCTTGATGGTACTATCTGGAAAACATCGCCCCTGAAAATATGCTGCTTCATTTTTTCAACAATGGCGATAAACTCCTCGTTGGTAAGGTTTGATTGCTCGGCGGCGCTGCTTTTAAAGCTGTATTCAGGGAAGTTTTTATTTTTGATCAGATATTCCAGTTTCTCGATACCGCCGTTTGTTGGGCCGCCTTCGGCCTGGTTATGGAAAATGTACAGCTCGTTCTTGAAATGATCAACGGCTATAATGTAGCGGTAAATATGATATTGCATCACTGGTATCTGCCGGCTTACATCATCGCTTTGCTTTAGTTTAATGGTCTCAAAATGTTCAACAGCCTCGTGTGTAAAATAACCAAACAAACCATTTGAAATTATTTTAAGCGGATTGGCATCAGTTTCAAAACTGTCAATAAATTGGTTAAGCTGATCTATCAGCTCAAATGTGCCCGCCTCATGGCTCTCCTGGCTACCATCAGGGTACTGTTTTTTAAGGATACCATTGTTAAGCACCAGGCCGGCAATGGGTTCGCAGCAAATGTAACTTAAACTGTTTTCGCGGCTGTGGTAATCAGAGCTTTCCAGCAACAGCGAATTAGGGAATACATCGCGCAGGCGCAGGTAAATGCTTACCGGGGTGGTGGTATCGGCAAGCAGCTTTTTATGGGTAGTGGTTATTTTAAATTTGCTCATGTTATGTTTTCAAAAAATATGTAATAAAAAAACCCGGCGAATTGGGGTCGCCGGGTTTCCTACTTAGGTTTACAATTGATTAGATTTATCTCTGACCAAAAACGTATCCGGCTGCCAAATTTAATTGGTGCCACCAGCTGTTTTTATGTGAGTTTTTAATCATCGAGGTCACAAATTTATAAAGAAAAATGAATTATCAAATTTTTTTAGAAACTATTTATTTGCTAAATCCTATTAGCTACGTGGAATAAGTATAATACTCACCAAAATAATTAACAAAGCGATAAAATATAAGATAGCAATAATCTTATGCTTGCCTTCGGCAGTAGCTGCTTTTTTAGATTTGCTGTGGCCAATGGTGATTAAAACGATAGCTATTATCATCATAACCCAATGTTCAACAGTAAAATAACGGCTCACGGGATTTTTCATCGTATCGCTGGTGAACTGCACAAGCGGACTAACAAAATAAAGTACTATGCCAATAAGCAATTGTGTGTGTGCCGATATCAGCGCAAATAAAATGAGCTTGCGAATGCCATTGGTGTAAGGCTTTTGACCTATCCAGCCAATTAATGCGCCAATAATGGCTGCTAATATTAATGCCAGTACAATATACCTGAAACCGGAATGAAGATGTTGTAAAAAGCTATAAGCTGTCATGCTATGGAAATTTTTTTGTGAATATACAATAAAAGCAAAACAGCTAAAGCGGATTTGACTAATTACTGACCCGTTCCATTTTTTCGGGGCTTACATGTGCCGGCAATTAAAAATGCTATACCACTAAAGCCCAGGGCTTCAAAAACGCTGGTCCACTCATTACCGTCGCCGCTATGCGGATCAGCGATGGCACGTGGTATATGGAGTAGGATAAGCCATAAAAAGAGGGCTATGCCTAATAAAGTAGCGGCTAACTTTACTTTTTTCCCGAGTACGATAGCCGCGCCTGCTGCTATAAGGGCAACGCCGGCAAAGTATGTCCAGAATAAATGAAAGGGGATCCATGCTGGTACAAGCGTTGCTACAAATGTGGGGTAAACAAAGTGCATAATGCCAAAAACAATCATGGTGGTCGCAAAAAGGTAAGGGCCTGTAGGTCTTAGTTTTTCGGTTACCACATCAATGCCGCTTATTTTATGGGTGGGGAGTGATGTAGCCATAATAAAAGTGCCGCCACAAAGGGCCAGCATTTTAAAAGCATCGGTCCAACCACCCAGGTTATTTAAGTTGTGTTTGATGTTATAGGGAATATGAAAAAGTATCAGCATCAGTAACAATGATGCTCCCAAATAATCGGCCACTACATGGGCATTGATACCCGCTATGATAGCTATGGATATTAAAATAAGTAAGATGCTCGCAACGCACATGCAAAAAGTGCTTTGCCCAATAAACGCTGGCTCTGGTGGCATAATCACCGGCCTGAAACCGGTGTAAATAAATTGTTGTACGGCAATTGCAATGAGCGAAAAGGCAAAGAATGCCCGCCACACTTTATTATAGGTTTCCATAAGATTTGGAATGAGGTTTATAGAGATTTTATAATGCAATTTACAAAATTCGTAGCCTAAATTTATCTTACAGGTAAAAATATTAGCAAATAAGGTGCTGCATTGCCCTATTTATTTTGTTTAGCGAACAAAATTGAATTTTATTAAAAAATGCTTCTATAAAATTCTTTCACCATGGCAGCAGGATTGAGTGAAAGATTGATAGCTGATGAAACGGCTATACCATAAATGCCGGTTTTAAGCAGTTGCTCCACATCTGTTAATTGTATCCCGCCTACGGCAATTACAGGAATATCAACAGGTTGTTTTTCAAGCAGGCGATAGCCTTCATAACCTAATAATGGGAAATCATTGAGCTTGGTATCTGTATGTGCAAACGGCCCATATCCACAATAATCAACTACTCCCAGGTTTTGTATTTTTAACAGATCAGCCACATTTGTAGCCGATGTACCCAACGTTTTATCTTCACCTATTACCTTACGAATGGTTACCAGATCGGCATCAAAATCTTCTATATGTACGCCCTGGGCATCAACCCTGTCAAGCAGATCATAATGGTTGGTGATAATGAGTGTGGCCCCCCAATCATCGCAAATAACAGCCAGGTCATTTATTTCATCTATCAGCTCGTCATCAGATTTTGTCATGCAACGGTATTGTATCCAATTGGCTCCAGCGGCGCAAGCTATCTCTACCTGCTCTGTATGGCTGCGGTTTGCCATGTCTTGTGTTAGATAATGAAATTTGGAAATGTATTTTTTCATTTTAGATTTGGTGTAGGGGTGGATATTTTGCCTTGTTGCTATGAGTTGAAAACTAAAAAAGAGACGCAAATATGCGCCTCTATGTTTTATGTATGAATACGAAATAGCTCCGCACCTTGTTGCGGGGCATCCGTAACTTATTTTATTACTTCGCTAATGGTTTTGCCAATGTTGCCATCAGGTGCCTGTATGTGCAGCAATGATGCTACGGTTGGGGCAATATCTGTCATATGCGTTTGGCGGGTTAGGCTGCCATGATTAATACCCCAGCCCATAAATACCAGCGGGATATGTGTATCATACGGTGCCCAGGTGCCGTGTGTAGTACCGGTTGATCCGTGACCTGAAAAATATCCGGGCTTTAACACTACCTGGATAGCGCCACTATGCTCGGCACTATAACCGTTTATAATGCGGGTACGCAAATCCTCCGGAATAGTTGCCGCATTTACTCTTTGCATATCAACTGCAAATTGCACATCGGGTTGTTTTTGCAGGTATTGGATACAATCAAACTTAATAGCGTCCTCATTTAAACCAGCTTTTTTAATGGCCGCATTATTAAAGTTAACCTGGTAATTATCCATGCTGATCACCAGCTTATCAACTTTATATTTATCGTTCAGCAAGGCGTTCATTTCTTTTTGGGCCAGGCCATCATCCCATGTGCCTGCCGGGATCTTATGATCAGCCAGGAAATTTGGGTTATGTGCAGCGCCATGATCGGCAGTTAAAAATACCGTGTAATTGCCCTTGCCCACGGTAGCATCAAGATAAGTAAAAAATGAAGCTATGTCGCGGTCAAGTCTCAGGTAAGTATCTTCGATCTCAACCGAGTTGGGGCCAAACTGATGGCCAACATAATCTGTAGATGAAAGGCTGATAGCTAAAAAGTCGGTAACTGTATTTTTGCCCAGTTGCTCGCTTTCAACAGCTGCTTTAGCCAAATCAAGCGTCATGGAGTTACCGTAAGGAGTTGAGCGGATCATACCTAAACGGCCTTTATATAATTCAGAAGTTTTAACGGGCATGGTTGGCGCATCCATTCCGGCAAATTTGCCTTCGTATTTGCTGCTGTTATCCGGTGCGCTTTGCAGGTATGTTGCTATGGGGTAAAGGGTGTTCCAATCCTGTTTCAAATATTTTTCGGGGATCTTTTGATCGTTGAACTTTTTAACCCAGGCAGGCAGATCTGTCATGTAATAGGTGCTGCTTATCCAGTTACCGCTGGCATCATCAAACCAATAGGCCGCGTTTGCAGAGTGACCTGCCGGTAAAATACCACCGCGATCTTTCAAAGCAATACCAATAACTTTTGAGCGGAAGTTGGTTGCTAATCTTAATTCATCGGTAACTGTGCTCACCAGCAAATTGCGGGGCGACATCTGGCCGGCTTTTGAGGTGCTGCCAACCGCAGTAACTGTACTATCATCCGTGCAGTACATTGATTTGCCTGTTGCCTGTACAATAAAATCGTTGCCTGCAATGCCGTGTATAGCCGGTACTGAGCCCGTGTAGATACAAGTATGGCCCGCGGCAGTTACCGTTGGTATGTAATCAATATTGGTGTTTTCGCAGGTGTAGCCTTCGTTCAGCATGCGTTTAAATCCGCCGGTTTGGTAACGGTCATAGTAGCGGTAAAGGTAATCCCAGCGCATTTGGTCAACCACCAGGCCAACAACCAGTTTAGGGCGGGGTACTGAGGTATTAGATGGGGCAGGTGCAGCAGCTTTTCTTTTTTGTGCCGATGCAGAAACAGTTACTATAGATAAGGAAATAAGCAGCAGATGTTTAAACTTCATTTTTATTTTACTTTGAATCGGCCAAATATCAGCAATGAAATTAAATAGCTATGTGAAGTTTTTGTTAATTATAGCTTATTGTTACAAAAGGCCCCGGCCGACTTTCTCTCAAAAAAAAGGTCACCATGAGTAATGTTGTTGTTGTTAAGCGAGGCTAAATGTTAGCAACGAATGCTGGCTTGCGGTATGCAGATCACGCCATACCTGGCTAATTTCAGTATCGGGGTTTGCAGCGTGTAAGCCGCAATAGGGGTATAGCTGGTCAACACATTCGCGTGCTGTTTTGGCCAGTTTCCGGCTGCTTGTGCTTACTTCATTTAGATGGAAGTTTTCCCCGGTCAATTCTCCTTGCCAGGAGGCGTCAACAGCATGGTAAAAAACTTCGCGGGCATGATGTAGCTGCTCCGTTAGTTTGGTAAGTAATTGTTTTATAATCTCTTTTTGGGCGATGCTTAAACGTTTGCCCAATTGTTTTTCTTCAAATATTGGTTTGCAGAGATCCAGGAAATGGACCGCTAAGCCGGAGATATTGGCGGCAAGGGTTGCTTCGGCCAGTTGTAAAAACGGGTATTGATATAAAGGGGCATCAATTACGGCAAATTCGGGGTCAATTTTAAAACACCTGTTGGCATTAACAAAAAGATCTTTTACCTCATAGGCATCACTGCCGGTTGCCATCATGCCAATGTATTTCCAGGCGGGCAAAATTTCCACATCTTTCCTGTCGAAAATAAAGGGGAGGATCAGTTTAGTGCCATCATCATTTAAAACAGGTTCCTCACCATTTTTAATAATGCAGTTCGCTGTTATATGTGTGGCATGATGTACACCGCTGGCATATTTCCAGGTACCATTGATAATATAACCGCCATTGGTAATGGTTGCAGTACCCGTGGATGCCCCACTGCCGGCCAGGCATAAATGCGGATTGTTTAATAACTCATGGGCTATATCGGCAGATAAAAAACCGCCAAACCAGCCGGCCCCGCTGCATAAGGTTACCACCCAGCCTAAACTGCCGTTGGCCCAGGCCAGGCTTTCTTCCAACCTTACCATATCCGGTAAAGCAAGTTGCAAGCCTGAATAGACTTCAGGAACAAGGAATTTAAACCAGCCCTGCTCATATATCAACTTAAGTTGATCGGGATGCAACATACCCTGCTTTTCGGCCTGTGGTGCTGTATCGCGGATTGTTTTTACCCAGTCGGGTTTAAGATGATACGAAGGATGGTTCATTTTAGAATCAGGATCTGTAAATTTATGAAGAATAAACACCTTTTGTCTTAACTCTTGATTCTTCACTCTTTATTGTTTTCCCCCAGTCAAAATAACCCAAAAAGGCTATCACAAATAAAAAAATGGTGAGCAGTGCAAACATAGGCAGGTGTTTATAAAACAGAATAGGAATAGCAAACAGGTTTGATACGTTGAGGAATATCCAGTTCTCTATTTTTCGGCGGGCCAGCAGCCACATGCCTGCCCAGGCCGTTGATGATATCAACGCATCCCAAACCGGTACGTTTGATGGAGTAAAATATTTGGCAGGGAGGTTTTTGAGCAGTACATAAAAAAATACCCAGCCAATAACAGCTATTGCCAGGCTTATCATCCACTCGGTTTTATTGCTCCGGCTGATTTTTACCGGAGGTTCGTTGCGACGTTTTATCCAGTACCACCAGCCGTAAATGCTCATTACTACATAATAGGCATTGAGGATAGACTCGGCATAAAGCCCAACATTCATTAAAAGATAAATAGCTATAGCTGTGCCCAGGATGCCTGCGGGATAAAGCCATATATTGTTTTTACGGGCCAGTAACACTTCGGCAACACCCAGTGCAACGGCAAGCCATTGCACCCAGGTGGTTTCCTTTATTTGTTCTATAAAAAGAGAGAGCAGATTATGCATTATCGTGCCTCTTTAAATAAGTGAATTTGTCTCATTGCAATTCGTATCATCTACCATGCATTAATTCGTGAAATTCGCCCAAATTCTAACCATTCGCGTGTATTAAAAATTCAGGCTCAGTGATGCCATAAAATTGCGCGGCGCCTGCGGGAAATAGTAATTATAATTTACCACATGCCCGCTCTCGATATCTGGATAGGTAGCGCCGTTGGCCTCATACTTTTTGCTGAAAATATTATTAACCTGTAAACCCAAACCAATGTTTTTAACCGAGCTGATACTGAAATTATACCGCAGCCTTACATCGCTTGTAAAATAGCTTTTAAGGTAACGGTTAACCGCGTAAGGGTTGCCCAGGTTATCGGGCGCTATGTTAAACCCTGCGGGGTTTTGGTTCATTGTATTATCTAAATATTGCTTGCTCACATATTTGCTGATGAAAGCGATCTCGCCGCCTTTAATAGGGCTATAGCTGATGATGCTTGCCCCTGTAAGCGATGGCGAATAGGCAATTGTTGTTGTTTTAAAAGTTTCTTCAACCAGTGTGCCATCATCATAATTGGAGAAAAACTGGTGATAGTTCTTGATCTTGTTGGCGCTCCAGGTAGCGGTAAGTCCCCAGTTAAGCTGGCTGGTTATCCTTACTTTACCATCCAGCTCGACACCTGCACGGTAGCTGTTATCCACATTGGTACGAATCTGCGAGCCTACATCATTCAGCGCTCCTGTTAGTATCAACTGGTTTTTATATAGCATATAAAACGCGTTGATGCCGCCGCTAAAAATTTTGCCTACAGTGCGGTAACCGGCTTCAAAATCTTTCAGGTTTTCGGCTTTAGGTCGCTTTTGCGGAGGTGAATTTACATAATCATCCCGGTTTGGCTCATGGTTGCCTACAGCAAATGACGCGTACACATTGCTTTGTTCATTAAGCTGATAGGTGATACCCACTTTAGGGTTAAAAAAATTCAGTTCGGCGCTTTGCTGGGCATTTTGCAGGTTTCTGTCAATACCGTAAAAGTTATAGTAAATATGGCGATACTGCACATCGGCATACAGCAAAACATCATTCAAATGCCACTCGGCACGGTAAAAAATATTAAAGTCGTTCTTTTTGGCATGGTCGCGGTAGTATTCATAATTTGGATCGATACCCGCGCTCTCTTTGGTGTAAATTACGTTGCCATAATGCGCGCCAGAGTATTGGTTATAAGCGCCACCCAAAGTCATGTTCAGGTTGCTTTCAGGCTGATATTTTAACGCATAGGTAACGCCATAAAATTCATTATCCAACCAGCGACGGCGGGCCAGATCGGTATTGTTGATCGTATCTGTGCCAATGATCACCGGTTTTAAACCATAGTTGGTTACTGCATCCTGCTGGCGATACTCCTCGTAATAGCCTTTGCCTTTGGTATAGTGCAAAGCTCCGCTGAATGATAGCTTGCTGCTTATTTTTTGATCATACAGTAACTGATAATGGTTTTGCAGGTAATCATCAACCTGGTCTTTATAAAACGAGCCATCGGCCATTAAGCCCAGTTCATTATAAGTGCGATTGTCTGATCGGGTATTATCGCCTATCACATAATCGGCAATGCCGTTCCAGGCCTGGTAAGTACGTTCATGACCCGATATAACGTTGGCCCTGATGGTACTGTTTTTACCGTACCAGGCAGCGCTCAGGTAAAGTGATTTTAAATCGGACGTTGCCCTGTCAATATAGCCATTGGAGTGAATGCGCGACAAACGGCCATCCAAACTAAAATGCCCACCCAATAAACCGGTGCCCGCATTAACAGTATTTTTGATAGAACCGTAAGAGCCTGCCGATGTATTGATCTCGGCATAGGCGGTATCTCTGCGGGTGGTTGTTTGAATATTGATGCTACCTCCAAATGCGCCCGCGCCGTTGGTTGATGTACCAACACCGCGCTGTACCTGGATGTTATCCACAGACGAGGCCAGATCGGGCAGGTCAATAAAGTATGATCCCTGGCTTTCTGCATCATTCAACGGAATGCCGTTGATGGTAACGTTAACCCTTGTGGCATCAGAACCACGGATGCGGATACCTGTATAACCTATGCCAGCGCCTGCATCAGAAGTAGTAACCACTGATGGAGTAAGGCTTAAGAGGTAAGGCAGATCCTGCCCGAAGTTATTTTTAGCCAGATCTTTTTTGCTGAGGTTGGTAAAAGCAGTAGGCGAGTTTTTAACCGCCCGGGTGGCGCTTATGGTCACCTCTTCGGCAGCAAATGTATTGCTGTTGAGGGTTAAGTTAATAACTTCATTGGCGCCTACAACGATGTTTTTACTAATAGTTTGATAGCCAATGTAACTGGCATTAAGCTGATACTTGCCGGCTTTAAGGTTGCTAAGCTGGTACTTGCCGGCTGCATCTGCAATAGCGCTGGCGGCAGGATTGGTAATGGTGACTGTTGCGCCGGGCAGGGCTTCGCCAGATTGGTTAGTGATTTTTCCGGATATGGAAAGTTGGGCCGATGCCAAAACGGGCAACAGCAATACGGCGATCGCCAGGTAGAAAAACTTCAAAATGTGTAAAAACTTAAATTAGTTAAACCATCTGCTCACCAGGGTACAATGGCAGTACTCTTAACATGTTACCTCTCCCTACGCCGGCATTACCCGGATCAGGTGCAGCCCCCCCGCCCCCCTGAAGGGGGAGTAAGTAGGCTAAAGGCTGGCTTTAAACTAAGAACTCCCCCTTTAGGGGGCTGGGGGGCATGGGTTTGATCTCAGCCTGTCTTTCAGTTTGGTAAAAACAATATGTTTTTGATTACACCAAAGCAAGGCACCCCTTGAGAATTATTGCGCAAAGGTAGGGATTTAGTCCGAAAGTAAAAAAAGGTGGAAAGTATGCGAGAAAAGATGTATAAATTCCTGAGTAAAATGCCCAACTTTTGGACTTTCATTCTTCGGGATTTTCGGACTTCCAACTAAAAACTTACTTTTGCGAACTTTTATAAATATAGTTATGCTTAGAACTCACACCTGCGGCGAATTAAATATCAGCAACTTAGGCCAATCGGTTACTTTGTGCGGATGGGTACAAAAATCGCGCGATTTGGGCGGTACCACGTTTATTGATATGCGTGACCGTTATGGTTTAACCCAACTGGTTTTCAATACAGATACAGATGCCACCCTGCGCGAAAAAAGCCGCGAGCTTGGTCGTGAGTTTGTGATCAAGGTTACCGGTAAGGTACTTGAACGCTCCAACAAAAATACAAAAATACCAACCGGCGAAATTGAAATAGCCGTTGCAGATATAGAGATACTTAACGCCGCTAAAACCCCACCTTTCCAGATTGAGGATGATACCGATGGCGGCGAGGAGCTTAGGGCTAAATACCGTTATTTGGATTTGCGCCGTGCGCCAATACGCAACAACCTCATTCTGCGCCACAAAATGGCACAGGAGATTCGCAAATATTTAAGCGATCTTGAGTTTATTGAGGTAGAGACCCCGGTATTGATCAAATCGACACCAGAAGGTGCCCGCGATTTTGTGGTGCCAAGCCGCATGAACCCGGGCGAGTTTTATGCTTTGCCGCAATCGCCGCAAACATTTAAACAGTTACTGATGGTGAGCGGTTTTGACCGTTATTTCCAGATTGTGAAATGTTTTAGGGATGAGGATTTGAGAGCAGATCGTCAGCCGGAATTTACGCAGATTGACTGCGAGCTTTCTTTCATCACCCAGGAAGATATCCTGAATATTTTTGAAGGTTTAACCCGCCACCTGTTTACTACAGTAAAAGGCATCGATCTGGGCGATTTTCCGCGCATGCAATATGCTGATGCTATGCGCCTGTACGGTTCTGATAAACCTGATGTGCGTTTTGGGATGGAGTTTGTGGAGCTGAATGATATTGTTCAGGGTAAAGGCTTTGGCGTTTTTGATAATGCCGAGCTTGTTGTGGGTATTAACGCAAAAGGTTGCGCCCACTATACCCGTAAACAATTAGATGAAATAACCGAATGGTTAAAACGCCCGCAAATTGGTGTTACCGGCATGATCTATTGCCGTTATAACGAAGATAGCACGCTAAAATCATCAGTTGATAAATTTTACAGCGAAGATGAACTGACCAACTGGGCAGCGGCATTTGAAGCTGAAAAGGGCGACCTGATGCTGGTATTAGCCGGCCCTGCAGATAAAGTACGTAAGCAACTGAATGAGCTTCGCCTGGAGATGGGCAACCGCTTAGGTTTACGCGATAAAAACAAATTTGCACCACTGTGGGTGTTGGATTTTCCGTTACTGGAGTGGGATGAAGAAACCAGCCGTTACCATGCCATGCACCACCCGTTCACCTCGCCAAAACCAGAGGATATTGCCCTGCTTGATACCGATCCGGGAGCTGTGCGTGCAAACGCGTATGACCTGGTAATAAACGGTACCGAGGTTGGCGGCGGATCTATTCGTATCCATGACCGTGCTACCCAGTCCCTGATGTTTAAGCACTTAGGTTTTTCTGCAGAAGAAGCGCAAAAGCAATTTGGCTTTTTGATGGATGCCTTTGAATTTGGCGCACCTCCGCATGGTGGTTTGGCCCTTGGGTTTGATCGCCTGGTATCTATTTTCGCCGGTTTGGATTCTATTCGTGATGTAATCGCGTTCCCTAAAAACAATTCGGGCCGCGATGTAATGATCGATTCACCATCAACCATAGCTGATACGCAGATGAATGAACTTAAAATTAAAACAACGGTATAAATAAGTTTTTTTGAATTGTAGCGTTTGTTGTGGTTAAAGCGTATTCAAATTAAACTGATCTTTATTTAAAATGAAAAAAATTCTATTCTTATTTTTACTACCGTTAGCTATTTTTTCTTCTTGCTCAAAAAACAGCGATGTTGTACCTTACGATGCTGCTAAACAGGCGGCCATTGATGATGCTACTATAAAAACCTATCTTACCGCTCATCCGGAAATTACCAATGTGAAGGATACTTTAGGCGTTTATTACCAGGTTATTACGCCGGGAACAGGCGTGTATCCTACAGATGCATCAACAATTAATGTAAATTATACCGGCACACTGCTTGATGGCACCCAGTTTGACGCCAATACAAATTATTCCGAAAAATTACTGAATTTAATATTGGGATGGCGAATAGTATTGCCACATGTAAGAACCGGGAGTAAGGTTTTAATGCTTATTCCATCAGTTTATGGCTATGGTAACTATGCAACCGGAAAAATACCTCCCAATTCTGTTTTGTTATTTTCGGTTACGCTAATAGCGCCCAATAACCAATAATATTTTAATTATTAAAAGAGGCCTGGAATTGTTAATTCCGGGCTTTTTTAATTTGGTATATTTCCGATGTTTTAATACACCTAAAAAGGTTAGTGATTATTTGAATGAAGAATTTATTGTTACTGCTATTTATTGCATCCATTGCAATAACCTCCTGCTCTCGCGCACCGTCTGTTGATAAGGTAAAGCAAGCCAAAATCGATGATTCAGTTATTCGCGTTTATCTTTCAAACAACCCTATGATCAAAGCGGTTAAAGATCCATCGGGGCTGTACTACCAGGTTGTTAAACAAGGGACGGGCGCTTACCCCAACAGCAATTCAATGGTGACTGTAAATTACAAGGGTAAACTGATCAATGGCGGGCCCTTTGATTCAGCTAACGGCTTTTCCAGTTCACTTGATGGATTGGTAAAGGGCTGGCAAATAGGTATCCCACATGTAAAAGCAGGGGGTAATATTTTGCTATTTGTTCCCTCGGCTTTGGGTTATGGTTCAAGTGGTGGCGGCCCTATACCCGCAAATGCGGTTTTGATATTTGATATAGACCTGGTTAGTTTTAAGTAAACCATCAAAATTGGCCCGCCGGGGAGGGTTGGAGCAGTGCCTGAAATATGCTTACGCATGTGTTAGTACATTCAAAGTATTGTTCTTATATTAAGTGTTCCAAAAACTCCTTATGAAAACAAAATCGATCTTGTTTTTTTTATTGTTTGCAGTACAGGCATTTGCACAAAATGCTGCCCGCATAACACAGGTTAGTAACAAGGCCGATGCCCTAAAAGGCCAGGTAATTGCCTGGCGGCGCGATTTTCATGAGCATCCCGAACTTGGTAACCACGAGGTACGCACATCGGCTATTATTGCCAAACATTTGCAGTCGCTGGGTATCGAGGTGCAAACAGGCATAGCCACAACGGGGGTAGTTGGCATTTTAAAGGGAGGTAAACCCGGCCCGGTAGTTGCCCTACGTGCCGATATGGACGGGTTGCCTGTAATTGAACGCACAGATGTGCCTTTTGCATCAAAAGTAAAAACTACCTATAATGGGCAGGAGGTTGGCGTAATGCATGCCTGTGGTCATGATTCGCACATGGCTATTTTAATGGGCGTGGCACAGGTGCTTTCCACTATGAAAAGCGAATTGCATGGTACCGTTAAATTTATTTTTCAGCCCGCCGAAGAAGGGGTTGAACCCGGTCAAAAAGGCGGTGCGGAGGAAATGGTGAAGGAGGGTGTGCTTGAAAATCCTAAGGTTGATGTGATTTTTGGTTTGCATATCAACTCACAAACCGAGGTTGGCAAGATCACCTATCGCCCGGGCGGAACAATGGCCGGGGTTAACGATATGCAGATCATTGTAAAAGGACGATCGGCACATGGAGCCTACCCGTGGTCGAGCATTGACCCGATAGTGGTTGCTGCCGAGATCATCAATAACCTGCAAACTATTGTGAGCCGAAACATCAACGTTACCGAAAATCCGGCGGTTGTAACTATTGGTGCTATAAAAGCGGGTAATCGCTCAAACATTATACCCGAGAGGGTGGAGATGCTGGGCACCCTGCGCTCATTTACTGCGGCCGACGAAAAGCTATTAGTTGAGCGTGTTACACAAATAGCTACTAAAACTGCCGAAGCCCAGGGGGCAACCGCTGAAGTGAAGATACCTTACAGTAATCATTACCCGGTTACTTATAACAACCCGGAGCTTACCCAAAAAATGCTGCCCAGTTTGCAAAAAACGGCAGGGGCCGAAAATGTACTATTGCGCCCGCCGGTAACCGGGGCCGAGGATTTTAGCTTTTACCAGGAAAAAGTACCGGGACTGTTTATCTTTTTGGGCGGAATGCCTAAAGGGCATGATCCACTTACTGCTCCATCACATCATACGCCCGATTTTTATATTGATGAAAGTGGTTTTACTTTAGGTGTTAAGGCCTTGTGTAATTTAACGTTAGATTATATGGCATCCAAAGGGAAGTGATATAATGAAGTATTTTATAGGATTGTTGGTATTGCTGGGCTTCGGCTGTAAGCAAGCCGATAATCAAAACAGGACTGGTAAGAAACGCGATGGGTTATCAAACCAAACAGAATGTTTGGTTTGGGAGAGTACTAAATTGAACGGAACTATTCCTATGCTATCAGACTTCAAACAAACGGTAAAAGAGTTGGGTAAGCCGGATAGTATCGTCCCGCAAAAAAATAGGAACATAAGTACATCTTTTTTTAACAAGCAAAAGTGGAATTATTGTTATTTTAGAGGTCTGGAATTTGAACAATCAAACGATAGATTGGCTTTTCGGAGTGTTGATTTTAGAATAAACACTGCCCTTTTTTTAAAGAGTGACAAGATCAGATTGGGTTATGCAACAACACTGGCCAATTTTAAAAAGGTTTTCCCCAAAGCTGGCAGCAATGAGCTTCATCATACCGCGATGGATGAATACATAGCGATAGATATAAATGCTGCTAAGGACGGAAAGGATGATCAATGGATGTTGACATTTAGTGCAAATGGTAATAATTTGCTTAAAATTGAATACTGGATTGCGGATTGATGTTTAACTTTATAAACTCAATTGCGAGAAGAATGGGCTATATTAACTGATATGATGAGGAAGAGCATATTTACTATGGTGCGTGTGGGCCTGTTATTGATTTTGATAACCGGGCAAAAAGCCATGGCGGCAGGTGTGAACCTTGCCGATACTGTTAAAAAACTAAACCCCGAAGTTCTGCAATCCGTTAATACGGTGTTAAAAGCATGTTATACTTTTGATATTGATAAAGTTACCGATATGTACGCGCCAAACGCAGTTGTTACGGATGAGCAACAACCTTTTTCGTGGAATGGCCAGCTGGCTGGTGTGCAGTGGGTAAACTCGGTTCAAAAGGCTGTTCAGGAATTTAAAATAAAGGATTTTACAGTTATTGTTAAACGGATCAAGATTTTTAGGCAAACAGAGGAGTTAGCCTATTTAATTGTCCCGGTTGAATATACGGGTACAGTAAACGGCGATCCATTTAATGAAGAAGGCGCGTTTTCTTTCGTGTTTCGTATTGTAAGTGGTAAATGGCTCATCAAGAGCCAGGCCTGGGTACCCAAGAATGGCCTGTGATCTATTTAAACATCAACTACTTATATGGAGCCTGTACTTATATTGTTTAAAAGGTTTAATGATTTAGCCCTTGCCAATGCCCTTACTGCGGTATTGGATGAGCACGGAATTGAATATACCATTGAAGAAATAGGTACATCATTTGATCCAGCTTTCAGGCGAAATGAGCTATCAAGCGAGTTTTCTGTAAAAATAAAAGCCGAAGATTTTGAAACGGTGAATCAGCTGCTGAAGGATAGCGAAATTGAAAATATCAACAACGCGGATCATGATCATTATTTGTATGGCTTTACAGATGAGGAATTGATGGATATACTTGCAAAAGCCGATGAATGGAGCGCTTTTGACTACCAGCTGGCCCGTAAAATACTTACAGAACGTGGGGTTGCCATCAATGAAAAAATGTTAACCGACCTGAAAGCCGACCGCCTTGAAGAACTAAAAGCACCCGAACCATCGCAAAAAACATGGATAATTGTGGGCTACCTATTTGCCCTGGCCGGCGGCATATTGGGCATTTTTATAGGCTGGCACCTGGCAACCTACAAAAAAACATTACCTGATGGTGAACGGGTATATGGTTATAATGAAAACGACAGGCAGCAAGGGAAATGGATTTTTTATATTGCTATCGCGATTTTTGTGATTAGTATTATTTATAAAATAGCGCCGGTATTTACGGAAAATTAACGGCCACATGAAAAGAAAGATACTACTATTATGTGCGTTAACGATTTATGCGATAGCAGCAGCAGCCCAACAAAAAGACATTTCCAGGGTAACTGATAGTATAGTTAATGAGGGCAAGGCTCTTTTTCGCTCTGAATGGGCTTCATGGTATGGAACAGATATATTTTTAGAAAAATGTAAAGATAAGCGTGACCAGGTTGGCGGCTATTTATCCTATGAAACCCAAAATGGTTTAGCAAATGTATTTTTCTCAAAAGGGGAAAAGCCAGCTGTATTGGGCACAACTTTGTTTGGTAATGATTTTAATGAAAACAACTACAAGTTTGATACCGTAGTTCGAAAGTTCAGTGAAATAGAGCAGGAATTATACAACATGAGGCAAGTCGCCATTAAGCGGGTTAATACTGATACTACATTTAAATATTATAAAAATACAAGCCTAAATCCTGTACCCATAATTATAAAAGGTGTTAAAAAGGTGTATGTTTTAACTGGTACGCATGAGCAGGGAGTGGTTGTTTTTGGTAATGATTATCTTATAAACTTTGACAATGACGAGGTTGTAAGTGTGAATAAATTGCACAAAAATATTATTCCGGCTTACTTTACTAATGTCCCTGCCGATAGCATTAAGAAGGAAGTTTCTTCAATGCATTCACATTTGCCCCAAACCGGTGATTTTATTACGGCAACAGATATTTGCACCTTAATGCTTTATGAAAAGCTAACCACCTGGCAGCAGTATTATGTTATATCGGAAAAATATGTATCTATATGGGATTGCAAAAAAAATGATCTTTTTGTAATGACAAGGGAAGCGTGGAAAAGAATCGCTGACGATCAGGCTATCAGGCATCCAAAAAAACAATAAACTTGGCTAATCTCCTCTTCATCTGTAGTAAAAACCAATGGCGCAGCCCTTCTGCCGAGTTACTGTTTAAAGATCACCCGGAACACAAAGCGTATTCCGCCGGAACAAGTGATAAGGCACGTACCCGGTTAAATCAAAAAATGATTGACAGGGCTGATGTTGTGTTTGTAATGGAGCGCAAGCACAAGGAATTGCTTAAACAACGATTTGAAATAGGCAACAAACCTTTAATTGTACTTGATATTGAAGACGAGTACCAATTTAATGACCCGGAATTGGTGAAGATTTTGCAGGTTGTATTGAGCGATTATATCTAAGGCGTTGTCTAAATTGATTTATTAGCTTTTAATGAAATACATAACCACACGTCATTGCGAATCCATCAGGAGTAAACCTGAAAAAGATGGCGATGACGTATAGCAAACGCTTTCGTAGAGACGCATATTTGCGTCTCCAGCTATACAGAGCGGATTTGCCTTTCCGATTTGCACGCGGGAGACGCAAATATGCGTCTCTACAAAAAAAACACTAGTCTCAACAACTTTTTAATTACTACAGTTTCCAATCGGGCCTTTCAAAGTGGCAGGTATATCCGTATGGGTTTTTTTTTAAATAATCCTGGTGTTCCTCCTCGGCGTTCCAGAAATCAGTTGCGGGGACAACTTCTGTTACTATTTTCCCTGGCCACTTACCAGAGGCTTCCATATCTGCAATTAAAGCTTTAGCAGTTTCGCGTTGTGTTTCATCCAGGAAAAAAATGGCGGACCGATAAGAGGTGCCGATGTCATTTCCCTGCCTGTTGCGTGTTGTTGGATCATGAATTTGGAAGAAATATTCAAGCAGTTCACGATAAGGCAAATGTGCGGGATCAAATATAACCTCTATGGCTTCGGCATGTGTTCCATGATTTTGGTAAGTTGCATTGCGTACATCACCACCTGTGTATCCCACTACTGTTGAAATAACACCCGGGTAATTTTTAATAAGGTCTTCTACACCCCAAAAGCAGCCACCGGCCAAAATCGCTTTTTCAGTATTCATATGGCTTCGTTTTTTAATAGATTAAAGGTAGGGTACAAATGGGTAAACGGCAAGGGTTAATGTGAAATGATGTGGTCTGTGAATCTCGTGGATCATCATTAAATGTAAACCCGCTATTACGTGTTGATTTCCTGAGGTTAACCCCTTGATTGTTATTTTTGTTGCTGGAATTTTACCTTAACCGTAACTTCTTCTGGTTTGCCCGTACTGTTCCCTACCCAGGTGGGGCCAGCCTTTATCAGATCAATAGCCTTTTGATCGGCTGTGGGGGTAAGGCTTTTTTTGATCTTAAAATCGCTCAATGATCCATCGCCATTAACGGTAAATGTTACGCTTACAGTACCGGTAACTTCTCCGTTGGGTAAAACGGCATTGGCCTGCAGGTATTTTTTAAGGGCGCTCATATTGCCTTGCGGGTGGGCGTTTACAACAGCTTCTTTTTTTACACTTCCGTAGCCAACCGCAACTTCATTTAGGGCGCCATCGGCAGGATTAAGTTCAACTTTTAGGCTATCCCCGCCTTTTACGCTCACCTGTTTAGGTAAATATCCAATAGATGCTATGGCTAATGTTTGCTTATTGCTGCTTGCCGGCATTGAAAAATGGCCATTCACATCGGTCACGGTGCTTTTATTGGTTCCCTCTATCCTAACGGCCGCACCAATCACAGGAGCACCATCGGGCCTGGCAATGATTATTCCGTTGATACTGTTATAGCCAAATTGCGTTTTGGAATCTTTGGAGGTTACTATAGTTAAACCGCCAACATTGCCCTGCAATTTATATTCAAGAGGAGCAGAGGCTTTGTTCCGTGCTTTTTTTGCAAGTGCTGCCAGACTATCGCTATTGTTCTTCGCTTTTGGGGTTTCGGTATAATTTGATGCTACTATCTCGCTTGCTGATACAACTTCTTTATCATCATCTGTTTGCTCTTTTGGTTTTGCAACTGCAGACACTGGCGCTGGCGGCAGGCTGGCGACTGTATTATTATCGCCAGATGATATTTCGTCCTGGTAAACAGATTTATTGCCCGATTTTACTATCGTGGTTTGTTTTGCATTTTGAGTAAGCAGAGGAGCCTGGACAACGGTAACAGGCTTAGCCGGTGTTACGGTATCCTTTAACTCAACATTTGTTTTATCTTTTTTAAGCGTGACCAGTTGTTGATCGGCAGTTTTTTCGGTTACCGGAGTTTTCCTTAACCACAAGGCGCCAATGGTTAATATCACCAAAACAGATGCCGCTATTGACCATATTTGCCATGAAAAAACACGAGCTTTCTTTGGTTCAATGCGCTGATGTAATCTTTCGGTCAGTTTGGCCAGGTTGGCCTTCTGGTCTTCGGGAGCTGCTTCAAAACCTTCAATTGCATCCATTAAAAAAGGATCATCAAGCGCTTCCCGTTCAAGCCTGTGCATAGCTTTGGCATCAAGCTCCCCGTTAAGGTACTTCCTGATCTGCAATATGTCGGCTTTTTTAGTATTCACTTTTCTTCTCCAGGCAAATTTTAAGGTTGCGCTTACCGTTTTGAATGTAACTCTTTACTTCATTCAGGCTAAAATTGGTTATATCGGCTATTTCTTTATAGCATTTCTCTTTTAAATAAAATAAGTCGATGCTTTGTTTTTGTGCACCGGCCAGTTTATCAATACACTGTTCTAAGGCTTTATAAGCTTCTTCGCGGTTATTATCATCAGGATGCAAAAACGGGGTAAATTCCATAACGTCATCTAAATTAACCACTGTTAATTTTTTGCCCGCCCTTAATTGCATTAAGCAATAATTGCGCCCCACTACATATAGCCAACTCCTGAATGTGTTGATGTGGTGATTTTTAACCTTTATTATCAGCTCCTCAAATATCCCCATCACAGCATCTTTGGCCAGGTCCTCATCTTTCAGATATTTTAAACAAACGCCATAAACCAAAACCATATATCTTTCATATAGTTTTCCTAAAGCCGCCACGTCGCCGTTGTTACGGTATACGATAAGCAGTTCTTCATCCGTTGATGTGTCTGTTTTACCTGGTTTAATAAAATTGGTCATTAAAAAGTGCAAAATAAAATTTTAAAACCACTTACGGAAATTAAGAATTGGCTGCACCTGTATTTATAAAACGAAAAAGGGCAAAAATGTTGCATCCATTTTAATAAATATGATAATCCATATCAAATTAATGGTGGCGTTTGTGGATACCCGGGGCGTTAACGGATTAAAGTTAACGGGGATTTTCTGGGTTGATTAAACCGGCATAAAATGAGCAATTATGCCGGTTTCTATTAGGAAGATGAATGCCCGACATGGTGTGCCGGGCAGTTATAATATTTACGCTGATGTTGGTGTGGCATCCAGCTGGGTAACAAATAAATGCGGTTTTGGAATCACGATCTGGTGCTCGTCAAAAGCTTTTTTAACCAGCTCCTGTACACCGAAAAGTACGGTCCAATAATCATTGGCTTTGGCAAAAGGGCAAATGCCTAGCACTATTTTACCTTCATGTAGTTTAGAAACATTTACAACAGGCGCCGGAGTTGCCAACACCAGCGGATGCGAGAGGCAGGCATTAACAGCTATCTGGCGTACGTTATCCATATCGCTTTGCGGTGCAATTTCAAGTGAAATATCTACCCTGATATTGCCATGCCTGCTGTAGTTAACAATGGTATTGTTTGATACGGCGCCGTTTGCAAGGATGACGGTTTTATTATCGGGCGTAAGTAAAATGGTATTAAAAATCTGTATTTCAATTACCGCGCCGCTTTGGCCCTGGGATTCAATGATATCGCCAATTTTGAATGGTTTAAAAACCAGGATCAAAACACCGCCTGCAAAGTTGGCTAATGATCCCTGCAGCGCCAGGCCCACAGCCAAGCCAAGCGCACCAATAATTGCTACAAACGATGTGGTTTGTATGCCCAGCATGCCGGCAACCGTTATCAGTAATAATACCCTTAGGCCGGCCATCATCAGGCTGCTCAAAAATGATTGAAGGGATACATCAATTTTTCCTTTAGCCATGGAGGCATTGAGTAAACGCCCTATCCAGCTAATAACATACAGGCCGATAATAAATACCAGCAGTGCACCAAGTAACTTAATACCGAATGTGCTTAACCACGCAAAAATTGCGGTGGAGTAAAAGGATACATTTTGCATAATAAAGGAAGGTTTTGGAGATTAATGGAATTTATTTTTATGATTAGTTGTTACAAGACTATGGCAGTTAATGCCCGGTTAATATACAAATTAAAAGCGGACTGCTTATTTGTAAGTAAAACATTAACAGTCACTTAATAATAAGTGGGACTGGTAAATAAATTTCCAATTGTTCATATTTTTTAATTAGATATAAAATGATATTTACTGTATTGCAAATCAGAAAGGTTTTAATTAATTACTTTTCATGCTCAAATTAAAATGCCGAAAAAAAATTGTGAGGTGAGTTGTACTATCCGTCCTGAAAATCAAAAAACGGGGGGTATATGCTATTATTGGGGGAGTTAGGCGGTTTTGAGCCGCTCTTTTTTTATGAAAAGATGTTTGTACAATAAATCTTTAATTATTGCTATAGCCTAAAGTTTTATTATTTTTGGACACATAAAATTAACGACATGAATTTTCCCGCTGAATTAAAATACACTAAAGACCACGAGTGGATAAAAGTTGAAGGCAATGAAGCTACTATCGGCATTACCGAATTTGCGCAAAGCGAACTGGGCGATATTGTTTATGTAGATATAGCATCCTTAGGGAAAGAAACTGCCAAAGATGAAGTTTTTGGCACAGTTGAGGCTGTAAAAACGGTATCGGACCTGTTTATGCCGGTAACCGGAACAGTGACGGAAATTAACCCCGCCCTTAATAATCAGCCCGACCTTGTAAATGCTGATCCTTATGGAGAAGGTTGGATGGTGAAAATCATCGTTGCCGATCTGTCAGAAATAGACGGCTTGTTATCTGCTGATGACTATAAAGCGGTTGTTGGCGCTTAATGAAAGCAATATTAAAATATCATGGGCTCACAATTTTGTGGGCCTTATTTATTTTTGTCATTTGCTCTGTTAACCTGAGCTCTGCCAGCGATTCGCCGATGTTTTTCCCCGGCTTTGATAAACTTACGCATACCGGGCTGTTTTTTACGCTGGTTGTACTGTTTTGTAACGGTATTATAAGGCAACAAAAAAGGCCTACTTTCACGTATAAGCAGATAATAGTTGTTGTTTTAGCCGCTGTTTTTTTTGGCGGAGTGATAGAAATCTTGCAACTAACTATTTTTACGTGGCGCAGTGCCGAATGGAACGATTTGTTTTGTGATGTGCTTGGCATTTGTATGGGGATTTTTGCTGTTGTATTAACATTAAGCGCGGTTGGGAATGAGAAAAAGTAAACTGATTATACTTGGAGCTGTGATACTATTCAGTTGCTCTTCTTGCGGTATATTTAAAAAAGGCTGCGGATGCCCAACATTTGGTGTTATCAAAAGTGCAGTTGATGCCCATAAATTCTGTTAAACTTTATTTCGATAAACGGTTCAATGATGTTGAACCGCTAAAAAAATAAGAATCTGTGAAAGCTTACGGTTTCATACCAGGAAGTTTTCACAAAAAATATTTTTTCAAAAGTGATCCTTGTCATTTTTAACCATTCTTATTTGGATTTAATATAAATAAGCTTACATTTGCTCAGGTTAAAAAATATACGATGACACTTTCACAACTTGAGGTAGGCGAAATAGGTATTGTAAAGGAATTTACTGATCTTGAAATGTCGGTAAAATTGATGGAAATGGGATGTTTACCAGGTGAGGAAATCAGAATTTCGCGTATTGCACCTCTTGGAGATCCTATAGCTATTCACGTTTCCGGCTACCAGTTAAGCTTGCGTAAATTTGAAGCCTCCACCATTATTTTGCAGTAGTTTTGTAAACATTGAAAGCCGATATAAGAGTTGCACTTGTAGGAAATCCAAACACCGGTAAATCAACTCTCTTTAACATTTTAACCGGTCTTAATCAAAAAATAGGAAATTTTCCGGGCGTTACTGTTGATAAAAAAACAGGATTTTGCCAGCTGCCTGATGGTCGCACGGCTGAGATCATTGACTTGCCCGGTACCTATAGTATTTACCCCAAAAGTAAAGACGAATCCATTGTATTTTCTGTTTTAGCCGATAAAGCCAGGGGCCTTGTTCCGGATTTGATTGTTGTGATACTTGATGCATCAAACCTGAAACGTAACCTGTTGCTGTATACCCAGATAGCCGATTTAAAAATACCTGTTGTAGTAGCACTCAACATGATCGATGTATCTGAGAAAGCGGGTATTACTATTGATGTTGATTTGTTTGCCAAAAAGCTGGGTGTGCCGGTTGTACCCATTTCGGCCCGGAAGATAAAAGGGATCGATCAGCTTAAAAGTACCATCGCCTATGCCAATAAAATTGCGCTGCAGCTGGAGACTATTGACGTTGAACCCATTGCCCCGCAACTAATAGCGCAAATACAGCAGGAATTAAAAATTGATAATCCCTACTTTGCCCTGCAACTTGCCCATCAGCATGAAACCCTGAATTTTTTATCGGCTAAAGAAAGCGATCGTATAGAGGAGCTGGAAGCACTGCATTCTTTCCATTCTCAAAAAGCCCAGGCTACAGAAACCATCGCGCGTTACAGTTTTATAAACGATCTGTTGTATGATACGGTTAAGAAGCCCGAAACTGCCCAGGATGAATCTGTAAGCAATAAAATTGATAAGATACTTACGCATAAGATATTCGGCTTTATCATATTTTTTGCCATATTGATGTTCATATTCCAGGCCATATTTTCATGGTCGGCCTACCCGATGTCGCTTATCGAGAATTTATTCATCTGGCTGCAAAGCAGTGTAAACAAGGCTTTACCAACCGGTCCGTTCACCAGTTTACTGGTTAATGGTATTATTGCCGGTTTAAGCGGTGTGTTGGTATTTGTACCACAGATAGCCATTTTGTTTGCCATGATATCCATACTGGAAGATACCGGCTATATGTCGCGCGTTACTTTTATGATGGATAAGGTGATGCGCAAAGTTGGCCTCAACGGTAAATCGGTAGTGCCGCTTATTGGTGGTTTTGCCTGCGCCGTGCCATCTATCATGAGCACCCGCAATATCGAAAACTGGAAAGATAGAATGATCACCATAATGGTTACTCCTTTGGTAGCCTGCTCTGCCCGTTTGCCGGTTTATACCTTACTTATTGCCCTTGTAGTGCCCAACCGCAATGTTTGGTGGTTGTTTAATTTGCAGGGACTGGCACTTACAGCTATGTACTTGCTGAGCATTATATCGGCCGTAGTAGTGGCCTTTGTGATGAAGTTTATTTTAAAGGCCCGCGAGCGCGGTTACTTTATTATGGAACTCCCTGTTTACCGGATGCCCCGCTGGAAGAACGTAGCCTTTACGATGTATGATCGTTCAAAAACATTTGTACTGCAGGCCGGTAAAGTTATTATTGCGGTATCTATCATTTTATGGGTGTTGAAATCATACGGCCCCGGTGATAGGTTTGCGCAGATTGACAAAACATACGGCCAGCCGCAATATACTAAATCCATGAAACCCGATAGCCTGAGCAAGGTTATCGCGTCCGAAAAATTAGAAAACTCCTACGCCGGTGTATTTGGTCACGTAATAGAGCCGGTTATTAAGCCTCTTGGTTTTGATTGGAAGATAGGTATAGCCCTCATCAGTTCATTTGCTGCCCGCGAAGTGTTTGTAGGTACCATGGCCACCATTTATAGTGTGGAGGGCGATGCAGACAAGCTGGAATCTGTGCAGCAAAAAATGCATAGCGCCACAAACCCTGATACCGGCAAGCCGGTGTTTACTTTGGCGGTTGCCTTTTCGCTGATGATGTTTTACGCCTTTGCCATGCAGTGCGCCAGCACCGTGGCGGTAGTATACCGCGAAACCAAGGATTGGCGCTGGCCCGCCGCGCAATTCGCTTATATGACGGCTTTGGCATATACCGCCAGTTTTATAGTTTATCATTTCCTGAAGTAGGTTTTGGTTCATAGTTGATAGATCATGGTTCATGGAATGTTTTTTATTGGCACTCAACTGTGAACCGCTAACAAATAATAATCTCTTTGTAATTCTTTAAAAACTATCGGCTATGATCCATGAACCATCTACAATGAACTGGTGAAATCATTATATTTGTGTTGAGGTAAACATTGGATAAAGTAAAAGTTTTAGAAAGATATGTCCCACCCGATGCTGCCCCGCTCATCGGCCGCTGGATCGACTACTTTAAATGCGAATTTAAAATTTCACGTAACCGGGGCACCAAGTTTGGCGATTACCGTTCGCCACATGCCGGTAAAGGTCACCGTATATCAGTGAATTATGATCTTAATCCCTACGCTTTTTTGGTAACCACCGTTCACGAGTTTGCACACCTGCATACCTGGAACCAGCATAAACAAAAAGCAAAGCCCCATGGAGCCGAGTGGAAAAACAATTTCAAAAAAATGATGCAACCCTTTTTTGAAAAAGACATTTTTCCGCATGATGTAAAGCACGCTATAACCAGCTACCTTGATAACCCCGCGGCCTCCAGTTGTTCAGATCTTAATCTTTACCGGTCATTGCGCAAATACGATGCGCCTAAGGAATCATCTGTGCTCACAGTGGAGAAAGTTCCCTTCAAGGCCCTGTTTAAAATAAAGGGCGACCGCGTTTTTCGTAAAGAAGAACAGTTGCGCAAGCGTTTTAAATGTGTGGAGATAGAAACTAAGCGGGTGTATTTATTTAGCCCGGTTGCCGAGGTAGAATTGGTGGAGGGGTAGGTGATGCCCTTGCCCCCAGCGTCATTGCTTCGTACCTCGCAATGACGTGTTGATAAAAAATCTTTTTTTGTCATTCTGAACGCAGTGAAGAATCTGCTATTCGCCATGCTTCTTTGCCCTGTAAAGTCTGCGATTAGATCCTTCACTATCGTTCAGGATGACAAAGCTATTAGACGTTATTTATCTTTAGCGTCCCCCTAATTTACAACCCGCAATCACGTTTTTTTCAAACCTTCATACCCAACAAATTAAATCCGTACTTTTACCCCATGGCAGAAGTTAAATCATTTGTGAATAATCCTTACCAGGAAAACACTTATATTTTATATGATGAAACCGGCGAATGTGTTATTATTGATCCGGGAATGTACACCGCTACAGAGCAAAATGTGGTGGTTAATTTTATAAAGGATAATAACTTAACTCCCGTTTTACTGCTAAATACCCATTGCCATATTGATCATGTGCTTGGTAATAAATTCGTTTTTGATAAATACGGGCTTAAGCCTAAATTTCATGAGGGGGAGTTGCCTGTATTGGCAGCCGTAGTGGCTTATGCGCCTCAAATGGGCATCAGGTACGAGGTTTCGCCAATACCGGAGGAATATCTGCCCGAAACCGGAACCATAAAATTTGGTGACACAGAGTTGGAGTTGATCTTCGCCCCCGGGCATTCACCCGCGCATTTGTGCTTTTATGATAAGGCGGCCAATATTTTAATAGGTGGCGATGTTTTATTCAGGATGAGTATAGGCCGCACAGATTTGCCTGGTGGTAATTTTGCCCAATTGATGGATAATATCGAAACCAAGCTTTTTGCGCTGCCCGATGATTGCACCGTTTATCCCGGTCACGGGCCGGAAACTACTATCGGTTTTGAAAAACAAAACAATCCGTTTCTTACTTAAGCACATAACGTAATACTTATCACTCAAAACCAATTTGAATACTTCGGTCTATATAGCTAAACGGTACTTGTTCTCGGGCAAGAAGATGCACGCCATCAATATCATATCGGGCATATCCATGTTGGGTGTGTTGGTAGGTAGTGCGGCCTTGATTATTATATTGTCGGTGTTTAATGGGTTCGAGAAAGTTATCCTTTCTTTATATAGTAACTTTACTCCCGAAATAAAGATCGAAACCCGACTTGGCAAAACCTTCGATCCTAATACGCCCTATTTTAATGCATTGCATAAAGATGCCAGCCTCTTTTCATTCACGGAGGTGCTACAGGAAAAGGCCCTGATAAGATATGGAGATAAGCCGCTAATAGGAATTATAAAGGGTGTGAGCGATGATTTTTTAAAAAATAAACAGCTGGATAGCACCGTACAAAACGGGTCTTTTACCTTAAAAAGCGGGGATAAGTATTTTGCAGTAATTGGGGCAACTATCCAGGGCAGCCTGGGCATCAATGTTCATGATGATCTATCGCCCATACAAATATTTTCACCACGGCGTACTGTGGTAAGTTCGGCAAATCCGCTTGATGAGTTTGAAGTGCGATCCATTAACGCATCCGGAGTGTTTGCCATACAGCAGGAGTTTGATGATATTGTGGTAACACCAATAGAGTTTGCCCGCGACCTGCTCAATCAGCCAAAAGAAATTACATCGCTGGAACTTACCTACAAAAAAGGCACCGATCTATCGGTGGTACAAAACAAAATTAAGGATGCCATAGGCAAGCAGTACACTATAAAAAATCGTAAGGAACAAAATACCGAGCTTTATAAAACGTTAAATTACGAGCGCTGGAGTATATTCATGATTTTAACCTTTGTACTTATCATAGCCATATTTAATATCATAGGTTCATTAACCATGCTGGTTATTGATAAGCGCAAGGATATAGCCATTTTAAGTAGCCTGGGTGCCAATAAACGATTAATACAAGGGATATTTTTTTTTGAGGGGATGATGATATCGATATTTGGCTGTATTGTTGGCATAGCACTTGGCCTTGCATTTTGCCTGGTGCAACAGCGCTTTGGATTTATAAGGATGGGCGCGGCCACCTCGGTGATTGATGCTTACCCGATAGATCTTAAGATATCTGATTTTGGCCTGGTATTTTTAACAGTAGGGGCCATATCTGTTATCGCATCGGGTATTAGTGCACGATTAAGTATTAAAGGATTGGATGAAATCAAACAGGATTTGTAAATTTGTTATATGAGGATAAGGTATATTCAAAATTTCGCCTTCTTAATTATTCTTTTTTTGGCAGCGAGCTCATGTAACGGAAATTCGAAAAAAGTAGATATACCTGTTGTTTACAAAGGTTTGTACAGCTTTGGTCCCGAAATAAAATCATTTAAAGATTGCGACAACGGCACAGAATTTTGGGTTGCAGATAGCTCGGCAACGTTGGAACTACAATACTCGCAAATGAACTTCGAAAAACCATATGAGCCGGTTTATGTTGAGGTAGAGGGTATTAAGTCAAAATCGGGTAAAGAGGGGATGGGATCTGAATATGATAGCACCCTTGTTGTAAAAAAAGTAATAAAAATAACAAAAGAGATACCGCAGGATATGTGTAATTAACACGATATTCAACAAAGGTTAATCAAAATAAATAAAACTCATCTGCCGCAGTGGCGTTAACTTATCATCATGGAATCAAAACGTCAGCAAAAATTTGCCGGAGTAATACAGGAAGACCTGGCAGCTATATTTCAACGCGAGGGTATGAACTATTTGCCTAATACCCTGGTAACCATAACCAAAGTACGTGTAACCCCCGACCTGGCCATCGCCCGCATATTTTTAAGCTTTTTTGGTAATACTAATTTGCAGCTGGCTTTGCAAACTATAAAGTCGCATGCTTCAGAAATTCGATATAAACTGGGAGCGCGTATTAAAGACCAGGTAAGGATAATTCCGCAATTGGAATTTTTTGTGGATGATACCAGTGAATACGTGGAGCGCATGGATAAAATATTTGATAAAATAAGCAAGGAAGAGCGCCAGCCGGATACAGAATAGCGATTTATCCCGATGGATCATCATGAACAGCTTCATAGTTATTTAAAAAACCACCCGGATGCCATTGGCAGGGTGGTTGATTATAATGCCGGCACCGACCGGCTTTTTTTGTTAGATTTTACTGCTGCCAACACAGAACTAACTACGGATATTATTGCCGATACCCAAAAGTTTACGGATTGGGTAAACGACAAACTGAAAGCAAATAACTGCCGCTACGGAATTGGTGGTTATATGGAACATCGCACTATTTATGCGGTAAGTGCCCATTTTGATACCGAAGATGAGCCCCGCCGTTTGCATTTAGGCGTTGATATCTGGGGCCCTGAAGGCACACCCATTTATACTCCCTTTGATGGCAAGGTGCATAGTTTTCAGGATAACAATAACCTGGGCGATTACGGGCCGTGTATTATTTTAGAGCACAACCTGAGCGGCTTAACGCTGTATAGTCTTTACGGCCACCTGAGCCGCAAAAGCCTGGAAGGATTGGCCGTTGGGAAGCCTTTTAAAAAAGATGAGCAAATAGCCAGCCTTGGCGATAATACGGAGAACGGCCAATGGCCGCCACATTTGCATTTTCAGCTGATGTTTGATATGGAAGGGAAGTTTGGTGACTATCCCGGTGTATGTAAATATTCGGAGATGGAAAAGTATAGGACGAATGTGCCCGATGCGGGATTGGTGCTGGGGTTTTAGCCCCCTGGCCCCCTGAAGGGGGAGCTTAGCGTACACAAGTAAAAAGAGCAGTCTGCACCAATAGGTGCAACCTGTTTGTAGAAAGGATATACCGATTAACTTTGCCTCGTTAGAGGCTACCTTTCAATAGCAATGTTATTTACCTTGTTAATTAGGGGGCACTTACCTTTTTTATTTACTGTTTATAACTAATAAAAGGGGCAGTCTGCACCGTAAGGAGCTACCTGTTTGTAGAAAACATATGCGATTACCTCTGCCTCGTAGAGGCTACCCCCTAAATAGCACTGTTATTTACCCGAACAATTGGGGTTGCACCTACGGAGCAAAGCTTGATTGTTGTTCAAAATTGCTACAAACAGGTAGCTCCTGACGGAGCATACTTACATGCGTACACATCATAACTGTTCGGAAGAAATAAAAAAGGCGGTCATGCCGATGCAGATCGGCATCTCATTTGCAAAGCAACCCCTGTGCTGGCTTCGAATTATCTATAAAAAAGTCAACCTTTCTGATGGGGTGCTGAAATAAATTCAGCATGACTTGTTGTTTTTTAAGAAATTATACGATAAGCAACGTGCATAGCATAATGATTACCGGTTCTGTAAGGTGGCGAAATAAATCCGGCCTGAATCAGCATAAATAACGCTATAACAATTCCACATCCCCAATCATTATCCCCGTTTTATTGTCGATATTTATACTATGATAAGGCACTTGCTCATCGGTATAATAGCACTAACTACGGTGTTTGCTGCAAAAGCTCAGCCTGCTTTTAAAGGTGGGCAAAATGCGCTTGATAACTTCCTGCAGTCAAAAATTATTTATCCCGAGTATTCCCGGCAAAATTGCATTTCGGGTACTGTTACTGTGGCTTTCAAACTGGATAAGACTGGTAACGTGATGGAGGCCAGGGTACAAAACGGACCCGGTATCGATCTGGATGATGAAGCCTTAAGAGTGATCAGGTTAACATCGGGCCAATGGATAATTCCGGCTGATTATAGTTCAGCTACTTACCTGGTTCAACCTATACGCTTTGATCCCGACCCAACACGTTGCAACTCATCATCGGCAAATGATGTGCAGGCAGCTATTGCCAATTATAGGAGCAGGCAGGAGCTGGAAAATGCGGTTACCAATTATTATATTAATAAATATCAGGGTAAGGCCGATCCATCTAAAGAATCACTCATCATTGCCCTAAAAAAACAGTTGGGATTTGATGACGAATTGGTGGGCGATTTGCTTAGCCAGGCTAATGAAAAGCTAGAACAAGGGGTTAAGGAAGGCGCTTGTACCGATTGGAACTTTATCCGCAATATTGGCAGCGATAGGGCCGATAGTTTTATTGAAAAATATTGCAGTAAAAAGCCTTAACCAAATTATAATTCGATTAAGGCTTTTTGATTGCTTGCAGAATAAAAATCAGGCAGTTAAGCTTACCAGCTCAACTTCTTTAATGGCCAGCAACATAAGGCGGCCCTGGTATTCAACCCAAACATCGGCAAAACCGTTACCATCATAACCTAAAAACTTCATGAAGGGGTTGCTAATGTTGAGGTTTTTCCACCTTTTACCAATGTACTTAAGTAACTGACCACTTTTTAATGTTGTGTTTGCCATAAGTTTTAATTTTTAAAGTGTGAAACAATGAACTAAGTTAATTAACATTTGCGAAAATATTTAACCCGTAGAAAATAAATTTTCTTTTGTATCTGGTTTATTACAGCAAAGAAAACAGTATTAAATTGCTGTTACGCTATGATAAAACCAATGCCAAAAGGGTAATGTTTTGTTTGTTAGTGCTTTATCGGTAAATGTTATTTTGCTTTGGTATAGCTTTTGGGGTCGAGCGCACCGGGCGACCAACCTTTAAAAAAATCTAATATTTTGTCCTTACTGTAACCTTTTCCCTCTTCCAGGTATTCGGAGTTTTGCGTGTGGAGGCGCGTTCCTTTACCATCGAGCACAATAAAAACCGGGAACCCAAATCGTTGAGGATAGCCTAGTTTGGCTAAGGCCTCTTCGTTCTCGTTTTCCTTGCTGTAATTTACATGTAAAACAATATAGTTGGCATTAAGGTATTTATCCAGCGTGGTGTCTTTGGTTACCAGGTCATTAAAGCGGATACACCAGCTGCACCAGTTGCCGCCTATTTGTAAAAGTACATTTTTATGTTGCGTTGATGCTTGTTTAACAGCAGCTGCAATATCTGCTTTGGCATCGGCCGATGGATTGTAAAGATGAGGCTTCTCCTGTGCCCTTACAGCCAAAGAAAATGCGGAGATCAATATTAAAAAAAGCAATTTTTTCATAAGTGGAAAAATATTTTTTTCGCTGCTGTATCAGCAATAAACCGGCGTAGATATGTAAGATGAACAAATTACAGGTTTAAGTTAGAGAATTATTTATAATAATTCAACAAGATTGGTCAAATACAGGTACTTGTAAACACAATGTGGAAAACTTCCAAATTGAATGGTAACTGAAGAGTAATATTTTTGATATAGAATACCCTAACAACACCCCGATTATTATCGGAAACTTAGGGACGATATGTGAAAGCGCTTATTTAAAATTGAGTTTTTTCAGTTATAAATAGTTAATATGTGTTAAGCCCCGCCCAATGCGGGGCTTTTTTTGGCTCTGTGCCGGGATTTTACCTGGTAAAATATTTTTCAATAACAGCGTCTTTACATTAAAATCATCCACACGTTAATTTGCATACTAACACCTCCCGAAAGTTTTCACATAGGCTTATCTAAGATTTAACATTTACATTATTTATCCTTTGCTTTTTTTTTACGACATTTGCGCCGTTAGAACTTTTAGTTATAGGCTATAACCAATAATTTATATGAATTATACCATCAATAATTTACCCGACCGTACAACTAAACCCCGTGATAAAGGCATTACCATGGTGATGGATAAAGGTTTAAGTTTGAGGCAGGTGGAAGATTTTATTGAGGTTGGTGGTACACATGCCGATATTATTAAGTTGGGCTGGGCCACCTCATACGTGACCCCTAACCTAAACGAAAAAATAAAGCTATACAGAGAAGCAGGCATTCCGGTTTATTTTGGAGGCACTTTGTTTGAAGCATTCATTGTACGTAACCAGTTTGATGATTATTGCCGTTTGCTTGATAAATACCAGATGGAGCATTGCGAAGTATCAGACGGATCGATCACTATTGAACATGATGTTAAATGTGAGTACATCCGTAAACTGGCAAAGCAGGTTACCGTTATATCAGAAGTTGGGTCAAAAGATGTGCAAAAAATATTTGCGCCATACAAATGGATAAAACTGATGAACGCCGAAATTGAAGCGGGTTCATGGAAGGTGATTGCTGAAGCCCGCGAAAGTGGCAACGTGGGGATCTATCGTGATTCGGGAGAGGTGAGGCAGGGCTTGGTTGATGAGATCCTTACCCAGATACCCGAAGAGATGATAATATGGGAAGCCCCCCAAAAGGCGCAGCAGGTTTGGTTTATCAAATTAATTGGTGCCAACGTAAGTTTAGGTAATATTGCCCCGGCCGATATTATCCCGCTGGAAACATTACGCCTGGGTATCCGGAGCGATACTTTTGATCATTTTCTGAGCTTATAATTAACCTTATCATACAGTGCCAAAGCCTTCGGATGAAAATTCAGAGGCTTTTTTTATGCCTTTTAAACCAATAATTAATACTCCATGTTTAGTTACAATAGTCTATTATAATTTTGGATATGGCAGTTACCGTTTCTGTGTATATCTTTAGGCATTCATTTTAGGGGATAACAAATTATAATACATGAAACATTACGGGCTGATAGGTTTTCCACTTTCGCACTCCTTTTCAAAAAAGTATTTTACCGAGAAATTTAAAACCGAGGGCATTGAAGATGCGGTTTATGACCTATACCCGCTTGAGCATATCAAGGATCTTCAGGATCTGCTGGACGAGAACCCTAACCTGGTAGGTCTTAATATCACCATTCCGCATAAGGTTTCAATTATACCATTTCTGGATTGGATAGAGCACGATGCCCGTACAGCCGGAGCCGTAAATTGCATCTGCATTAGTGCGGAAAGTCCGCTACAGGCGGCTTTTACCGGCGAAGTTGGTGTACAAGGTCACGATTTCAGGCTTGAAGGTTATAATACAGATTTGTATGGTTTTGAGATGTCGATAAAGCCACTCATCAATGATACTAATGACGAGGCATTGGTATTGGGTGATGGCGGCGCGGCAAAAGCAGTAAAATGTGTGTTGGAGAATATGGGCATCACTTATAAAACGGTAACCCGCAAACCGCACCCCGATCACTTGCTATTCAGCGATTTGAAACCGCATCACATAAAGAAACATAAGATCATCATCAATACCACACCATTGGGTACCGCCCCTAATATTGATGAGTGCCCGCCTATTCCTTATGAAGCTATTACTGATGAACATTTACTGTACGATCTGATATACAATCCGGAAGAAACCCTGTTTTTGAAACGCGGGCGTGAGCAGGGAGCGGCCACAAAAAATGGTTACGAAATGCTGGTATTACAGGCAGAGAAATCCTGGGAAATATGGAATACTAAAGATTTGCGCGCATGAGATATGCCGGTTTATTAGTTGTGGTGTTGTTATTGTTTGCTGCCTGCGGTGGCAATCATGACTATTCGCCCAAGCCGCGGGGTTATTTTCGCATAAAATTCCCGAAAAAGGAATACCAGGATTATACCGCAGGCTGCCCTTACACATTTAGCTACCCTAAATATGCGTTCATTGAGCCAGATTTGAGCAGAAATGCCAAGCCATGTTGGGTTAACATGCAGTTTCCTCAATTTAACGCCACCTTGCATTTAAGCTATCAGCCGGTTACTTCAAAAAAAGAATACAATCAACTGGTGGAGGATGCACGCACCTTCGCTTTTAAACATACAGTAAAAGCAACCTCTATTGATGAGGGCATAATGGCCTATCCCGAGCGCAAGGTTTATGGTATTTATTATACCATTGATGGTAATTCGGCTTCATCTGTGCAGTTTTTCTTAACAGATAGTACAAAAAACTATCTCCGCGGCGCACTTTATTTTAACTCTGAACCAAAGCTGGATTCCATTCAGCCGGCACTTAATTTTGTTAAGAAAGATCTGGAGGTGTTGATTAAGAGTTTAAAATGGAAGTAGGAGGAAAGGGCTAAAGATTTAAGAGCAAAGATTACCCAGAGAAATACAACCCCGGACTCTGAAGGAGAATTGACATTTTAAACGGTTTGTCATCCTGAGGAACGAAGTATCTATTCGCAGACTTTACAGGGCGAATAAGCATGGCGAATAACAGATCCTTCACTGCGTTCAGGATGACAAAAAGGGTTTTGCAAATATGGCAGATTCTTCGCCATCACAAATATGCAAGGCTCTTCTTACTCCACTTAATACCCCAACAACTTCTCCACCGTTTCCCCTAACCTTGCCTTCGCCAAAAACTGGTCTTCCAGGGCTTTGTTCATCGGTATAGCGGTATCAAGGCTGCCGCAGCGCATTACAGGGGCATCAAGGTATTTAAAGCAATGCTCGGCAACGTGGGCCGCTATTTCGGCACCGAAGCCGCTGGTAAGGGTATCCTCATGCAGTATCAATGCGCGACCAGTTTTTTGTACGCTTTTTTCAACTGCTTCTTTATCCCATGGCAACAGGCTGCGCAGGTCAATGATCTCTAAAGATTGATCCGGGTGCTTAGCCGCGTACTCCAGGGCCCAGTGTACACCCAAGCCGAAAGTAACAATGGTGGCTTGTTCGCCTTGCTGTACAATATTGGCTTTGCCTATTTCTATCAATATATCATTATCCGGTACTTCGCCGCTGATGCTCCGGTACAGGTATTTATGTTCAAAATAAATCACCGGGTTGGGGTCGTCAATAGAGGCCAGCAATAATCCTTTAGCATCTGCAGGGAAGGCCGGGTAAACAACCTTTAGTCCGGGTGTTTTGGTAAACCAGGCCTCATTACTTTGCGAGTGAAAGGGACCCGCTCCTGTGCCTGCGCCTGTAGGCATCCGTACTACCATATCCACTGCCTGTGCCCAGCGGTAATGCGTTTTGGCCAGGTTATTAATGATTTGGTTAAAGCCGCAGGTTACAAAATCGGCAAATTGCATTTCAACAATAGCCTTGTAGCCGTTTAGCGCCAGGCCCATACCCGCGCCCACAATGCCCGATTCGCAAATGGGCGTATTACGCACCCGGTCTTTTCCAAACTCTTCAACAAAGCCCTGGGTAATTTTAAAAGCGCCGCCATACTCGGCAATGTCCTGCCCCATGATCACCAGGTTGGGGTGCTTGCGCATGCCCTGCCGCAAACCATCACTTATAGCATCAATATAACGCTTGCTGGTTGCTGGCGTAGCCGATGGCTGATTTGCCGGGAATTGATATGACCGGTACATATCAGCAATCTCGGTTTCCACATCCGGAATAATATCGGCCTCGCTATAAACCTTTTCAAACTCTGACTCGATAAGCGCCGTAAATTCTTTTTTGATGATCGGGATCCAGTTTGGCAGCAATATGCCTTCGTTCAATAAATATTTTTCAAAATTGGCCAGCGGATCTTTGGCGCCCCACCACTCAAACAAGTTTTGCGGAACATATTTTGTCCCTGATGCTTCCTCGTGCCCGCGCATCCTGAAGGTCATGCATTCCAGCAAAACCGGGCGGGGATTTTCGCGGATGCTATTTTTAATATGGGTTATAGTATGGTATACCTCCAAAATGTTATTACCATCAATACGGCGACCTTCCATGCCGTAGCCGATGGCCTTATCAACCAGCTGGCTGCAATGGTATTGTTCGTTTGTTGGGGTCGATAGGCCGTAACCATTGTTTTCTACCAGGAAAATAACGGGTAGATTCCAAACCGCGGCAATATTAAGCGCCTCATGGAAATCACCTTCGCTGGTAGCCCCCTCGCCGGTAAATACCAGGGTTACTTTCTTTTGATTGGATAGTTTATCAGCCAGCGCAATACCGTCTGCAAGGGCCAGTTGAGGCCCCAGGTGAGATATCATCCCGATGATCTTATAATCCTGCGTGCCAAAATGGAAAGAGCGATCGCGGCCCTTGGTAAAGCCCGATGGTTTGCCCTGCCATTGTGCCATTAAACGCGAAAGGGGAATATCCCTTGTTGTAAAAACGCCCAGGTTACGATGCATGGGCAAAATGTACTCATCGGCCTCCATGGCTAATGTGCTGCCTACCGCAATGGCTTCCTGGCCAATTCCTGAAAACCATTTGCCAATACGGCCTTGCCTTAATAAGATCAGCATTTTCTCTTCAACCAGGCGCGGAAGCAACAATTTTTTGTAAAAAGATACTAAAGTGTCGGTATCAAGGTTTTTACGATCGAAAATCATAATGTAAAACTACTGAAGTTTTTAAATGGGGAAGCCCTCAACAAGGCTAAAAAATAATATTTTCGAGTTAAACTTTGTATGTTTGGTAATCCTAACAAAGAACTTATGAAACGAATTGGATTTTTACTATTGGTGGTGTTGTTGCTCATTGGTTTTGCGGCCTCTTCTCAAGATTATTTTTTATTACCCGGTAACTTCTATATGAAAAAGGGCGATAAGCTCAATCTGCATTTATTAAGCGGGAATGAATTTGTGAAAGAAGGTGAATACAAGTATGAAAGCGGGAAGATATCCAAATTTGTATTGTACGAGGGCAAGAAACAAACTGATTTAAGTAAGTCTCCTAAAGATACATCAGCCAATATTTTAAACTATAAACTGGAGAGCGCTGGTTTAGCCATGGTAGAGGTGGTTAAAAGTGAAAGCGTAGAATCGGAAAGGAATAAGTTTTTAAAATACCTCAATAGTGAGGGACTTGATAAAATTGCCGAAGATGCAAAAAGCAATAACCAGCAATATTTTGTAGAAAAATCCACACGTTATTTAAAAACGCTTATTGCTGTTGATAAACCGAATGACAGAGATTTTGACAAACCATTGAACGAGGATTACGAAATTATTATCAAACAAAATCCCTACAGATCTGATTACGGTGATGATGTAACAGGCGAGGTGCTTTTTCACGGAAAACCATTAAAGGATGCCGTAGTTATTCTGTATGTTAAAACCATCAACGGTAATGTTTTTTCTCAAAAACTGAGCGCTGACGCGGGCGGGCTTATTTACTTTAAACTAAGCCGGGAAGGAATCTATATGTTAAGTTCGGTACATATAGAGGCATCCAAAGATAAAAAGGCCGATTTTGAAAGCTGGGGCACTACCTACACTTTTGCCTTTACCAATAATGGCACCATGCCCGATACCTACAGGGAATTTGGGTTTGGAAACAAACATTGATTTGTTGGAGCAAGGATTTTTGGAGCAAGGAGCAAGGGTTTTTGGATAAAGGATCGCGGGTTCAATTGCTAATGGCGGGGACATTGCTTATATAAAAACAGGAAAGCCTTTCGGTTCATACCCGAAAGGCTTTCTTGTTTGTAATCTTTATAGTTTTTAAAGTGGCTTAGGATATAGCAGGATCATAAACTCATTGCTTCCGTATCTATATATCCTTGTTCCTTGCTCCAAAAATCCTTTATTTAATCTTTTTTGCCAGATCAGTCAATGGCATGGTAACCATACGGCCAATAGGTTTTTTACCCCGGTAGGTTATTACTTTCAGCATCGTTGCATCCTTAGGCGCATCTATTGGGCTGGTATACTTAGGGTAAAAATTATCGGGCAATGAGTTATCAAAGCTGTAATAAGTTTCTAATCCCGGTGCCTCATTGGTTAAAGTGATCTTTAATGTACTATCGGGATTGCGGATAGCGCTAAATGAGGGATCATAAACACTTGGCGCATATTTGGTTTCAGATTCATCAAGTCGTTCAAATTGTTTTTCTACCTTCCCGAAAAAGTAATTCCAATTCTTTTTTTCCCTTGGCGACCATACCGATTCGGCAATAGCCATACCTCTTGGCCAGGTCATATACTCCGCTTGACGCATGTTGTAAACCTGCTCTGTCCATAAATTGGCCTGCCCGCCTTTTATCAGTTTGGCATCTACACCTTCGGGTACAGGTTCAAATTCATAAGTTTTATTCAGGCGCAACTTAGCGTAAACATGGGTCTCGTTCACGTCGCTTTGCATGTAATCAAGGTAAGCAAAAGTAGTTGGGCTCATTACTACATCATGCCCCATTTTAGCTGCTTCAATGCCTCCTTGGATACCTCTCCAGCTCATTACCGCGGCATTGGGGCCTAAGCCACCTTCCAGGATCTCATCCCAACCCATGAATTTTTTACCCTTTGATTCAACTATTTTTTCCAAACGTTTTTCAAAATAGCTTTGTACTTCCTGTTGGGTTTTCAGGTTTTCTTTAACCATTAATGCTTTAACGGCCTCGCTTTGTTCCCAAAAGTTTTTGGCACACTCATCGCCACCCATGTGGATGTATGGGAAAGGGAAAAGCTGGGCTACTTCGGTTACAACCTTATCTAAAAACTCGTATACGTTTTCGTTGGCGGGGCATAATGTGTTATCAACAATAGCGGTGTTGTGCTGGCCTTCCCATTTCATAAAGGGCTCACCAGAGTTTACTACGTATTTATCGGCACCGGGCGTACATGATAATTCTGGATAGGCGGCAACAGCAGCAAGGCTATGGCCAGGTACATCAATCTCTGGCAGGATATTTACAAAGCGGTCTTTTGCGTATTGTACCAGGTCTTTAATATCTTCCTGGGTGTAAAAGCCACCATAGGTACGGGGCTCATCTGGCGAGGGCTGGCTGAAAGTGCCAAACTGCCCAACTTTTTTAATATTATGAGCACCAACCGTGGTAAGTTTTGGCAGGCTTTTAATTTCAACCCGCCAGCCTTCATCATCGGTTAAATGCAGGTGCAGCAGGTTAAGCTTGTATTTAACCATGGCATCTATATACTGCTCAACCTCGGCTTTGGTAAAAAAGTGGCGCGATACATCAAACATCAAGCCTCTCCAGCTAAACCTGGGGTAATCGGTTATCTCAACGGCAGGGGCTGTCCACTTAACACCCTTTGCCAGTTCTTTGCCTTCAATCTCTTTTGGTAATAGCTGGATAAAGGTTTGCAAGCCATAAAATAACCCTGCGGCTTCATTTGCCCTTATTACCACCTTTTTTGCTGTTACTGATAAATAATAGCCTTCTGATTTTAAAAGGGTATCCACCTTTTTATTAAGTACAAGTTTGATTGATGCGGTGGGCGCTACACTTTTAGTAGTTACCGTTATACCTGCGGCGGTATTTAACTTGTTTTTAAGATAGCTGATTACCGGACTTAGCTCGGGCTGTTTGCCGGCCTCAACAATAACTGTTTTGGGTAAAATGAAATTACCTGTTTTTTTAATAACCTTAACAGGTTCTGGAATAATAGATAAGCCATTATTGGTCACCTGGCCCAATGATAATAGATGCAGGCTACAGCAACATAGCAACAGGGATAGTTTTTTCATACTTGAATTTGGTTTGTACAGAATACTTAATTGGAACGTTATGCAAATTAAACTTTTTAAAGAATATTAAAAAGTTTGTATTGAAAAAATATTGTTACAACAAAAAGCCCCGCTTCGTATTACGAAACGGGGCCTTGCATATTTAATTAAGCTGTTTATTTAAGCGTAAAACCTGTTTTACCCATTGTGCTGCCATCGGCATACAGCAATACGGTATAGGTGCCTTTTACAAATGGAGGCGTTGGATTAACCCAATCAATGGTATACTCGGTACCGTCATCCTTAAAATCAATAGATGTTTTATAGGTGTATTGCAGGTCTGCGTTATCGGCAGTGAAAGTTCCGCCATCAGGTGCGGTGATCAGGTTGCCTGTTGGATCAATGATGCGTACATAAATATCATGCAGTGCTTTTGTAGCCAAAGTGTTGCTGGCAACAGTAAAATTGATCTTGATTTTTTTTGCTGGCCCGGCACGGGTAACGTCAACCTCTTTGCCGCTGCCTTTAATTTTGTAGGCTACTATATTTGATGTAGCCAGCTTTATGGCTTGTGCTACTTTTACTTTAGCATCAAGGTCCTGATTTTGTTTCTGAAGGGTATCGGCCTTTTTAGCAACAGTTGCCAGGTTGCTTTTTAAGGTATCCCGTTCGGTTGCTAACGTTGCGTTTTGTTTATGCAGCTCTTCAATATCAGCTGTATATTTAGTTACAAAGTACCGGAGTTGTTTAACATCTTCCTCGGCTTTTACCAATTCGACCCTGGTAAGTTTCCCTTTTGCCAGCTGGGTTCTTAATACCTGGATCTTTGCCTTTAACGAATCATTTTTTGCGATTAACTCTTTCGACATTTTGGCCTTGCCAGCGGTTACCTGATCAACCTGGGCCTCAAGGCTGTCAAGATCAGCTTTTAACCTTGTTTGTTCATCCTGTTGGGTGACTATCCGCACATCCGATTTGTTTTTTTGGAGGTACAGGTACACATCGGTACCCAATAAAGCCAGTACCACCACAATAAGAAAGTAAATTACGTTTGAATTTTTTTTAGGTGGTTGCCCAGATTGATTTTCCATAGCAATTAAATGTTTAAAGTTTAAATACAGTTTTAAGTAGAAAGCTATTTTAAAAAAAACTTCTGTTTAACTGTGGTGTTTAGTTTACAAGCATATCTATATTAATTGATATTACTTGTTTTTATTACAATTTTAAGTGTTGTTTAAAAGTATTTACACAACGCTATTAAACGTAAAAAGGTTTAAAATATGATTTTTTTTAAAAATTGAGATTTTAAAATGGCGTTGGTAAAGGATAAAAATAAGTACAATAAGCCAAAATCGCAATATGGGGGCAAATTTATATAGTATAATAAAACCCCTACCATATGAGTTTTATATCTTTGCATCTTTAATTAATTAGGTTTAATGCATATATACCGCCCGTTTTTACTATTGATAGCCACCCTGTTTATTGTTATAAGCGTTAAGGCACAACCGGCTGAACCAACAAATGCGCCTGTAGCAGCTAAGACCGAACCCAAACGCGAATTTAGAGGGGTGTGGGTAGCAACCGTAGTAAACATCGACTGGCCAACCAGTGCCAAATTCACATCCGAAAAGCAAAAGCAACAACTGATTGATATATTAAACTCGCACCAGGAAACCGGCATTAATGCCATTATGCTACAGGTAAGGCCTGCTGCCGATGCTTTTTACGCGAAAAGTCGCGAGCCCTGGTCAAAATATTTAACGGGCAAACAGGGACAGGGACCCAGCCCTGCATATGACCCGCTGGAGTTTGCTATTACCGAAGCCCACAAACGCGGAATGGAACTGCATGCCTGGTTTAATCCTTACAGAGCAACTTTTGATGGTAATTTTGCGGCACTTAGTCCGCAGCATATTACTAAAATAAAGCCGGAGTGGTTTTTTACCTATGGCGGTATCAAAACATTTAATCCCGGGTTGCCGGAAGTGCGCGATTATATTGTCCAGGTGATATTGGATGTGGTTGATAATTATGATATCGACGGCGTACATATGGATGATTATTTTTATCCATACCCTATTGCCGGGCAAAAAATAAACGATGACGCCTCCTATGCCAAATACGGCGAAGGATATGATAATGTAAAAGATTGGCGCCGTCATAATGTCGATTTGTTAATAAAGATGATTGGCGATAGCGTGCATGCGCATGACCCGGACATTAAATTTGGTGTAAGCCCATTTGGCATCTGGGCTAATAAATCGCAGAATGACGAGGGATCTGAAACAAATGGAGGATCATCCTATTATGAAAACTACGCCGACTCACGCGAGTGGATCAAAGAAGGGTGGGTTGATTATATAAACCCGCAATTGTACTGGCCTATAGGCAACCGGGCGGCAGCTTTTGATAAATTGTTAAACTGGTGGAGCGATAATACCTTCGGCCGGCATTTGTACATAGGGCAGGCGGCTTACCGCATTAATGAGCGTAAAACAGCAGCCTTTAAAAACCCCGGCCAGGTGCCCGAACAGATCAACATGATCAGGAATAATCCGCGGGTGCAGGGAAGTGTTTATTTCAGCTCCAGTTCGCTTACCAATAATCCGCTTGGTATTACCGATTCTTTGCGGAACAATTATTACAGGTACCCGGCGTTGCCCCCGGTTATGCTTTGGCGCGATTCTGTTGCCCCTAATGCCCCGCAAAATGTTACCGTCCGGCCGATTGTAAATAAAAACAGCGTTATGGTAAAGTGGCTTACACCTACGCTTGCTAAGGATGAAGAAGCGGTATATGGCTACGTGATATACCGGTTTGAGAATGATAATGAGAAAATAAATATCGACGACCCTAAAAACATCCTGAAGATCATCTACAATACTAACCTTACCTATGAGGATAATACGGTTCAAAAAGGCAAGACGTATTTTTATGTAGTGACGGCACTTGACAGAATGAAGAATGAGAGTGAACGATCGCCTACCATAGCGGTCACGGTACCTTAATGTTTAGCTGTTCATTATAGCTCCGCAGTTGATATCCAGGCTTTGGCCGGTTATGCTTTGCTGGCTTAGCAGGTATGCAACCAGGTTAGCAACCTCTTCGGGCTGGCTCATGCGTTTTAGGGGTACGCTTTGCATGGCTATTTCATAAAACTCCTGTTTGCTGATGCCAATGCCATCTGCAATACCCTGCAATCCGTTTTGCGACATTTCTGTGTCAACCCAACCGGGGCAAATAGCATTTACCAATATTTGTTGTGGGGCAAACTGTATTGCCCATGAACGCATCAGCCCAAGTAACCCCGCTTTTGATGCACAGTAGGCCGAATAATTGGCCACACCCAATCTGGCCAATACCGATGAAGTAATGAGGATATGTTTATTATTCCCTGATGCTTGCAGGGCAGGTAAAAAAGTATTTACAAAGTTGTAGGTGCCGGTAAGGTTAGTGTTAATAATATCTCCCCACCGGTCATCGTTGCCCCAGTAATTTTCGCCGCCAATGCCAGAGTTGGCTACAAGGCCGTTTACAGCTGTATCTCCTAATTGCTTCAGTGCATTAGCTAAGCTTTCCTTATTGGCTATATCTGCAATAAGGATCAGGTGCTCTCCTTTGGGTAGGGTTGATAAAGTTTCTTGCAGCTTATCGGCATTGCGGCCAAGTAAAACACAATTGTGACCATCATTAGCCAGTTTTTGAGTGATGGCTTTGCCTATGCCACTGCCGGCGCCGCTGATAATATAGGTGTTAGTCATTATTATAGTTCAATAAGTTGCTTTTGTTTAAGGCGGTTAAGATAAATATCAATTTCCGAATCGCCCATACCATAAATTTTTTCTGTGGACCAAAAGGCCTGGTATATTTCAATTTTGGTTTTGATGCCGCTGTTATAAATATCCAATAGCGTTTGTTCTATATAATTCAGGCCGTCGGTATTGGTTCGTAGCCTTTTTATATGGGCTTGCAGGGCAGGCTTAAGCAGGTGCAATATTCCCCAAAACGAGTTTTCATCAAGCCATAGCTGCAGATCATCAGGATTGCCATTTACATACAATGGCCAGGCCTCGGCGGCAAGTTCAAATTCCCATTCACTTAGCTGCTCCCTGCTGTCATAAAGGTCTTCCATCTGATCGCCGTTTAACTCACCCATCCCCCTAAAATCATCTATTCCCGGATAACATGCCGGGCAAATAAGGTATACCGCTGGCAATGACATATTGGTTTGCTGATTTAACATTTGCATCACCCCCAATAGATTTACCTGGCAATGCAGGTCGAACTCAAACCAGAGGTTAATCTCGTCATAAGATCCATTCAACTTGCCCAGTTCTTCAATCATTTTATGCTGATAATCTTCAACAGGCTCATTAAATGTTTTACTGATCCATTCGGAGCGCGCTGTCCAGAAACTTGCCGATGAAATATTTTCCTGCAATGGCCCCTCGGATAATACTTCGCGCCAAACCATTACATCGCCATCAAGCCCGGTTTGATTGAAACCGTATAATGTAGAATCGCCATTAAGGATATGTAGAATATTGCTCATAGATGCCTTATTTATTACAAAGCAACGTGTTTTATGATTGTTTGGGTATGGGTTTGTAAAATAAAACTCTGCACGCTCTAAATCTCTCGGGTTGACCGGTTTATTACCATCCCTTCAGCTTTTTTAAATAGGCTGTTAATTCAGCGGCAATAAGCTGGTGTTCGTCAAGATCGGGATGGGTGCCGCAGCCGTTATAATACCTGCGCGAGAAAAAGTATTTATATACCTTTTTATCGCCGTTGGCATTCGCATAGGCTGTAATTGCTTTAATATAACGTTGCAGGGCATCTGTTAGCTTGCCATCTGCCATTGGGCTGGTTAGGCAAACAATATCGGCCCTGGGGTATCTTTGCCTTATAGTACCAATAAATTGAAGGTACGCGCCGCAATACAAGGCCGAGTCCTGTACGCCATCATTTTGCCCCAGGCAAATAGTAACCAAATCTGGCTGATAGCGCTTAAAATCCCATGCTATGGAATCATTGCGGAGGTATACTTTATCAAATACCTGTGGCATAACTACGTTCATATTGCAACAGCTATGTACAAGGCCAATACCGGCTACAGAAGTAAGCTGCCAGTCGGCATTTAAATTACGCGATGTGGTTGGTCCGTAGCTCATATAGGCGTTGTGCTGATCGTACCATTCGCCTTTATCGCAAGGTACTACTGATTGATCCATGCCTGCACCACTGGTGATTGAATCGCCGATGTACTCTATTTTATGCTTTGCCTTTGATGTTGCTAACAGCTTGTTGCAGCGGATGCCAAGGAAATCAATAAACCCGATCATTGATTCGGTGTCTTTACAGATCAACACAGTGTGTATACCTTCATCCAATCCATCGGCTATAGTGATCACATTGGTTTTGCCGGTGGTTTGTATACGATAAGGTTTTTTGTTATCAACGGCAATCTCCAGGTAGTTATGGCTTTTGCCATACATCTCCTGATCGTTAATAAGTAACTGGCATTTACGACCTCTAAAGCGCACCTTGATATATACACCAGGCGACCACATCCTTGGCCTTAATGGGTTCGACAGATCAACCCTGCCAACGTACTGAATGAGGGGATTATCGGCCCGGTACAGCGTGAGGGAATCGGCCGGCGATGCCTGCGCGCTTATTGACAATATAATAATAAGGAATAAAGCTGTTAAATATTTCATGCTCGGTAATATGCAATGGGGTATGGTAAAAATAGCTATTTACCGGGTATGCCATTAATACTTTTATAGCGTTTAATGAGCCCCAATTAAATAACAGGATGTTCCGCCGAATTGCTCAGTATTGGCCCATAACAAAGCAGGCCGCTTCATTACTGAAACAGCCTGCGCCTGCATAAAAAAAATTGAATTGAATTTATTATTGTTGATCCGGCTCGTCAGATGGTGTACCTACAATTTTGTAAACGGTATCACCATTATTATTTTTACTTTCCTGATAGTAATAACCATCGGGAGAAACAAACAGCTTTTCGCCATTGATCTTTATTTTTCTACAATCATCAGGTAACTGGTTAACAATATCACCTATTTGCGGGCCTTGCTGAACATCGCCATTGCCGCCATTATCGGTATTTAACTCGCCATCTTTACCTGCAATTACATAAACCTGTGTACCATCATCTTTGGTATATGGTTGATAGTATACACCGTTTGATTCATAGTATTGCTCGCCATTAATGCTGATAGACTTGGCATCTGATGGCAGGTTTTTAACTTCGGCACCTATAGGTGGTTCAACAACAGTATATTGATCATTATATTGACGGTAGTATAAACCATCGCTATAGTAATATTGATAATCGCCGTACCAGAATGGATAATAGCCGAAAGGCAAAAACCCTATGCTGAAACCAATACGTGGATAATAGTATGAGTTATAATAGTTGTGATATGGGTAGTATCCATGGCTTCCAAAATATCCGCCACGGCCGCCATACCGGTAACCATTTGCATAAACCCTGTTGCCGTATCCGTTAGCGCCATTGTAGTAAGAACCACGGCCGCCATTATAAGCGCGCCTGTCAACACTGTTATAGCTACGGGTACCGCTGTAAACGCGTTGTCCGCCCCCGTTCATGCTACTGCGTTGAGGAGCTACAGCTACGCTATTTGTCCTGTTGCCATAGCCACGCTGAGGGGCTACATTTACGTTACCACGGGTTACATTACCATTGCCGCTAAAGCCACGGGATACCGGGGCTATAGCTGACCGCTGACCACTGCCGCCGCCACCATTAAATGAAGGACGGGCAACACCTACGTTGCCGCCACCTGAAGAACGGGAAACGCCAACACTTCCGCCGCCACCGCCGCCAGATCTTGAACCGCCGCCACCGCTGCTGCTTCCGCCGCCACCGCCGCCTCTATGCTGTGCATTTGCTGTAAAAGCTAAAGGCAAGCTCAACAGGCCTGCTATAGCGAATGAAAATAAATTTTTATATGTCCTTTTCATGATCGAAAGTTTTTTAACTGTTCAGCAGGTATTTTGCTGATGATATAAGTATAGACTAAAGAATGTTTAAACGGTTTAATTGATATTTAATAATTATTTACAACATAATACAAAAAGCACACCAATATAAATTTCACCTTAACAACAACCCTAAAAAGCCGTTTTTATTACACTGCGCTTATCAATTTAAAGCCTCCGCAATCAGTAAAAAAGGCTCTTCAAACTGCAGGCTAAAAAAACCATCACCGGTGGTTTTATAAATCCCGTGCCCGGTGTTTTGCAAGCCTTTGTATTGCAGTGTATTAGGTAATGTTAATAACTCAATTTGCTCGCAGGCCGGTTTCCATTTGCTGAAGCCCGATGTAACGGGATAAATTTTTTGCCGGTTGTTAAAAATAACCAGGTTAATTTTATCAGCATAGGGCAAAAAATCGTCTAATGCCAACTCGTCAGTAATAATGTTCACCGCCGGATAGCTATTAGCCGTAAGGAACTTTAATGCTGTAACGGCAAGGCTATCATTTGCCGCCGGTATCAGCTTGATATCCGATTGCTGGATCACCTCATCTCCATAGCTAACTATCCAATCTACCTTGATCCCAAAACTGTTTAGCTTTTCGGCAGTATCGGGTATCGTGATCACTGTTGGGCTCCACTCCAGTAGTTGGCCCAGCAGTTCTTCCTCAAAATTATCTATCCCCAGCACCAGTAATGCAGGCTCCTGTTTTTCGCGAACAATATGATGGGATGACATTTGATAAAGTTATGGGGAATAAATGAATATTTAATGAAATGAGGTGTATGGAAAATGTTAAATTATAATATTTAACATTTCAGGTTTTTTATGGAAGGAGAATAAAATTTAAAGTATTTTCTTTTCTCAATCGTCTTAATAAGCATAACGCGTAAGATGATTGAGAAAACTAATATTTAAAATATGTTAATTGAAAACAAAAAAATATCAATTGTAGGTGGTGGCCCCGGCGGATTAACACTTGCTCGGCTTTTACAAATGAACGGTGCAGATGTGAAAGTATATGAAAGAGACTTAAATAAGAATGTACGGGTGCAGGGTGGTGCTCTTGACCTTCACGAGGAATCTGGATTAGCAGCTTTAAAAAAAGCTGGTTTAATGGAGGCCTTTAAAGCCAATTACAGACCAGGAGCAGACAAAATCCGCATCGTAGATTATAAGGCAAATATTGTGTTTGATCAACACGTATATGAAACAGTTGAAGCATTCGGAAATGAATGGTTTAGGCCAGAAATTGACCGGGGCCCGTTAAGGGATATTTTGTTAGCATCATTAGAACCGGGCACTGTGGTTTGGGACAGCCATATTGTATCACTTGAGCCGGTTAATGATTCCTGGAAGCTTGAGTTTCAAGATGGCAAATCAGCTATGGCAGATATTGTAATTGCGGCGGATGGGGCTAATTCTAAAATTCGTTCATACATAACTGCCGTAAAGCCTTTTTATGTAGGCATCACAATGGTAGAGGGATTTGTAAGCGATTCGGAAAAAATAACGCCGAAAATTCACGAACTGCTTAAGGGCGGGAAAATTTTTGCTTTTGGAAATGAGAAATCTTTAATTGTAAGTTCAAAAGGCGATGGTAGCCTGGGATTTGCTACAGGTTGTAAAACGGATGAATTTTGGTTTCGTGAAAGTGGAATAGATTTTAAAGACAATGTAGAAATGCTGACCTGGTTTAAAAAGGAATTTTCTGAATGGGGCGGTGTTTGGTTGGAATTGTTTGAAAATGATAAAATAAGTTTTATTGTAAGGCCGCAATATTGTATGCCCTTAGATCAAAGCTGGGAAACAATACCCAATATAACCATGCTGGGCGATGCCGCCCATTGGATGCCACCTTATGCCGGAGAAGGTGTAAATATGGCTATGTTGGATGCGTTGGAATTAAGCGAATGTTTAACCAATCCGGCATTTACTAATATGCAAAAGGCTATTGCAAGCTATGAAAAACAAATGTGCGCAAGATTTGCTGATGTTGGAAGGATAACGCTGGAATCAACCGCATCATTACACTCGGCCAATGCGATAAAGAATATGTTGGCAATGTTTGAGCAATAGAGAAATATCTCCCCCGGTTACCATAAAAGCCGGGGGACAAGTATTTGTTGGTTAAAGCCCAATTTTAGATAATCTCATTGTAATTGCAGTAATTGATGTTCCAAGAATCGAAAGCCCGGTCTGGATGAAACATCTGCTGCCATACAAGCATCCCTGATACCGGCGATCTTTATTAAATTTTCATCGCTTTTTGCTTCATCATTAAGGCTAAGCAGATCATCAAGCAGGCAGCCATAAGCTCTTACTTCAAGCCGCTCAAGTGCTGATGCTATTTTGCTATCTGTTTTATTGTAAAAGGTAGCGGCCCCAAAATCGCCAAATAAAGTATTTCCTTCATCATCTATTAAGGTATTATGGGTGTACATATCACCGTGCATAATGCCTCTATCATGTAATTGAACGGCAACTGAGGCAATGGTACGGGCTATTTTAAGTATTTGCAGAACAGAAAGGGCCATATTTTCCTTAAAAACATCCCTGGTGCAACTTTGCAGGCTGGGGGGTAAGCCGAGGTTATAAAAAAATGAGGGGATCAAACGCATAACTAAACCTTGTTTACCTTCGGGATGGGCTGTTATCTGGCCAATTAGTTTTACCAATCCGTGATGAACTCCTGCGGTAATACAGGCATCCATCTCATCTTCCGGCAATCCATCGCTGGTGACTGAGCCTTTAAAGGTTTTTACGGCTACTTCTTCTATTTGGCCCGCCAGTTGCCTGGTTGCCTTGGATATAATGCCCGATGCGCCTTCTCCAAGCTTATAATTGATCTCCAAATCACGCCAGTTAATCAAAACAAGTGGTTTCACAATAGGTTTTTCGCTAAAAGGGTTTCCTGAAAATGCCAGCCACGATAATTTCGGCATTTGTAAAAGCCACTCGGGCATACTACTTAGCTTATTGGCCGAGATTCGTAAAAGCTCCAGGTTACTACAGTTACTAAGTTCTTTGGGTAACGTTGTCAACCTATTACCGGCAAGCATTAACTTTTGCATCCTTGTGCAATTGCCTATATCGGCCGGTAGTTTTGTAATGTTGTTATTAGTAAGTATCAGCCAGCGCAGATTGGGGTTAAGGGATCTTGCCGGTACAGTTGTTATTTGGTTTGCTTTAAATCCAACAATATCCAGCAGCGGACAATCGGCTAAAACTTCGGGTAATATGGTGAATGAGTTTTCTGAGCAGAAAAGTGTCTTCAGCTTTTTAAGCCGGCCAAAATCTGCGGGTAATGAGCTAAGGTTATTCCGCGAAAGATCAAGCGTTTCCAGCGTATCTGCCAGTTCAAATATTTCTTCCGGAAAAGAAGAAAGCCCTTCGGCGAGCGACAACGAAACGGCTCCTTTTAGTTCGCCGTTTTGTAGCTGTAATAATGTTTGCATGGGTAAGGTTCAGTTAAAACAACCCCTCAATAATGTCAGCAGCCGATAGTCCTTCTGCTTCGGCATGGTAGCTGCGTACAATGCGGTGGGTTAAAATAGGTTTGGCAACGGCCTGTACATCTTCAATATCGGGCGAGTATTTGCCGTTGATAACAGCATGGCATTTGGCGCCCAAAACTAAAAACTGTGATGCGCGCGGACCAGCACCCCAGGTAAGTAAACGGTTGATGTGTGGTGTGGCAAACTCGGTATTGGGGCGGGTTTTTGATACCAGCTTTACGGCGTATTCCATCACATGATCGGTAACCGGGATGTTGCGCACCAGTTGCTGAAAGTAAGTGATCTGCTCGGCGTTCAGTATTTTTTTAACGTCCACCTTTAATGTGCTTGTGGTGTTTTTAACAACCTGCAATTCCTCTTTAAATGAGGGATAATCTAATGCAACGTTAAACATAAATCTGTCAAGCTGTGCCTCGGGCAGGGGATAGGTTCCTTCCTGCTCAATGGGGTTTTGGGTAGCCAGTACAAAAAAAGGTTTTGCAAGCTTATGTGTTATACCGGCGGCGGTAACCGCTTTTTCCTGCATGGCTTCCAGTAAGGCAGCCTGTGTTTTTGGCGGGGTACGGTTTATTTCATCGGCCAGGATGATGTTACTGAAAACGGGGCCGGGTATAAATTTAAAATTCCTGTCTTCGCCTAAAATTTCTGAGCCGATGATGTCTGATGGCATCAGATCGGGTGTAAACTGGATGCGTTTAAAATCCAGGTCGAGTACCTGCGATACGGTTTGCACCAGCAGGGTTTTAGCAAGGCCGGGTACGCCTACCAGTAAACAATGCCCGTTGCTGAAAATAGATATCAGCACAAATTTTACCACCTCGTCCTGCCCAATGATTACTTTTCCAATTTCGGATCGTATTTGCTGGTAAGCAAGCTTTAAAGCATCGGCTGCTTCAACATCAGAACGGTGTGGCATAGATTGGGTGTTATTTAGTTTGGGCGCTTGTACTTGTTGGTGTTGTTACCCATTTTTTCAGGATATCGCAGGTTTGGTATTCCTTGTCAATTTTGATAAAAGTTTCCTTGCGGCGTTTATCAAACCATTTGTTTACCGTTTTGCTGTTTTTATCCTCAAAAGCAAACTCCTTTAATTTAGGGAAATCCTGCGCCAGGTTTGCCTTGTGCGCATCGGTAGCTGATTTCAAATATAAAATTTTGTAACTCTTTTTGCCATCGGCGCCGGTAAACAAATCGGGTTTTGAAATGCTGCCAACTTTCATGGTATCAATAGTAAGTGCAACTTTAGGGTCAAGCTTATCGGTAGGGATAAAGGTTGAGCGGTTTTGCACGTTTTCGGCATTTAGCATCATACCGCCATTGAATTTGGTTTCCTTATCATCTGAGTAATAGGCTGCAGCAGCCGAAAAGTCGAATGTTTTTTTGTTTGCCAGTATCAGCGTATAAATGCTATCAGCTTTGGTTTTAGCTCTATCCAAACTGGCCTGGGTTATGGCCGGCGAGATTAATATGTGCCTTACGTGTACCTGCTCTCCGCGGCGCTCAATAACCTGTAAAAAGTGAAATCCAAAATCGGTTTCAAATACGGGTGATAGTTGCCCTGCTTTAAGTTTAAAAGCGTTGGCGGTAAACTCTTTTACAAATATGGTACGATCGGCAAAACCAAGGTCGCCACCCTCAACTGCAGATTGTGGATCCTGTGAGTAAAGCCTTGCTAAAGTGCCAAAGTCTTCTCCTTTTTTAACCCTGGCCAGCAGTTCTTCGGCCTTTTGCTTGTATAATTCTTTTTCTTCTTTATTCAATTTGGGCTGAAAAACTATCTCACCAATCTCTACCTCTTTATTAAAAGATGGTAAACTATCTTTCGGAATGGTATTGAAATAATCTTTAACATCCTGAGGGGTAACATTCAGTTTTTCGGTAATTTTTGACTGCATTTTTTGAGCAATCATTTGCTCTTTCATGTCGGGGCGTATTTCATCCTTATATTGGATAAGTGAACGGCCTAAAAAACCTTCCAGTTTATCCTGGCCTCCGGCACGTTGCATCATTTCGCGCATACGGCGGTCAACACTGGCGTCAATATCATCGTCTTTAACATCAATACTATCAATAATAGCTTGTTGGGCCAACAGTTTTTGAGTTAATAATGATTGCAGTATGCGGCACTTCATATCCGGGTTTGGCTGCATGCCCTGTACCAGATATTGGGCGTATTGTTGTTCAATATCGGATAGTAGTATGGGGCTGTTACCAACAATGGCTGCAATTTTATCCAGCGTTTTGCCTGGTGTTCTTGCTGTGGTAGTAGTATCGGCCTTTGCAGTTTTGGCCGAATCTGCTTTTACCTGTGCCCTGGTAACTGATATAATAGAAATAAAACTTAAAACTAATAACCCTAACTTTCTCATGTAATGCTTATGTACTAAATAAAACGGATTAAATGCATCCGTTAAAACTTCAAATTTCGGTAAAATTTATTAATTATAGCTGTACAATTAATTTCAATAAAACACAGTTTGCTATAATTGTGCTAATATGGTTATAATGCTTGAAACCGTTTAACTACTTTTGGTTAAAATTTGTTAAAGTGAAAGTTGAAAACCCGGTTGCCCTGCGCTTTATTTTACAGGATGAGCTTTATCTGCTAAATACCGATAAGCTACTATATGAAAATATAGCTGTGGCCGCACCAATAGCGGAGGAAGTCACGCCTATAATTAGGGAGGCGATGCCAGTAGCCAGGCAACCTGAACCGGTAATTGCAGCGTTACAACCCGAAGTAAAAACGCTGCCCGTTAGTTTTAATTATCTGGGGAAAAATTTAAAGAGCTTTCTGGTGCTGGTGCATTACCCCGATTTGGAATTTATTGATGAGGCGCACTTAACCGCGCTTACCAGTATCATTAAAAGAAAGGACCTTGCTGTTGATGATTTGGCCATTGTTAACTTGGCTAAGCAGGTGAATACTCATTATGATGAATTGCTGAAATTTTTTAAGCCCGCAAAATTGTTGGTATTGGGAAATAAAGCCCTGCCACAAGGTATTCCGCCATTGGTATTAAATACCCCCAAATCATTAGGCGGCTTTACCGGCCTTTATAGTTTTGCCTTTGGCGATATGATGGACAGTGTTGATCATAAAAAAGCCTTTTGGGAACAAATGAAAACACTATAACTGGTTATGAACGATCACAGTGAGTTTAATAAAGAGATCATAGATATTTTGACTAAGTATGCGGAAGAAAACCCTGCTCAGCGCTTTGGTCAAATTCTGTTTAACTTGGACATCAATCAGTTTAACGATAAACTTGATCCCTCAAAAAGCAATTACCTTTTGCGGGATATATACAATGATTTAAGTGAAGGTATTCTTGAAAGAGTTAAAGAAAGAATCAGCACGATGAGGAGTAAATACCCTAAGTGAAGCTTATTCTTCTCAACCATAAATAATTAAAAATCCTTTGTCTGATAGTCCTTACATCCCAAAAATGAAATTAGTATTCGCAACCAATAACCGCCATAAGCTTGATGAGGTAGCCGCCAAAATAGATGGTAAAATTGACCTGCGCACCCTTAATGATATTGGCTGCTATGATGATATTGAAGAAACAGGCACTACTTTTAAACAGAACGCTTCGATAAAAAGCCAGTTTATTTATAAAAAATATAACCTGGACTGTTTTGGGGATGACAGCGGCCTGGAGATAGATGCCCTTAATGGCGAGCCCGGAGTATATTCTGCACGTTACGCGGGCGAGCATGGTAACCATGCTGCTAATATTAAAAAGGTTTTGGATAACCTGGAAGGCGAAACCAACCGCAAGGCCCGTTTCCGCACGGTAATATCGCTGATCTGGAACGGAGAGGAGCATTTTTTTGACGGCACGGTAGAGGGCAGTATTCGCACCGAGCCCAGTGGTAGTGATGGTTTTGGATACGACCCCATATTTGAGCCGGATGGTTACAATATCACCTTTGCCGAAATGAGCATGGATGCGAAAAATCAAATCAGTCACCGCGCTAAGGCGATGGAACTACTGGTTAATTTTTTAAGCACCAGGTAGAATATTAAGCTATGATTAATTTTCATGTAACCTTTACGCTATTAATACGTAAATAGGCAGTATACCGAACGCCTCATGAAAATAATAACTCAAATAAGACGTAGCTTCTTTTCAACAGATACCGATCATCGTTTTGCAAAAAGCCTGAAGAAAGTAAAAGAAGCGGATCAGGTTAGCGCTTCAATTAATGAACGTTTACTGGAGATTAAAAAAAGCTTTAAATTAAAAAGTATTGAAGTGAGTTAAGCGTTTTGGCAGGATTTATGCTAATGAGCATTTAAATAAACTACTGTCATGAAAAAGTTACTTAAAACCCCGATTGCAATTCTATCTCTCATTTTTGTATTATCAGCCTGTTCATCTACAAAAAACACAGTTTCAACCAATGTATCCCGCGGCAAATTTGTTGGCACGTGGACGCTTAATAATGTGAAATACGATGGTTTGGTTCAAAATGCGGTTCAAAACGTATTTGACCAGGCTGCCCCGGAAGCATTTGTTGGTAGCACCTGGAAACTAACCAATAGTGGTAACGGCATTTATACCCTGGCTAATGGTACATCACAAACCATATTTTGGTCGGTTTTTAACGGCGGAACAACAGGTACACAATTCCAGTTCAAAAAAATATTTGAAGGTGATAAAGCTAAGAACGTAGCAGAAGGCTACCGTTTAGATATTGGAAACAATGATGGCTCGGCCATGACGCTTAAATCGCCGGTTACCGTAGGTGGTGGAACAGGATATATCATTTATTCGTTTACTAAAAATCCGTAATCTCTTTAGGGAAAAGGTAAATCTTTAGGTTAAAGGTAAAAGGAGAAAGGTAAAAGGTTCTCCTTTTTTTAGGTCAAAATAAAAGGGTAAAGGCGAAAGGTGATGTGATTCACTTATGCCTTTACCCTTTTTACTTTTATATGAAGCAATCTGTAGCTGCGTCTTTTATCCTTTGCCCATCAAACCCTTACGTCCCTAAAAGACCTTTTACCTTTCACCTTTTACCCTTCACCTAATTATTCAGCCGAAGTAAACTTCAGGCAAACGGGGTTTCCTATGTCTATCTTAATACCTGTTTGTTGTAATTTACCTGTATTTTGATCTATTTTAAATACAAACATATTGTCGCTGCCCTGGTTGGCTACAACCAAATAATTTCCTGAAGGATCTATAGCGAAATCGCGCGGGTTTTTGCCATAGGTTGACTGGCGTGACACAAATGTAAGTTCGCCGGTTTCCTGGTTTACAGCATAGCAACTGATTTCGTTGGTTTCTAAACGGTTTGAGGCATAAAGAAATCTTCCATCCGGAGATATATGGATAGCCGCTGCCGCAGTTTTGCCTGTAAAGCCATCGGGCAATAAGGTAATTACCTGTTTTTGTTTAAACTTACCGTTATCATAATCAAATACAAAAATATTTGATCCCATTTCAGTTACCAGGTAAACACGTTTTTTATCAGCCGAAAACTCCAGGTGGCGCGGACCGCTACCAGGCGTAACACTAACAAAAGCAGGATTGGCAGCTGTTAATGGCGACTCTTTACCAGCGCGATAGCGGTAGATGTTTATCTTATCAGTGCCAAGGTCATTATAAAACAAATACTTTTCATCTGGCGATAGGATGCTCATATGCGCATGCGGCCCTTCCTGGCGCTCTTTGTTTGGTCCATGCCCGTCATTACGCACAGTTTCACTGCCATTAGCTAATGAACCGTCCTTATTTATAGGCAATACCGTAACCTGTCCGCTTGAATAGTTAGCCACAAAAGCATTTTTTTGTGCCTTATCAACAGCGATATAGCAAGGATCGGCTCCTAAGGATGATTGCTTATTGATAAAATCCATTCTGCCGGTTTTAGCATCAAATGTAAATGAGCTTACCTCACCTTTGGTCACCTCGTTTACCGCATAAATAAATTTGTTGTTTTTACTTAGCGTTAAATAGGATGGATTGGTTACACCGTCTACCTGGCTTAAATAAGCCAGCTTACCACTTTGGGTATAAAAACGGTAAACCACAATACCTTTACTTGTGCCGGTGGTGTAGGTGCCCACAACAAGATCAAACGTTTTGGGGATTAGTTTTTTATCCTGAGCGAAATTAAGCAGCGGCGATAGCATCGCTATGATCAAAAGGACTTTTTTCATATGGGTAAGAATTGATTAAGGAACGCAAGTTAACAAAATCGGCAAAAAAAATGCCCCGTTGGTTAACGAGGCATTTTATTATTATTTTATCAGGTGTTTAAGCTGGATGATCTCACTTTCTTCCAAATGGCGGTAGCGGCCTCTCGGAAGATCCTTTTTGGTAAGGTTGGCATAAACCACCCTATCCAGTTTTACAACCTCGTAACCAAGGCTTTCGAATATGCGGCGTACCACACGGTTTTTGCCACTATGTATCTGTATACCTACTTCTCTTTTTGAACCACCGGCTACGTATGATACCGAATCGGGTTTTATTAAACCGTCTTCCAGCTCAACACCATAAATGATTTTGTTAAGGTCGCCTTGTGATAAGCTTTTGCTTAGTTCAACCTGGTACAGTTTGCTGATGTTACTGCGCGGGTGCGAAAGCTTGTCGGCCAATTCGCCATCGTTTGTCATTAACAACAAGCCTGTGGTATTCCTGTCTAAACGGCCAATTGGGTAAATGCGTTCTTTAGTTGCTTTTTCAACCAGGTGCATTACCGTACGGCGTTCCTGCGGATCTTCTGTAGTAGTTATATAGTCTTTAGGTTTATTTAATAATACGTAAACCATTTTTTCGCGGCGCAGGGTTGAGCCATTGTATTTGATCTCATCTCTCATGGGATCAATTTTAGCACCCAGCTCATCAACTACTACGCCATTCACCGATACCACACCGGCAATGATCAGCTCATCGGCTTTACGGCGTGAGCAAATACCTGCATTTGAAATATAACGGTTAAGGCGGATAAGTCCGTCGTCCTTTGTTTTGCTTTCTGCAGGTTTTTTACGACCACGCATGGTTTTTGCGGGCGCGTCAAGATCTTTAGTTATCTTATCATATACCGGCTTGCGTTGCGGCCTGTCGGCGTTGTAAGCTGGTTTATCTTTAGAGAAACTGCCTTCGCGTTTTTTAAATCCGCCATCGGCTGGCCTGTCGCCAAATTTTTTCTCTGTTGATCTTTCTGCTCCTGCACCAAATTTACCTTCGCCGCCTTTATCCGCGCCGAAGCTTCTTTTAGGCTTATCGCCAAAATCTGCATTTGATTTACGCGTACGTGGTGAAGAGTATGGTTTCTTTTCGCCTGAACCAGAACTTGCGCCGAAGCTTCTTTTTGGTCTTTCATCGCCCTCGCCGGATGATGGTCTGCCAGCGTAAGGTTTTCTTTCACTCGGGCCAGAACTTGCGCCGAAGTTTCTTTTAGGTCTTTCTTCGCCTTCGCCGGATGATGGTCTGCCGGAGTAAGGTTTTCTTTCACTCGGACCAGAGCTTGCGCCGAAGTTTCTTTGCGGCCTGTCGCTGTCACCAGATGCTGGCCTGCCAGAGTATGGCTTGCTGCGTGGTGAAAAACTTTTTTTATCACCAGATGAAGCGCCGTCCCTGAAATTGCTTTTAGGTTTATCGCTATCGCCGGATGTTGGGCGGCCAGAATATGGCCTTGATCTTGTAGATGATTTTTTATCGCCAGATGAAGCACCGTCCCTAAAACTGCTTTTAGGCTTGTCGTCACTGAACCTGTTGCTTTGGAAAGGTTTTTCCGGGCGGGTTAATTTCTTTTTATCTCCGTTTGGAGTGGCCTTGCCTTTTGAAGCGGATGATGATCTTTTGGGTTGATCATCACTTCTTGAACTTCTGCCGGTAGAGTTTCTACCTGTTGCTTTTCCCGGCTTGTCGTCGCGACTACCTGTTGGTCTCTTAAATACCATATTTTTTTGTTTAGCGCTTTCGCAGCGTGAGGGTCAAAGTTACGCTTTTTTGGCAAAAACTAATCAAAAATTTTAAAAAAATATTGCGGTTCAAAAACTGGGTTTAAACAGTTTTAAACCCGGTTTTTGAACCGAAAACCAACACTAAAAAAGTTAGCAAAAAGCTAAGTATTTGATTATGTGAATCGTATGACCTACCTTTGCAGCACATTTTACCTAATGTATAGTTAATGATAAAAAAAGAAATGATTAAAAAACACTTACTTACGTGCTCCGTAACGCTGGTGCTGGTTCTCATTTCCATGCTTAATATCTTCAGTACAACAATTACTGAATCGGTTGCAAAACCGGCACGATTAAGCGATCGAACCTCGAAATTTATTTTTATTAAAAGCAATACCGCTGCCTATAATTTTGCAGCCGAAGCTTTACCTGTTAATGATGCCAGGGTTACTTTCAAACTCAATAAATCGCTCAGACAACATGCTTTTAAAAATGTACAATCAACCTTACTGCATCGTAAGGCCGAAGTACTGTTCCCTATTATTGAGCCTATATTGAAGTTTTACGGTATTCCTGATGATTTTAAATACATTCCACTTGTGGAGTCGGGGCTTAAATCGGGCACTTCTTCTAAAGGAGCATCGGGTTTATGGCAATTTATGGCAGGTACCGCGCGTACCTACGGTTTAAAGGTAGGTCATGGGGTTGATGAACGGCAGAACGTTCGCAAATCAACCATTGCGGCCTGCAAGTATATTAAAGAACTATACGGTGAATTTAACAGCTGGACACTGGCTGCCGCTGCTTACAACAATGGCTCTATTAAATTAGCTAAAGCCATTAACAAGCAAAACGAAGATAATTATTTCCGCATGAGCCTGAACCGCGAAACTGGTTCATATGTTTACAAGCTTATTGCCATGAAAGCAATTATTGAGCAGCCTAAAAAGTTTGGGTATAAAAACTATATTAATATTACCCAGCCAACACAACTGCTGGCATTTAATTGATATTGACTGTCAATGTCATAATTAATTAAAGATTACACTACGGAGCACTTTGAGGCCGACCTTCCCAGCTGGAAGGTCGGCCTTTTTTGCGTATATTTGTGGGCTAATTAGTGCGTTACTGAATTAGTGATTTGGTGATTTTTTTTTGCTTCTCCTGTTTAAGATTGGCAAAGTTTTTTTCTAATTGGTCTTAAAAATCACTAATCCGCTAATTCACTAAATCATCCTTAATTTATGATTACAAAAACTGTTGATCTGGGCGAGCAAAGTGAAGTTGAAGTTTACGGAGCCCGGGTACATAACTTAAAAAATATTGATGTTTCTTTTCCGCGCAACAAGCTGGTAGTAATTACCGGTTTAAGTGGCAGCGGTAAATCATCACTGGCATTTGATACTATTTATGCCGAGGGGCAACGCCGTTATATGGAAACGTTTTCGGCATACTCCCGTCAGTTTATGGGTGGTATGGAACGGCCGGATGTAGATAAGGTATCTGGCCTTAGTCCGGTTATTGCTATTGAGCAAAAAACCACCAGTAAAAACCCACGATCAACCGTAGGTACCATTACCGAGATCTACGATTTTATGCGTTTGCTTTTTGCCCGTACCGGGGATGCTTATTCCTATACTACCGGCGAGAAAATGGAGCGCATGTCTGAAGATCAGATCCTGAAAACCATTACCGAAAAATTTGACGGCGAGCCGGTTAATATCCTGGCCCCGGTGGTAAAGGCCCGTAAAGGCCATTACCGCGAATTATTTGAATCCATACGTAAGCAGGGATATCTTAAGGTTTGGATTGATGGCGCCATGGCCGATGTGGAACCTAAAATGCAGGTGGATAGGTACAAGATCCATGATATTGATATTGTGGTGGATAGGCTGGTTGTAACAGAAAAAGATAGCAAGCGTTTATACACCTCTGTACAAACCGCTTTAAAAATTGCCAAGGGCATTATTAGGGTGGGCGATAAAGATGGTAATGTAGCCTATTACAGTAAATATTTGATGGACCCGGTTTCCGGCATTTCATATGATGAGCCGCAGCCCAACACATTTTCATTCAACTCGCCTTATGGCGCCTGCGAAAAATGTAATGGCCTGGGGTATATTTTTGAGGTTGATGAAGCCTCGGTTATCCCTAACTCTAAACTTACCATCATGAATGGTGGTTTGGCCCCTATAGGGGAATACCGCGAAACGTGGATTTTCCAGGTATTGAAAGCATTGGCAAAAAAATATGAGTTTTCGTTAACCACGCCGATAGAAAAACTAAGCCGCGATCACCTGGATATCATCCTGAACGGCGCGCCCGATACGATTAATGTTTCTGTAGAATACAACAAGTGGAATGTGCAAAGCTACTCCATCACTTTTGACGGTATAGTGCGTATGCTTGAAGAGCAGCAGGAACGCCGCAATGATGAAGGCATGGACGATATGGAAAACTATCGTGTGCTTAAAACCTGCCCCGTTTGTGAGGGTGCAAGGTTGAAGAAAGAGTCGTTACATTTTAAGGTAGATAACAAAAACATATTTGAGCTGGCCTGCATGGATATTAATCACCTGCAGGAATGGTTCAACGGGCTGGAAGACAGGCTTACCGAACGCCAGAATGTTATCGCCAAAGAAATATTAAAAGAGATTAGAGCACGAATCGTGTTTCTGCTGGATGTAGGACTGAGCTATTTAACGCTCGATCGTACGGCCAAAACACTTTCAGGTGGCGAGGCGCAACGCATCAGGCTGGCCACACAAATTGGCTCGCAGTTAATGAACGTAATGTACATTTTGGATGAGCCAAGTATCGGTTTGCATCAGCGCGATAATGAGCGTTTAATAAATGCCCTCAAAAACCTGCGCGACTTGGGTAACACCGTTTTAGTGGTTGAGCACGATAAAGATATGATACTGGAAGCCGACCATGTGATAGATATGGGCCCGGCAGCCGGAGTACACGGCGGGCAGATAGTTGCACAAGGAACCCCTGCCGAACTAATGAAAGAGCATACGCTCACAACCTCCTATATTAATGGCGAGCGTTCTATCGCTGTGCCCGAAAAGAGGAGAGAGGGTAACGGCAAAACATTAAGCCTTAAAAAAGCCACCGGTCATAACCTTAAAAAGGTATCGGTTGATTTTCCGCTGGGTAAACTTATTGGCGTTACAGGCGTATCGGGTAGTGGTAAATCAAGCTTAATTACCGAAACTTTATACCCTATTTTGAACCATCATTTTTTCAGGGCCAAAAAGCATCCGCTGCCTTATGACAAAATTGAGGGCCTGGAAAATATTGATAAAGTTATCGAGATAGATCAAACACCTATCGGGCGTACGCCACGCTCAAATCCGGCTACTTATACCGGTGTGTTCTCGGATATCCGTAATTTGTATGTTGCTTTGCCCGAGTCGCGGATCAGGGGATATAAACCGGGACGTTTCTCGTTCAACGTAAAAGGTGGCAGGTGCGAAACCTGCCAGGGTGCCGGTATGAAAGTGATAGAGATGAACTTTTTACCAGATGTGCAGGTGCCCTGCGAAGAATGTGGCGGTCGCCGTTACAACCGCGAAACGCTGGAAGTACGTTATCGTGGCAAATCCATCAGCGATGTGCTGGATATGAGCATTGAGGATGCCACACCATTTTTTGAACATATCCCGGCCATCTATCGTAAAATAAAAACCTTGTTTGATGTGGGGTTGGGCTATATTACGTTGGGCCAGGCATCAACCACCTTATCGGGTGGAGAGGCACAGCGTGTTAAGCTGGCTACCGAACTATCCAAAAAAGATACCGGTAACACTTTTTATATATTGGACGAACCTACAACCGGCTTGCATTTTGAGGATATCAACGTGTTGTTGGGTGTGCTTTATCAATTGGTTGATAAAGGCAACACGGTTTTGGTTATCGAACACAACCTGGATGTAATTAAGGTGGTTGATCACGTAATTGACCTTGGCCCCGAAGGTGGTTCTGGTGGTGGAAAAATCCTTTTCAGCGGTACTCCAGAAGGTCTGTGCAAGGTGAAAGATAGCTTTACCGGCCAGTTTTTGAAGAAGGAAATGGGGCTGTAGGTAAAAAAAGTTACAAACCACACGTACAGCTTCTTGTACATGTGGTTTGTGTTTTATATCTTTATTTAAAATTAAGCAGATGGAAGTCACCACATATACAACCTTCAGGCAGCAGTTAAAGTACTTTTTGGATAAAGTGCGTAATGATCATAAACCTTTGGTAGTTACAAGCATCAACGCAGAAGACGTTGTGGTTATTTCCAAAGCTGATTATGAGAGTATGGAAGAAACTTTCTATCTACTTAAAAGCCCAAACAATGCCGCCCGGCTTATGAAAAGTATCGAGGATTTTAACAAAGGTATCGGTACAGAAAGAAAACTTATTGAAGAGTGAGAATAATTTTCGCCGATCAAGCATGGGATGATTATTTATACTGGCAAGCCACAGATAAATCTATCCTAAGAAAGATAAACTCTTTGGTAAAAGAAATAGAAAGAACCCCATTTGAAGGTTCGGGCAAGCCAGAGCCTTTAAAACATAATTTAGCAGGATTGTGGTCCCGCAGGATAAATCTGGAACATCGTTTGGTATATAAGATCGAAAATGACTCGATTCATATACATCAATGCCGTTATCACTACTAAAAAAACAACAAATAACTCACATGCTTCAGCGTTTGCCTTAGCTTCTCTAAGGCGATACTTACCTGGCGCTCTACAGTTTTGGGCGAGATATTAAGCTGGCTGGCAATCTCTTTATACTTCATATCGCTAAAGCGGCTCAGTACAAAAATTTCACGGCACTTTTCGGGGAGGGTATTGATGGCTGCTTTTATCTGGTGGGCCAGTTCCTTTTCTTCGTAGCCTTTTTCAACAGTGCTGCGTACTTCATCAAACAAGTCATTTTTTTCAAGGTAGCTAACGTATAGGTTCTCTATCTTTTGGTGCTTTAAATAATTAAGGCTGCGGTTTTGCACCATCTTATATAGGTATGAACTTACCGATGTTGAAAAAGTAACCTCGTGCCCTTTCTCCCACAAATCAGTAAATACATCAGCCACTATCTCTTCGGCAACCGACAGGTCATTCACAAAGCGATTGGCAAAAAGCGTAAGGCGGGTGTAATGAAGTTTAAATAAAACTTCAAACGCCCGGGCATCACCCTGCGTGAGTTTTGTAATTAAGGCGTCGGCGGGTTTGGTAATCATCTATTCATATTACAAGTAAAATGAAGTACTTTTTAAAAAACTTTAACAAGTTAGCGATTAAAATTTGAAAGATTCAAATTTAATATGGAAATAATGATAAGCTAATGTACAAAAATTCTGTGTTAACAACGTTGTGCGCAATTAGCGGGTGGCTTTTTGTGATATCCCCCAATTTAATGAAAAAATATTTTCAAAGTGCTTGAGGGTATTCGCTTTTTCAATTGTCTTGTAATCATAATAAGAATGGACAACGAAGAGATAAAACTTTTACTGGTAAAGTATATAACCCGCGAAGCCGATGAAAAGGAGACCGCGCAGGTAAGGGAATGGGTAAGCGCGCACCCGGAGAATGAACAGTATTTTGCACAGTTGTATGAAACGTGGCAAAATATGCTGTACCTGCAGCCGGGAGTGGTGAATGAGGAAAAAGCCTTTGATAAATTTGCTTTGGCAACAATACCGCAAGAGACAAAATATGTGAGGCTAAAAGTGTGGAGTAAAGTAGCCGCTGTGGTAGCCATGTTTGGCGTGCTTACAGCGTTGCTGGTAAACCATTACTCACAAAATATTCAGCGTGTAAGGCATGTATCTGTTAAAAATGGCGGCATCAAAAAAATAATTTTAAATGATGGTACCATTGTTTGGCTAAACGCCGGGAGTAAACTTAATTACAGCACTAATTTTAATAAAACCAACCGCACGGTTTACCTGGAGGGCGAAGCTTTTTTTGAGATAGCTCCAGGGAAAAAAACTATCCCTTTTTTGGTTAATACTAAAAACTATACCATCAGGGATATTGGTACAAAATTTAACCTGAAAGCGTATCCTAACGATTCGTTTTTTGAAACAACAGTAGTAAAAGGCGAGGTATCGGTGGAGGGTAATGTAGATAACAACGCCAGCGAAATGAGCCGAATTTATGTTAAGCCGCAACAGGTGCTCAGGATCTTTTATCCCAAAGCAGAGCGATACGCGGCAAAACAGGATGATAAAGAGCTAAAAAACCTGAACGAGATACAGGTGCTGCAGGTGGATTCGGCAAAGCTGAACCGGTATGACGGATGGAAAGATGATTTGCTGGTGTTTGATGGCAATACGCTTGATGAGATCTCCCGGGTGCTGGAGCGCAGGTACAATGTGAAAATTATGATGGATGATACCGTGCTGCAAAACATCCGCTACTCGGGCAGTTTTAAAAATGTGGCCAGTATTGATAAGGTTCTGGAGTTAATAAAGGGCAATACGGCTATCAACTATGCTATAACGGGTAACACTGTAAACATTACTAAAAACAATAAAAACTAATCAGCTAATCTTAAAAACTAAAAAACAAACTATGATAAAAAACTAACGCTCTCTTTCAAAATAAAAAACCCGAAGTGCGCTAACACCCGGGTCCTATAAATCAATAGCTAATACCCTACGCTTGGGGAAGCATCGTATTAACTAATTAAAACACAAATTTATGATAAATTTTGACAGAAAATCTGTAATGGCTGTGCGTGCATGGCAAAAAACGATTAAAATTATGAAGCTTGTAACTGTTTTACTCTTAACGGGAATAATGCAAATACACGCTGCCGCTTACTCGCAAAACGTTTACAACTTTAGTGTGAACAATATATCTGTTAAACAGATGTTTAAGCAGATTGAGAAAAGCAGCAAGTACACGGTTTTTTACCGGCTGGACCAGGTTAACGTAGATAAAAAGATCAACGTTGAACTACAAGATGCCAGTATTGAAACGGTAATGAACCATGTACTTAAAAATCAACAGCTCACCTTTCAGGTGGTGGATGATATCATTATTATTAAACCAACAGATGGGGAGGCCATTGTCACCCTTACGGTAACAGGTACAATTACCGATGCTGCCGGCGCGCCATTGCCGGGAGTAAGCATAAAGCTTAAGGGAAGTACCTTAGGTACAGTTACCAATATTGATGGTAAGTATAGCTTAACGCTACCCGATGGTACCGGATCACTTCTTTTTAACTTTTTGGGTTTTACACCCCAGGAGATAGCTGTTAATGGGAAAACCATCATCAACGTAAAATTGGTGGAGGAGTCAAAAGCCCTCAACGAGGTAGTTGTGGTTGGTTATACCACCCAAAAGAAAAAGGACCTTACCGGTGCTGTGGCTGTTGTAAATGTTAAAGATTTAAATAAGCAGGCTTCATCATCAGTAAACAGCCAGCTGCAGGGCCAGGCATCTGGTGTTACAGTAACAGGCTCGGGCCAGCCGGGCGAAGAACCCCAGGTACACATCAGGGGTTTTAACACTTTTGGCGATAATACGCCATTGTACGTGGTGGATGGTATGGAAACTTATGATGTAAGTACCATTAACCCCAATGATGTGGAATCGTTACAGGTGTTAAAGGATGCAAGTTCGGCCTCTATATACGGGGCCAGGGCGGCAAACGGGGTTATCATCATTACCACTAAAAGGGGTAAGGGTAAAGTAAGTGTACAATACGATGCTTATTATGGCACACAGGTGCCTAAAGGAGGCAATGTTTGGAATACGCTTAATCCGCAGCAAATGGCTAACCTGCAGTTAACAGCACAAAAAAACTCGGGTATTACTGATCTTCAGGATCCGTTGTATAACCCTTCAGGTACCGGAACAACCTTTACATTGCCTGATTATATAACACCCGCAGGGGCTAAAGAAGGCGATCCATCAGTAAATCCTTCAAAATATTATGTAAACCCTTTTTATACATCACCCAACGACTATAATAATTTTTACAGAATAACAAGGGCCAATAAAGCAGGTACAGACTGGTATCACGAGCTGTTTAAAACCGCGCCGATAGAAAGTCATAACTTAACATTAAGTGGCAGTACCGAACAGGCAAACTACCTGTTTTCGCTTAACTATTTTAATCAGCAGGGTACGTTGATAGATACCTATCTTAAACGGTACACATTACGCTCAAACACCAACTTTAATATAACCAAACACATCAGGGTAGGCGAAAACCTGTCATATTCCATTACCAGAACGCCACAGGTAGCCGCGGCCAACCATGCACAGATCACCGCCAACAGTCCGGATGGTGTTATCGCTATGGGCTTGAGAGAGCAGCCAATTATACCGGTTTATGATATAAAAGGTAATTACGCTGGTAGTTATGGTACAGGCCTGGGCGATGCCAATAACCCGGTGGCCATACAGCAACGCACCAAAAACAATGGTTCTACAGCTTACCGCCTGTTGGGCAATATGTTTGCCGAAGCAGATATTTTTAAGGGGCTTACCCTGCGTACCAGCTTTGGAGGCGATATCACCAATAGCAACGATCATGCGTTTACCTATCCAACCTATGAAAACGTTGAAAATTCTCTCATAAACAGCTATAACGAAAACTCGGCCAATAGCTACAGTTATAACTGGACCAATACCCTTACCTATCAAAAAATCTTCGGGAAGCATAATCTTAACGTTGTGGTAGGTACCGAGTCGGTTGAAACGTATGATAAAAGTCTTGGAGGCAGTATACAGGGCTTTTATAATTTTGATCCTGATTATGTGAACCTTTCAACAGGTACCACAAACAAAAACAACTACAGCAGCAAAAGCTCCACATCGCTGCTGTCGGAGTTTGCGCGTCTTGATTATATTTATGATAACAAATACCTGTTTAACGCCACTATTCGTCGCGATGGTTCATCAAAATTCCCTGTAGACCAACGCTACGGTTATTTCCCTGCATTTAGCGCGGGCTGGCGGATATCGCAGGAGAGTTTTCTTAAAGATGCAAAATGGCTTACCGATCTTAAAGTGAGAGGTGGCTGGGGTATAATGGGTAACCAGATTAATATGGGATCAAAGGATGCTTATACCACCTTTGGTACTAATATTGGCCAGTCATATTATCCCTTAGATGGTAATTCCGCACTATTACCGGGCTTTTACCAGGATCAGATAGCCAACCCACATGCTTTATGGGAAAAGGACATCAACTCCAACTTTGGGTTTGATGCTACCATACTTGATGGTAAAATAGCAATAACAGCCGATTACTATCGTAAGGATATAAAGGACCTTTTATACGCTGCCACGCAATTAGGTACAGCCGGTAACGGGCAGGTACCCGCTCAAAACGTGGGTAAAATGAAAACTGAAGGTCTTGATATATCTGTAACCGGCAATATCAGAGCGAGCAAAGACCTTAATTTTAGTGCTACCGGTACTGTAACTACCTACAACAATAAAATATTAAAAGTATCTGATGACAGAACCTATTTTGTAGGTGATGCCACAAGTCGTTTTGATAGCCCGATTACGAGGAGCGCCGTTGGTCATTCATTGGGTGAATTTTATGGATACCAGGTAGTAGGCTTTTGGAATAACCAGGGCCAGATTGACGCCGCCGATGCCAGCGCTCAAAAAATAAGTAACGATCCAAATGCAGTTTACCAATCAGATACAAAGGTTGGCCGTTTCAGGTATAAAGATGTAAATGGCGATGGTATAATTACCGATGCTGACCGTACATTTATTGGCAATCCTAACCCTAAGGTTACTGCCGGGCTAAACCTGGGCGTAAATTATAAAAACTTTGATGCCAGCATATTTCTTTATGGCTCATTCGGCAACAAATTGTGGAACAGTGTTAAATACTGGAGAGACTTTTATGCTTCATTCGGTACAGCTAAAAGCTACACTGCCCTTAATGATTCATGGACTCCAACGCATCAAAATGCAAAGGCTCCTATCCAGGAATTGGATGCATCAACCAGCAGTGGCGCAACACCAAACTCGTATTTTGTTGAAAACGGAACCTATGTGCGGATGCGTAACGCGCAAATTGGCTACTCTTTTAATATCAACAGTTTAAAAAAGATTGGTGTTCAAAAGTTAAGGATCTATGTATCGGCAACCAACCTGTTTACTTTAACAGGTTACAGCGGGATTGACCCCGAGCTGAGTGGTAATACCAAAGACTTTGGTATTGACGAAGGCAGTTATGCCAGTCCACGTACATTTTTATTCGGAGTTAATTTTTCATTATAACAACAGCATTAAAAGTATTACAATGAAAGCAAAAAAATATTTCAGCATCATGTTGTTCAGCGTTTTGGCTCTTGGTGCATGTAAAAAAACATTTCTTGATAAACCAATTACAGGTGCACTTGAGCCGCAGTTTTTGGAAACAGAAGCAGGAGCTAATGAACTGCTTGTAGGTGCTTATGCCGTTTTAGACGGGCAGCAGGGTGGAGATGCAGCTATAGGCGGCGGCGGAGCCTGGGAGGCATCGCCTGATAACTGGATATATGGAGGAGTTGCGGGTGGTGATGCTTCAAAGGGAAGTATTGCCGGCGATCAGCAGCCCATTGAACCTATCCTTAAGTATAACCCCGATGCGAGCAACGGCTTTTTTGATAGTAAATGGAGGGCCGATTTTGAAGGTGTTTCACGAACCAATAACACTATTAAAATAACAGGAAAGGTTGCCGTAATTACTGCCGCGGCAAAAACCAATATATTGGCCCAGGCGAAGTTTTTACGCGGACATTATTATTTCGATTTGAAAAAGATGTTTAATAATGTGCCTTATCTTGATGAAACCACAACAGATATCAATCAACCCAATACAACAGATATTTGGCCAAAAATTGAGGCTGATTTTAAATACGCGTATGATAATTTGCCTAATACGCAGGATAATGTTGGCCGTGCCAACAAGTGGGCCGCGGGTGCTTATTTAGCAAAAACATATTTATATGAACATAAATATGCCGAAGCAAAAGTGGTTTTTGACGCAGTTATAGGCCAGGGTGTAACCGCATTGGGGCAAAAGTATATATTGAACACCAGGTTTAACGATAATTTCAGGGCCGCAACCAATAACAGCGCCGAGTCTGTTTTTGCGGTGCAGGCAGCTGCCAATACAGATCCGGGTGGCCCTTCAAATGCCAACAACGGCGATATGCTGAATTTTCCTTACGGTAATAGCAGTCCGTTTAGTTGCTGCGGTTTTTATCAGCCCTCTATTGATCTGGCAAACCATTTCCGCACAAATGCGGTTACCGGCTTACCATACCTTGATGATTACAACAGCCATGCTTTAAAAACGGATATGGGCATTGCCGCCGATGGAGATTTTACCCCCGAGGCCGGAACAGTAGATCCGCGGTTAGACTGGACAGTTGGTCGCAGAGGCATTCCTTTTCTTGACTGGGGCTTACACCCGGGTACCGATTGGATAAGGGATCAGCAGTACGCGGGCCCTTACTCGCCAATTAAAAATGTTTACGGTCAGGCCGAGCAAACTACCAATGGCGATAATACTTCATGGGCACCAGGCTCTGGAATCAATTATAACCTGATCCGTTATGCCGATGTATTGCTCATGGCTGCCGAGGTTGAAGCACAACTTGGTAATTTTGATAAGGCAGAAAGTTATGTTAACATGGTGCGCAACCGGGCGGCCAATACAACAGGGTGGGTGCATAGTTATAAAAATGATGATAACCCTACCGCGGGCTTTACCAATACGCCTGCAGCAAATTATAAAGTGAGCCCTTATTTGCCCGGCGCTTTTGCAAGTAAGGATTTTGCACTTAAAGCCATTTATTTTGAGCGGAAAATTGAGTTAGCCATGGAAGGTCATCGCTTTTTTGACCTGGTAAGATGGGGTATTGCTGATACAGAGCTTAATGCTTATATCGCTTACCAAAGTACGCTAACCAATGATGTTAAAGGGGGCAAATTTGTGAAGGGTAAAAGCGAATACTACCCAATTCCACTTACCGAGATTGACCTGAGCGCGAAGGGTGGCGCCCCGGTACTTAAACAAAACCCAGGATACCATTAATTAATGCTGCCGGGATAGCAATATCCGGGCATATTTTATAGACTACCGGGTATTGTTCCCTGCTGCAAACCGGTAAAAACTTTTTTAAACCAAAACATGAACAAATCATCAACACGATTTTTATCGCTGGATGTATTTAGAGGGATGACCATATGTTTTATGATCATTGTAAATACACCTGGTAGCGGTGCGCAGGCATTTTCGCCATTGGAACATGCGGCCTGGCATGGTTTTACACCTACCGACCTGGTTTTCCCTTCATTTTTATTCGCCGTTGGTAACGCCATGAGCTTTTCTATGAAACGCTACCTGGAAATGGGCAACGCAGCCGTGCTCGCCAAAATATTTAAACGTACCCTGCTGATATTTTTAATAGGTTACCTGATGTATTGGTTCCCCTTCTTTAGCTTAGATAAGGGACATGTTGAGTTTTCGCCTATAAGCCATACCCGTATTATGGGGGTTTTGCAAAGGATAGCATTGTGCTATTGTTTTGCATCGCTCATGATCCATTTTCTGTCAAAACAATCGGTTATCATATTATCGGTACTGTTTTTAATTGGTTACTGGGTAATCCTGTTGGTTTTTGGTGATCCATCAAACCCATTGAGTATGACCGGGAACGCGGGTATCTTTCTTGATAAATTTGTACTGGGCGATAACCACCTGTATCATGGTGAAAAGATAGCTTTTGACCCCGAAGGAATATTGAGTACGCTGCCTGCTATTGTTAACGTAGTGGTTGGTTATTATGCCGGTAAGTTTATTCAGCAAAAGGGCAAGGGTTATGATGTTATCTCCAAAATGTTGCTCATGGGCTGCCTGTTCATATTCCTGGCCTTGTGCTGGAATATGGTATTCCCCATCAATAAAAAATTGTGGAGCAGCTCATTTGTACTGGTTACAACCGGGCTCGACCTGGTGATCCTTTCTTTCCTGGTTTATGCCCTCGAAATAAACGACTGGAACAAAGGTAACTGGACCCGCTTCTTTACCATTTTAGGTAAAAATCCGCTGCCTATCTATGTGCTGTCAGAAACGCTGGTTATCTTTTTTTACATGTTCACGGTAAAGGGCGGCAGTTTATATGGCTGGATAAATGATAATTTGTACCAGGTGATTGCCCCCGGCGCTATAGGCTCGCTTTTGTTTGCTATCAGCTATATGCTCCTGTGCTGGAGCGTAGGTTGGCTGTTAGATAAGAATAAGATCTATATCAGAGTTTAAAAGATTTTTTTAATATCCCCTACAGCAGCGTGACCGTGAAAATGGTCGCGCTTTTTTCTTGCAAAAAAAACTTTTTGTCATCCTGAACGCAGTGAAGGATCTGTTGTTCGCCATGCTTCTTCGCCCTGTATAGGTCGGCGAATAGATCCTTCGTTCCTCAGGATGACAAACCTTTTAAAACGTCATTTCTCCCTCAGAATTTCGCGAAATTTTACAACTTATAATTGACGGATGGTGTATTTATTTTAGAGAGCCGCTAAATTTCTATATAGCTAAATGATAGATACGACCGGAGGCAGGAGCGGTATCCGTTACCTGGCCCAGGTACTTTTTGGATACCGATTTTGGCGCGAAACCAAAATCAACAACGGTAACGTTAACAGTACCATTGATGGATTTATCAGCGGGATTAAGCAAGCGGTAGGTATCGCCCCCGTAGCTAAAATAGTTATCGGCAACTTTGGTGTTATCAAAGTTGTAGGTGGCTTTCAGGCTGTTTACCGAGAAGCCCGAATCCTGTACCTTTTTGCTGATCTGCTCGAAGTTTACCGGTACATCATTTTTAAAAGTAATAAGATAAGTATTGCGGATCAGGTCGGTTTTAATTTCGCTTACAAAAGGAAGTGCACGTAAAGATTTTTCTGTTGTTTTGGCACAAAGAGCACAGGTAAGGCCGCTAACCTGCAGTTCGGCTTTGGTAAACTGTGCTTTTGCAACGGTAGCAGATAGGGAAAACAGGATGATGAATATTTTGAGCGTTTTCATTTTTAAACTAATTTTGAGATAAACCGAAAGTGAAATTGCCGGGGCGTTCAATTAATTTATCAGTTACGGAAAATGAAGGTTTGGATAAATGTTGCGGTACCTCGCGAGGGTTCGTCGGTTGGTTCCCTGTCAAAAACTTTCGCAAATACAGATTGCCGTGGTGAATAGAAAAGGTTTTTAAAGGGTAACTGTGGTAGTGCAAACGCGAATACTTTGCTAAAAAAAGATGTTGCTTCATCCTGGAAAGTATCATTAACTTTTGACTTCACCGGAGTGCGTTTGCAACAATTTGTTTTTCCTTTTGAACTACAATTGATAACTGCTGCGTTTGTTTTTACAGAAGCAGCCTTGCTGCCAACATAATGCAGATTAAGAGCAAAGCCCAATACCGTAACAGCGTACAGCACAGTTAGTAATATAGCTCCTGATCTTTTTAACATATAACAAATGTAATTGATTAACCCATTGATTACAAATTGTTTTTTGTGTTATTATAATATCCATAAAATAAAAAACCCGGCCCTCGCGGCCAGGTTTTTACAATTAACTTGATCTTTTATTATAACAATATATTATTGAAATTGCTTATTACTGACCGGCTTGTTTGGCTTCGTTTTTCATTGTTGAGTTAGCAACAATTACAATCTCTACTCTGCGGTTTTTTGAACGGCCATCAACTGTTGTGTTATCAGCAATTGGCTCAGTTTCGCCTTTTCCGGAAGTTTGTAAACGTGATGAAGCAACGTTGGCTGCGGCTATAAATGTTTTTACTGATTCGGCCCTTTGCACAGATAAAGTCATGTTGTGGGCATCAGAGCCGGTATTATCGGTATGGCCAACAATTAAAATATTTGTTTCGGGATTATTTTGAAGCGAGGCCGCTAATTTTTGTAAATTGGATTGAGCTGCTGATTTAAGCGCCGATTTATCGGTATCAAATAAAATACCTGAATCAAATTTTACCAGGATACCTTCGCCTTCGCGGGTTACGGTAGCACCGGGCACAGTTTGTTTTATTTCTGCAGCCTGCCTATCCATGTTACGGCCAATAAAGGCGCCTGCGGTACCACCTACAGCACCACCTATAATGGCTCCTAACGCTGTATTGCCAGCTGCCTTGCCAATAAATGCACCTACGGTACCACCGGCACCGGCACCAATTGCAGCACCCTTTTGCGTTTTGGTTAATGAGTTACAGCCTGCGCTTAAAATGCCTGCTGTTGCTAATGCTAAACTAAAAGTAGCTATCCTTATTCTTAAAGATTTCATAATATTATATATGTATATAAGTTGTTATTTGCAAAGCTAATGCCAAAAGGTATATTCCCTAATATTGAAGGCGAATCATTACTATGGCGTTACTTTTTTAACAATTAAGAAATTGGATTTCGGGCTTGCGTGCACTCTTTAGTGTGGGCACTAAAAAGTGGCTAATTTTTAGTACATCAAATGTAAAATTATCGATACACGGGAAGGGGCGCTGGTTAATTATTAACCACTATTAAGGTGGCCGGAAAGATAAGTTTAAAAGTGCTGCCCGCATCTTTTTCTGATACTACTTCAATTTCGATATCATGAAAGCCGGCTATTGATTTTACAATAGGCAGGCCAAGCCCAAAACTCTCCTGCTGTAACGACTGGCGAATTTTTTTGAAGCGATTAAATATGGATGGAAGCGCATCGGCGTCAATGCCTATACCTGTATCCGTAATGCTGATGATAAATTTATCATGAACTGCTACTGCCGTTACCCGGATGCTGCCACCTTCGCGGTTATATTTAATAGCGTTATTGATAAGGTTAAAAAACAGGTTGAACAGCAGGAATTTATTAATATTAACCAGGTACCAGTTATCGGGGATAGAAATATCATAACTGATGTTTTTATCCTGCAAGCGGATGGAGATTTCATCATATACATCCTGCAGTAATTCGCTTACGGCTACTTTGTCTTCCTTTAAAAATTGTTCGTTCTCTATTTGCGATATCAGGAGTAGTGTTTTGGTAATGCTTTTTAAACGGTTCAGGATCTTTTGCATCTCCAGTAAACGCACCTTAATCTCATCGCTGATATCCTCTTCCTCAAACATGTTCTCGATTTTTGATTGAAGGATGGAGATTGGGGTCATGAGCTCGTGCGAGGCATTTGAAATAAATTCGCGCTCCTTGTGGAATTTATCAGCAATGGTCTCAATCATTTTATGAATACTCAGATCAAGGTGTTCAAAATCAGAGGTGTTGGTCCGCACCTTCCGGTACGACTGGAAATTAGGGAACTTTTGACCAATCAGTTTTGTTTTTATAATAGTGCGGAGTGGCTTAAGTACGTAATTGGAATAAACCTGGTCGGCCAGGATGGTAAGCAGGATCATGCCCAGCAATACCTGGAAGGCTATGTTTTGAAGCGGGGTACTGGTTTCATCAAGTGTATCAACACTTTTGCCTATCTCCAGCAGGTAATTTTTATTTTTTACTTTAAAAGTATGGCTCAATATGCGGTATTCAAGCGTATCTCCCTCACTAAAAAGGCGTTTCCCTCTTTTAATGGTATCTAAATAATAATTAGGTTCAACCTCGTCAAGACTTATGTATTCATCTTTGAGGGGGAGGTAACTTCCGTATCCTTCGCCGTTTACAATATAGGTTTCAATGCCCCGGCTTTTTACTATTTGCAGTAGTTTGTTTTTTTGTTTTATCAGCTTGCTATCTACATAATTGCTGCTGATGTTTTTGATCAATACCGGTACCAGCAATACAAATAGTATGGCAATCACCAGTTTTGATATGGCGTTAAAAAGCGTAAGTTTTGTTCTGAGTTTCAATACTTAAGCGTTGATTTTTATTTTGTAGCCCAGTCCTCTTACGGTTTCCAGCCAATCGGGCGATGCAAAGGCATTTAATTTTTTCCGGATATTTTTAATGTGCGCATCTATATAGTTGGAGTCGTAATCATTATTAACCACACTTCCCCAAATGTGTTCACTTAGCTGCATGCGGGTAAGGGTGCGGTTTTTATGTAAAATTAAATATGCGATAAGATCAAACTCCTTTTTTGTGATGGCATTTACCGTACTGCTGCCGTATGTAATGGTACGGTTTGTAAGATCGATAAGGAAGCCGTCGAGTTCAATTATATTGTTTTTGACACCAAATTTGCGGCGGATTATTGCCTGCATGCGGCTTTGAAGTTCCAATAACGAAAATGGTTTGGGCAGGTAATCATCGGCGCCAAGATCAAGACCTTTAATTCGGTCGGTAATTTCGGCGCGTGCTGTAAGTATGATGCAGGCCGCGTCCGAATCGAGCTTTTTGGCTTCTTTCAGCAGATCAAGCCCCTCATAATCTGGCAGGCCTAGATCTATCAAAATAAAATCGTAGAGATTGGTAGCTATCTTTTCAGATGCCGAAGTTCCATCGTAACAAACCTCGCATATGTAGTTATAATTTGTCAGGAAGATTTCAAGTTCCTGTGCAAGTGCTTTTTCGTCTTCAATTATTAAAACATTCATATACCCGGTTTAATAAAAGAGGTAGTAAAAGGTAAAGTTAAAAAATGATTCTTTTCTGTTTTCAAGCGCCCCCTCAACGTTAACGGGGATAGAGTATCGCCACGATGCTTCCAATGTATAATGCGGCCTGTTATAGGCAATGGGCAATTTAAAACTGTAGTTGAGCATCTTAAACTTCCTGTTATAACGTGCAGAATTAGGGTCATTGTGTACATAAATATTGTCTATATCATCTTTAAAACGATGGTCAAGAGAATAGCGCTGTACAAAATTTTGGGTGCCCGTTATAAAATTAAAGGATGGATTAAATGAAAGGTAATCCTTGTCATCAAAAATACTCCAGCTGGTTTCAATGTATTTGGAGTTGGTTACGGTTACAAAAAAATCGTTTGATTTGCCAAAAAGGTAATCCATGATCACACTTGTTTTTACGAAGTGCCAATCATAGGAGTTTTTAAGGTTTACATCATTTGATGATGCTGATTTTATAACATTGGCATCTTTATTAAAAATAAAGCGCGTGTAGCTTGCCGCTCCCGAAAAATCTTTAGAAAATTTGTAAAAATATCCACCGCCCAAATCTACTTCATCAATCGGCGTGTATCCCAAAACTTTGAGTATCGAACCGTAGGCAAAAAAGCCTTGTTTTGTGTTATAGATAAGATCGCCGGTTACAAACGGGTATTTAACTGGCCCGGTACGACCAAAAAAGAGCGCATCGCTGCCATAATTTATCCCTACAGAAACAGATTGCTTTCTGATAATGGTATCTGTATCGGCAACAACATGGAAGTTGTTGTGCGTAAAAAGGTCTGTGTTAATACCTGCAGCATATAAGGTATTACTACCCATAACAAAAAAAAGTAAGCAAAGGTACTTCATCAAAAATCGGTAAATTGTTTGTTAACCTGTTTAATTGCCATTTCTTCGTGGTATTTCTGGCGGACGCTCCAATCCTTCGGGCCGGCGCTGTCTTTTCGGTTTTGGTTTGGCTGGTGTAGTATTGCCATTTTCGTCAACCTTTTCGGGCTTTGCCTGTCTTCTTGCCTTAGCTACCTCTTTAATTTTATTTTTTTCATCCAGTTCCTGCTGTTTTTTGCTTTTTGACAATATAGTATCCGCAGATAAATTATCATGCAATACCGTAATCATACGGAAATTATAAACAGAATTTAACGGGCTGTTTTTAATAACGGCAGATGATAAATATGGTGCAAATATCAATACGAGGACAATATACGCAAACCACTTTATCATTGGGGGGAAGAAAAACTTAAAATTGTATTCAAATATCGGTCAATTTAAACAGTAATACCCAAGGGGGAGGGGTCTGTTGATAACAATTACGTTACTAAATTATTTAACCGGCAGGTATTGCCCGGATAATTTGTAAATAAACACGTTGCCTGAATAATTGATAGGTTATAATTTATTTTATATCAGATGCTTACATCTTTTGATGTGTAAACCCTGTTTTGATCGTCAATAATGATACAAGCTATTTGATTTAGCTGGTTTATTAAATACATACCTGCGTTAACGCCAATATTAATTACCGGCGAAGCCATTGCATCAGAAAGTTCGGCTGTTGGGCTAATGATGCTCACGCTTTTAATTTCGCTTACCGGGAATCCTTTGTTGGCATTTGTTACGCTTTGGAACTTCTTTTTGCTTACACTGGCATATTTCTCGGCATTTACTGATGTAGCAAAAGCCATGTCGCTAATGTTAAGATGGGCAAATGGTTGTTTTCTTTGCTCCGGATCGGCAGCTGCAACTGTCCATGGTTTATGGTTAGGCTGGGTTCCCCAGGTTAGCAAATCGCCACCTGAATTAATTACACCACTGTTTACGCCGTTCATTTGTAAAACATATTTTGCCCTATCGGCGGCGTAACCTTTGCTATTGGCACCAAAACCAATGCGCATGCCTTTTTCTTTTAAAAAGATAGTTTGTTTAGCGGCGTCAAGTATAACACTCTGGTAGTTGGTTTGCATTACCGAATATGGAGCGGTTTTAACAGGAGAATTTTCAACAAGTGCATTATCATTACCTGTTACATTATTGCCTGTAAAATAGGTAATATCAAAGGCACCATGAGTAAGTTCAGATATTTGCAAAGCTCTGTCAATCAACCTGAATATTTCGCCATTGGCTTTTACCGGTTCAATGCCCGCGTTACGGTTAATTTGTTTAATGTTACTATCATCGCCAAAGGCCGAAAGTAATTTTTCTACCCGGTTAATTTCACAAATGGCAATGTTTATTTGCTCATTGGCCAGTAAGTGATCGTTCCCAACAACACTTATCTCAAACTTATCACCCATTGCGTAAACGTTACGCCTGTAGGTGGCTAAATTGTTACTTAAAGTTTTTACTGCCAACATAAATGAAATTCTTTATCGTCAAAAAATCAAACAACTCTAACCCAGTTGCAGAAGCGGTAAATTTCCTGGTAAAAAAGCTACACCGTTACTCCACAAATACTAAAGTAGATGGCTTGTATGAAAATAAGATGAAAATGGGCTTGTAAATACCGTAAATCGATAATTTACGGCCAATAAAGTTGAAATATTCTTAAATTAGGACGAAAGGTTGACAATCTGCAGATCGTTTTTTTAATTAATCTATTAAAATGTTCTCGCCAAATTTTTGAGATACGGTGGTGTTTTCTTTACCGTTGATGCTAATCACAAGGGAATTATCAAAGGGGATCTTTTCTATCAGTTGAATGCGGGTGCCTATGCCAATATCCAGTTTAATAAGATATTGTAAAAAGGTATTGCTGGTATCGCGAACCGCCGCTACACGGCAGGTGGTGCCGGCTTTAAGATCGGTTAGGGTTACTGAAAATGATTTGGGGACCTTGCCATTGGCTTTGGGTATCGGGTCGCCATGCGGATCGTATTCCGGGAAGCCCAGGAATTTATCAAGCCTGTCGGCCAGTGTAATATCGCTGATGTGCTCCAGCTCCTCTGCAATATCGTGGATCTCGTCCCAATGGTAGCCCAGCTTCTCTAATAAAAAAACTTCCCATAAACGGTGCCTGCGTACTATCAATGTAGCATCTTTTAATCCAAGCTGGGTAAGTTTTACGCCCTGTTTTTTATCATAAGCTATTAATTGCTTTTCGGTAAGCTTGCGTATCATATCCACTACCGATGCCGGGTTGTTACCCAGGGTTTCGGCAATTGCAGTAGGCGTTATCTTTACATCCTTTTGCTGCGCAACGCGATAAATCGCTTTTAAATAATTTTCTTCTGATAGTGTATACATTGCTGTTGACGGGCTAACACACAAACATAAATAAAAACCAGCCGGTTTGTCATGATCAGGCGTTACTAATTGTTGTCATAAGCGCCTAAACGAAAACAGGCCTCCGTTTTAGGGAAGCCTGTAAGTATTAAATTGTAATGATTAATGTCCGCCGTGTCCGCCGCCATGTCCGCCACCGCCATGTCCGCCACCGCCACCGCCGCCGCCATGTCCACCACCACCGTGGTTTTCATGTCCGCCGCCACCGTGATTCTCATGTCCGCCACCACCGTGGTTCTCATGTCCGCCACCACCGTGGTTATCACGACCGCCGCCGTTGCCATGAAATTCAGGACGTCCGTATCCTCTGTTACCATAATTAGGACGGTTATAAGATCCCCTGCGATCATGATTGCCTCTCCAATAGTTGGCATACCTTGTATCGCGGCTGTTACGGATAAAACCTTGGTCATGACGGCCCCTGTAACCGGCATATTCTGTTCTGTAAACATCATGCCTTAACCATGGGTTCCTGTCATTTATAACAACTTTATAGCCATGATACAGGTCATAGTTGCGGTAACGCACCGGTAAGTAGGTATGATGTACCCATATATTGTTATCAAAATAAACATACTCATGGGTAGGTACATCATAATAAGTATCTATATCGGGCATATAATAATAACTTGCGTGGTCATAACCTACAGGGCCCCAGGCAGGCTGGCTGCCAATATTTAAACCCAGGCTAACGCTTACTTGCGCGCTGGCTGTTTTAATAGCGAAGCAGCTTAGTATTATTGCTGCTGACAGGATGATTTTTTTCATTTGATAATTTTGTTAAAGTACTGCGCCAATACGGATGAATTCATTTATAGTTGCGCATTGTTGGATGTATGACAATATTTAATCCAAAAAGTTTAAAATCATAATGCAGATAGGTCTCTTGCCTGTAACAGCGCATAAAAAAACAGGCTTCCTGTTATGGAAAGCCTGTTTCATATAAAATAAACAATCAAAAATTAATCTCTGTGACCATGACCCTTATCATTTTTACGGTCATCTTTGCGGTCGTCTTTACGGTCGTTACGTACTTCTTTGCGTACAGCTTTTCTGTTGCCTTTACCATTGCCATTCCAATGCTTGGTGTATTTTACATCGCGGCTGTCGCGGATGATGTTTTGATCATGACGCCCCCTGTAGTTTGCATATTTGGTGCGGTAAACATTGTTACGAACCCATGGTGTACGTTCGTTTACTACAACCTTGTAGCTATGGTAAACATCGTAATTACTGTAACGAGGAGGTAATGCGGCTGAATGTATCCACGCGTTATTATTGAAATATACATATTGATGTGTATTTACATCGTAGTAGGAGTCAATATCGGGCATGTAGTAATAGTCTGCATGATCGTAGCCGGTAGGGCCCCAGTCTGGTTGACTGCCAATATTGATGCTTAAACTTATTTGTGCACTGGCAGGTTTTATTGATAAACAACCTAAAAAAATAGCGGCTGTTAAAATGATCTTTTTCATAGTGTTATTGTTTTGTTTGGAGGTATGACAATAACAGATGAAAAAAGTTTAGTTAAATATGCGGTGCAACGTGTAATTAAGCCGTTACAATTATAAGGGCGATAATATAACAGCGGCTTATTGATCGTCGTCGCTATCCTTGTCTGCCGCTTTTTTGCCGGCCATAGCCAGCATAGGTTTACCAATAACTTTATAGTTTCCTTCGCCTTTTAGTATGGATGCCAGCTGGACTTTATCCTGCATTGTTTTTACAGCCTGGGCCAGTTCTTTATCGTATTTAAAGTTGGCTTCGTAGCGGCCTTTTTCAAAGTAATACCGTGATGCTATCTCGTTTTCAAGCACCTGTTTTATCTCATCCTTATGCTGTTGCAGATCGTTCTTTTTGCTGGTGAGGAGTTTTGCCTTCAAAACATCATATTCACCCTGGATTTCAGTAAACTGCTTCTCTTTGGTAGCCTCGGTTTTAAGATTGTTCAGCAGTTTTTCTGATGATGTGGTGTAGTTATAATTTTTATCAGCAAGATATTTTACAAAGTCGTTATAGTCGTTATCTGATAGGTTGAACGATTTGATATCGGCTATTTTAGCGTGCTTGTCACGGTATAAAGTGGCGTAATCAAATATTAAAAGCTTGCCCACCAAAGCCTGGGTTACATTGGCAAACCGCTCTTGTTTAATAAAAATATCAGGGTAAATGCCGCTGCCATCATAAACCGAGCGGCCATTTTTGGTTTTAAACTCGTGGATTAGTGAATCGGCTACTTTAACAACGCTGCCATCATCCTTGCGGTGGGTATAATCCAGTTCCTGGATGCAACGGCCCGATGGTACATAGTATTTGGCGATGGTGATTTTTACCAGGCTATTATAAGGCAGGTTAAACGTTTGCTGAACCAGGCCTTTACCATAGCTGCGCTGCCCTATGATAATGGCACGGTCAAGATCCTGCAATGAGCCTGCAACAATTTCTGATGCCGACGCCGAGTGGCTGTTTACCAATACTACCAGGGGCAAATTAGGCTCAAGGGGAGCACTAACGGTGCTGTAGGTAAAGTTTTTATCTTTTATTTTTCCTTTTTGCGATACTATTTCAACATCTTTTTGCACAAACAGGTTAACTATTTTTACTGCTTCCTGTAATATGCCGCCACCATTGGAGCGCAGATCTAAAATAATACCACTGGGATTGTTCTTTTTTAGGGATACCAGGGCATTGGTCACTTCGCTGGCAGAGTTTTCCAGGAATTTATCGAGTTTAATATAACCCATGTTGCCGGCAACCATGCCAGAGTAAGAAACATTAGGTTGTTTTATCTCATCACGTACCAGGCTCTTTTCAAATGGCTGGGCAACATTATCGCGTTTAATAAAGAGCCTTATGGCAGCGCCTTTTGAACCTTTAAGCAGCAGGCTTACCTGGTCGTTATTTTTACCATTAAGGTCGATGTCGTTTATTTTTAATACCTGGTCGCCAGGGCGTACGTCTCCTTTTTGGGCCGGGAAGCCTTCAAATACATCAGATACGTATACTTTGCCATTGCGCGCAAATATGCTGGCGCCAATACCGCCATACTGGGTGCTTACATAATGCAGCTTATAATCCTCAATTTCAGATTCGGGCACAAACTCGGTATAGGGGTCAAGTCCCTCCAGCATAGCATCAACCCCTGTTTTAACCAGCTTGGCCGAGTTGATATCATCAACATAATTGATGTTCACCTCTTTATATACCGATGCAAAAACATCAAGGTTTTTTGATATCTGGAACAGGTCGTCATCAAAAGCCGCAACACCGGCCGCCAGCATTATAACACCGGCAAATAAGCCTATCTTTTTATATTTTCTGAAGATCACCATACCCTGTACAACATTAAAGCATATAAAAATACGAAAAGCTTATCGATTTTTACAAATGCGACCTAATTTACAGCCTGTTATTATCAATATTCACCAATGCCTTTTTCAAGGTAAAGACAACATATTCCCTGTTACGGTTTACCAAATCCATCAATTTGGTTATCAGGGCTTCTTCCTGTCCTTCGGTATATCTTAGTTGCTCATCGCTAAGGTTGTTATACTTACGTTGAACTTTAATTTTTACACGTTCCCAATCTTTATTGGAGATACTGATCTCGGCCATTGTTAAATTATTTTAAGCAAAAATATAAAAAATACACGGCAGCAGAATTTAAAAATCAGGCCGAGCCTGATTTTTAAAACTAAATATGCACAAGATGAGATGGTAATGGCATTCCTTCGCTCAATTTGTCGGGTAAAGGGGGCATCCGTTTGGTTTGCAAGGGGATAAGGCCCGTCCATATCGGGAGGTTTAGGTCTTCATCATCGTCAACAGGCATTCCTGTACGGATCTTTGCCGAGGCTTCGTCAATTTTAAAGGCAAGCGCAGTTGTTTTGCGTACCTCGTTTTCTTGTATCGGGCGCAGGTAATCCCAGCTGCCGGGTACAATTTTATTGGTGAGCCATTTAAATGCTTCTATTTTGCTTGCCATGTCTTCCACTTTTTCGGCCTGTGCAAATATCACTACCGACCGGTAGTTAACTGAGTGATGAAACGCTGATTTAGCTATCACGAGCGCATCCATCAGTGTTACAGAGATACAAACCGGGATGCCTTTTTCAAGCTCGCGCATCAAGTGGCTGCCTACAGAACCATGTATATAAATACGATCCTCATACCTCACAAAGGCAGTGGGGATGGAATAAGGTTTATTTTCTGATGAATAGCTGATGGTACAGTACAACGCCTCATCAAGGATACCGTTAATGGTTTCGGGCTCGTAATTTGCCCTTTTAGCTGATCTGCTGGGAATAAGATGTGCTGCTGGAGTTGCCATAATTTTGTTTTTTTATAAAATTATGCGTTTATTGGATCACCATTGTCGCCCAATTTATACAAAAGTGGTAGTCCGGTTTTATGCAGGTATTTTCATCAAGCTTAATTGTAGATAAAGACGCGGTTTTACCGGTTTATATTCAGCTGGCAAACCAATTAATGGCTTTGGTAAAGGCCGGCACTTTAAAGGCGGGTCATAGGCTGCCTGGCACCCGGCAACTGGCAGCAGAGTTAAGCGTTCACCGTAAAACGGTTATCAGGGCGTATGACGAGTTGCTTGCACAGGGATGGCTGGAAAGCCGTACGGGCAGCGGCACATACGTAGCGGCGCATTTGCCGGTATCTAAACCTCAAAAGTTGTTAAGTGATACACATGATGTTGCTAAAGTAGCCGGGTTCAGCGTTAAAATGGCGCCCCATCTTCAACGTAAAATAGCCGATCTGAACATCGAACTGCATCTTGATGATGGTTTTCCGGATGTGCGTATCGCGCCAGTGCTTGATATTTCAAGGGCTTATCGTACACAACTTTTAACCGGAAACCCCTATACCCGCTTAGGCTATGCAGACCCAAAGGGCTCGATATGGTTGCGGGAGGAACTGGCGGCGTATTTAAATATTACACGGGGACTAAGGGTTACACCGGCCAATATCCTTATTGTGCGCGGCACAGTAATGGGCTTGCACCTGGCCTGTGCTGGTTTGCTGGAGCGCGGAGATACCGTTGTAACAGCCGAACCGGGCTGGGCCGGGGCCGAAACTAATTTTTTGCAGGCCGGGGCAAGCCTTTTAAAAATACCTGTTGATGAATACGGCATAGATATCGATATGCTTGATGAGCTATGCCGTAAGCAGCCCGTGCGGATGGTGTATGTAACATCGCATCATCATTACCCTACTACGGTGGCGTTGCGGGCAGATAGGCGGATCCGTCTACTTTTACTGGCACAAAAGCATGGCTTCATTATTTTTGAGGATGATTACGATTATGATTTTCATTATCAAAACAAACCCCTGATGCCGCTGGCCAGCGGCGATGATGCGGGTATGGTGTTGTATTGCGGTTCTTTTTCAAAAACAATATCGCCGGCTATAAGGGTTGGGTATTTGGTTGGCCCCGAAAATGTTATTGAACACCTTTCACAATTACGCCGAACCATTGACCGGCAAGGCGATACGATGCTTGAAAATGCCATGGCCGAGCTATTGCAAAATGGCATTATTCAACGGCACCTACGTAAATCATTGCGGATGTACCAGGAACGGAGGGATATTTTTTGCGGACTGATGGGTGATTTCCTTAAAAACTATGTTGATTTTAAAGTGCCTGATGGCGGCATGGCCGTATGGACACATTTTGATCGTAGCATTAACCTGCCCGATCTGGCTCAGGGTGCATTAAAAAAAGGACTCTACTTCCAGGGCGAAAATAATCTGTCGGCCCCTAATTTTACCCGGTTGGGCTTTGCATCCTCAACACCTGCAGAACTGGAGCGTTGTGTAGAAATACTGGCAAAACTACTTGCAAAATGACAAGCGGCAAGGCCATGCTGATTTATTTTTATCTCCTTATAAAAATTACGCTTAAGCAACGTTTATAAACTTGGCGCGTCAATTGATAGGCAATAATAAGGCTATCAATAGGGCCAATTTTATAAACTATCTATGTTTAATAATGGGGTTTGTGCTATTGATGTATAAAAAACAGCTATACCCCACTAAAATTAAAAATTATGAAAAAGTATTTATTGAGTGCAGCATTACTGATAGCGGTAAGCATCAGTGCAAAAGCACAGTTTTCTTTAGGCGTTAAAGGTGGCGTCAATTTTTCAAAAATCAATACCGATAATTTAAGGGAATCAACCCTCACAGGTTACCAGGCTGGGTTATTTGCCCGGATAGGCAATGGCCTTTATTTGCAGCCAGAGCTTTATTTAAGCGGAACTGGCGGTAAATTCAGTGCTAATAATAATGGCACCGACTACAGCGGAAAAGTAAGATTCACTAACCTGAATGTTCCACTTTTGGTTGGTAAATCCTTTGGTGCAAAGGATTTGAATTTTCGCGTTATGGCCGGTCCTATATACACGTACCAGTTAAATAAGAGCGAAAGTTTTTCAAATAATTTTAACAATGCTTACCAGGATTTTGGTAACTATAACAAAAGTACTTTAGGTTTCCAGGCCGGGGCAGGTGTTGATATCGGTGCTATAACTGCCGATCTGCGTTACGAAGGTGGTTTATCAAAAGTAAATTCAAATTACGGTCAGCGCCAAAACCTTTGGGCTTTAAGTGTGGGCTTTAAAATATTTTAAGAGGAGCTGAAGGTTGTTTGTGAGGACAGTTAGATGTCCGGAAGAAATAAAAGCAGGGGCAATGTGCGATTCCTTCCTCGGGGAAGGGGAGGTAGGGGTTAAATCAGGCGTTCAAGTACCGCTGCAGGCGGCATGTCGGCGAGACCCCTCCCTGCCATTGCGCACATTTCAGTCGCACCCCTCCCGTTGGGAGGGAATTAAAAAGCACTTCCCAAAGCCTAAGCAAGAACACAAACAACAGTTTTAAATAAAAAAATCCCGACAGGTTAGCTTGTCGGGATTTTTTTGTATTTGGTAAGTCGGATGTCCGGAAGGATAAAAGGCCGGGCAATGTGCGATTCCTTCCTCGGGGAAGGGGAGGTAGGGGTTAAATCAGGCGTTCAAGTACCGTTGCAGATGGCATGTGGGCGAAACCCCTCCCTGCCATTGCGCACATTTCAGCCGCACCCCTCCCGTTGGGAGGGAATTAAAAAAGTCTTCCCAAAACCTATAGCAGACACACAAAGCCAACTGTTGAATAATACAAAAAATCCCGACAAGCTAACTTGTCGGGATTTTTTGTATTTGGTAAGTCGGATGTCGGGAAGAAATAAAAGCAGGGGCAATGTGCGATTCCTTCCTCGGGGAAGGGGAGGTAGGGGTTAAATCAGGCGTTCAAGTACCGTTGCAGACGGCATGTCGGCGAAACCCCTCCCTGCCATTGCGCACATTTCAGCCGCACCCCTCCCGTTGGGAGTGAATTAAAAAGCACTTCCCAAAGCCTAAGCAAGAACACAAACAACAGTTTTAAACACAAAAAATACCGACAAGCTAACCTGTCGGGATTTTTTGTGTTTGGTAAGTTGGATGTTCGGAAGGATAAAAGGCCGGGCAATGTGCGATTCCTTCCTCGGGGAAGGGGAGGTAGGGGTTAAATCAGGCGTTCAAGTACCGTTGCAGACGGCATGTCGGCGAAACCCCTCCCTGCCATTGCGCACATTTCAGCCGCACCCCTCCCATTGGGAGGGAATTAAAAACCACTTCCCAAAGCCTAAGCAAGAACACAAACAACAGTTTTAAATACAAAAAATCCCGACAAGCTAACCTGTCGGGATTTTTTTATTTGAAACTTTTCTTTTTAAACCCTCTTTGCCTCAGCAGAGGGTCCGGGGCTAAAGTTTTATTTAGCGCTAAATATTAAACCTGTAACACCTGCCTGCATGGCAACAGGTTTTATTGGTTTGTAAATAAAATATAGCTGATGCATTTTGCCATCGGTAACCGGGCTAACGGTTATATGGGCAATGCCCGCTTTTTGATCTTTAGCTGGTGTTGGTAAGCCGCCTTTACCTATCAACTTACCATCTGGTGCATCCATCCTCAACTCAAAATTAAGGCCGATTGTTGGCGCTATCTGCCAAAAAGTAGTCATATTTACCGATTTAACACCAGTAAGATCAATGTTATCAACCGCAAACCAGCCCTCATTTTGTGGGAGGATAAGCAGGTTAATGCCATTGAATTTAAACGCGGTAAAGCCATTAAACTTCTCTGCGCCGGTAAATGTATAGTTGCTGCTGTTTAAAGTAGCTACACCTGCACCGGTTAATGCTTTGATGGCACCGGTTGCATCATCGGTGTATTTGGCCGATAATACCAGGGTAGCAGCAGGCTGTTTACCCGGATCTGGCATAATGACGCCTGACGGAGGTAAGGATTTCTTCTGGTTGTTTTTATTGCTTAATGACATTACCCAGGTGATGATCTGCTCCAGGTCGCCTTTTTTAATGTTCGGGTGGGCAGACATTGCCGTTTCGCCCCAAACACCAGCGCCGCCTTTAATTACTTTTTGGCTAAGCGTGTTCATGGCATCAGGATCTTTCTGGTATTTGGTGCTTACATCAGTAAACGCAGGCCCAATTGATTTGCCCACTTCCTTATGGCAGCTTTTGCAATCCATAGTAAGCATCAGGGTTTTGCCGCTGTTTTCTGGCGCTGTCTGTTCCAGTTTAGATGCTTCTATTGGTTTCTTATATCCGTCTATATAATCCACATTAACGATGATGCGTTTAGGATCAATCTTTTTAGTATCTGCGCCATCGGTTACAGTTACGGCGTAACTTAACGGAGAGCCCGGAAGATAGAATGATTTATTACCACCAACTAATTTTACTGTTACCTGTGGCTGCTCGTTTCCGGCATAGATATTTACCGGCGAACTTTTGCTCACAGCACCCTGGCTGTCTTTTGCTTCCACAGTAATTTTGTAATCACCTGGTTTGGTGTAAGTATAATCAAGTTGCGGAGCATCAGTTTCTTTGGTAGTTCCATCACCTAACGTCCATTTATAGGTAATTTTATCACCTTCGGGATCTTTAGCCTGTGTAGTAAGTTTAACAGCAAACGGCAAAAGCCCAGATGTTTTATCCACTTTTAAATTGGATATAGACGGCGGCCTGTTGCCTGCGATGTAGTCAATCCGTATTAAACCGGCATCCGGGTTATGGGTAAACCAGCCGCTTCCATACTCTAAGCCATACAGTCTTCCATCCGGCCCAACTTCCATATCAATCATAGAATTTGCTTTCAGACCCGGGAAAAATGGCTCCATTTTATCAAAATCACCTTCTGGTGTAAGGCTAACAGCTTTTATCCAGCCGCGCATCCACTCATAAGCTAAAAATTTGCCATTGTAATAATCAGGCAAGCGGGTTTCGGCAGGGAACATATCGGTATAATAAACCGGGCCTGCCATGGCGTTACGGCCACCTGAACCTACTTGCGGAAAATCGGCCGATGCCCCATAAGGGTACCATATAAATGCCGGTTGTGCAGGTGGCAAATCAGTTAAACCGGTATTGTTACGTGAGTTATTTACCGGGTGTTTAGGATCAAATGCTGGTCCGGATTTGCCGGTAGCGTAATCATAAACATGGTAAGGCTTGTTGTTGCCAACAAAATATGGCCAGCCAAAATTACCGGCTTTGCGGGCTTGGTTTATCTCATCATAACCCATTGGGCCACGGTTGTCAAGGCTATCATTATGCGCATCCGGGCCAACTTCTCCCCAGTATAAGTTTCCATTTTTCTGATCTACAGAGATGCGGTAAGGGTTTCTATCGCCCATAACATAAATTTCGGGGCGTGTTTTTGGCGTGCCTTTAGGGAACAGGTTTCCTTCGGGGATATCATAAGTGCCATCGTCCTTTAATTTTATACGCATGATTTTACCACGCAGATCGTTTGTGTTACCAGCCGAGCGGCGGGCATCAAACTGCAGGTGACCCGGTCTGTCATCCAAAGGAGCATAGCCGCTGGTTACGTATTTTTGTCCTTTTTCATCAAAAGGAGTAGAGTTATCACCGGCTGAGAAAAACAGGATCTTATCAGGACCCGGTCCAAAAGCGATGGAACCACCGGTATGGCAGCAAATTTCGCGCTGGGCTTTTACTTCCAGTATTACCTTCTCGGTTTTTTTATCAAGTGTATCGTTCTTAAATGTAAACCTCGATAGGCGGTTCACTGAGCTATCGGCCGGGCTATAGTAAATATAAACCCAGTTGTTATTGGCAAAGTCGGGATCTTTAGCCAGCCCAAGCATACCTTCTTCGGCGTTTACGCCTGGTGTGTGCAGTGTTTTGTAGTACACATCAAAAAAACCCACCTGTTTAACTTTTTGAGTTTCGTGATTGTACCGCATGATTTCGCCGCGGCGCTGTACCACTAAAATATCGAGGTTGGGCAAAACGGTCATTTCCGTAGGCTCAAAAAACTGACCGGTTGAAAGCTGAGTTTTAGAAAAACGGTCTTCATCTGGCGGCAATTGTGATTTTGCTTTGGAGTAATCGAGTTCTTTATTTTCGCCAATGGTATATTTGATACCGGCAAGCAGCATTTTTAGGTAGTTATCATCTTTATAGCTTTCTTCGGTATGCCCCATAGCGGTGTAAAACGCACGACCGCCATCAAAATCATGGTACCAGGTTGCAGGGTGTAAGCCCATTCTCTTACCTCCCTTATAGGTACTTTCATCAAGCGTGATCAACACGTGAACATCGGGGGCAAGGGCCTTTTTAAAGCTATAAAACTCATCTGTACGTTTCCATACTTTGGGCAGGTGTTTGGTAGCATCATTAGTAGCATCCACTACGTTATAGGTGCCTGGCTGCACATTAGGATTTTTATCGTGAATGCCCGGGTGGTCATAAAACCAATCGCCCATGAGGCGGCCGTACCATCCCCAGTCATATTCGGTATCCGCTGCGGCATGTACGCCTACATAACCACCGCCAGCTTGTATATAGCGTTCAAACGCGGCTTCCTGGCGGTAATCCAGCACATCTCCGGTAGTGCTTAAAAAAATAACAGTCGAATATTTTTTAAGGGTGTCCTCATTAAACATTGCTGGGTTTTTGGTGGTGTCTACCTCAATGCCATTTTCTTTGCCCATTTTTTGGATGGCTGCAATACCGGCATCTATTGATGTATGGTGGTAGCCCATGGTTTTTGAAAATACAAGCACGCGGGGTTTGCCTGGTCGGGCTTTGTTACATGAAAAGTAAGTGCAGCTGAGTGCTACAAGGACCAATAGGGCGATTTTCTTCATATTGATTAAATATGGGTTTGGTTAATTGGATTTAGATATTGGTATTCCGGAGCTATTTCTGCAATTGATACAATCGATTGGCAGTTTCCAAATTTATAATAAAATATTGAAGTGTCAATACCAATGTGTTAAAATGACACAGTAATATTTGTAATACAAACTGTTACACAACTATGACATATTAATAAAAGTAGATTGCTTGTTTAATCAATCATGGGTTTTCTTACTACTTTTACTAAAGAATATAATACCTATGGCCAATAAACAGCTTATCCAAAAAACCTTGTCTTCAAAAAAGGAAGTGAATATCAGGGAAGATCATTTGGCCGTGCATAACAAAAACCTGCAGGAGGATATAGAATACATTATAAAATTTGAAGAGCTTGGTTTTGATACTGTTAAAAGAAAAGTAAAAACGGCCAATATTCCATTTTATTTTTTCCTGGGTTTTACCGCTTTGAATATTTATTTGATGGTAGCCACCTATATTAACAATGGTACCCTGGCCGAGCAAATGATATGGATTATGGGCTTTGTATTTTTTGCGTCATTTATGATATACTCTTTAACCCAGCGTAATAAGCAGGTAATTTACCTTAGTGGAGGTAAAAAGGTTTTAGAGTTATTTAGTACAAAGCCCGATAAGCAAACTGTTTTGGATTTTATTGATGAGGTGCATGAGGCTGTGCGTACTTATTATAAAAAAAAGCACCTCAATTTTGATTTTGACACACCTTTTGAAACAAAAAATGCAACATTGAAATGGCTAAAAGAAATTGAAGTTATAACAGAAAATGAATTTGATGTATTAATTGCCAGCTACAAAGCAGAGAATATTATCGGCTTTAAATGGAATAACAATTAATTATTAAGAGGTTAATTAATAATTCTTTTCATTTTTAAAAAGAACAGAACGCCCATAAAAACAAGACCAAATTCCATAATGCCGGCTCCGAATAGTTTATCGATATCTCCTTTTATATAAATGGGTTTGTCATTTTGATCAATAAACTGAATAAACCTGTTTATATTATTGTTTGAAGTTATAATGGGTTCCGTGTAATATATTGTAACAAGCTGCCCGGGGTGTAACCTATCAATAACTTCAAATTTTGGTGAAAAGTCGCCGCTTTCATGTCCCACAAAAACTTCAAAAATCTGCTTGTTGCCGTTTATTTGCAGATAGCGCCTATTTCCCTCATCTTTGAAGTCGGCATTTTGGTATTGTTTAGAGAACAAAGTTAAAACGCCCTTTAGTTTAAGTAGCTGCGTTTTTGGCTTAGCTGCATTTAAATAAAGTAGCAGCGCGAAAGTCACTATCCCAAGCATGATGATCTCTGCAATCCAAAAAATGGGGGGATTTTTATCGTATTTCATGTAATGGGCTTCCAAAAGCTTGTGCCGAAAATAAAAATTATAATTAACAGGAATGATTAGTTTGGAACAAAAAGCCTTTAAAACAGCAAAGCCCCTGATGGGCAGGGGCCTTTACTAACCAATTATAAACCTAAATTATGAGAAGAGCTGTAGGAGAAGGAGTCGAACCTCCACGGAGTGGTTATTTTTATTGCTAAAAGTTTCCCAAATTCTCCGCCACCGCGACAAGGAGGTGTGTCTGCCAAAAATTTCACCATCCTACAGTATATAAATCCCGTCTTTCATGGATTTGCTGTTGGGGAAGGATTCGAACCTCCACAGAGTAGTTAGCCCGCTTCGGGTTTTCTATGATCTCCGCCACCGGGACAAGGAGGTGTGTCTGCCAAAAATTTCACCACCCAACATTGTTTTTGTTTTAAAGAACGATTAGCATTTTGTCATTTGCTTGATACAAATCTAATAGACCTATCAATTCCTTGCAAATATTTCAACAAAAATATTTTATTTTTATTCAAATTTTAATTAAACTTGTATTTCAATATAGATATTCAAATTTATGTCCCACAGAAAAGCTCAAAATTTAGAAATTGATAATCTCGATATACAGATTTTATCAATATTGATGAAAAATGCTACCACTCCATACACTGAGATAGCTAAAGAGTTGATAGTTTCTGGCGGAACCATACACGTGCGGATGAAAAAGTTGGAGGAGATGGGTGTAATTAAGGGAGCCAGTTTGGAGGTAGATCCGCAAAAATTAGGGTACGATATCACTGCTTTTTTGGGCATTTATCTGGAAAAAGGCTCGCAATATAACGAGGCTGTAAAACAGTTAAAAACTATAAAAGAGATAGTTGAGTTGCATTATACCACCGGCGAGTGGAGTATTTTTGCCAAAATTGTATGTCATGATACCACGCACCTGCGCGAAGTTTTAAACGAGCAGATTCAGGGTGTTAAAGGCATTCAACGTACGGAAACCTTTATTTCATTAGAAGAAAGTATAAGGAGGCAGATCACTTTGGAATAAACTTTACTTAAAGATTTTAATGATTTTTTAAGAAAGGCTGTTATGTTGAGTTTGAGCTTAGCGTAATGGTCTTTTTTTGTGCGGAGTGAATTGTCTGAACCGAAATTTTTTGAATTGAGGAATAACGGAATTTAATTTTAAGCTGTTTTTAGAGGCTGTTTGAGTTTGATACATTAATTTTTTTTATACTTCTAATGAAGTATATATCCGCGTGTGATTGCGAGGTACGAAGCAATCTCCAAGCTGCACAGAGGGGATTTACAAGGTCGATCTACCTGTGTAGAGATTGTTTCTTTTGTTAGACCAAAGGGCAATGACGATCTATTTATTTAAAGAGCCTCTTAGGAAATTCTGTTAATTAAAAAAAATCGTTTAATTCCGGTTCAGACTGCTACGCTGCCTTTGATATATATTTCACCAGGCTCCTTTTGGCCACCGGCAATAATGTTTGCTCCAGAGGGAAAGTGATATCGCTGTGTACATAATATACTGCCGGGTTGGGCATAAACTTATCGCGCTTTAGTAAATTCAGCTTAATAGCTTCGGGCGTATTAACAATGCTATGCTCATAGGTATCAATGAAAGTTACGTTGATGCCCCGGTATTTATCGTCCTTACCCTCAAAAATAGTGATCTGGTATTCATAGATCCAGCCGGTACGTTCCTTGCCGTTACGTAAAGAGAAATAGCCATGAAAGGGCATCAGTGGCATGATACCTACCGGATTGATATTAAGGTGACTTTCTACAAAATCATAAATTTCTTTGCCTGTTTGTATTGCCGGGTTCATTTTTGACATAGCATAGGAGATGATCATTTCTATCTCCTGCATGCTTTGATCGTCCTGAATTATTTTTTGGTACGTAAGCTTTACGGCATCAATATCTGCCTGGGTTAATCGCTGCGGAAAAGCCTGCTGCATCAGGGATTTGTTCTTTTTAAAATCTACCAGGTTATTGTAATGAAATATCAGGTCGGCAAGGTTGGGGTATAACTTGCTTTTATCAAAATGACGATTAATTTCCTGTAAATAATTAAGCAGGAGATACTTTTTATGCTCAAAATCAATGTATCCCTCAATAAACCAGTTAACACCTAATGGTTTCATATTTTTCAAGCTCCTTTCAATAGCTTAAATTAAACAAAAAACACCAACTTTGCAATATGCCCTATGGAACCCTTTATTTAATACCCGTACCGCTTGCCGAAGAAGCGGCAGCTAAATCATTTACACCTTATTTGGTTGATACCATTAATAGTATCAAAGAATATATTGTGGAGAATGAGAAAACCGCCCGCAAGTTTTTAAAAGAGGCCGGATTAAAAACCCCGCAAAGCGAACTCGTAATTCATGATTATAGTAAGTATAGTCGTGATACTGGCACAGCCGATTTTTTTAAAGGTTTACAGGCCGGTAACGATGTAGGCCTCATGAGCGAAGCCGGTTGCCCAGGTATTGCTGATCCCGGCGCCGAAATTGTTGATAAAGCCCACCGCATGGGTATAAAAGTTGTGCCGTTGGTTGGCCCAAGCTCTATTTTGCTGGCGCTGATGGCTTCGGGATTTAACGGGCAAAGCTTTACCTTTAACGGTTACCTGCCAATTGACAAAGTGCTTCGCAGCAAAAAGATCAAAGAGCTGGAAGGCCTGGCCACCAGGCTTGATCAAACACAGATATTTATTGAAACGCCTTTCCGTAATAATTCATTACTGGAAGAAATATTGAAAACGGCATCGCCTAAAACAAAACTGTGTATAGCTACTGACCTTACCGCCGCTACCGAGTTTGTGCAAACAAAAACCATTATGGAATGGCAAAAAAAGGTGCCCGAGCTGCATAAGCGCCCAACTATTTTTTTACTTTTTCATGGATAGTTAATGACCATTACGCAGCAACATACCAGCGTGGTGATAGTAGGTGCGGGGCCATCGGGATTAATGATGGCAGCCCAGCTATTGCGTTATGGTGTGCAGCCCGTAATTATTGATAGTAAGCAAGGCCCAACTGATAAGTCCAAAGCGTTGGCGGTTCAAGCCCGTTCGATGGAAATTTTCAGGCAGATGGGGCTTATCGATAGGGTCATTGCTGACAGCAAGGCCGTTGCGGGAGCAGTTATTAACCAGGAGGGGCTTGAAATGGCATCATTAGCCCTTGATGGCATCGGCGAAGGAGTAACTGCCTTTCCATACATTTATATGTATCAGCAAAGTAAAACGGAGCGCCTCCTGCTTGATTATTTAACGCTGAACTGCTGTCCCGTTTATTGGGATACTACCTTTATAAGTGTTGACCAGGATAAGTCAAAAGTAACCCTGCAGCTGCAAACCGGTGATGAAACGCAAACATTAACATGCGACTGGCTGATAGCTGCCGATGGCGCTCGCAGCCCAATCCGCAAACAATTACAATTGCCCTTCAACGGCGATACCTACCAACATCAGTTTTATGTAGCCGATGTTAAAATAGAAAATGTTTTGGGTGATAAAGTGAATCTTTATTTATCAAAAAAGGGATTCGCCGCTTTTTTCCTGATGCCCGAAGAGCACTATTGCCGCATTGTTGGCAACCTGCCCGATGCGTTTGATAACCGCGAGGACATACAAATGGAAGATGTATTGCCTTACCTGGATGGTATAACAGGGGCGGGCGTAAAAATAGAGCACACCAACTGGTTTGCTACTTATAAACTGCATCACCGCATGGCGGGTAAATTTAGAGATCATCGGTGCTTTTTAATAGGCGATGCAGCGCATATTCATTCGCCGGTTGGTGGGCAGGGAATGAATACAGGTTTGCAGGATGCTTATAACCTGGCCTGGAAATTGGCCGGTGTTGTTAATAATCAGCTTAAAGAATCAATTTTGGAAAGCTATGCCACCGAACGGATGCCGGTGGCCCGGGAATTATTGAATACTACCGACCGGATTTTTAAAATGATCCTCTCCCGTAACTGGTTTGTAAACTTATTTAAGAAATGGCTGTTGCCGGTAGTGCTAAAAAATGCCTGGAGCAAGCCCGGATCAAGACAAACATTTTTTAAGCGGATATCGCAAACGGGTATTAGTTATCGCGATAGCAAGATCAATCTTAACCTGAGCCATGCCACCAAAATAAAAGCTGGCGACAGGTTGCCTTACCTCAAAGTATTCGACGAAAAAAAACAACTGGAAACCGATTTGCATGAATGGTGCGCAAAACCCGGCTTTACCATGATTGCCATTGGTAAATTGCAGGAGATTGACCTGTTTACCCTCGCCAAATGGATCACGCAGAAATATCCTTCCAATCTTAATTTTTTTTACCTGCCGCCTTCAGCCAGAAACCAGCAGGTATTTGATGTTTTTGAGATCAGGGAAAACCAGAAAAAAGCACTTATCATTCGGCCCGATATGCATATCGGTTTTATCAATGATGTAATTGATATTGAAATGATGGATAATTACCTGCGTAATATAGTTGGCTTTAATCAATAAAGCAGCTGATCATACGGAAATCTACTGGTATGTATAACTTTTACTTCTTCATAAAGCAAGCTCCTGAATTCTTCCACGTTTTCTTTTTTTGTGGCTGATATAAATATGGCTGGGCTGTTGTTTTTGGCCATCCAGCTATGTTTAAAATCATCAAGGGTAAGCGGTTCTGCCTGCTGGTCTAACTGATGCTGCTCGGGTTTAAAGGCATCTATTTTGTTAAATACCGTGATCATTTTTTTATCAATAGCACCAATATCTTTCAGGGTTTCATTAACCGTGCGAATCTGATCTTCAAAGTTGGGGTGCGAAACATCAACAACATGTACTAAAATATCAGCCTCGCGCACTTCATCCAGGGTCGATTTAAAACACTCCACCAAATGGTGAGGCAACTTGCGAATGAACCCTACTGTATCAGATAGCAGGAAAGGCACATTTTCAATTACTACTTTACGTACCGTGGTATCAAGTGTTGCAAATAGCTTATTTTCGGCAAAAACATCTGATTTGGATATCATATTCATGATGGTTGATTTGCCCACGTTGGTATAACCTACCAAAGCAGCACGCACCATCTGGGTTCTGTTTTTGCGTTGTGTTTCGTTCTGTTTATCAATCAGCTTTAACTTATCTTTTAACAGCGATATTTTATCCAGGATCAAACGCCTGTCGGTTTCAATTTGCGATTCACCTGGTCCGCGCATACCAATACCACCCTTTTGGCGCTCAAGGTGAGTCCATAAACGGGTAAGGCGGGGTAATAAATATTGTAGCTGTGCAAGTTCAACCTGGCTTTTGGCTTGCGCGGTTTGCGCGCGGTTTGCAAAAATATCCAGGATCAGGTTATTACGATCAAGGATCTTAACCTGCAATTCCCGCTCAATATTGCGTAATTGCGATGGGGTAAGCTCATCATCAAAAACAACCATATCAATTTCTTCCTCTATTACAAAAGCTTTGATATCCTCCAGCCTGCCAGAGCCTACAAAAGTTGACCTATCCGGTCGTTGCAGTTTCTGGGTAAAGGTTTTCACGGTTTCGCCCCCGGCAGTCATCACTAAAAACTCCAGTTCCTCTAAATATTCCTTATTCTGCTCATTAGTTACATGAGGTGTCATCACGCCAACCAAAACAGCTTTTTCCTGCTTCACAGCAGTATCATAAAATTTTTGCTTCATTAACTATGGTTTATCAATCAAAGTGCCAGTTTACTAATATATACACAAACCGGTATACTTTGTGCCAAAATAGCATGTATAATATAATCTGGGAACAGGCAGCTATATAAAATTGGTTAACAATGCCCTTTTTATAAAATGTTTATACTTATTGTTATATTAGACCACCGTTACTTCCCTTATCACATTAATATGAACAAATTTTTTACTCTCCTGGCGCCTGTATTATTTGCGTTTACTGCACATGCGCAAACTACGCCTACCATTATGCCCTTTGGCAAAATTGATAACGCCGATCTTGAAATGACCAAATGCGATTTTGAGCCCGATGCCAATGCAGAAGTACTTTTTAATAAAGGCGACGTTTATTACGACGGCGTATTTACCATCCAGGGCGAGTATCATAAACGGATCAAAATATTTAACGATAATGGTAAGGATGAAGCCAACATCCGTATTGAGTATTATGGGGGCAACCGGTTGGAGTATGTTAATGATATACAAGCCGAGACCATTAATATAGTTAATGGCAAACCCGAAATTACAAAGCTTGATAAAAAGCTCATTTACACGCAAAACATTGATAAGGTACGCAGTGCCATAGTTTTCTCGATGCCAAATGTAAAAGCCGGCTCTGTTATTGAATATAAATATAAGTATCATACAGAATCCATCAGCAATTTTCCGTCCTGGGATTTTCAGCAAAAAATACCTGTACGATACAGTGAGTTGGATACAGCTATTCCTGATCTGTTATATTTTAGGGAAATAAGCCACATTTGGCAATCCTATTTTAAATCTGAGCACTCCAGCGAACCCCGAAGTACTGGCGGCGGCGGCAATGCGTTGACATATAATGAAGAAAAGCGAAAAAGGATATTGGTAAATATTCCATCGCTGCATGATGAGCCTTATATGAGTTCATACGCCGATAATTTGATGTCATTGCATTTTAATCTTACCTCAATAAAATCAAGCTATGGCTTCATGAAATCCTATTCAGATACATGGGCAAAGGTTGGTGGCATAATTGCCGATGATGAAGATTTTGGCGGCCAGCTTAAAAGAAAACTAACAGGCGAGGAGCTGATTATTAATAAAGCCAAAGCCTTAAAAACCGATGATGAAAAGATAGCCTTTGTATTTAACCAGGTTAAAAACGCGATGAAATGGGATGGTATAGACAGATGGTATACTACCGACGGTACATACCGTGCCTGGGAAAAGAAAACCGGCAACTCGGCCGAAGTTAACCTGATTTTATACCACCTGCTGAAGCAATCGGGAGTAAAAGCATACCCGATGATAGTGAGTACGCGCGAGCATGGAAGGGTTGATGGATACAATACTTCATTATCGCAGTTTAACCGGGCTGTTGTTTATGTGCCTGTTGATACCGTTAAAGAATATATTCTGGATGCTACCGGCAAATATAATTTGTATAACGAAACGCCTGATGTTTTGCTTAACTCATCGGGTTTATATATTGATAAGGCTACAGATCAATATGATATCGTTTTTATAACTAAGGAAGCGCCGGTAAGGCAGGTAGTTATTGTAACCGCCGATATTTTGCCCGAAAGCAAAATAACAGGTACCGCGGATATCAGCAGCTTTAGCTACAATAAAATAAACAGCACCCAGCGCTATAAAACGGACGGTGAAAAAAAATACACCGATTTTATACGCGATAATGACAACAACCTTAAAATATCATCCATAAAAATGAATAATTTGGAGATTGATACGTTGCCATTGACGCAAAATATAACCTTCAACCTGGAGCTAACCGGATCAGACGGGACCTATATTTACTTTAACCCCAATTTATTTACTACCATGCGCACCAACCCGTTTTTGAGCGAAAACCGGGCTACCGATATTGATTTTGGATATCTGAACCGGTATGAGCTAATGGGCAATTATAAAATGCCGGCCGGTTATAAAGCCGAGGCCCTTCCCAAAAACGTGCGCATCATTATGCCAGATCAAAGTATCAGCTTTAAGCGTTTTGTTGCCGAGCAGGATGGTTATATATCCGTGAGGTATGTTATTGATCATAATAAAGCGCATTATGCAAAAGATGATTATGCCGACGTAAGGCAGTTTTATAAGCAAATGCACGAGATGCTTAACGAGCAAATTGTATTAAAAAAGATATAAGGTACTAAAGTTGAAGTGGTTTTTTAATAAAAGAGATACTGTCAATACCTGATGGAACTATGGTTTTTAAACGTTTTGTTGCCGAACAGGATGGCTCAATCATGGTGCGCTTTACCATCGGTCATAAAAAATCATTGTATTTCAAGGAGAATTACCCGGAGTTCCGTGAGTTTTGTAAAAAGATGTATGATATGCTTAACGAGCAAATAGTACTTAAAAAGGGCTGATAAAATTATGTTTACTAAATATTATACCCGGCTGCTGTTAACCACAGCAGCCTTATGCGCATTATACAACCAAAGCTATAGCCAGGATAAAAACATCCCTAAAGAGTTGTATGTGGCTGCAAGTATTCCTGACTCGTTAAAGGAGGATGCAAATTCTGTTGTTAGGTACTCCAGTGAAGAGGCCGTTGTAAAAGGACCCGGAAAAATGCTGATTAAGCATCACAGTATAGTAACCATCTTAAATGAAAAGGATGATAGTGAAGCTATAATGGAGATGGGTTACAATAAAAAGTATGATTCTTATAGCGATATTGAGATGAATATTTTTGATGCAACAGGTAAGCAGATAAAAAAATACCGCAAAAGTGATATGTACGATGGTTCTGCAGCTAATGATGAAACCATGGTTACAAACGAAAGGTTTTTAGCTGTCAGGCACGCTATTGCTGCCTATCCAATAACAATTGAGAAAATTTACGAAGAGGACGAGAGCAGCTTTATCGGTTTAGATACCTGGTATATCCAGGATCAGGTTGAGCAGTCTGTTCAGGTTTCGTCTTATAAAATTTCAGTTAACCCCTCTGTTGGGCTCCGGTTTAAAAATACCAACACAAAGATCAAACCCGAAAAAGGGAATGCTGATGGTTTAGAGACTTATTCGTGGAGCGTTAAAAATTTAAAGGCCATTAAAAAGGAAGAGAATGTTTTATCTTGGACCATTTTGCCAAAAATTTCGTTCGCTGCAAGTTCATTTGATTGCTATGGCTACCCCGGCGATTTTAGTAGCTGGCAGTCTTTTGGTAACTGGATTAAATCATTATATAGTGATGCCTGTGTATTAAGCCCTGAGCGTACTGCAGAGATAAAAAAAATGACCGATACGATAAAGACGGATAAAGATAAAGCCCGTTTTTTATACAATTACATGCAAAAGAGCATGCGCTATGTAGGCATTCAATTAGGAATAGGCGGATATAAACCTTTTCCTGCAAGCTTTGTAGATCAAAAAAAATATGGTGATTGTAAGGCTTTATCTAATTACATGCGGGCCTTGCTTAAAGCCGTTAATATTGATTCTTATTATACTGTAATAAGATCTGCCACTAATAGCGAGCCTATTGATGTCTCTTTTCCGGCTAATACGTTTAACCATGCTGTTTTATGCATTCCTTTTAAAAATGATACTACATGGTTGGAATGTACAAGTAATACAAGGGCTTTTGGAAAGCTAGACCCATCCACACAAAACACAAAAGCTTTAATAGTAACAGAAAATGGCGGCAGACTGATAAATACCCCCAAAGGTGTAGCTGCCGATAATCAGTTTAACAGCGAAGTTCATATTGTATTGGATGCCGATGGGGGAGCTAAAGCGCAGTTAAAGATATTTAGTACCGGGATCTACCGGTCTGATTATATCGGTGTTGAGGCCCTAAAAACCGATGAGCAAAAAGAGTATATCATTCGGGACCTTAAAATGAAACAGCCCTCGGTATTTGATTTTAAGCCATCAACAGATAAAGACGGCATAAAAGAAGTGGAGATTAACCTGGAATATGATAAATTTTGTGACATAGCAACGGGCGATAAGCAGTTTTATAGGCCATGTGTATTTTCCCTATGGCAAAAAACAGTGCCTATTCAGGAAAAGCGGAAAAATGATTTTTACTTTACCGCTCCCTTGCAAAAATCATGCGTAACCACAATTGATCTTCCGGCCGGATTTGAAGTAGAAACGCTGCCAACTAACCAAACTTTGAAATTTAGCTATGGCACCTATGATGTAAAATATGTTTACGATGCGGCCAAAAATCAGGTAACAAGTACGGCTAAATTTAACCTTACAGATTACATCATGCCTGCAGCAAAATACACCGAATTACAGGTATACCTTGATGCTGTGGTTAAAGCGCAAAATAAAAAACTGGTGATACACCGCAAAGCGTAAATTTGCCCTGATGATATTCAGGCTTGATGAACAGTTATTATTTCCTGAGCCCGATCTGGCCGAACCAGACGGGCTTTTGGCTGTAGGCGGCGACCTTTCAACACCAAGGTTGCTACTCGCTTATCAAAACGGCATCTTCCCCTGGTATAGTGATGATACGCCCATTCTTTGGTATTCGCCTCATGAACGTTTTGTGCTTTATCCGCAGGAACTAAAAGTCTCTAAATCAATGCGGCAGGTTCTGCGATCAGGCAAATTCAGGGTTACCACCAATACCTGCTTCGCCGAAGTGATAAAAGCTTGCTCGGTTGCCCCGCGTGAGGGGCAGGACGGTACCTGGATAACGGATGATATGCAGGCAGCTTATATTAAACTCCATCAAGACGGTTACGCCCATTCTGTTGAAGTATGGGAGCAAAACGAATTGGTTGGTGGCTTATATGGTATGTGGGTTGGTGAGGTTTTTTGTGGTGAAAGTATGTTTAGTCGCGTCAGTAATGCTTCAAAAGCAGCGTTGATCTACCTGTGCCAAACCAACAGGTTTAAATTAATAGACTGCCAGGTACACACCAGTCACCTGGAATCAATGGGGGCAAGGATGATAAGCCGCGAGCAATATATAGCCGTTTTGCACAATAGTTTGCTTTGATTGGTTAACTTTGAAGGGTATGCAGCAGGCCAACACAAAAGAGAGAATAATATTAGGCATCGACCCCGGTACAGCAGTTATGGGCTACGGATTGGTTAAGGAAACAGGTCCCAAAATTGAGCTTATCGCCCTTGGTGTTGTAAAAATGGAAAAGCTGGATGATCATATGCTGAAGCTGCAGCGCATCTTTGAAAAAACGGTTGCCCTTATTGACAACTACCACCCGGATTGCCTGGCCATTGAAGCGCCCTTTTACGGCAAAAACATACAGGTAATGCTTAAACTGGGCAGGGCGCAAGGGGTGGCAATAGCCGCCGCACTTTCGCGCAATTTGGATATTACAGAATATGCTCCCCGTAAAATAAAACAATCTATAACCGGTAATGGTAATGCAACCAAAGAGCAGGTAGCAGCCATGCTGCAAAACCTCCTCAGTTTTAAAGAAACTCCCGACTTTTTAGATGCTACGGATGGACTGGCCGTAGCTGTTTGTCACTCCTTCCAAAGAATGAGCACCGGTAGCAAATCCAGCTCGGGCAGTAAAAAATCTTATTCGGGCTGGGATACCTTTGTGAAGGATAACGCGAAAAGGGTGGTATAGATGTGCAGATTTCAGATGTGCGAGTGTGCAGATGTGGAATAAAGCAAAAAAAACGCGTCATTGCGAGGTACGAAGCAATCTCCATACTATACAGAGCGAACAAATAGGTGTTAAACTTTTACAGCGGACCTGCCTGTGTAGAGATTGCTTCGTACCTGCAATGACGACGGTTATAAGTCTTACTTATGTTAAAAACAATATTTGCAAGTTTAGCTCATCCTTTAAAACGCCGCTTTGATCTTATCCTTGGTAGCGCTTAGCTCCTCGTTGGTAAAGCTCAATTTGGGGCGGGAGAAGTTAAGGTCATTCACCTGGTTCATGGGGATGAGGTGGATATGTGCATGTGGAACTTCAAGGCCAATCACCGCTACACCAACCTTTTTGCAGGGAATGGCTTTTTTAATGGCAGTTGCCACTATTTTAGCGAAGATCTGCAGGCCCGTATAGGTTTCATCATCAAGATCGAAAATATAATCAACCTCCTTTTTAGGGATCACCAGCACATGGCCTTCTGCCAGCGGACTAATATCTAAAAAAGCCAAAAACTCGTTACTCTCGGCCACAACATGTGCCGGGATCTCGCCTGCTATAATTTTTGAAAAGATGGTCATGATTGGTGAGTGGTTGATTAAGTTGATAGGGTGAGTTGTCGCATTTACAGATGGTTTATTGGTTGATTAAATGAATTGTTATAAAACCACTCACTTAATCAACCATTCGCCAATAACTACCTACTCACTTCCAGTATTTCAAATTCAATTTTTCCTGCCGGTACAGTGATCTCAATTTTTTCGCCTACTCTTTTACCCAACAAGCCCTTTGCAATAGGTGATGCCACAGATATTTTACCGGTTTTCATATCGGCTTCGCTTTCTGCCACCAGCTGGTAGCTCATGGTAGCGCCGTTTTTAAGGTTTTTTATTTTTACTATGGATAAGGCAAGCACCTTTGATAAATCCAGTTTAGATTCATCCAGCAAGCGTGCGTTTGCCAAAGTTTCCTGCATTTGGGATATTTTAGCCTCATGAAGCCCCTGGGCTTCTTTTGCGGCATCATATTCCGCGTTTTCTGATAAATCGCCTTTATCGCGGGCTTCGGCAATAGCTTTTGATATATCCGAACGTCCGGTTGTTTTTAACCTCTGTAATTCTTCTTTTAATTTCTCTAAACCCTCTTTGGTAAAGTATGATACCTCTGCCATAACACCTAAATTAATTATTGTTTATTCTATTGGTTATCCAAAAAAAACCGCCCTCCCTTTATAAGAAGGACGCAATGACTATAAAAACAAACAAGACTATATGGGCCATGCCTACATAGTCTTGTTTCTGTATTTAACGAAGATAAGTGATTTAAATTTTAATTACCAAATTTTTTTGGAAAGGTGAGTGGTTGATTAAGTTGATTAGGTGAATGGTTTGCTAAATGGTATTAAACATCAAACCTAATTAACTACTCACCTAATCAACCTAATCAACCTAATTAATCAAATTAATCAGTTTCTCGGCCATTACTTCACTTATTTTACGGTACGAGTCGAATGTCCAGCCGGCAACATGCGGACTTAATATTACTTTACCACTTTGGCGCAGCTCATCAAACCAGGCTTGTTCTGTAAGGGCAGGGAATTTTTCTACTTCCAGCACATCAAGTCCTGCGCCTATGATTTTGCCCTGTTTAATGGCATTTAATACCGCGCTTACTTTGGCGGTTTTACCACGCGATGTATTGATGAAAAATATGGGCTTTTTAAAATGGAACAAATACTCGTCATCCACCAGGCCGTTGGTTTCGGCAGTGAGGGGTACGTGTACGCTCAATACGTCGCTATGTTTAATTATTTGCTCCATGCTTACCTCGCGGGCATATCTGTCGCTAAAGCCTGTTTTGTATTTATCATAAGCAATTACATCAACCTGGAAACCAGATAGCTTGCGGGCAAAGCTGTGCCCCATATGGCCGTAGCCGATGATGCCTACTGTTTTGCCTTTCAGCTCGTGCCCGCGGTTGCCTTCACGATCCCATTTACCTGCCCTGATCTCGGCATCGCCCCGGTTAAGGTTATTCATAAGGGACAGCAGCAAGCCTATGGCGTGCTCGCCTACGGCATCAGAATTGCCTTCGGGAGCGTTTATAAGGGTTACACCTTTTTGTATGGCGTAGGCCTCGTCAATATTATCCATACCGGCGCCTGCGCGACAAACAAAACGCAAACTGGTAGCTATGTCAAATACCTGTTTGGTTACCAAGAATTTAGAACGGATAACCAGCCCTGCGTAGTCGCCGATGATCTGAAGCGCTTCTTCGGCTTTTATTGTGGGCCTGTAATCGCATTGGTATCCCCTGGCTTCGGCCTGCTCCATAAAAATGGGGTGTACATCATCAACAATAAGAATGTTATTTTTCAACTGAACTATATAATTTTTTATGAACCGCGAATTTACTAAACAACCATGATAGTTACATAGTTACCCATTAATACCTTTACTTATTACAAAATACCGACTAATAGCCTGCCACATTTGCCAACAAAATAAACTGGCACGGGAATAGCAAGGATAAAGCAGGAGACCTGGTCCCGCTAAAATTAAAATCTAAATACCATGATGACAATAAAAAAAATAGGCACCGATATAAAGCTCTATTCTGAAAAGCTCTCGCACGATGGGTTTAAACAGGTATTTGACCATATAGATCAATTCAAGATTAAAAAAGGAGTTGATAAAATGGGGCTTGATAAATTTATAAATCAATGCGCTATAATGGCTGCCGGCACCGGAGCCTTATCAGGCAGCGGCGGCGTTTTAACCATGATAGTGGGGATGCCTGTTGATGTAGTGAACCTGATTACACAACAATTTAGGGTAACTATGGCTATAATGTACTACAACCGGGGCGGCTATCAAATGGGCTTTGAAGAATTTATGAAGCTGGTGGCTATTTCTTTTAAGGTAGAAACCGGCGTAGCCCTCACCAAAACAATGATGGAGGGTATAGCCGAAAAGATAATCCTTAACCTGGGAGTACGCACAGCCGAAAGATTAATACCCGTTGTAGGTGCTGTAATTGGCGGCACAACCAATTACCTGTTCATTAAACGGATGGCGAAATCAGTTAAAGAGTTGCAGGCCCAGCCTGTAGTGATACAGGTGGGTTAATAACAATTACCCCGCCATTTAGCTATATAAAAACAGCGATAAGTCTACATTTTATCGCTGTTTTTGTATTTGCCAGTTTTATAAAGCAAATATTTTTATCAACTTAACTGCTTATCGGCTTTCGGCAAGCGTTTTTAGCGACGGGAATTTCATTGTGGATAGGGTTTATGCTACCAATGTAGCATATTTTGTAAAATATATGTGTTAAAAATGCAAAGTACATGACCTGCAATTGCATTTCACACATTAGTGATTATATTTGCGGTCGCAAAAAACATCATTTTATATAATATAATGAGAGAAATACAATTCAGAGAAGCGCTACGTGAGGCCATGGTCGAAGAAATGCGCAACGACGATAAGATATACCTGATGGGTGAAGAGGTTGCTGAATACAACGGAGCCTATAAAGTAAGCCAGGGTATGCTGGATGAATTTGGTGCTAAACGCGTTATTGATACGCCCATCTCTGAATTAGGCTTTGCCGGTATAGGCATTGGCTCGGCCATGAATGGTTTACGCCCCATCATCGAGTTCATGACCTTTAACTTTTCGTTAGTGGCTATTGATCAGATCATCAACGGTGCAGCCAAGATCATGTCAATGAGTGGTGGCCAGTTTTCGGTGCCTATCGTTTTTCGCGGTCCAACCGGTAACGCGGGTATGCTTAGCTCACAGCACAGCCAGTGCTTTGAGAACTGGTATGCCAACTGCCCGGGTTTAAAAGTGGTAGTACCATCAAACCCATATGATGCAAAAGGATTACTAAAATCAGCAATACTTGATCCGGATCCGGTTATTTTCATGGAATCTGAATTAATGTATGGCGATAAAGGCTTAGTGCCCGAAGAAACTTACTATATCGAGATTGGTAAAGCTAAGGTAGTATCTGAAGGTAGTGATGTAACTTTGGTAGGTTTTGGTAAAATCATGAAAGTGGTTATTGCAGCAGCGGCCGAACTTGCTAAAGAAGGTATCAGCGCCGAAGTGATTGACCTGCGTACAGTACGCCCTATTGATTACGCTACGGTTATCAATTCGGTTAAAAAAACAAACCGTTTGGTTATAGTTGAAGAAAGCTGGCCTTTAGGTTCAATTGCTACCGAGGTTGCTTTTAAAGTACAAAAAGATGCATTTGATTACCTTGATGCGCCTATTCTGCGTATTATGGGTGGCGATGTGCCTTTGCCTTATGCACCAACTTTAATACAGGAATACCTGCCAAACCCAGAAAGGGTTATTAAAGCGGTTAAAGAGGTAATGTACGTTACCAAATAATACACGATTACATGATTTTTAGGATGGACAGGATTTCATTTCCTGTCGCCTTTAGATTTTAAATATACAAAGAGCCCCGTATTCAACTACCGGGCTCTTTATTTTTATACAGTTAACAATGGAAACATCAAACGTAAAAGACAGCAACGGCAACATTCTTAAAGATGGCGATTCGGTAACACTGATTAAAACCTTAAAAGTTAAAGGTGGCGGTACCACCCTTAAACAAGGTACATTGGTAAAAAAGATCCGTCTTACCGATGATGACCAGGAAGTGGATTGTAAAATAGATGGAATGAGCATTGTGCTCAGGACAGAATTTTTGAAAAAGAGGTAATTAGTGTAATCTAATCCCAAAAGAGAAATAGCTATATAACCATGGCATTGTAAGGTACAAAGCATTCGCAAACGCTGCAAGTCCGCGCTGTACGGTATGCGATTACTTTGTACGTATTCCATAGCATACTATAAAAAACGAAGTCATACTGATTGCCTGTTTAAGCTCCCCAACAGCACGGGTAACAAAGTGATATAACCTACATTTGGGGGCTCTTTACTAAAGATCGCTTGCCTTGGCGATAAATAACTGAGGATTTAACGAGCCTGATGACCCTGCTATAAATACATAGCCGTTATTCACTATTGCAAAGCCGTTGTCAAATCCGGATGGACCTAAAAAGGCAGCTCCAATGGTTTCGGAAAGCATTGTCCAGCTATCGCCTGTTGTATTGTATTTGTATATGCTACGATAGGTTGAATTAGGAAAATTGCCTGAAAGATCGCTGGAAACATAGCCTGTATTTTTATAAGTAAAGGCGAAGCAGCCAAATTTTGGCATATTGAAATCATTAGCCTTTTTCCAGGTATTGTTAACAGGGTTGTAGCTGTACAATTTGTAATCGGGTGTGTATATTGCCCCTCCACCAACAAAAGCCAAACCATTTAAAACCAGGGAAGTTGAGCGTACTCGTGCACCCGGATCGTTGCCCGGATAGTCAGCTACCTGTTTCCAGGTATCCGTAATAGTGTCGTAATTATAAAATGTGTTGTTTGCGATAAGATTATTATCGTACATATTCCCGGCATAGTTACCTAATCCAATAAACACATTGCTGCCTATAGAAAACATTGTTGACGAATAACGCACCTTGTCCGGGTAATCAGCTTTGTGCGTCCATTTATTCAAGGCGGGGTCATATTCCCAAAAATTATTGGTTTTGTCAGATGTATATAAATAGGCTTTATTGGCTGTTGAGGTTATTTCGCAGTGATCAATAGTAAATGGTATTTTAATTTCCTGCCATGTATAAGTTGCAGCATTAAATTTCCACAATGATTTATGCAGGTAGTCAGATTCTGTTGGCGGGGCCAACACGTATGAGTTGTTGTTTATTGTAAAAGCCCCGGCTGTGGAGGATATTGCAAAAGGGAACGCACCGGCAACCATCACCCATGTATCCTTAAGGGTTACATCATATTGATAAGTAACTTCCTGATCAAGAAATTTAACTTTCACGGTCGCCTTTTTGCGGGGGTAAGGGCCCTGGGGTAAATTTGTGGTGAGTTCTGTGGTTGAACCGCTAAGTATTTGGTTTTCATTGCCTTCAAAAAAAACGCGGTTTTTATAAGCAAGTGGATTAAAGTATTTTCCTTTAATAGTAATGATATCCCGCAATACCCCGTTGCCATTAACTGCATTAGCATAACCGGATGGGGTTATGGATGTAATTTCAGGAGTCTTTACGCTAAATTTATTGTTTGCAATAATCGTTTGAAGCTGTGCCTTAACTGTTAGCGAATTAACAACAGTTTCCATATCATCAGGAACAACTATTTTTAATTGTTTGCTATTGGCCTTTACTACCGGTATTTTGATATTCCCAATATGCACTTCATTTAGCTCAGGTATCCGGTTAAAATGATCGCCATTGATAATAACGGTGTCCCTGAAAGTGGCAACGGGTGTAAAACCGGTTATAACAGGCTTATTTAAAACAAATTTATTTGTTACCGTATCTATTATACTGCTGTAATTAAACGTGATTAGCGGAGTAATCTGATCAATACTTGAAGGTATGGTAAATTTTAAAGTGCTGTCATTATGTAAATAAACACTGGCGTATTGAATCCCGAACCTAACTAAAAGCAGGCTTTGATTAAGGTACTTACCTTTAACAGTGATGGTATCGCCAATATCGGCATTTAGCGGAGAAATGGAACCGATTTTTACGTGCTTTCCACCCACCGAAATAAAAGACTTATGGTTATAAACAGTATACAGATTGGTGTTTGTTAAGCTGTAGGGGGCATAAAAATAAGTTTTTCCCTTCTCTAACCCTGTATTGATATCAACTTTAAAAGAGCCAATAGCGATAGGCGATGTTTGCTTGTACATTTGCCTGTAAGTAGCTAAAGTACTGTCAGTTGAAATTACAAAACCAACCTCTTTTACATCGGATGGCAATTGATGTATTTCGCCCCGGATAGTTACGCCTCCATCCGGATAGGTAGTTGTAGATTTAGCTTCAATTGCAGGCCCGTTTACTGGTTGTATTACCTCCGGTTTATCCTTTTTACAGCCTATAAATGTCAGAAATAAAAAATAGAATATTGTAAAAAGGCAGATTGTACAGCGTTTCATATTTTGATAAGGGGTTCGTTTGGGCAAAGGTAATATAACCCATCTTATTTTGACCAAAAAACATCTCGTGATTTATTATTCACAAAATATGCGATTGAAACCTACTCTTTAGCACCTTTATGCATAAATTGCCTATTTTAGGCACACAAACACCATGAGCATGCGAAATCTCTTTTCAAAAGGCATAAAGTCCTTTTCTTTGATCTTGTTAGTATCGGCCATTTGCGGCACTGCATCAGCCCAAACTACACCTGCGGTAAAAACCGAAACTGTAGCTAAAGCTCCCGCGGGGTTAATTACCCCAACTATCCTGATTGAAAAGTTTTTTAAAAGTTACGATAAAGAGAGTACCACAAAAGCGATGATTGATATTTTTAAAACCAATCCGCTTATTGATACAAACAGCCTGGTACGGCTAATTACTAAAATAGACACCACCCGCAGTATAATAGGCCCATATATGGGTAAGGATTTAATTGTGCAGCGTAAGGCATCCAATAGCTTAATACTTTACAGCTACCTTGTAAAGCACCAAACACAACCGCTGAGGTTTACTTTTATGTTTTATAAACCTAAAAACGAATGGGTTATTTACCGCCTTTATTTTGACGATTCGGTTAGCAGTGAACTGGAGCAATCTGCTAAAATATCAGCAAAACCGTAAAGGAGCTAAAGGCTTAAAGCAGAAAGTTTTTATATCAGATGCTGTCTAAACAAAAACAGGTCGTCATTGCGAGGTACGAAGCAATCTCTACATAGGCAGATCGAACTAGCATAGTCTCCTCTGTACTGCATAGAGATTGCTTCGTGCCTCGCAATGACGACGCGGATACGTATTTCATTAGATGTAAAAAAAAAATCCCAAGGCTTTCTGCCTTAAGCTTTCAGCTTAGTCGCTGTAACGGTCATTACGCCAGGGGTAGGCGGTGTTTGAATAGCCGCGATCTTCCCAAAAGCCTAATTTATTTTCCGTTAAAAACTCAATACGCTTTATCCATTTGGAGCCTTTCCAGGCATAAAGCTGTGGGGTGATCATGCGTACCGGGCCGCCGTGCTCTATTGGTAGCGGTTGCCCTTCAAAAGTATGTACCAATAATACGTCAGGCTTTAAAGCTTCTTCCAGCGATATATTGGTGGTGTAAGTATCATATCCATAACACATCACGTGGGTAGCATTTTCATGAGGATGTACCAGGGCGGCAAGATCGAGGAGGCTTACACCTTTCCATGGCATATTTAGTTTTGACCATGTGGTAACACAATGAAAATCGGAGGTGTCTTTTGTTTGTGGCAGATCCATAAACTGTTTCCAGGAGAGTTTTACCGGGTTTTCAACAGCGCCATCAATAGTTAGTCGCCAGCGATCAATAGGTATATTGGGCTGATAACCGAGATCAAGCACCGGCCATTTTACAGTTATAGTTTGCCCTATTGGTACAGCCGGCATACCATGCCGGTTTATCCCGCCCGATCCGCGTGGCGCATCATCCGCAACAGAAGGCGTAAGCTTCATCTTTTCCTCAAACCGGGCCTTCAACTTCATACGGGCCTCAATAATACGATTCAGTTTTTCTGGCTCTTCCATAATATTAAAGTTACGAAAAAGCTTAAAGCACAAAGCGGAAGGCCGAAAGCTTTTTTTGGAAAAGGAAAAGGCTTCGAGCATTATGCTAAAAGCCTTTAATATAAATTTTCAATGAAAAGCTTTCGGTCTTTAGCTTTAAGCTTTTTGCTCTCTTAAGCTACAGTTCCTTCTTTAAGTTTTTCGGCATTTTCTGCAAACTGTAAGGCTTCCATTATCTCCTGTAAGTCGCCGTTTAGTACACCGGGCAGGTTGTATATGGTAAGGCCAATACGGTGCTCTGTTAAGCGGCCTTGTGGGTAGTTATAGGTACGCACCTTGGCCGATCTGTCACCTGTTGAAACCATGGTTTTACGCTTTTTAGAGGTTATTTCCAGGTGCTTTTGAAGCTCCATTTCATAAACCCTTGAGCGAAGTACCTGTAATGCTTTATCGTAATTTTTCAACTGCGATTTTTGATCCTGGCATTGTGCCACAATACCCGTGGGGATGTGGGTTAACCTTACGGCCGAATAAGTGGTATTCACCGACTGGCCGCCCGGGCCCGATGCGCAGAAAAGGTCCTTACGGATATCGCTCACCTGCAAATCAATATCAAATTCATCAACCTCTGGCAATACCACAACCGATGCAGCCGATGTATGCACGCGGCCCTGTGTTTCAGTATCCGGTACCCGTTGCACGCGGTGCACGCCCGATTCATATTTTAATGTACCGTAAGCATCCTCGGCATTAACGTTGAATACAATTTCTTTGTAGCCACCACTGGTACCTTCGGTATAATCAACCAATTCTGTTTTCCAGCCGCGTTTCTCGCAATAGCGCATATACATGCGGTAAAGATCGCCGGCAAACAAAGCAGCTTCGTCGCCACCAGTTCCGCCACGGATCTCCACAAGCGCATTTTTAGAATCCTCGGGATCTTTAGGGATCAGCATCAAACGGATTTGCTCTTCTTTTTCTTCCTGTTGAGTTAACAGCTCGTCCAATTCGGATTTGGCCATATCGCGAAACTCTTCGTCCTTTTCAGTAGCCAGAATTTCCTTATTGCTGTCAATATTGCTCATGATGTTGCGGTAAATATTATACTCGTCAACAATCTTGGCCAGGTCTTTATATTCTTTATTCAGCTGGGCATAGCGTTTCATGTCCTGCATTACTTCAGGATTGCTCAATTCGCCTTCAACGTTTTTCCAGCGTTGATATATCAGTTCTAATTTCTCTAACATAATCTGTTTTCAATAGCTAATTGAAGCAGCTATATGGATGATGGTCCGGCTAAGAAATGCGTTACGTTTCGGTCGGTTTACAGGCTTGCTTCAAAAAACGCACAAAAATACGCATTTTAGTGCATATATTTTTTCAGGCGATTGTAAGTTCTGCCGAAATAGTAGGTCCTTAGCAAATGACCTTTTGTATATGGTCAATTGTTCCAAAAAACTATTGATTTTGGCCCTCAGACACAGGTTTTTCAAAATATTCCAGCTTTAACTCATGCCCGTCAAATACGGCATAGGTGTAGTAATTTACCCATTCGCCCAGGTTAATGTAGCGGCTATCGGCGTTAAGCGGTATATCCAGGGGTAAATGGCGGTGACCGAAAATGAGAAAATCGTAATAGTTGGTTTTTAGTTCTTCCCGGCAAAAGCTAACCAGCCATTCCTGTTCACCAGGTTTGGGTATTTCTTTTTTCTGATTACTTAAGCGGCTATTGGTTGACCAGTAATTGGCAATGCCCACGCCTAAATTAGGGTGCACCCTGGCAAATAGCCATTGGCAAAACCCGCTTCGGAAAAAGTTTTTTAATAGTTTATAAAAATTGTCGCCCGGTCCAAGGCCATCGCCATGATGAAGGAAAAGTTTTTTTCCATGCCGCTCAATCGTTAATTCATCGCTAATGATAGTTGCGCCAAGTTCATTTTTAAAATAATCAAACATCCACATATCGTGGTTGCCCTTAAATAAATAAAGCTTTACACCGGCATCGGTAAGCTCGGCCAGCTTGCCCAAAAAGCGAATGTATCCTTTGGGTACTACCGCTTTGTATTCATACCAGAAATCAAAAACATCGCCCATCAAAAAAAGTTCGGCGGCATCGGCTTTTATGCTGTCAAGCCAGCGTACTATCCTGTCTTCGCGTTCGCGGCTGGCAGCGTATCCACCGGTGCCTAAATGAAAATCAGAAGCAAAATAAAGTTTGTTACGGGTTGGCATACCTGGCAAAAATACATTTAAAGGCTGAAAGGAAAAAATGAGTATTTCCCCTGGAAACGCGCTGCTTTTGTGAAGAATATAGATGTATATATGCAAACAACAGGTTATCTTTAGGGTTATAAAAGATATATTAAAACAATAGAAATTATGCCACTTCCAGAAAATCCAAATCTTGACGATAACCAGGATGAAAAAGATACCGGTAATGATTATGAACAGAATGAAGGCCAGGACACCGGTAACCAACGCCTGGATAATGATGTAGCCGATACTGCCGGCATTGAAGCCGCTACCCGCGCCTCGGAGGCTGCCTTTACATTAAACCTCGATGATGACATCCCCCCGGTTCAGGACGATAAAAACGAGAAAAAAAAGTAAACATGAATATTTGCGGGTTTGCCGCAATTGAATTTAGTAACACTAATTTTTAATGGATAAATTAAACTTGTCCATTAAAAATTAGTGTTATTCGCAGTTTTCGTGTAATTAATACTCCTTATGAAAAAACTCATACTGCTTTCTTTTTTGGTAGTTGCTGTTGCAGGCACGGCCCGTGCTCAAAATAAGTTTAACGCGGCTGATTTTAAAGCCAACCTGGGTAAAACCGGTACCTTGTGCGATACTGTTTACTCCTTAAAAATAGTAAGCGATACACTTACCCTGCTTAATATGGGTGCCGCTTATCCCCGGCAAAAATATACTGTTGCAGTAAAAGGCAATAAAGTAACGCTCGATTTGGCAAATATTAAAGGTAAAGCCATGTGCGTTACCGGCGTTTTTGAGCTTTTTAAAGATCAACCCGAGGTAGTGGTCAGTCGGCCAAATCAATTTGAAATGCATTAAAACAAAAAAAGGCAACCCGTTAGCAGGTTGCCTTTTCCATGTTTATATAGGTAGATTAAAATTCTTTGTACAAGCCAAATAATAATTGACCTTCTGTAATTGCCTGGTTAGCAACAGTACGCCCAACCACAAGCGTACGAGCGGTATAAGTAATTTTTGGCCCTGTTGAGTTAACATAATTGCCTTTAAGAAATAAACCCCAACCTGCACCTGTATTTAAACGGATAGCAGCGCTGCCGCCATACGCAAAGGCAAATTTATTGGAGCTTTGCTGAATAAACTCCCCTGTTTGCGCATCTACGCCTTGTATCTGCACGGCAACCTGTGGTGTTGCAAAGCTTTTTATCGCTCCGGCTGATGCCCTGAAATCAAAAGCGAATGAATGCCATACCAAAGTGTACTGTGGCCCTAATAAAATGTTAAGGCTTTTGTAGCGTTTGTTGGCTGTAACTACTGATCCATCGGCTTTGTAGTCATCAGTATAACCCTGTGAAAGTTTCAGGTCATCATCATAGGTTAAGTTACCTTGATCCTGGTAGCTTACGGTGTAACCTAAAGCGGCACGTTTGAAAAAATAATGTGCACCATCAATAGAATAAACGATGCCCTTTTTTGCAAAACCAGCTTTAGGGTTGCTGTAATCAGCTACTTTAAATGCGCCAAATGGTTTTGATATACCTGCACCTAAACTTATGTAGCTTTTTGATTTTTCGGGGGCCGCGTCATCATCCTCTTTAACATCCTGAGCTTTTGAGTTAAGCGCAATCAGCATACAAAAAGCTGCAGCAAAAAGTGTAAAAGTTTGTTTCATGTTGTAATAGTCCTAATAATAAATAAGGCTTGCTTTTACCATTCTTATTTGGTTTAGCAAACGTGTAAAAAAATGCATTATTATCATTAACCATACTGATCATCAAAAAATCAGTTGCCGGTAAATAATAATGTATGCCCAAACGGCAAAAGCATCAGCAGATGCCTCATTTTAATTACGGCTGCTAATATAGCTTCCCCTGCTCAATTAAATGGCAGCAAAGGCCAAAATTAACAACTTTTAACCTTTATTAGCCCACTCATTTGCGGGCATCTGGCTCAAATCCCTATCTTTAGTTCCCTGTAATTTAATTTGAGATGAAAAAAACAACCTGTTTATTTGCATTAGCTGTTTTATTTTGCAGCTATACCTACGCGCAAAAAATGAATAATAAAGCACTCCAATACCCCCAAACAAAAAAGGTTGATACCATTGATACTTATTTTGGCACCCAGGTGCCCGATCCTTACCGCTGGCTGGAGAACGACCAGGCCACTGATACCAAGGCATGGGTTAAGGAAGAAAACAAAGTAACCCAAAGCTACTTGAAACAGATCCCTTATCGTGAAGAGATGCGCAAGCGGTTGGAACTTTTATGGAATTATGAAAAGTACAGCGCCCCGTTTAAAGAGGGCAAATATACCTATTTTTATAAAAACGATGGTTTGCAAAGCCAGGCGGTATTGTACCGGCAGGTAGGTGATAATGGAACACCCGAAATGTTTTTGGATCCTAACCACTTCTCTGCCGAGGGTACTACTTCACTACAGGGAATTGATTTTACAAAAAATGGAGATCTGGCGGCATACCAGATCTCGGAGGGTGGATCAGATTGGCGCAAGGTGATCGTCATAAAAACAAGTGATAAAAGTGTTGTAGGCGATACGCTTATTGATGTAAAATTTAGCGGACTGGCCTGGAAGGGTACCTACGGATTTTACTACAGCAGTTATGATAAGCCAAAGGCTGGCAGCCAGCTTTCGGGATTAACGCAGTATCATAAACTATTTTACCATAAACTGGGCACCCCGCAAAGTACCGATAAACTCATTTTTGGTGGCGATAAAACCCCGCGACGTTATATAGGAGCTTACCTTACCGAGGATGAACGCTTCTTGGTGATCACCGCGGCCACATCAACCACGGGGAACGAACTCTATATCCAGGATTTAAGTAAACCCGGCAGCCAGATTGTGAATGTGGTTGATAATTTTGATAACCAGCATTCTGTATTGGATAATGTGGGCAGCAAGCTTTACATTATCACCAATATATATTCGCCAAACTTTAAAATTGTAACGGTTGATGCTGAAAACCCAAGCATTACCCATTGGAAAAACCTGATCCCCGAGACTAAAAATGTACTGAGCGCCAGCACAGCCGGCGGGAAAATTTTTGCAGAATACTTAAAAGATGCCACTTCGTTTGTACAGCAATATGATATGAGCGGAAAGCTGGAGCGTACCATAACATTGCCATCGGTAGGTACTGCCACCGGTTTTGGCGCTAAAAAAGAAGAGAAGGAAACCTATTATACTTTTACAAGCTACGTGTACCCATCAACTATTTTTAAGCTGGATATTGCGAGCGGACAATCAACGGTATATAAAAAATCGGGGGTTAAGTTTGATCCCGAACTGTATGAATCCAAACAGGTGTTTTATACATCGAAGGATAAAACAAAGATCCCGATGATCATCACCTATAAAAAGGGCACTGTACTTAACGGCGAAAATCCATTGATGCTTTATGCTTATGGTGGCTTTGGGGTTAGTTTAACCCCGGCATTCAGCACATCAAACATTATCCTGCTGGAGCATGGCGGTATTTATGCCGTGCCCAACTTACGCGGCGGTGGCGAGTATGGCGAAACCTGGCACCGCAAGGGTATTAAAATGAAGAAACAAAACGTGTTTGATGATTTTATTGCCGCTGCCGAATATCTTATCAAAAACAAATACACCTCAAAAGAGCACCTGGCAGTTTCGGGAGGATCAAACGGTGGCTTATTGATTGGCGCTATGCTTACCCAGCGGCCCGATCTTTTTAAGGTAGCCTTCCCGGCAGTAGGTGTTATGGATATGCTGCGCTATAACAAGTTTACCGCGGGTGCAGGATGGAGCTATGATTATGGCACAGCCGAGGATTCAAAAGAAATGTTTGAATACCTCTATAAATATTCGCCATACCATGCACTAAAACCACTGGAATATCCTGCAACAATGGTTACCACTGCCGATCATGACGACCGTGTGGTACCTGCACATTCCTTTAAATTTGGCTCACGCCTGCAGGAATATCAAAAAGGTACAGAGCCGGTATTAATCCGTATTGAAACAAATGCCGGGCACGGTGCAGGCCAGTCAACTGCGCAGGTAATAAGCGGCCAGGTTGATAAATGGGCCTTTATGTTTTGGAATATGGGCATGAAGTGGTAGTAGGGTTAAAAAGGTGATAGAATTGCGATTCTGTATGTCCGCAAGTTGGTTAGCATGACTTTGATTTGGCTAAAGCCCTTTGGTTCTTTGTTTATCCGTCCCATAAATGGGACGGCAATGAAAGTATATACAAGGATGGCTTTAGCCTAAATATATAGAACGGATGGAGGTTGTGATAGCGAAGAACATACCCCTGCTGTCACACTATCCAACGCGATTTATGTTATTATGGGCTACCAATCTGCCTAAGCTGATCGCGTCTCTACCTTTCGCCTTTATCCTTTCACCTCCTATCCCCCTTCCTCAATTGTTAACAATCTTTTTTTGAATTGTAAAGGTATTCTTCTCAACTTCGCAGTCCGAAATTTGATGTATGATATCTCATTCTAAAAAAATAGCTGCAGAGCTTTCTATTTCAGAAAAACAAGTAAGCGCAACATTAGCATTGCTTGATGAAGGCGCAACCGTTCCGTTTATTTCCCGGTACCGTAAAGAGGTTACCGGTACGCTTGATGAAGTACAGGTTGCGGAGATCCGCGATCGTGCACAGCAACTGCGCGATCTGGATAAACGCCGCGAGGCCATCCTGAAATCGCTTACCGATATGGGCAAACTAACGCCCGAGCTGGAAAAACAGATCAACGAAGCCGAAACTATGGTTACGCTGGAGGATATTTACCTGCCTTATCGGCCTAAGCGAAAAACCCGTGCTACTGCCGCCCGCGAGAAAGGCCTGCAACCACTGGCCGACCTGCTGCTGGAGCAACGGAAAGCCGACCTGCAAACCGAAGCCGCAACTTTTATTGATGCCGAAAAAGGGGTTAATAGTATTGAAGAAGCATTGGCAGGGGCAAGGGATATTATTGCCGAAACCGTAAGTGAAAATGCCGAAGTGCGTACCCGCATCCGTGAACTGTTTGTTGAGAAGGGAACTTTTCAGTCAAAAGTTATTGACGGTAAGGAGCAGGAGGGCATTAAATATAAAGACTATTTTGATTGGACCGAGCCTGTAAAATCGGCCCCATCGCACCGCATCCTGGCTATGCGCCGCGGTGAAAAGGAGGAAATTCTTTGGCTGGATATAAAACCTGCCGAAGAAGAGGCCATTGCAGCATTGGAGGACAGCTTTGTTAAAGCTACCAATCCATCGGCCGACCAGGTAAAACAGGCCATTGCCGATGGTTATAAACGCCTGTTGAAGCCATCTATGGAGACAGAGGTGCGCCTGCTTACCAAAAAGAAAGCAGATGAAGAAGCCATCCGTGTGTTTGCCGAAAACGCCCGCCAGCTTTTGTTGGGTGCGCCGCTTGGTCAAAAACGGGTAATGGCTATTGACCCCGGCTTCCGTACCGGCTGTAAGCTGGTTTGTTTGGATGAACAGGGTAAGTTGTTGGAGAATACGGCCATCTATCCGCATACCGGCGCAGGACAGGCAAGGGAAGCCGAAAAAACAGTACAACATCTTTTTGAAAAATATAACATCGAAGCTATTGCTATAGGTAATGGTACTGCCGGTCGCGAAACAGAATTGTTTGTGCGCAACCTTAACCTGCCGGGTGTAGCTATTGTAATGGTGAACGAAAGCGGGGCATCTATCTATTCTGCATCTGATGTGGCAAGGGAGGAGTTTCCGGACAAGGATATTACGGTGAGAGGCGCGGTTTCTATTGGCAGAAGGCTGATGGACCCATTGGCCGAACTGGTGAAGATCGACCCAAAATCTATCGGCGTGGGCCAGTACCAGCACGATGTGGATCAAAATAAATTGCAAACTTCGCTGGATGATACTGTAATGAGCTGCGTAAATGCTGTTGGTGTTGAGCTGAATACGGCATCTAAGCAAATCCTGGCCTATGTATCTGGCCTTGGTCCGCAACTGGCACAAAATATTGTGGAGTACCGCGATCAGAACGGGGCATTTAAACAAAGATCTCAGCTTAAAAAAGTTCCCCGCCTTGGCGAAAAAGCTTTTGAGCAGGCAGCAGGTTTCCTGCGTATTCATCATGCAGAAAATCCGCTTGACTCCAGTGCGGTACACCCTGAGCGGTATAGTTTGTTGGAGCAGATAGCGAAAGACATGAAATGCACGGTGAAAGACCTGATGGGTGATGCAACCTTACGCAGAAGTATTCCCTTGCAAAAATACACCTCCGAAACGGTGGGTTTACCTACGCTGAACGATATCATGGCCGAGCTCGCCAAACCAGGCCGCGACCCTCGTGAGCAGTTCGAGGCTTTCAGCTTTACTGATGGCGTAAATGCCATTGGCGACCTAAAGGTAGGCATGAAGCTGCCGGGCATAGTAACCAACATCACCAATTTTGGCGCTTTTGTTGATATTGGTGTTCACCAGGATGGGCTGGTACATTTAAGCCAGATCACCAACCGTTTTATCAAAGATCCTAACGAGGTGCTTAAAGTTCATCAAAAGGTAGAGGTGACCGTTACCGAGGTTGACGTAAACCGTAAGCGGATCGCGCTATCCATGAAAGAGAACGATAAAAGTAATCGATCCGAAAGAAGAAATGAAGATAGGAGACCTGCAGGGAATAAACCACAATTTAATAAAAGACCCGAGCCTGCACCAGAAACGGATATTGCCATAAAATTGGCCGCTTTGAAGAATAAATTTAAATAGGGGGAGGGTTACTCTCTATGATGTTTTTTGAAAAAAAACTTTTTTGTCATCCTGAACGCAGTGAAGGATCTATTCGCAGACTTTACAGGGCGAAGAAGCATGGCGGATAATAGATCCTTCACTGCGTTCAGGATGACAAATTTTTTAAATCGTTTTTCCCCCTTAGTATTGGCGAAAGTTTATTAGGCACAATTACGTTTTTTATATCGATCACTTCCCCTTAATATGCTGCAATGCAAAATTGATAAAATTGCTTGTTAACCCATAATCTTCTGTACCCTTACGGCGGATGAAGAAGAAATCGCGGGTGATCTTGAGGCCCTCTACGGGCACTTCCACCAGGTCGCCTTCGGCAAGCTGGCGTATAATAGAAGGGCGAGGCATAAAGCCCAGGCACTGATCGGCCAGCAGGAAATTTTTCAGTGCTTCGGTGCCGCCAAGGCGGATCTTTACCGATAGATCGGCCGGTTTTATATGTAATGCTGATAGCGACTTTAACACTGCGTTCAATGTGCCCGAGCCGCGTTCCCGTACGGCCAACGGCGTTTTCACAAACTGCTTTAAGGTTAATGATTTACCCGCCAGCGGACTTTTAGCCGAACATACCGGGATCACCTCATCACTCATGAATGGTTTGTAGGATACCGTAGTGAGTTTATTGTCAACTTCGATGATGCCAATATCCACCTCGTGATTAAGCAGGGCATTCAGGATATATTCGGAGTTTCGGTTTACCAGCTGCACATCCACATTGGCGTACTCCCGCTGAAAGCCGGATAATATCGATGGCAATATATAAAGCGCGATAGTAGTACTGGCCCCTAAACGCAAATGCCCGGCCGCTTGCGACAGGTTGCTCAACACAGATAGGTCATATTCTATTTTACGCTCAATCTCGGTAGCTTGCTGCAGGTATTCGTTGAGTTTGTTACCGGCTTCGGTAAGCAGGATGCTATTGCCCTTGCGCTCGAAAAGGGGTACTTTATATTGATCTTCCAGCGCTTTAATGTGCTTGCTGATGGCTGGCTGGGTCACAAACAGTACTTGTGCTGCTTTTGAGAAACTCAAATTGGCGGCAACTTCCATAAAAACCCGGTGAGCGAAAGAGATCATGGGCGAAGTTAACTTTTTACTTTCTCAAAAAACCTACCCGTAAATTTATAGGTAATCAGTTTATGGGTCATTTTTCCACTATAATCAACTAATGGGGTATGAATAGTTTTGGTGCCATTATCAAAATAGATACTTGGGAAGGCTTTCCAGTCGGCCACCGAAAGCAGGTTGTATTCATAATATAGCCTGCTTAACACAGCGGTGGGAGTTTTCACCATGGGCACACGGCCATTTAATACGCCTTTTTCAATAGCATAGGCCCTGATGCCCTGCCCTGCTTTATTGGCCGACATTACTGAATTGTACACTGCTAAATAAATCGTTTTGTTGTTGGCCACAAAGGTGTAAATCTTCGGGAACCAATAGGCCTCTTTTCCGGGCTGGTCCATTTTCAATAATGATAGCGTTTGCCCGTCAACCCTGTATTGCAGTATATTGTTAAAATCGTATCCTACAGTGCCCAATTTGGTATCCCAGGAATATGCGCGGAACATGCCATCTGCAGAAGTTGCGATAACCAGGCGTTCCTTTACCAGCGAGGTAAATTTAAAGTCGATAGTAAATGGATATTTGGAGGTATAGTACTTAAGTTTATATGCAAAAATACTATTCATTTTTTTGAGCGAATCAATAGCTTTCCACTCTTTTTTGTGCGCCCCGTAATAATTTATCCTTTGAAAAATGCGCAGCAGGTCGTTCTCAATATCCTGCGGGTTACTGCCTGTTTGCGCAAAAGAATTTGCAGAGATGGTGCAGCAACAGAAAACAACAAATAGCTTAAAGGCTTTCATTGGGAAACAAGTTAGCAAAAAATGGCGATATTGATAAGCAATAGTTATAATTAATAACTATTACTTGCTTTTTTATTGCGCTAATAAGTGGAATGAAATAAAACAGCAATAAAAGGAAAGGAGCCAGCAGGCTTTCATGGTAAATATTTGTGCATAAAAATAGGGATAATCGTTTGATCATCCCTATTCTGTCTTTAGGTTGATTAAGTTAACAGCTGTTAATCTAATCAACCATTCACGAAAATAGCTTAAGCTTCAACCGGCTGGCCGATCAAATGTTTGGCGGCCAAATATTCTGCAATTTGTACAGCATTGGTAGCCGCGCCTTTACGCAGGTTATCAGATACTATCCAGCAGTTTAAAGTATTGTCCTGGCTTTCATCACGACGCAAACGGCCGACAAAAACCTCATCTTTATCATGCGCGTCAAGCGGCATTGGGTATTTGAGGTTTGCAGGGTCATCAACTACGATGATGCCCGGCGAATTAGCCAGTAATTCCCGTACTTCACCCAAATCGAAATCATTTTCAAATTCGATATTCACCGACTCTGAGTGGCCACCCATAACCGGGATACGAACGGTAGTAGCAGTTACTTTAATGCTGTCATCGCCCATAATCTTTTTGGTTTCCAGGATCATTTTCATTTCCTCTTTGGTGTAACCATTTTCGGTGAAAACATCAATCTGCGGAATAACGTTCAGATCGATAGTGTAAGGATATACCTTCGGTCCATCAACACCATTACGTTCGTTAAATAGCTGATCAACAGCTTTTACGCCGGTACCGGTTACCGATTGGTAGGTTGAAACAACAACCCTTTTTATTTTATATTTATCGTGCAGTGGCTTTAAGGTCACTACCATTTGTATGGTTGAGCAATTTGGGTTGGCGATGATCTTATCGTCAGCGGTCAATACATCAGCATTAACTTCGGGCACAACCAGTTTTTTGGTTGGGTCCATACGCCAGGCCGATGAGTTATCAATAACGGTTGTACCAGCCGCCGCAAATAACGGGGCCTGCTGTAATGAAGTGCTTCCGCCGGCGCTGAAAATGGCTACATCCGGCTTCATCTTAATCGCATCCTCAACAGAAACCACCTTAAACTGCTTACCCTTAAAAGTAATTTCTTTACCAATACTTTTCTCTGAAGCTACGGGAATTAATTCTGTAACGGGGAAGTTGCGTTCTGCAAGAACCTGCAACATTTTGGTGCCTACTAATCCTGTAGCACCTACTACTGCGACTTTCATTGTGTTAATTTGTTTTTAAATGTAATGAAGCTCCCTCCTGGGGTTCATTGATTGTTAATTTGTTATATAATAAAACATTAAACTTCAAAGATGCATAATTTTTTGGATAATCTACTTAGTTGGTAGTTAATTAGTGAATAGTTAGTGGTTTATATTGGATCGGGTTGGTTATAATATGCACACTTGATTGACAATATGGGGTTTCCCAGACCGTCAACAATTCACCCAAATTCCTACCTTTGCCTAAACTCAAAAACTGAATGAGCGAAAAGATTTTAGTGATCGGGGCCAATGGCCAGATAGGAACCGAACTGGTAATGGCTTTGCGAGGTATTCACGGAGCAGAAAACGTAATAGCATCTGATATTAATGATCCAACCTACGCTATACGCAACAGCGGACCCTATGAAATTGTAAACGTGCTGGACAAAGATAACCTGCACCATATTTTTGATAAACATCGGCCAACCCAAGTTTATCTGCTGGCAGCCATACTATCTGCCGTAGGCGAGCAGAAACCTAAAATGGCCTGGGATCTGAATATGACCGGTCTGCTTCATGTACTTGATTTTGCTGTTGAGTTTAAAACAGGCAAGGTTTTCTGGCCAAGTTCTATAGCTGTTTTTGGTCCGCATTCGCCGCAGTTTAATACGCCGCAGTATTGTGTAATGGACCCCAATACCGTTTATGGTTTTAGCAAACTGGCCGGCGAACGCTGGTGCGAATATTATTATACCAAATATGGCGTTGACGTGCGTAGCATCCGTTACCCGGGCTTAATTGGCTGGAAAGCATCACCAGGTGGTGGTACTACCGATTACGCCGTACATATATTTCATGAGGCATTAAAAAAAGGCAAGTATGAAAGTTTTCTTTCTTCAGATACCGCACTGCCAATGATGTATATGGAAGATGCCATACGGGCAACCATCAGTTTGATGGATGCACCGGCAGAAGACGTTAAGATAAGGTCATCATACAACCTGGCCGGTATAAGCTTTACCCCGGCGCAACTGGCCGAAGAGATCAAAAAACATATCCCGGCCTTTGAGATGGGTTATGTAGAAAGTGATCCACGCCAGGCCATTGCCGATAGCTGGCCAAAATCAATTGATGATAGTAGCGCGGAGCAGGACTGGGGCTGGAAACTGGAATACGATTTGGGAAAAATGACGGCTGATATGCTGGAGAATTTAAAAAAGGTTATATAGTTATATATAGAGGCAAAAGTATAAAGGCGAAAGGATAAAGGTTTTACCTTTGTTGTTTTACAAAATTTATATAAAAACAAATTATATTCGCTGAGTTTATGGTCTGTAGAACATAGATGATGGATAAATAAAAAGTTATGGGAAGAGCATTTGAATTCCGCAAAGAGAGAAAGTTTAAGCGCTGGGCTAAAATGGCAGTGCAGTTTACCCGTTTAGGTAAAGAAATTGTAATGGCTGTGAAAGCCGGTGGTGGTGATATTAATACCAACTCGCGTTTAAGAACTGCTGTTCAAAACTCCAAGGCTGTTAACATGCCCAAAGATAGGGTGGAAGCCGCTATAAAAAGGGCAACCAGCCGCGATGAAAAGGATTACGAAGAACTGGTTTATGAGGGATATGCGCCCTACGGTGTAGCCGTTTTGGTAGAAACCGCTACAGATAATACCAACCGTACCGTTGCAAATGTGCGGAGTTACTTTACAAAATATGGAGGCTCGTTGGGTAAAACAGGGTCGCTTGATTTTATTTTCACCCGTAAATCTGTTTTTACTTTTGAACCCGGCGACCGCGATCTGGAAGAACTGGAATTTGAACTGATTGATGCCGGACTGGAAGATTTGTTTGTGGAAGCAGATGAAGAGGGTAACGATATTGGCGTTATACATACAGCCTTTGAAGATTTTGGAAAAATGCAAAAAGCGCTTGAAGAGTTAGGTGTTGAAGTAAAATCGGCCAAGCTGGAGCGTGTTCCGCAATCATTCCATGAAGTAACCGAAGAACAAGTTACCGATATTATGAAATTGATTGACCGCTTAGAGGAGGACGACGACGTGCAGGCGGTATACCATAATATGGCAGAGTAAACGGATTTCGGATTTCTTCACCACTCGTCATTGCGAGGAACGAAGCAATCCCCGGTCGGCAGGTCAGCTGTTCAAGTTCGCTCTGTATATTAGGGATTGCTTCGTGCCTCGCAATGACGGTTTTATAGATATATACTATGCCACTATTCAGCTCACGTAAGGAAGAAAAGAAAGTTAAGGTAACCTTTGCTAACGGCTTGCTTTTTGTCGAAAAAGCTGATGGCAAGCAGCAGGCTTTCCCGCTGGAGTGGTTTCCCAAGCTGATGAACGCTACCGACGAGGAACGGAACGACTGGAAACAAACCGATAAGGGCATCCATTTTAATCAGTTGGATGTGGACGTGAATTTCAATTGATTTGAAAATTTGAATATGTGCCAATTTGAAAATTAAAAAGGTATTTTCAAATCTTCAAATTACCAAATCTTCAAATTAATCAAATGGTTTTCGAAGAGTTTTTTAAAAAGAAAAAGATTGACCTGGCAGCTTTGCAAGCCGCGGAGGGATCGCTATTTTCTGAATTTAAAGAGCACTTTGAACAAATGGGCGAAAAGAGTTTCGATCATACCAAAAAATATTGGTTCAATAAGCTCAGGCGCAGGTTTCCTGCTCCGCAGGAAATAAAAACGGAGAAGTTTAGCACACCAAATCCTATTGCCGAGCAAACTATTACCGAAAGTTTGACAGAACCCGTAACGCCTTCGCCTAAAGTTGGTTTTACGCCAAAATTCAGGGCGGCTGTTGCACCTAAACCTGTGGAAGAAAAGCAGGAGGAAGTTAAGCCTGCAGAGGAAACAACACCAGCTGAAAGCGGCGCCGCAAAACCTGCCTTCAAACCCCGTTTTAACCCGGGGATGGTGAAGCCTAAACCTATAGAAAGCACGGATATTAATGAGGAAAAGCCGGAAGTAAAGGAAGAGCTGGCTGCTCCACAGGCAGAAGCACCCACAGCCAAACCTGGCTTTAAACCGCGCTTTAATGCAGGTATGGTTAAATCTAAGCCTGTAGAAAGCACGGAGGTCACCGAGGAAAAGCCGGAAGTAAAAGAAGAGCCGGTTGCCCCGCAAGCAGAAACACCCACTGCCAAGCCAGGCTTTAAACCACGCTTTAACGCGGCTATGATGAAACCAAAGCCAGTTGTTGAGGAAGCCGCAGCTGTAGAAGAGAAACAGGACTCGACTCCTGAGCCGGCAACCGATAAAACAGAAGAGAACCCAGCCCCAAAGCCTGCTTTTAAACCGCGCTTTAATGCCGCGATGATGAAGCCCAAAACTGTTGAGGCAGAGGAAAAGCCAGCGGAAAAAGAAGAAACAGCTTCACCGTCGGTTGATGGGGCTGAAACAAAGCCTATCGAGGAAACTCCGGCCGCCAAACCCGCTTACAAGCCAAAGTTTAATATGAAAACCCTGCCTAAAAAACCGGAGCAGGAATAGTATGTAATCAAAAAGGCCACGATTTCGTGGCCTTTTTGATTACATAAATCTATGCCATTGCACACTTCGGGATTGTAAATGAAGTATTTGCAAAAAAAAACTTTGTCATCCTAAACGCAGTGAAGGAGCTACTCTCCACCATGCTTCTTCACCCTGTAAGGTTTGCAAATAGATCCTTCGTTCCTCAGGATGACAAACCTTTTAAAATATCATTTTTCACCGTCAGCGTTTTGAAAAATTTTATCACTCGGCGATAGCATGACTCATTTTATTTTTTTGCAATTGCCGGGCTTTCAAAGCCGAGCTTAGTCAAGCCGTGCTGCACTTCGGGGCTGCTCATGAAAAGTTTCCAGAGCAGGCCGGTGCGGTAATTTTCTATCATCACTACAATTGGACCCTGATCAATGGCCAGGTATGATTTTGCATACCAGTTATGCGATTCGCTGAAGGCATCGGTAAAGCCATATTCGCCCCAGATTTTATCTCCCAGGTCATAATAAAAATGACGTAGCGCTTTCATGGATTGCTCCGGTGTGTATGGAAATGCTGATAACGCGGCTGTTGGTGTTATTACCCCCAGATCATTAGTGGGAGAGTGCGCATTGTAGCCCTCAAAGTTATCACTTGCAGTAAGCCCCCAGCAGTTTTCCCCGTAACCTTTAAATTTTTTAGGATTATCTACACAGTAAGCATAGTTAATGAGGCTATGGTTTTTATTCTGTTCCCAATAATCGGCATACTGATCTTTTAACCCTGTAGGGTTTAGACCCATGAACGAGTATTGCGAAAAGAAGAGTGGGCCGCCAAAATCAAAGCCTAAGGGTAGTTTATAACCATAAAAGGTTTTGCCATTTTTAAAGAAATCGCTTTGCGCCCAGCCTCTGTGGTAAACATCGGCACTTACAGGGTATCTATCTGCGGATGCAGCCAGTACATACGTTATAAGGCACTCATTAAAGCCGTGGATAGGGAAATTCATAGCCCAGCCGTTATTGGGGCTCCAGTGCCAGTAAAGGGCATCCCTGCCATCGCGGGTGTACCAGCTCCACTCCATTTCGCCCCACATCCAGCTGATTACATCGCGGATGCGTTGTTCTTTAGGGTTATTGGCTGTAAAATATTGTTTGGCGCATAAAAGCCCCTGGAATAAATAGGCCGATTCCACAATATCACCACCATCATCCTTACGGCCAAATGGGATTATCTTACCTGTTTCGCCATTCATCCAGTGCGGGAAAGCGCCGTGGAAGGAGTTGGCTTTAAATAAAAAGTTAACCATTTTTACCATCCTGTCAACAGCCTGTTCATGGCTTACCCATTTGCGGCTATCAGCCACAATAAGCGCCATAATGCCAAAGCCAGATCCTCCGGTGGTTACTACCTCATCGCCATAATCAAACGACTTATTGCTGCGCTCGCGGGCAAGACCGCTTACAGGGTGCCCAAAATCCCAAAAATAACGGAACGTTTGGCGTTGTACCACATCAAGCAAAGCGCTATCAGTAAGGTTTTTTATAATGCCTACGGGTTTAATGCCATCCGCTGTTGTGGTTTTTGACTGCTTTTGTGCAAAGCAACATAGGGCAAGCATCAGCAAAAAAGGGGTAATTATAATTTTTTTCATGTAAAATATCGTTATTAAGATTTTATAGATTAGGACTACTGAATCCTAAGTTTTTCATGCCTGTTTTTACTTCAGGAGCACTCATAAATAAGTTCCAGAGTAGGCCACTGCGGTAGTTCTCTATCATCACAATAATAGGTCCCTGATCAATAGCCAGGTATGAATCTGCAAACCAGGGGTTGGTTAAATTAAAGGCATCATAAAAGCCGTACTGTCCCCACAGTTTATCGCCAAGTGTATAGTAAAAGAACCTTAAGGCCGCCATAGATTGTGTTGGCGTATAAGGCAAAGATGCTATGGCCGCAGTTGGCGCAATTACTCCAACATCATTGGTTGGTGAGCTTGCAGTGTAGCCTCCTTCAATATCACTTGCGGTAAGCCCCCAGCAGTTGGCACTGTAGCCGCTGTTGCCTTGTGGGTTGGCAACGCAGTAATTATAATTGATGGTGGCATGCGCCTTGTTCTGTGTTTCATAATTGGCATAGGCGTCGTTTAAGCCTTTTGGGTTGATGCCTAAGAACGAGTAATGCGCAAAAAACATTGGGCCACCCTGTGCGGGACCGAGTGGCAAGGTAACACCGTAATAGTTATTGCCATTTTTAATGCCCCCATTATTGGCCCATCCCTGATCATACACAGTTTTGGGGATAGTATGGGTTGTTGATGATGCCCCTAAAACATAAACGATTAAAGCCTCGTTCCAGCCGGTAATTTTCATATTGATGGCCCAGCCCTGATCCGGGCTCCAGTGCCAGTATAAAACATTTTGGCTGTTTTGGCGAAACCAGTCCCATTCTACACCGTTCCATAAAGTGTTAATATCGGTACGCAGTTGTGCTTCACCTGTGCCGGCGCCATTAAAATACTGGCGCGCGGTTATCAGGCCTTGCATCAGGTAGGCGGTCTCTACCAGGTCGGCACCATTATCCTGTGCGCTGAAAGGCACAACAGCCCCCGTATTACCATTCATCCAATGCGGAAACGCGCCATGGAATTTTTGAGCTTTGGTATTTAAAAAACCAACTATCTTTTGCATCCTGGTTAACCCATCGGCATGCGAGATAAAGCCACGGTTAATACCTGCAACAATAGCCATGATGCCAAAACCCGAGCCGCCGGTAGTTACTACATCGCCCGATGAATTGCGTTCGCGTGCCAGGCCGCTGGCAGGATGACCAAATTCATAAAAGTATTTTAGGGTTTGTTTCTCCACCAGGTCCAAAAGCTGATCATCAGTTATGGTGCTGAATTTTTTTGTACTATCGATAGCTGTAGTAAGCTGCACAGCTAATGCTGATTGCAGGTTGCCATTCTTTGCAGATTTTAGCGCTGTAGTAACATTTAGGGTATACTGTGTAATAGGCGATAAGCCCGTGGGAATTATCACAACCGTACTATCGCTGTTTTGGTAAGTAGTGCTAAAGGTAACAGTTGCACCGGCTTTACTGGTTATACTAATGCTGCCTGCTACTGATGACTGGTTAAGCGGGGTTGAAAATGTAATGGCAATTGCCGGTTTGGCATTAACATTTACATATTTAAACCCGTTGTTTTTTCCGTTCACTTTTAAAGCATTAAAGCTGAACGAGGTAACCGGCGGGATAACAGGAGTTGGGGTAGGTTTTGACCCTTTGCCACAGGCAAAAAGTATTAAAAACATGCCCATTCCAACAAAAAACTTTAAATTCTTCATGTTTTTAACGCAATTGTCCTATGCAAAAGTTAGTCACGATGTTCAGCAAATAAAAAAGGGTTACCCAGCTTGCGCAGGGCAACCCAAATCAATCAACCTTTATTTTCCTCTTCCTTCAAGTTTTACTATAGCATTCACTTCAGCATCTGTAAGCGCTTTATTGTATATTCTTACTTCATCAAGCTGGCCGATTAAATAGCTGGCCCAATCTTGTTTGCTGGTGGATGATGTTTGGCTTGGCGTAGTCTGGAACTGCACACAGCCAAATACCATTTTGCCCGCATTTGTAAAATTTGCAGGACCGGTTAGCCCGGATACTGTGCCGCTATTAACTTTTGAACCATTTACATATAGCTTGCAGGTATTTGTTGTTGCATCATATGATACACCCAAATTTGTCCAGTTATTAAACAAATTGGCTACCCCATCTACAGAATATGTTCTGTCGTTATTACCCTGGGCAATATGGACTCTCACTTTGCCATTATCGGCAGTACTTCCATTTTCAAAAAAGATTTCCAGATTGCCCCAGAAGCCATCTGTTTTTGCTAATGTGAAAACACCTACTATCCCTGTTGATGGTGGAGGTGTGTTTATCCACTCAGTAATGGTAAAGCTTTGGATAGCTGTAACGCCCGGACCGGGAGTTGTCAAAACGTAGCTGTTTAAGGCACCCTGTAGGGCCTGGCCTTTTACCCCTTTACCAAACTTGGTACCCGTTGCAACGCCTACAGAATTAGAGATACTATCCTTTAAATTTCCGTTAAAGCCCCAATAGCCTACTAAGCTTCCTTTAGCTACATCATTTGAGCTGGTAAAGCCTCCAATATCCAGTTTAGGGGCATAGCTGGCAGGATCATAACTTTTTTGACATGATGATAATCCTAAGCCCGCAATAGCGGCAATTACCATACTTATATATTTTCTTTTCATGAGAATCATTGTTTAATTAATTATACCCTTTGTTTTGTGTTAATACACCTGCACTTAGATCGATCTCATTTTGTGGGATTGGCCAAACCTCATTGATGCCTGCCTTAAAGCCCTTAGGACCAAAAACTGTTGCGGCACGGCCCTGGCGGATTACATCGAAATAGCGATCAAATTCCATGGCCAGTTCAACCTGGCGTTCATGCCATATAGCATTGCGCAGCGCGGCTTGGTCTGTTGTGGTCACTTTTGGTAAAATTGCATTGTTGCCGGCCCTCGCCCTTGCACGTACCATTTCCAAATCTGTTAATGCTTTTGCGGCATCGCCGGTTTCGTTGGCTGCTTCGGCATTCATTAACAACACATCGGCATAACGGATTACACGGACGTTCTGATCCTCGCCCTGGTTTGATACCCATGGCACATTGAATGGTACGTATGATTTTTGATTATAACGTGGATTTGCTCCTGTCAATGAAATTGCATCACCTTCTGGTGTAGTTTCTCCCCTGAAAATGATAGTTGCATCCATACGTGGATCGCCTGGTTCAAAGGCATCAACCAACGCTTGTGTTGGCACGTTAAAGCCCCATCCACCATTTGGTTCGCCTGCTACACCCTGTATTTGAGAGTATTGGCTGGTTGATGCACCGGAAATGCTTGGTAAGCTTTGACATTGTATTTCGAAAACCGATTCAGAAGAATTTTCATTAGCTATTCTAAACAGTTTTTCGAAGTTGGGGAATAATGAATAGCCCAAGCCCATAACCTGGTTAGTGTAGTTTAAAACATCTGCCCATTTCTTTTGGTACATGGCAACTTTAGCATGTAAAGCTAATGCAGCGCCTTTGGTTGCACGGCCAATATCTGCAGAGCCGTAAGATTGTGGCAATACAGCAGCAGCATCGGTTAAATCTTGTTCAATAGCGGCATAAACAGTAGCTTTCGCGGTGCGTGGCAGGTTATACTCGCTGGCATCCTTTGCAATGTGCTGCCTTAAAACCACGTCGCCAAATGCACGTACCAACCTAAAGTAGTTGTAAGCACGTACGAATTTAGCTTCGGCAAGGTAGCGGGTCTTCAGGTTGTCATCCATGCTGATTTTTGGTAAGTTATCAAGCACCTGGTTACAAAGATTAATGCTTTGATATTGCCCGTTCCAAAAATCCTGAAGCTGGCCATCGGTAGCAGTAACCGTAAAATTATCATAGGTATTCATGAAACTGGCATCACTTGGTGTGCTGCCTTTTTCTGTTTCATCAGAACCTAAGCTTTCAACGGCCATTGGTGCAAAAGCTGTTTCTTTCCACTCTCTTAAATTAGCGTATATGGAGTTTACGGCTTTGGTAGCGTCATCTTGTGTCTTAAAAAATTCGGCACTGGCTTGCTTACCTTGCGGCGGCACATCTAAAAAGCTTTTTTTGCACCCCTGCATAATTATCATTATTGCAAGTGCACCAATACTTAGTGCATTTACATAATTGTTTTTATTGCGAAACATATCTTAAAATATTTTAATTGTTAAAATGTAGCGTTGATACCAAAATTGTAAGTGGCATATAATGGGTAGGCACCGTTATCGATACCAGCATTAATACCAGGCTGATCGCCCTGTCCACCTATTTCTGGGTTGAAACCTTTGTACTTAAAGAAGTTTAAGGCGTTTTGCGCATTGGCATACAACCTAAGCCTCTTCAGGAATATTTTTGAAGCAATGGCCGATGGTAATGTATATCCAAGCTGCATATTACGTACCCTGAAATAGCTGCCGCTTTCAACAAAAAATGTATTTGGTTTATAGTTGTTACCACCGCCTATGTTTGCAGATGGGTAGGTAGTTGAAGTACCATCGCCATGCCAGCGATGATCATAAAAATCTTGCGTAAAGTTTTCAGAACCGTAACGCAGGCCTTTATTTGCGTTATAAACATAAACACCGGCTACTCCCTGGAAATCAAGGCTTAGATCAAATGCTTTGTAATTAAATGTTGTGTTAAAACCATATAAATATTTAGGATTTGGGTTGCCTATAATTGTACGGTCTTTAGCATCAATAACTTTATCGCCGTTCAGGTCTTTAAACCTAAAGTCGCCTGGTTTGGCATCCTTTTGAAGCGAATTGGCAATTTCTGTAGTGTTTTGGAAAACTCCATCAACCACTAAGCCATAAAATTCGCCAATTGGCTGGCCTAATATGGTACGGGTACTATACTGCCCGCCTGTAGCCGCCGCGCCGCCTGCATAAATCGGGTTTGCACCTGTTTGGGTAGATAATACTTTGTTGTTGTTGATACTAAGGTTGCCGTTAAGACTGTAAGAGAAATCTTTGCTTATATTATCCCTCCAGCCTAAAGTAAACTCAAAACCGCGGTTTTGGAAGCTGGCCTGGTTACCAATGATGGTTCCGCCATCAGTGCCTAATGAACCTAATACCGGGATAGAAAATATGGCTTGCTCCGTTTTCTTGTTGTAAAAATCAGCCTCAAATGTTAACCGGCTTTTCATGAAACTCATTTCTAAACCTACGTCAGTACCAACACCACGTTCCCAATAAGTAGTTGGAGGTACAATTGCTGTAATGTTTGCACCTGTAGCCGGTTGGCCGTTGTAAATTGCTGTGAAAGCTGCGGAGTTATTTACTGTTAAGGTTGATAAGTTGGCTGGCACGGATGCATTACCAATTTTACCCCAGCTGCCCCTCAATTTCAGGTTATCAAAAATCTGCTGGTTTTTCATAAATTCCTCATTGCTGATAACCCAGCCGGCTCCTACCGAAGGAAAATAACCCCAGCGTTGGTTGCCAATGAATTTTGAAGATCCATCTCCACGTATGGAAGCATTTAGTAAATACCTGTTTTTAAATGAATAGTTAACACGACCAAAATATGACTGGTAAGTAGCCAAATCGCCACTGTCATTAACTGTTCTGGTATCATTTGACCCCAAACTTAAGTAAAGGTCGCCAGAGCTTGTATACGGTACATTTTGTGCAGTTGCATTAATGTTGTATGATTTATAACGCTGCGCAGACTGACCTACCAAAACGGTTAGGTGATGATCCTTAGCTATGGTTTTGTCATAAGTCAATGTGTTTTCCCAGATCCAATTGCGCACTTCGGCCCTTGAAACATTAAGATCACTGATGGCATTGAACTGAACGGAGTTGGCTTTGTAAACCGGGTTGTAACCTAAAACTTCGGCCTGGCCAAACTCGCCACCAAAGCTGGTGTGGAATGTTAATTCTTTAAGAATTTTAACATCGGCAAACATATTACCAGTTACGCGGTAACCTTTTGATTTTTGGTTGAAAAAATCGATTTGTGCCTGCGGGTTGTTGGTAGCGTTACCGATAGGGAAATCGCCCGGATCGCCATACGTTCCATCATTATAAAATACCGGAACAATAGGCGCCGCTGTAAAGGCCTTATAGATAACTGCACCCGGTGCATCTTTTGAATTGTTACCTTGTAAAACTGCATTGTAGCCCAGTTTAAGGAAATTTGTTGCCTGCACATCTTGTTGCATGTGTAAGGTTATCCTGTCATAATCATTTCCCTTTACAACACCTTGCTGTTTTAAGTAGCCGGCAGAAAAAGTATAAGTTGATTTTTCTGTACTGCCACTAACAGTTAAGTCATGCTTCATGGTGAAAGCATTGCGTAAAATATCATTAAGCCAGTTGGTGCCTTGGCCAAATTTGGATGGATCGGCAAATGTAATAGGATCTGTTGGCTGGTTTATGGTATTAAGCTCGTTAATCAGCGTAGCATATTCAGCCCCGGTAGCCAGTTTAGGTTGATTAGTAACTCTTTGCCAGCCTGCGTAAGCGCTATAGTTGATGCTTGGAGCACCTTTGCCCTTTTTTGTGGTGATTAAAACTACACCATTGGCAGCGCGCACACCATATATTGATTCGCTTGATGCATCCTTAAGGATACTCATGTTCTCGATATCATTGGAGTTTAAAAAGCTGATATCATCAAACCAAACACCGTCAACTACGTAAAGCGGGTTTGCGTTTCCATACACGGTACCTAAACCACGGATACGGATCTGCGGCGATGCGCCCGGACCGCCCGCATTGGTAATTTGAACGCCCGCAACTTTACCTTGTAAAGAGCTGACAACGTTTGTTGATGCTTGCTTGGATATTTCCTCGCCTTTAACCGATGCCACCGAACCGGTAACATCAAGTTTGCGTTGCGTACCGTAACCAACCACAACAACCTGCTGTAACTCGTTAGTTTGTGGTTGCAGGCGAACGTCAATAGCGGTTTGGCCGTTTACGGGCACTTCTTTAGATGCGTACCCTATATAGGCGAATGTTAAGGTAGCTGTACCGGCAGCATTAATGGTGAACGCGCCATTAACATCTGTTTGGGTGCCTGTAGTTGTTCCTTTAACTAAAACAGAGACGCCTATTAGGGCTTCACCTGTACTAGCATCTGCTACTTTACCTTTCACTGTTATGTTTTGTGCAAACGCAGCAGTAACGGAAAATAAGAACAATAACATCACCCCTGAAATAGTAAAAATTCTTTTCATAGTGGTTAATTAATAAAAACGGGTTAGAAATAATTGGTTTATTAGTCTACAAAGCTGTGTAGATAATGCAGTTAAATCAAAAAAATTAACTCAACATTAATACATCAACCATAACAAGCTTTCTCACGATGTGTTTTTTATTTTCTTAACTATTTGATAACCTGAAATTTAGATTGTGATAGTGTACGGCTTACATACTACAACAGTAAGGGCCGCTATACTATGTTTACTTATGGTTATGAGAGGTAATGATGTAGTATTATAACTCGATGAGAAACTCCACAAGGTTTTTATCGTGGTCGAGGTTGAGCTTTTTACGCAGGCGATAGCGCCTTATTTCAACACCGCGCAGGGAGATGTTTAAAAGCGATGCCATCTCTTTACTGCTCATGTTCATGCGCAGGTAGGCACATAGTTTAAGGTCATTTGGTACCAGGTCTGGGTGGCCTGATTTTAGTTTTTTGAAGAAGTTTTCATGCGCCTCGTTAAAGCTCTTTTCAAATATATTCCAGTCGCGCTCATCATTCATACCCTCGTCTATAACTTTCTGGATGCGTCGCATCTGATCATCGGCTAATTTTTTGCCGGTGCTATCTTTTAGATGTGCTATTTCTTCACTTATCTTTTGCAGTAATTCGTTCTTGTAAACCAAATTCATGGCCGAGTTAGCCAGCTCGCGGCTTTTACCTGCAAGATCGGCCTGTAACTGCTCGTTTTTTATATTGATGATGTGCTGTTCATTGGCAAAAGCCTCCTGCTTTAAAAACTCCTCCTTTTCGTGCTGTAGCTTTTCATGAATCCGGTGCTGATGCCGCTTTAATTTAAGGCGATAATAATACCTTACCACGTAGTAGGAGAGTATCAGCAACAATGCGTAAAATGCCATAGCCAGGTTGCCCGCATACCATGGAGGTAAAATAACAAAGGTTAACGTAGTAATTTGTGATACGTTTTGATCATTGATTTTGGCGCGGACCTTAAAGTGATAAGTGCCCTGGTCAAGATTGGTAAATTCTTTCTGGCTTTGTTGCGTCCAATCGCTCCATTGGCGGGAGTAACCTTCTAAATAATACTGGAACTTTATTTTTGCCTGTTTATAATAAGGCAGCGAATAGGAGATGCGGATATTGTTTTGTGTATAAGGAATCTCGGTGACATTAAGGTTGTGGCTGTTTTCGCTGATGGCAAAAACTTTGTCGGTAATGTTCTCCAGCTGACGGATCAAAACCCGGGGAATATCGATCTTATTGGGTAAAAGCGCGTCCTCATCATTCAGGATCACAAAACCGTCATCAATACTGATGAGGTAGGTAGCGTTATTGATGCGATTTATAGTTTCGTAGTGTTGCACCATTTGCCCGTTAAGTATGCTGAAACGGTTGGTATCGATGCTTAACCTGCCAGGCATAGAAAAATCGGCCAGGGCTACCCGCCCCTGATTAATGAACCAGTATTTTTTGCCGATGGCTTTTATGATTTTACTGGATGTGGCAAAGGTGCCCAGTTTTTTGTTGAGCTGGGTGTATTTAAAAAAGCGATCGGTAATGTCATCATAAATATAAAAGCCCGAATCTGATGAAAACACAACGCGGTTATCAAGGTCAAACACGTTTACGTTGAAGCTGCCCGGCAAACCGTATTTGCTGTCATAATATACTTTTGAGGTTACCTTTTTCAGATCGGCACTCAGGGTTACTTTATAAATGCCTTTATAGGCATGGCTTACCCATATTTGCCCTTTGTTATCTTGCTCCACATACCGGGACGGCTCGCCAAAGCCTTCAATTTTATGATCAAAGACCCAGTTGCCGGCGGCATCTTTTTTGAAAATAACCAGGCCGGTATAAGTCCCCTGGATGAGTTTATCTTCGCTTAATTTTTTCGTGGTCCAACCACCGGTTATGGTAGATATTTTGGTGATGGTATTGCCATTTACCTGGTAGGTGCCGTCATTGTGGCCACAAAGTAGGCGTCCATCTTGCAAAGAAAGCTCCCATACCTGGCCCTGTGAGCCGGGGATAAGTTTAAAGTCAAAAGACTGGAAAAGCTTACTGTTATTATCGGCAATCCAGTCGCTGTAAAATAAGCCCTGATTGGTGCCAAGGTATATTTTTTTATCAAATATGATACTGGAATAAACGGTACCGAACTTGCCGGTTTTATCGAAATAAAAATATAATGGCGAGTTTACCTCAATCCGGTCGATGCCGTTATCCAAACCCGCCCAAAGATTTTGTTCACTATCGGTATATAAGCTTAAAACAGTGTTGTTCTGTAGTCCGCTTGATTTATTGATGTGCTGCACTACATTGCCTGCAGTATCAACCACCACAATCCCGTTTAAAATAGTGCCATAAGCAAAATATTTGTCGGCTATTTTAGCTCCGTTATTGAGTTGGTATGTTTTTAAAAAGTCGTTTGCCTGGTTTGCCCATGGTTTTATGGTTTGGCCATCATAAATAAACAACCCGTTTTGGGCGGTGCCTATAATATACTTGCCTTTTTGAAACGGCAGCATGGAAAGTACACCGCTGGGCCCTAATATATTGCTACCCTCAACATACAATAAGCGATTGTTTATAAGCTCAAACAGGCCGGTTGATACCTGCTCAATAAAAAAGCGCTTACCAGCTTTAAACATGAACAGGTATGGGCTTGGGGCCTTAATAACCTCTATCTTCCCCTTTGAGTAAATGTAGATACATCCAAACGATTGGAAGATCACCCTATCGCCATCAACATATATTTTCCAGATCTCCTCGTTTATGGGCAGGAATTTTTTTGGTACCAGACCAACAAGCGAATTGTATTTTAAAAAGCCTTTGTTGTCATCGGCCCAATAACCAAATTCGCCATAAGCACCTACGTAAATTTTCCCCCTGCCATCGGTAGATACTGAACGAACGATAAGGGAATTTGGCATATGGTGCTGCTGCCAGTATTTGCCATCAAAAGAAAGTAAGCCTTCTGCATTGCCAAAATACATAACACCATGCTCATCTCGTGTTACACTCCAGTTTTGATTGCCCGACTGGTACATGGCCTTCGTGTAATTTTGAACATAGGGTACACCTATGCTTTTTATATCAACCCCGCTGGCATTTAAGGCAGTAATGCAAAATAGTGATATAAAAATGAGCAAGGATCTACGCATAGCATGGTATTAGCCTGTAAAGCAAACCAATTTTACGAAATTAAGCTTTGGATTGGATAAAATAAAAAATTAGTGTTGAGGGGGGGCATGAGCGGGGATTGTGTTTGTTTCTTCAGAGATAATAACACGCCGTCATTGCTGTAAGGGTTTAGTAATTCGGTAACAGAATCAGGTATTTTTATTTGTTGTTTAGGGTGACCATATCGATAGGTTTTTTACCATTGATGCCCTGATGTGGTCGTTCCCAGTTATAATAAACAAGATATTTGAGGAGTTCATCTTCCAGCTCTTCAAAGCTGTCGAAATCGGTATCTTCAATAAGGTCTTCTTTAAGGGTCCTCCAAAAGCGTTCCACCTTGCCGTTGGTTTGCGGCCGA
>NZ_JBFTZJ010000014.1:0-202654 GCF_056406855.1 Mucilaginibacter sp. P1_A3
GGCCGGCGACTACCATATTTGGGACCGCGCTTGCCCGGAAGCAGGTCAAGCTCATTACCCGATTGTTTAAATAAATTGTAATACTTTAAGAAACTTCGGGGATCAGTATCATGTGCTGAATAGAAATCCTTGGCAAACCTAAAAATGGAGTGCTCTCCGCGTTTTACCTGCTCATATTCTGTAATTAGAAAACGATACTTATTCAGGTAGTTCCGCTTTAATGTAAGGTCATTGTTAATGTTTCGCATARCATTTAGCTTTATTCCTTAAAGCTAATTCTGTTACCGAATTAGTTGACCTTTACAATTGCGAGGTACGAAGCAATCTCTAAGCTGTACAGAGGAGAAATGCAAGTTCGACCTGCCTATGGAGAGATTGCTTCGTACCTCGCAATGACGTGTTTTATATTTCATGATACCCTTAAACGCAAAAAAGGTCAAAACCATAACAGTTTTGACCTTTGAATTTTAACTTTTGATTTCCTTTAGTATTGCCAAAGGTTAAGTTCCCAATCCATAAGCGTTTTCTTCACCTTTTCAGATTCGTAAAGCTTATCTATACCCTGGGCATAATCTTTAATACGTTCGTCTTTATCGTTGCTTTGTTTAACAATGTAACTGGCAAATATTCTTTTCATGAAAACATCATCAAAACTTAAACCAGATCCGTCGTTGCTTCGGCTTACCACCTCTTTAGTAGCTAATATTGGGCGGGCTTCGGGGAAGTAGATCCAGAAAGCGGGCTGATAATCAACCGCATCACCAGCAACACCTAATCCTTTTGGCTTAATAAGCGGAGCGATACCAATAATGCGCGGTTCAAATATAGAGCGTTGCTTGTCAAACACCCAATCTTCCTTAATGCGGAACTTTAAAACACTATCCGGGTTAAATTCACCGGCCACCATTGTTGATGAAATTACGTTGTTATCCTTATCCCGTTTTTCAACCACGCTGCTATCTGATGATAAACGGCCGCGGGCCTGGGCACTTGTTAAAGGCGTGCTAAAGCTATCGCCGTTCACATCATCCTTTTTACCAGGTGTTGGATCATACGCTGTTAATTCACCTGCAGCTATCGCATCCAGCAAAACATCAATCAAGCGGCGTTTTGGTGATGCCAGGTAAGTATTCATTTTATCACGAACATCAATTTCGCGCCATACCCTTTTTGCAAAGGCAACATCACTTTCGCGAAGGTTAGGGTAAGGCGTTACCCTGGCATTTAAAATATTGTTCTTTTTAAAATACCCGTCAAGTGGCCTTTCAAAAGGCTTCATTGGCTTTTTGTGAGTTGTATCAACGGGTGCTCCAGCCTGGCTTACTACGCTGTTTTGCTGTGGTTTTACCTGTTGTTGTGTAGTACCGGCTGTTTTTTTTGCCGGAGCGCGTTTAGCGCGCTTTTTTGTTTGCCCGTAAGAAGCAACACAGGCTAAACAAAGTACAACTACCAAAATTCTCTTTTTCATACGCGTTTAATTTGCGGATAATACAATTGGATCAAGTGACCGTGGTGACCTGTCTGGACCTACTGCAACAATATCCTTAAATATAACAGTAGTTCCGGGCGTTACGGTGTTTAATGCCGAACGCATAGCACCTGTAAGTTCTGCACCACTTCCTGAATATATAATGGCATCCTGGCGTGGCTTTACAACCAACAGCGTAAAATGCGTTACATTAAATTTAGCATCAAAATCAAACCCATCTAACTGGGCAAACAACCTGTCCTGGGCACGAATATTGGCCGAGCTGGTATTGCCGCCGCTTTTACCGGCAAACTGTGGTTTAGGATCAGGGATACGTTTAATACGAAACTCTGTTGCACCTAATACCATCCCTTTTTCGCCGGTAACAGTAATGTGCGCTTTGCCTATAGCGCTTACAGAAGCGGTATAATGCCCCGCTGAACCGCTTATAGAACCACCGCTCATGTTTACTCCTAAACTTGCTGTGGGTACACCTGGCGCCGATACTGATACCGGGTTGGGTACGCCTATATATAATACGTTCATTTTATCGGGCGATACTACTGCAGATGGTTTTGCAACCATGTAAGTAGTATTTATCTGGTATGTTTTAGGCGCGCCGCCGTCAACAGACTTTACCGATAATGACCCGGTTACTGTGTGCAGGCCTTCGCCGCTTGCTGTAACCGTGTAGGTACCTACACCATCTTTTGTTGGCACAGACGAACCGCCAATAGTAATAGTAGGGTTTGAATGTGAATCATAAGCAGTTAAATAAATATCCGCTTTGTATTGCTGGCCTGCTAAAACATAACTGCTTGGCGCAACCGCTACCGCTTTAAATGCATTAAGCGTCACCTCTGCCTGGTCTATTTTACTATATAATTTTTTAACAACTTCGTTCTCGGCATTCTTGTTATCAGCCTCTATTTTTGCCAGTGTGGTTAAGGTAGCTCCCAATGGGATACCTTCGCCAAAGTAGGCATTTTGCCAGGTTTTTGATTGAATTCCCGGGCGCTTTGGCGGAGCGTCAGCGTTCAAAGAAAAATTAACACCTGCGCCATCCTTACCCAGTAACTGTAATAATTTAGCCTTTGTTGCTTCAATCTTTTCTTTTAAAACATCGGCTCTTTTACCGTTGATCATCACTTCTGATGATATATCTAAATTTTCCCTTGCAGCAACATCATCAATCTCCAGATTAATGCCTCCGCCTTCCTTTATCAAGGTTTTTTTTAATTCTTCGATGTAGCTGCCCAGATCATCAGTCACCTTTTTTGCCTCATTAGCTGCAGCCAGGTACTTAGCCTTATCGGGCTGGGCCTTTACTTTGGTTGCAATGGCACCGTAAGTAGCTTGCAGGCTGTTGTCAACATTTTTTGTTGACGCATCTAAACTCCTCGTAATATTTTTAAAAGCATCCAGCAGATTTTCGGGCACGTTCAGGGCAATTAAGCCTAAAAGCACCAGGTATAAAATACCTATCATCCGCTGTCTTGGGGTTTCCTTACCTCCGGCCATGTATTATAAATCTTAGCTTGTAAAAAATCTATTTATTATTAGTTAACACGTGGCTGTGGTTCATAGCTGTAAGCATATTACCATAGATAGCATTTAATGCGCCAAGGTTTTTAGCTAAACGGCCAACCTCATCTTTAAACTGTTTTGAATCATCCAATGATTCGTTAAAGTTGTTCATGGTTAATGACAGGTTTTGGTAAAACTTGTTCATTGATTTTAAATGCGCGCTTGAATCCTGTAACTCCAGTTCGTAAACCGCGTTTAATGAACCTAAGTTTTTAGCAAGCTTGTTAATTTGTTCATGGTAGGCTTTTGCGTCAACATTTGAATTGGCCAGCTCAGATAAATTTGCTGATGCCTTATCAAATGAAACACTTAAGTTATCATAACTGGCAGTAGCAGCTTTTATTTTAGAAGTAAAAGCAATGGTAGCTTCGCCTGCATCGGTAACCCTTGATATAGCGGCTACTTTATCACCAAATGTTCTTAATCCGTCGCCTAAGCTACGAACCAGCTCGGGGCCTATCTTGGCATCATCAAGCATTTTATCCAATGCAGCAGTACTGCTTGATCCTGCACCAATAACTGCCGGACGTGATGATGATTTCGGCAATTCGCCCTCAAAGCTTTCACTAAGTTCGGGGTAAACACGTACCCAGTCAACCTCTTTATCCTCGCGCTGTAAACCCAGTATAAAGAAAAGCACAGCCTCGGTACCTAAACCTGCGGTAATGAATTCTGACGCGAATTTCCAGTGTTGTATTTTAAATAACAAACCGATGATAACTACCGTTGCACCAATTGAAATAATGTTTCCTATTCCGAATGGTTTTTTCTTTCCAGCTCCTGCCATAATAATCAGAAATAACTTTGTTTGAAGTTTAGTTTAAATTGTTTAGTTTATCGTTTGTCTTTGATATCCCGGCCCAGGTAGCTTGTTACACAGCGGAAACCGATATATGATTTTGCTGTATCCTGGTATTCGTAGGTACGGGTTGCATTTTGCAAAAAGTAACCGATATCTTTCCATGATCCGCCGCGCACTACTTTACGTTTAAGCACTTCGGGATCAGTAGATTTTGCCTCTACGGCAAATGTTGGCGCCAAGTCATGCACAAATGTTGAGGCCGACTCATCAAAGGCTGATGATGTCCATTCTGCCACGTTACCGGCCATATTGTACAAGCCAAAATCATTAGGGAAGTATGAGCGAACATTTACTGTATAGGCACCACCATCATCTGTATAGTTACCGCGGCCCGGTTTAAAGTTGGCCAGTAAACATCCTTTAGCATTTTTTATATAAGGGCCACCCCATGGGTAATCATTGCCTATACGGCCACCGCGGGCTGCATATTCAAACTCCGCTTCGGTAGGCAATCTGTAATCGGCGCGGTGTGGTAAGTGCCTCTGATCTTTATAAGCTTCGTTATAACGTGTACGCCATACGGTAAAAGCGCGCGCCTGCCTCCAGGTTACGCCAACTACCGGGTAGTTACGGAAAGCCGGATGCGAAAAATATCCCTCAACCATTGGCTCGTTGGCAGCGTATGAAAAATCGCTAAGCCAAACCAAAGTATCCGGATAAACATTTACTGTATCGCGCAAAATGAAATCAGAACGTCTTGATTTAGGATCGTTCCTGTGGTTGGCGGCATCGCGCAGAACCATTAGCGCGTAATTATATTTCAGGATACGTACATCAAGCTCATCACGATCAAACACGCGGTCTTCATTCTGGTAATACATACCCTGAAGTTTTGACTTGTTACTTGCCGCTCCTTTTTTATTGTTCCAGATGGGATTCTTTTTTACATAAGCCCAATTGATATATTTTTTACCGCTGGTGTTGGCTGCACCTTTTATTTGCAGGTAATATTTATTATCGTTTACATAGTTGGTGATGGCGATTGAATCACGTACCCAGAATACAAATTTCTTGTATTCACTGTTAGTGATTTCGGTCTGATCCATAAAAAATGGAGCTTCTGTAACCTGTTTTGGCTGAGCTATTTGCCCAAAAGTAACGTCCTGATCGGTTTGCCCCATCATAAATGAACCACCTGGAATATAAACCATGCCGTAAGGCACCTCGGCCTTAAATGACCTTTGTGGTACGCCGGTTAATTCCCCCCTGTCACCGCCGCCGCCGCAACCGCTTAATAATCCACCAGCCAAAACAACTATTAAAAAGTATATCTGCTTCATTTTAAAAATCAAAAATCAGTTATAAAAATATAACATTATGAGACCCCCGAATATATCAAATTTGCGTTACCGCTCCAAAAAACATTTAATTTAAGCAATAAAATGCCCATTAAATGCCGGTGGCATTGTTTCACTAAGATATAATTTTGTAAAAAACAATAAAACAACTAACTACAATAGTGTAAAATTAGTTGTCATTACTACGCTATTATTACAATAAAAGTTGCAATTGAGTTAAATAAATTTCTTTTTTTATTTATTTACTTGCTTGCAATACTGCTCAATGGCCATTGTCATGGATGGAGCAGCCGGGGTTGGGGCCGGAATATCCAGGATCAAACCAGCCTCAAGCACTGCTTTATGAGTTGTTGCTCCAAAAGCAGCTATGCGTGTATTATTTTGTTTAAAATCGGGAAAGTTTTTGTACAGAGATTGTATACTTGATGGACTAAAGAAGGCAATAACATCATAAAACACCTCAGCCAGATCAGAAAGATCGCTGCAAACGGTGCGGAAAAGCACAGCCGGTGTAAAGTTATACCCATTTTCGAGCAGGAATCGTTGCGTTTCTTCGGCCGCTACATCTGAGCATGGATACAGAAATTTTTCAGCGGCATGTTTTTTCAATACCTCGGCCAAATCAGCAGCGGTTTGTTTGCCAAAGAATATTTTACGCTTACGGTATTGAATATATTTTTGCAGGTAAAGCGCAATAGTTTCCGAAAGACAGAAATACTTCATCTCAACAGGCACTTCAAAACGCATTTCTTCGCAAATACGGAAAAAATGATCAGCAGAGTTACGGCTGGTAAAGATGACGGCGGTAAAATCAGCCAGATTAATCTTTTCTTTTCTGAAATCCTTAGCAGGCACACCTTCAACATGAATAAATGATCTGAAATCAATTTTCAGGTTTAGCTTCTTAGCCAACTCAGCGTACGGATTCTTGTCATTCTCAGGCTTTGCTAAAGTAACTAATATACTTTTAACCTTTTTTTTTCTATCTTCCAAGTCAATTATTTTAACTACCTAAATTTTAATTTCCAATGCCTTTATTAAGATTAAAATAGGGCAAATTTCGAGGGCACAAAGATACGTAAATAAATAAAACTTATGAAATCTGAAAGTAGAAATTATATTTACGCTACTTCTGAGGTATTGCCATATAAAAATCACTATGATAACAACGAGTGTAACACTCAGTAATACAGGTATATACTGCACACCAAGCAAACTAAAGCATATTACTACCGGTAAAAAGACAAATGCTATATTAAAATAAGTGAGGTGTAATATATTCAGGTACTCGCTCACCAGTCGGTTCATATCAAACACAAAGCCAAGGAACTTTAATACGATAAATTTCAAGGCAAATAAAGCGATTACAATGATAGTAAGTAACACAAAAAGCCTGCTGCCACTTACCCGGTAATACACCCCTTTGTATGCTGCCAACTGGTATAAAAACAAGCTAAAAGTTGAACAGAACAATAAAAAGAGGCCCAAAAAAGCCCATGAACTTACCAGGGCATCTTCTTTACCTGCCTGCGAAAGTACCCGCTTACTAAAAAACGAATGCAGTACAAAACCCACATCATTATTCAGGGTGATGTTGAGTATAGCTGTATACAATAACATGCCTATAATTAATGCGATAATCCAGGGATCACGTGATGTGCGGGGAATACCATCTTTTACCCTGCCCTTGTTTTGTAAATGGCTATCCAAAAAGCCATACCCCTTATACAAAGCGTGTGCAAATAAGCTATCGGTAAATTCACTGCGGGTACTTGAATCTGGGATGCGGATATAACGCATGTTAATAGAATCGGCCACAAAAAGCTTACGGTTCTGCATGGCATTGGCAACAGAATCAAGCAGGGAATTACCGCCAGCCCTGATATGCCTGTATGCGGGTGCTTCGGCACTTGCCGCGGTAGTATCCTGCTGAGCGAATGCTGCAGAAAAACTCCATAAAATCAACAGAAAGCAGCCAGCAAAAAATCGCATCTAAAAAATCAATCCTTTAAATTCGCTGCAAAATTACAGTAATAATTGATTGTTTTATAATGCCAACAGATTAAAGATTAGGCTATCAAAAATTCAGCATAGGATAGTAGGCATATTTAATTAAAAATTAGCTCAAGCCCCATAACCGTTTAATTTACTACCCCTGTAGCCGCCCAAAAAACAAGGAAACCACCCTTAGCTTTTTTAATCCCAATATAATTCAATACCCTTTTAGGATCGGGGTGAATGTTTAATACATCTATATTATGATGGTTATTTTCTGTCATTACATCATTTTTACCCCATTTGGCAAGGTCATGCAACAGATAACCCTGATTAGGATCACCTGCAGCAATGTCGTTATAATAATCGGGGATCTTAAAAACCTTGATCTCGATACCATCCCAATAGCTCAATTCAACCTCCAATTCTGACGGACCTTCGGCACTGGTGAAGCATAAATAAATGTCACTGTACTTTTTACCGGGTATTTTAAAACCAAATTCTCCCTCGCCTGCAACATAGCGTGCCTGGTAATTAACACTATCCTTATTATCATAGTGCAACAAAATTGGTGGATGCATACTGGTAGTAGCGATAAGCGGATCATCGGGCAAAGCATGCGGACTTTTATCACCATGAAATATGGATGCCGACATGGTGAGATAGCCGTCGCCATCGCCATTACCGTCGATGCCTTTCGTCCAGCTTGTTAATTTGCCGTTTGTAATGGTGGTTACCGGCCGGGCGTTTAACAGGGCATCAATATTAAACTGCACTACCCTGTTGGCCTGCTGAGCATGCGCAGCAATTGAAAGGACTACAAGGGAAACAAACAATGACGCTGGTTTAAGGTTCATACTTTTAATGGTGGATATAAATACAGGAAAGGCAAAACCAGGGAGGTGTTTTATCCAGATCATATTTTTAGCAACTGTTATTGATCAATAAATTTATCACTAATTTTTTTTTACTAACGAATATGTGCCCAAAATTCAAAACATAAAGTAACCAACTTATCCATACTTTTGTATCATTGGGTACAGAGAAATTAAAACTAAAATGCATTGATATTTCTGAGTTAGTTTTGCCGTTATAAGCCAGCAAACGTAACTCAAAACTAAAGTTTTAAAACGGCATTTTTTTTATGCCGAACCTATCAGGCAAGCCCTATCATAGTTGATTGTATAGATTTCAGTATCTTTACACAGGCAAATATGATGTATTGTAAATTACATTAACATGGCAGCAAATAATAAAATCACGGTACTTTATGTAGACGATGAAGAAAACAATCTTTTTTCGTTTAAAGCTACCTTCCGAATGAAATATGAGGTACTAACTGCAATTAGCGCTAAAGATGCTTTAACTGTTTTATCAACAAAACAAGTTCATGTTATACTTAGTGATCAGCGGATGCCGGAGATGACCGGTGTTGAATTCTTTGAGATAATATTAGAGAAATTTCCTGATCCGATGAGGATTCTGCTAACAGGCTATGCAGATATGAGCGCAGTAGTTGATGCTGTTAATAAAGGTAAAATATTTCATTACCTAGATAAACCATGGAACGAAGAGGAATTGGACCAGACAATAAACAGGGCCTATGAAAAATACCTTGAACACGTTCAATTAAAAATAATGAATGAAAAACTGGCAGACTCTAATGAACAATTGGAGTTTTTGCTAAGGCAGAAACTACTTTCGTAATCTCTGTTATTTTTGTTGTAAATACTACCCTAACCGGGTAATTAGCGCCTGTAAATCTGCTTTATAAAGAGGTTTCTCTATCAAACTAACAACAGTTTTATGTGCCATTATCCGGGAAATGTCACTGGCATTCCGGGTACATGACAATACGCATATTTTATATTTATTTCTGATTTCCTGGGGGAGCTTTTCAAATTCTTCCACAAACTGAAAGCCATCCATCACCGGCATTTGTAAATCAAGCAAAATTATTGTTGTAAAACCTCCGCTTATACGGTTTTCACGGATGCTATCCAATCCATGTTGCGCGCTCTGAAAAACATAAACAATTAAATTCTCATCCACCTGCTGTATAACCTTTCGCGCAATGAAACAATCAAGCTCGCTTTCGTCAATAACAATGAATGCCAAATCCATATTAATTATATTGAAGGGATGGTTACTTTAAAAGTTGTTCCTTCGTGCATCACAGAGTTAACTTCTATTTGACCGTTTAATTTCAACAATGCACTTTTTACATTATATAACCCAAAACCCGACCCAACCTCCTGGGAGTTTGCCCGGTAAAAAAGGTTAAATATCTCGCCGATATGGTTTCCTAAAATACCAATACCGGTATCCTTTATAAGAATTGTTGCTACGTTTTTATGCACATCAACAATTATTTCTACTGATTTATCTTTTTTGCTTTTATCCTGGTACTTAAACGCATTTGATAAAAGGTTGTTCAGGATAAGTTTTACCGGCACCCTATCGTTTCTAAAAACCTCGTCCTGGTTAACCGTTATTTTAAAATCTACATTATTTATTTTTGAAAGCACCATATATATGGCTTTCATTTCATCAATAATTTCGTTAAAATCAATCTCTTTTATTTTTAGCTCGCCCCTTTGTAAGCTATAATAATCATGCATACTTATAATGTAAGTATCCAATTTTTTTAATGACTTCTCCATCAGGAACAGCATCTCTTTCATCTCCTCTACATCATCAATTTCGCGTGCTAAATTAATGGCACCCAAAATTCCGGATATAGGCCCCCTGATATCGTGACTTACGCTATAAGCAAACTTATTAAGTTCATTATATGCCTTTTGCAATTCATCATTTTTAATTAATAACATTGAATTGGCCATATAAAACTTATTGGCTTCTTCAATAGCCGAAATGATATCGGCCTCGAGCCATGGCTTCTTTACATATCTAAATATATTACCCTTATTAATGGCATCAATTATGGATTCAATATCTGTATAGGCGGTTAATAAAATACGTACAGGTAAAGGGTAACTGATTCGGATTTCTTCAAAAAACTCAACCCCGCTCTTACCTGGCATCCGCTGGTCGCAAAAAACAACTTTAATATCCGGATGGTTACTTAGATAATTTAATGCCTGTGGTATATTTACAGCGGTAAAAATCTGATATTCAAGCCTTAACGATGCTTTAAAACCTACCAGGTTTTCCTGCTCATCGTCAACATATAGCACTTTTATTTTCTCTGACATTTTCTTAGGTATTAGGTGGCAACAATTGTAATGTGATGCAACCTAAAAATAGGTTATATCATACATTACCAATCCTTTATACATATTTATTTAAAATTATGTTGACTTTAAATTAAATATTATTGGTATTTGCAAAATAAATTCGGTTCCATCGCCCGGTTTACTGTTCACGAATATTTTCCCGTTGTGCTTTTTAACGGTATTATATGCAATAGACATCCCCAGGCCTGTGCCTTCTCCAACTTCTTTTGTTGTAAAAAATGGTTCAAACACCTTTTTTTGCGTTTCAGGCTCCATACCAATTCCATTATCCTTTATCGCTATTATTATATTATCCTTATCGTGGGTTGTTGTGATAACTATTATACCACCCTCCGCATCACCAAAACGCTTCTGCACCGCGTAAATGGCATTTGAGATAATATTTAAAAATACCTGGTTCAGCTTACCGGGGTAACATTCTATAGAAGGTAAATCACCATAAGCTTTAGTTACTACTATTTTTTTAAGCAAATTGTTTGCAATAACCATAGTTGATTCTAAACCTTCGTTAATATTCGCGCTCTTCAGTCCATCTTCATCCAGGCGTGAGAAAATTTTCAGTCCTTTAACAATTTCAGCTGTTCTGCTGGCCCCTTCATTAATCCCTCTTATCAAATGGTTAATTTCAACGGTGAGGTAATCAAAATCCAACTCCTCCTTATATTCCCTGATCTGTTTTTCCTTTTCGGCTACGGACAAGTTGGATACGCCAACATTTTCAATAACGGCCAGGGCATCAAATATCAAACCTATATCCCGTTTTAAAGGCTTAATGTTTGAGGTGACAAAGTTTATGGGGTTATTAATTTCATGCGCTATGCCTGCAGTCAGCTGACCTAATGAGGCCATCTTCTCTGACTCCACCAATTGCGATTGCGCCTGTTTTAAATCTTCAAGCGTTTTGTTCAGCTCCTGGTTTGATGCACTTAACGCAACGGTACGCTCGTTTACCTTTGTTTCCAATAGCACGTTTTGCTCCCTAACAATCCGTTCATTTTCTTTTAAGGCTATTACCGTTTCTTCCTGCGATTTTTCTTTCTCTGCTTTGAAAATGTTTATTTTATCGGCAAGTGCCAGCGAAAGCAGGGTAACTTCAAAGGCTGTACCTGCCTGCATGGTATAGTTTGTAAAATTATTATAAGGCAATACTCCCAAATTACGCAGTACAAATAAGATGATGCCGGTTAAAAACAATGTCCAGGCTAACAAAAAAAACCTTGCCGGCCTGTATCCATCAATAGAAAGTTTAATGATTACTATATATACACTAACCGTTAAGCACAACGCGCAAATATCAATCAACCGGTAGCTAACATGGGCATAACCCAGCAGCCTCACCACAATAGTTGTAGCATATAATATGATTATTGATTTAAGCACACGGCTCATAACAGGCAGCCTTTTCTTGATGCCTAAAAACGATTCGGCAAACAATAAGAGGGAGATACCCGCCATAGCCGGGAATAAAATAATGCCTATACTGAACAAGTATGGAGAATTGGCAAAAATAAACCGGTAAGTATAACCTGATAGTGAGGTTTGAGTAAGCCCTATTAACAACGTATAGGAAACGTAATATAAATAACTGATATCCCTGGTTGAGATAAATACAAAGCAATTGTAAAGCATCATCACCAATAATGTGCCTATAAGCCCTCCCCAAAGCAAATCATGAACAAGTTTTGATTCGGCTATTTTTTGTGGTGTACCAATTACTATTGGCAAAACCATCTGCTCGCCACTCTCCACCTTAAGATAAAAAGTGGCCGTACTATCTTTGGGAAGTTTGATATCGAAAAGAAAATCCTGGTGCTTATACTTTCTTTTTAAAAAGGGATTAGTATCGCTCAGCGTCTCTTTTTCAAAAACACCATTAACAGGATAATAAAATTGGCATAAATCTAATGTGGGATATTCAAGATTAAGAATAAGATCACTTTCTGGGCTTTCATTTTTAATTGTAAACCGCAGCCAAAAAGCCGAATTACTCAACTGCAGGTTAGGGACCTGGGTTTGCGATTGTACAAACCCGGTGGCCGTACGTACTGATTGTATATCAAGCCGTTTAGTAGCATCTTCCAAAACAGCCACGTTTTGACCAATAACTATATTATCACCCTTAAAAAGAATCGCCTTTTGAGCAAACCCTTTTGTTAAACAAAGTATTTGAAGGAATAAAAGGCTTAAATAGATTTTTTTCATATTAACAGGTACGTGACTTACACAATCGCGCTATTGGTTTATGCAGGTTTGTATTTAATACTAAAAAACTAATGTAATACTAATCCAAAACTAATACCTGGTTTAGCGGCAATCTATAGGCCTTTAAAACAGGTTCTTCGGCTACAGCTATTTTTGTGAAAAATACCTCGGCACGGTTATTACCCAATCGAGCAATCTCATCAAACCTTTTTCTTAAGCCAGTAAGCTCCTTAATTGTTTTGGGGCTTAACCCTTCGCCGTTACCGTGTAATATCCTTGAAAATAAATAAAAAGGAGATATAACCGGGTGCACTGCCAGGTTAAGGTTGGTAGCCTCCAGCCAAAAACGCTCCATTGCACGCCCACCTTCAAAAAAGTTCTTTAAATTATATTCGGGCAAAGTGATCATGCACAGTGCGGATGCTGTTTTTACTATCTTTTTGGAAAGCGAATCAAAACCGTAACCACCTTCAAGCTTGTTGATGGTGCTGATCACTTTCTCATTTCTGATGATGCTTAAGGCTGCCAGTTGCGAGTTTGTGAAACCCAGCGTTTTTACATCAATCCCATCTTTTTTGAGCAGCGCTTCTTCGGATGTCCAGCGCATTTCATGATTGATAAAATCATTATGACCGGCAGGATTTAAAAGACGGGCCCTATCGCAGGCGCCAATTATATCTCCCAGTTCTTTTATGACGTCCTCATCAGTAAAGTACTGAAAAGCAGCCCCGGGGATAGATTCCGTAATAGCCGACAGTTGTTCAAAAACACTTGGAGCAAGTTCTGTTTTTGGCGATGGGTTTCTGTTGGTATGGCGTTTAAAAATAACGGCATCAAGGTTAATCAATTCCTGATTTACCTTACTATCGGCTTTTTTGAACCGGATTGCAGCTACTAATCTTTCATTCGGCACCGGCAAAAACTCATAAAAAGCTTCTATTCCTTTAGTAAGCGCATGGATGTACAGGTTTTCATAGGCCGCGCCAAAAGAAATAAATGAGGCAGTTTTTTGAAAATCCCCAAAAGAAAATGAACGGTATTCATCATGGTAAAGAAACAGCGTTTCCTGCTGATACAACCATTTCCATGGCTGGTCGTTCCCGGTTGATGGTGCGGCACAGGCAGCCTTAACCAACTCCTGGATTAAATCATTATCAACGTTTATAGTATCTACTTTAGTCTCAGGCTTATAGTCCTGTACCAATAACCGCAGGTCATTTTCCTGTAGCGGCGAAAACGGGTTAACCGGTACCTGTGAAATAAAAGGCTCCGGTATTTTATCTGCAATAATTTCGTCCAGGTCAACATAATATCTTCCCGAATCATGAAACTGATCAAGCAAGATCCGCCGGCACACATCGGCACCTACAGCACCACCCAATACAACAGAACTGGCCAGCTGAGGCCATGTATTAATGGTTTGCTCTACCTCTATCATAGATGCTTTTATACGTAATGAAACGTTTTCGATACCCAGCATTTGCAATACAATGGGTATTTTTTCTTCATTAGTTAAGCCTTTTATCGTGGTAGTATCTACATCCTCAACCGTTCCGTGGAGTATTGGCCTTAGTGGTTCCAGGTCAAACCGTTCCACATCCAGCATCCCACGATCGCTGGTATCCATTACCACCGGTATTTGAAGTTCCCTGGCTTTAAAACGCGATATTATTTTCATATCAAGCCCGTCGCATTCATCCACCAAAAGATCAAGCTTTCCATCTTTCAGGAAAAAATCGTCCATATTCTCCTCTGTCAAACCCTCAAAAAAGCAGGTCACATTTAAAAAGGGATCTATTTCAGCAATCTCGCGGGCTGTAATCACCACTTTAGGAATACCCAGGTTATGCACCCCGGCACGAATACGGTTTAAATTGCTCAGTTCCAGCTCATCAAAATCGGCAAGGCGTAACTCACCAAATCCACGCTCCATGGCTAAAGTTAAGGCAATGGACTGGCCCACTGAAAGACCAATAATTCCAATCCTCTTTGTGCTTAATATATTCCGTTCGGCCTTAGTTATCTTATATTGATTTCTGTTTGTACGCACCTCCGTAAACTCTTCCTTATCGAGCAAGTGCACCAAACGCCGGTTCCATGGATAATAAACCCATACGCCATATTCCCGGATATCTTTCCCGGCTAAGTGCTTCTCAATAAGTTGCGGATATTCATCCTGCTTAATTTTAATTGATGGATTATAACACTTAATAAGTTCCTGCAACTGACCATAAATTTCATCACAAACGAATGTTATTTTTGAATCTTCAAATAGTTTTTGAAAGGTTGCTTTATCCGCCTCATTATCCAATCTGAGTATGATTGGTTCATGAACGTTTTTTGTTTCTTTAAAACTTGCCAGAAAATCTGATATATTATTATCCATTGGTTAAGATTATGAACCTCTATACGAAGTGAAGTGAAAATAGTTAATCTTTTAGTAAAACTCAGGATCTTTTCTTTCCGCCTTTGCTTTTAAAAAATTTTCCTGGGCTGATACTATAGTTGCCGATAAATCCCATTGGTCAAGATGCGGGATCTGCAGTTCAAAATGTATGGTTATTTCCTTTTGCTTTAATTCGTCAATCTTTAACGAATTGGGATGAGATCTCATGGCAAGCATAGAAAGTTTATCCTCTTCGCCGGCTTTTTCTAAAGAGGAAACATCTTTTAAAATCATAGCTGTAGCTACAAGGTCAATCTTTGGATAGTAAAAGGTTCCCTGATTACCAATGCTTGCTACCAATTCCATACCGCAATTAACTACTGGTTTTACGGTATACGGAGCGCATAATGCAAAAAGCGATTTTAACCCTATTTGAGATGAAATGGCGATACCGGTGCGTATCAATAGCGGGGTTCCTATCCCATATCCAGAAAGTTCCTGCGAGTTCCACAAACCACATATCTCGCCGGTACCATATTGTGCAAAATCATTAACCAGTGCAAACACCCTTGAGTCCATTGCCCCGGTAGCCTGTTCAATAGGTAATAGCTGCGATCCGCCGGCTACATGAACCCGGGCGCCACCATAAACCTTTTTGCCATCCAGTGATTCCACAATGATTACAAAAGCGGCGGGGTTAGTTGTCCATTCATTTTTGGAGGATGTTACTTTTGTAACCCCAATGCTGGTTAACACATTGGTATGCCCTTCAATAAATAGTTCGCAGGTTTCAGGTTCGTTAATTGCCCTGAAGGCTCTAAGTCTTACGTTCGGTACTTCTTTAGTTACACTATGCTCCATTAATAGCTTTTTTCACAATCAATAAATTTAATCTGGTAAGATTATCATTTAATTAGGGGTGGATTGACGGGCGCAAATTTAGATAAATTATCGGTCGGTTTGACGTTTTTAGCTAAAGGCCTTAACTAAAAAGCTAACAAAATGACAGGGATGGGGATCAATCATCTTAAAACAAATCGCGAACTAATTAATAGGAGAATATAATAACTCATACATTATCCCTGTCCATAACTGCCCTTTCGGTTAAGTTAAAATACACCCAATAACAAGAAGGCTTTATACATTCTATATCCCAAAAAAGGCCTTGAAATTTTAAACCAACACAGCGGGTAAACTGTTGCCGCCAATACAACCTATTACTGGCGGATAGTTACTATAGATGCAAAGGGCAATATATCAGATTTGGGGACGTATAACTTTTTCTTAAAATAGCCCCGGAAGCTTTTGGCCCGGGCTGCGGCAGCAAAATTTTCGTTAATTGACTAAAAAAATCCTTTATAGTAATCATAATTAGCCTAAATGAACAACCTCTGGTTTTATCAAAATAACTAAAAGTTAATTTAATAAAGTTATTTTTAAGTTCCTTTAAAAAGCATTTTACTGCTTAAACATGCCTTTACAGCATTTGCAGAGGATATAAAATTAAAACCTCCACACACGCGTTTTATTTGAACTTACTTTTACTGACTAAAAAAACATACAGGCACTTGCTTTGCAACTGGCAGGTACGATGAACCTCTTTATAAAAAACATGGTTAGCATCCGTTGCAAACGGATTGTTGAATCAGAACTTGCAAAAGTTGGAATTAAATGCACAATGATAGATTTGGGTCGGGTTCAGATAACCGGAAGCATTACACAACTGCAAACTCAAGAAATCGCGATAGCTTTACTTGACTACGGATTGGAGCTTTTAGATAACAAGAAAAGCATCTTAATTGAAAGAATTAAGCAGGTGATAGTTGATATGATCCATCATTCAGAAATCCCCCTGAAAACAAACTTTTCTGATTACCTGAGCAATAAACTAAACCTTGATTACACTTACCTGGCCAATATATTTTCAGATGTGCAGGGTATAACTATAGAACAGTTTATCATCCTTCATAAAATTCAATTTGTAAAGCAATTGATACGGCAGGATGAACTAAACCTTACCGAAATTTCCTGGAAAATGCACTACAGCAGCGTAGCGCACTTATCTGCCCAATTCAAAAAAGTTACCGGCTTAACCCCCTCACAGTTTAAACACCTCACCTTTCAAAATAAAGCCGCCCAGATAAATGTGTGAATTATATAATTTAATTAAAAAGTTATATAACACGCGGGCTACAATCTTGTACCACTTTTGTACCATCCTGAAATCTGACCCAATAGGACCCCGGGAATAACAATAAATATTTCAAACACATATTCATGAAAAAAACTTTTACTATGCCTATGGATGGCACCGGTATGCGTCAAGGCAACGGTTATTCCAAAACTTTTAAGGCCATTTGGTCGCTCATATTGCTTATTACGGTTTTAGCCTCCGGTTGTAAAAAAGACGATTACAAAGGAGAGATCAAAGGCGTATGCCCGGTTGTTGTTTCAACCGATCCGGCTGATAAAGCTGCAGACATTGTTTTAAACAAAGCGATATCTGCAACTTTTAATACCAGTATGGCCCCATCAACCATCAATGCAAAAACATTTATTATAAAACAAGGTGCCACAGCTATAGCAGGAACAATAACTAACACCAATAACGGTACTGTATTTACATTTACACCAACCCTGCCATTATTGCCTTTTGTAACCTATACGGGTACCATTACGGCTGCAGTGACTGACACCTTACGCACTGCCATGGTGAGCGATTATTCATGGACCTTTACAACCATTCCGCAGGTTACATTAACCTCAACCCCTACCCTGGGCGGTGTAACTGACGGTGCAGGAACATTTGCACAGGCATCTGTAGTAACCGTAACAGCAACACCTAACACAGGTTATACATTTACTAACTGGACGGATAATGGAGTTATTGTTTCAACAAGCTCAAGTTATCAGTTTACCATGGCCGGGAACAAAGCATTAGTGGCCAACTTTAAAGTTATACCTGTATCACAATTTGCAGTGGTACTTTTATCAAGCCCTATTGCAGGCGGCTCAACAGATGGTTCCGGAGCTTATAATGCTGGCACCAAAGTAACTGTAACCGCCGATCCTAACGCCGGTTATACTTTTGTTAACTGGACAGATAATGGCAATATAGCATCTACAAGTTCAAGCTACCAGTTTACTTTGTCCGCCAACCGCAAATTAGTGGCCAACTTTAAAGCAATACCTGCATCGCAATTTGCTTTAATATTGTCTTCAAGTCCGGCAGCAGGTGGCACAACAACAGGGTCTGGCGCGTACAGTGCAGGTTCATCTGCAAGTGCAACAGCAACTGCAAATCCTGGTTATACATTTACATCATGGAGTGGCGATGCAACGGGCACCAACAACCCGCTAACCATTACCATGAATGGAAATAAGCGTGTTACCGCAAACTTTACGCTTAACGTAGTTATAATACCTCCTATTTTGGGTAATGCCGCAAAATTTGGCGCCTTTGGTGGCAATGCAGGTGTAACCAACCAGGGCTTAAACACCGTAATTAATAACGGAAGCATTGGTACAACCGCTGCATCAACCTTAGTTACAGGATTTCATGATGGCTTAACTGCCGATATTTATACAGAAACACCGCTTAATAAGGGTAATGTAACCGGTGGAATATTTACAGCCCCTCCTGCTCCCGGCACTGCTACCTCTTTTGCAGTTGCTTCGCAGGGACTGCTTGATGCAACCATTGCTTATAACAGTATTTCTCCGGCTTCTAAGCCAGGTGGTATTGACCCGGGCGCAGGTGAATTAGGTGGATTAACTTTAGCCGCCGGCGTTTATAAAGCGGCAAGCGGTACATTTAAAGTAACCAATGGCGATTTGACCCTTGATGCCAAAGGCGACCCTAACGCAGTATGGATTTTCCAAACGGCTGCCGGCCTTACAGTAGGCACCGCCGGACCAGCCGGAGCCAGGAATGTGGTATTGAAAAATGGCGCTCTTGCTAAAAATGTTTATTGGTATGTAGGAAGCTCGGCCGTAATTAACGGCGCAGGCGGCGGTATCATGACCGGTACTATCATATCATCTGCAGGCATCACCTTCTCTACAGCCGGCAACGCGGTACAAACGGTATTAAATGGCCGGGCAATTTCGTTGGTAGCTTCTGTTACCATGGTAAACACAACTGTTAACGTACCTCAATAAGCACAAATCGTATTACATCCCCTTCGGGGGATTTTACTACCGTGTATCACCTAAAATATTAAAGAAACATCTTATGTTACCAATCAATAAAATATTTCAAAAAGTCATCATCTGTTGTTTGATGATCATCATGGCCGGCACAACGGTTAAAGCGCAAACTACAATACCAACCTGGTGGTTTGGTGTATCTGGCGCCGCAAATTTTAACTTTAATGATGGCACAACCCAAAGGTTAAATAATTCACTAATTGCCCCCACTGCTTTCCATAAAGGCCATGATGTGCGCCCTTATGCATCCATACTTACTGAATATCGCCCGGCGGGTATTTGGGGTGTTTCATTAAATATAGCCTATGATGGCCGCGGCGGTAAGTTTAAAGATGTGGAGGCCCCTTGTAATTGCCCCGCTACCTTAGAAACCAGCACCAGCTACATTGCTATTGAGCCAAGTTTACGTTTAACAGTACCCTCAACCGGCCTGTACTTTTTTGCCGGCCCAAGGGTTGCTTTCAATATAAATAAGGATTTTGAATATACGCAGCTTAAACAACCTAATACCAATGGCGAGCTAAGCGCTATGCGCAAAACGCTTGTTTCGGGCCAGGTTGGCGCTGGTTATGATATTATGGTATCATCAGCAAACAGCACTACCAAGGTTAGTATTTCGCCATTTGTTTCTTTTCACCCATACTTTGGGCAGGAGCCACGTAGTATTGAAAGCTGGTCGGTTACTACAGTGCGCGCAGGTATAGCGCTTAAATTTGGTAAGGCATCAAAGGTTGCCCCTAAAGAAGTAACCACCACACCCGTACCAATGCATGATTTTGTATTTAACGTAACCGCGCCAAAAGCAGTGCCGGCAAAACGCCAGGTAAGCGAAGCCTTACCATTACGTAATTCTGTATTTTTTGATGAAGGATCAAACCAAATTCCGGGCAGGTATATAACGCTTTCAAAAGACGCGTCAGCAACTTTCAGGGAAGACCAGTTACAAAACGAGCAATCTGATAACATGACAGGTCGCTCTGCAAGGCAGTTGAGTGTTTACCATAATATACTTAACATTTTGGGCGATAGATTAAGATCAAACCCGGGTGCTACTATCTTACTTACCGGTGCTGCTGCTAAAGGCCCGGGCGAAGGTAAAGCACTGGCAGAAGCAGTAAAACAATACCTGGTTACTGAATTTGCAATTGATGCATCAAGGATAGCTATTGCAGGCCGTACCAGGCCGCTTATCCCATCTGAACAACCGGGTGGTACAAAAGAGCTTGTATTGCTGCGTGCCGGCGATCGCAGGGTAGATATTTCAAGTAGCTCGCCAGAATTATTAACAGAAGTAGGCGGCGATATGATGAAGCCTGTTCAAATAAACGCAACACAGGCCGATCCACTTGATAGCCATGTAATTTTTAATATCGACAGTGCCAAACAACTGCTTAAATCATGGTCGGTTGATATTACTGATGAAAAAGGAACAGCTCAACATTTTGGACCATTTATAAACGACCAGGAAAGTATATCAGGAGCCACTATCTTAGGTAACAATCCCGATGGAGATTATAAAGTTGTAATGACCGGCGAAACCAGAAAAGGCTTGCCTATCAGAAAAGAAAGCACCGTGCACCTGATACGCCAGGACGAAACAGTTAGCAAAGGATTGCGCTATAGTATCCTGTATGATTTTGACAAATCAAACTCTATTGCATCTTATGATAAGTTTTTAACAGATGTTGTATCAGCTTCAATTACCGATGGATCAACAGTCATTATCCACGGCCATACTGATAATATTGGCGATGAGGAGCATAACATGAAATTATCAACAGAGCGTGCACATGATGTTCAGCATACTTTAGAACTTGCTTTAGCTAAAGCAGGTAAAACCAATGTTAAGTTTGAAACAATAGGCTTTGGCGAAGATTTGAGCAAAGCCCCTTTCGAAAATAATTTTGTGGAAGAGCGTTTTTATAACCGTACCGTTATAATAGATATTATCCCCGTTAAGTAGTAAATTTTAATTCAAGTGTAAAGGAAAAGGCGGGAGAGATCTCGCCTTTTCCATTTTACCCCCCTTAGCTTTTTAAATGATGGAGGCCAAAACCAATTTCACATTGCGGATTTATAACAATGCGTGGAAGATTCCGTTAAGTAAGTTATAACATTATAAAGCTTCAGGATCGACGAAAATCTTTTATTTTTTTTGGAACAATGTTTATAGTTTTTTGTTATCTATAATTGCATGTTACTAAATAGGGTGCATTCTTTAGGAATATCCTAAGGAGCTCTTTTTTTATTCTTTTGTACTAATCCGGTTTTTTTAAGCTTAGCAACTCAAAATCAGCTTACGATAATTGTGTAGATCTGCCGTTCGGACGGTTATGATATACCCACTTAAAAATGATAATTGTCAAGCCGTATTATGGACAAAATGAATCTATCAGACCAATTAATCATTGCAAACAGAGAGTTGGTTATTCAAAATCAGGAAAAAGAAAAGCTTGCTGCCCAATTAAGCCATGCTAACAGCCTGCTGCTAATTCAAAATAAAGAAAAGGGAAAGCGCGAAGCGGAATTAATTGTTGCCAACATCGAGCTTGATTTCCAAAACGAAGAAAAACTTAAACGTGCGGCAGAATTAATTAAGGCAAACCGGGAGCTGGATTTTCAAAACGAAGAGAAAGAAAAACGGGCCGCTGAATTAATTATAGCATATGCCCAACTCAGTCTACAAAACGAGGAAAGGGAAAAACGTGCTGCCGAACTGATATTGGCCAACACCGAGCTGATATTCCAAAACCAGGAGAAAGAAAAACGCGCCGCCGAGTTAATAATAGCAAACACCGAACTCATTTTTCAAAATTTAGAAAAAGAGAAACGGGCTGCCGAGTTGGTAATAGCCAATGCTGAACTCATTTTTCAAAATTTAGAAAAAGAAAAACGGGCCGCCGAGCTGGTAATAGCCAATGCGGAACTCATTTTTCAAAATTTAGAGAAAGAGAAACGGGCTGCCGAGCTGGTAATAGCCAATGGGGAACTCATTTTTCAAAACCAGGAAAAAGAAAAAAGGGCCGCAGAACTGGCAATAGCCAATGCAGAACTCATTTTTCAAAATCAGGAAAAAGAAAAAAGGGCCGCAGAATTAGGCATTGCAAACAAGGAACTCGTATTTCAAACCCAGGAAAAAGGGAAGCGCGCTGCCGAATTGATATTGGCTAATATTGAGCTTGATTTTCAGGATGAAGAAAAAGAAAAACGGGCTGCCGAATTAATCATAGCACTTAAAGAACTTGGCTTCCAGGATGAAGAAAAAGGGAAACGTGCGGCAGAGTTAATTATAGCCAATAGAGAAGTACAAATTCAGAAACAGGAAAAAGAACAACAGGCCGCGGCCGAAGCAAAGAAAAATGAGTTCTTTAACATGGTAAGTCATGAATTTAAAACACCCTTGACTAATATAAAAGCTATTAATCAACTACTGGAAAAAACCGCCGACAAAACCGACAAAACGTATGCCTTTATTTTAAATGCCAACAATAGCATTAAACGCCTGGAAAGATTAATAGAAGATTTGTTGGATGTTACCCGGATAAACGCCGGAAAAATAGAACTGGACATTTCTGAGTTTAATTTTTCTGACGCGCTCACCAATAGTATTTCCAAGGTACAACAGATGGTTTCCACAAACCATGAAATCCTCCTTGAAAACTCGGTTGATATGCCTTATACCGGCGATCAATTTAAAATAGAACAGGTTTTGATCAATCTCCTTAAAAATGCAATAAAATATTCGCCGGAGGCTAATAAGATAATTGTAACAGCTAAAATTACTGCCGGGAACATCGTAGTTACTGTAAAAGACTTTGGAATAGGAATTGCAAAAGAGGATATGGGGCAATTATTTCAGCGTTTTTACCGGGTAAGTAAAACATCAATGCTTTACCAGGGCGTTGGCCTTGGGCTGTACATCGCATCTGAGATTGTAAAAAAACACCAGGGAAGTTTCGCCGTAGAAAGCGAAACAGGGAAAGGAAGCAGCTTCAGTTTTAGTTTACCCCTAATTTCGTAATCATCAATTGATAAAACACTGTTTGCCCCTGGGGCTTAAAATTATGACAATCAATACAGTAGTAATTACGTACCTTGTTTTCCAAACTTCCTCTTTCTCTAATTTCCGATACATATGCCTTTAGCCTTAGCCTACCAGGAACACTCCATTCAAGTAACCCAGGATCATTTTAAGATAGCGCTTGATCAGGTACAGTTAGGTTTTTGGGAACTTAACCTCAGTGACTATGCATTAAACTGCACTTCAAAATGCAAAACCAATATCGGCATTTCCATAAACGATGTATTGGATTATGATAAACTGCTGGAATGCATATTGCCCGAAGACAGGCCTTTAATGCCCGACGAAATTATAAAAGCCATACAATCAACAGATGGGATTTATAGTTTACAGTACCGAGTTAGGCATACCGACCAAAGTATCCACTGGATTGATGCCAAAGGCACTGTTCTTTTTGAAGGAGCGGTTCCTGTCCGCATTATAGGAACGATGGTTGATATTACCGAAAAAAAGGATTTGGAGTTGCTAAGGGACGAATTGTTTAACGTAACCACACACGAACTTAAAACGCCACTTTCGGCAGTTAAGGGTTACTTGCAATTGCTGGATAGGTTTATTGCAAGCGTCGGCAATGAAAAGATAACCCAGGTAGCTAAAAGGGCCTTAGGTTCCGTTGAGCGCATTACAAGGTTATTAAATGAAATGGCCGACCCCGTTAACCTGTATTCCAATCAAATCCGTTTAGCCAGAGATTATTTTGATTTAAACGCGCTTGGTGAGGAAATAGCAGGAAACACCATGCTCATTAATCCTGACTACAGGATACAGGTACTAACTACCAATATTGATAGCCTGGTATTTGCCGATAGATACCGCATTGGGCAAGTTTTAACCAACCTTATTAATAATGCAGTTAAATATTCTCCGGAGTGTAAAGATGTAGAAGTATCCATAGGAACCTACAACAACGAGATTAAAGTGCAGGTTAAAGATTATGGCATTGGTTTACCCAAAAGCGAACATCATAAAGTATTTAAAAAATTTTACCGGGCCTCCTCCACGCCAAAAAACATTCCAGGATTTGGCATCGGCTTATTTTTAAGCGCCGAAATCATCATCAGGCACGGCGGACTTATCGGGGTAGAAGAAAATGAAAACGAAACTGAAAATGGAACTTGTTTTTATTTCACTCTTCCAATATATCCGTTCAGGTAACCCTGGCGTTAATAACTTATTTAATTAACAGCACAGCCAACCATTTGCAAAGTGGATGGTTTAATTTTTTTATAGCAAAGCTAAATGCATTCATTAATTTAGCTTTATCAACAACTAACACACCCAATAACGGATGCGAAATATATTTAAAGTCATTTGTATTTTTTTGATTTTAATACAAGCCTCAACCCTAACCCAGGATTGTTCTGCCCAGATCAAAAAGAAAAAAGGGCATTTATCAATAAGAGACTCCTTACGACAAAAGGTTTTGCACAGGGATTCCGTGATCCGTTCCTTTAAAAACGCCAATGGCTCAGTAAATATCCTGCTTGGTAAAATTGAGGATTATACCACCGCATATGTAGAAACCAACTCCGATCTGTCTCGCGGTTTTGATACTTTAGATATTAGCGAACGCTTACCTTCTTTAGAAAAGAGGATGGCTTTAATGCGCAATACCATAAACTCCTCCAGCACGCTGGGTAACCTGGTTACTATCCGCAGCATGATTGATCACCTAAAAGATCAATTGGGTGATTGGGAAGATCAGCTCACGATATACAATGACCAACTTGATAAAATGCGCGATCAGATATCTGAATTTAAAACAGATACGGCGTTGCGCACGGCTCCTGCCGATAGTAGTTTACGGGACAAGTTTTTTAGCCAGGTACAGATTTTAGATGCTAAATGGAAAACCCTGGACAAGGCCACGCAAAAATCAGTTATCAGGATAGGGCTTTTACAGAACAGGGTATCTTCCCTGTCGGTATTCGTGATTGACCTTGATGACCGGATCGACCTGAAAATACACGAGTTTACCATTAAAGCCATGGATAATGAATATGGTTTTATATGGGAGATGAATGAACACGGCAAAACTGCCAGGTTAGATACCGCGGTTGTTAAAACCTATAAATTAAATTCAAGGCTATACAAGTATTTTTTTACCAGTAAATCAAATTATTGGGCACATTTTGCAAGCGTGTTGCTACTCATTGCCTTTTTTACATGGATATATACCAGCAAAAGAAAAATTGCCCGGCTTAACGAAGGGCATGCAAACATATTTGAGCAAACGCATTACATCATAAAGCACCCATATCTATCTGCCTTAACGGTTTTCAGCATACTATCGCCCTACTTTTATGATCATCCGGCACAAGTGTTTGCAAATACAATGCTTTTGATCATGATGGGCAGCATTGGTCTTTTAATAAAAGACAACTGGCCTAAACCTTTATTCAAATTTTGGCAGATACTGTTTATCGCCGCTTTATTTTTCTGTTTAAGTAGTTTACTGATATTGATAACCTATGTTGACAGGATCGTTTTGCTGTTGATATCCGGATTTCTAATTTTTTACTCGTTTAAATTTTTAAAAACCTTAAAAAAAGCTGCCGATAAATACCCTCCTTACATGACAGTTGTTTTAAAAGTATTTATTGGCTTGCATGGGTTTTCTGTTTTATTAAACATATTAGGAAGGTTTAGCCTGGCCAAAATAGTGGGTACTACTGCAACCTTAAACCTCTGCTTAGCAATGGGATTTTATCTGCTTGTGCAGATATTGATGGAAAGTTTGTTTTTACAATTAGAAGCCAATAAAAACAAGGATAATAATACCAACATCTCTTCATTTATTGATTTTAAGGTATTGCAAAAGAAATCCAAAACTATCCTGGTTAAAATCACCGCTATATTGTGGTTGGTTGCTTTAACTAAAAACCTGGCCATTGATGATTATTTATATGATCAGGTTAATGATTTTTTAAATCATCCTTATAAATTTAGCAGTACTGCCTTCACCTTCCGTAGTGTGCTGGTATTTATTATTGTGATCTGGATCTCGGGTCTTTTAGCACGAATCATTAGTTATTTTTATGATTTTGCCGGCCAGCAAACTAAACTTACCCCGCAGGCTAAAAAAACAAGATCATCTATATTACTCATCAGGCTAACTGTTTTTGTTGTTGGTTTTTTTGTAGCCATAACTGCAGCAGGCATACCTATGGATAGGGTAACCATTATTATTGGTGCATTAGGAGTAGGTATTGGTTTTGGCTTACAAAACATAGTAAATAACCTGGTATCGGGTATTATACTGGCCTTTGAAAAACCGGTGCAGGTGGGTGATATTATTGAAGTAAGCGGTAAATCCGGTACCATTAAGGAAATAGGTATCCGGTCAAGTAAAATAGAGTGTGGCGATGGATCCGAACTTATTGTACCCAATGGCGACCTGATATCGCACCACGTGGTAAACTGGACCTTAACTAATAATAACCGCCGTGTAGAGCTTATTATTCGTGTTACTTATGGATCAGATGTGGTGAAGGTTGAAAATATACTTAAAACTATTATCCAGAGCCACGACGATATCATGAGCACTCCCGCGGCGTCGGTTTTTCTATATAATTTTAGTGATACCGCCGTTGAATTCAGAGTATGGTTCTGGGCCGCGGAAATTACAAAATGGCTGAGTTTAAAAAGCAACGTAATGCGTGCTATATACATTGAATTTGCTAAAGAAGGCATAGAAATACCACAGGGCAAAAATGAGTTCCTTTTAAATTTTCCAGGCAACACTCCGCAGGAAGAAAAACCCAGGGAGCCTTTAGTTCCGGGCGATGCGCCTGCTACAGAGAAGTAACGGCTCAAATGAAGTAAGTACCTGGTTATTGCATTTAGGGTTTGGCTCCGTTTGAAATTTAATTTTCATTCGTAGCCTCAACCCCATAGCGTATGGCCGCTTCAAGTATATCAATGTTTATATCTTTTAGCGTTTTAAACTTAATGCAATACCCGGTTACGCTCGCCTTGCCTATTGCTTTTCCATATGTTTGGGGTAAGTACGTCTTATCTTTGATACCCATGATGTAGACAGAGATTCCGACGGTGTTTGCGCTCAAACCAATTTGAAAAAAATCCCTGGTCTTTCCGTCAGCATATTTTATGGTATATAATCCATAGCCTATATTGGGGTTACTAACAGTTTTACCTTCGCCGTTTTTACCGCTATCGAACCATAATTTACAACCTGGTAAAACTTGAAGTGTGCGATGGTGTAACTCTTGCATTTCACTGCGCTTGGGTTCAGGTTGGCTGGTAATATACTCGTTGATTTGTTCCTGTACGTTCATATGAAATATTGAATTAAGGATTGTTTACTTTGGCTTTTCAAATTTCGCTTTATTTTTAGTCATCCACCAATTCTTCGAAAGTACTTTTTCTTGTTTTCAATGGTTTATCATTCAAACTTAGAGACTACAGCATTTAGTAACGATGTACTTATATTAAAGCCTGTTACCCATACCAGTATCATCTTTATCTATATATATCTTCAGAAACCCGCAATTGCACTTACCTTTGCCATTTAAGCTATCATAATATAATGGCAGGCATTTACATTCATATTCCTTTTTGCAAGCAGGCATGTCATTACTGCGATTTCCATTTCAGCACATCGCCAAAGTATAAGGACGAACTTGTACAGGCCCTGGTAAGCGAGATCAGGCTACAAAAAAACTTTTTAAACGGCGAAACGGTAGAAACCATCTATTTCGGCGGCGGCACCCCATCAGTGTTAGCGGCCGATGAGATCCACCTGCTCATCAATACCGTTACGGAGTTTCACACCGTATCATCAACGGCCGAAATTACACTGGAGGCTAATCCTGATGATTTGAATGTGGCTAAAGTGAAAGCTTTGCGCCAAACAGATGTAAACCGTTTCAGCATTGGCATACAATCTTTTTTTGATGAAGACCTGGTTTGGATGAACCGGGCACATCGCAGCCGGGAATCAGAATCGGCAGTGAAAAGAGTACAGGATGCCGGTTTTGAAAACATCACAGCCGATTTGATCTATGGCTACCCCCTGCTAACCGATACCAAGTGGAAACAAAACCTGGATAAGATGTTCGAGCTTTCCATTCCGCATATTTCGGCATACTCCATGACGGTGGAACCGCAAACCGCGCTTGCCGCTTTTATCAGCACAAAAAAGCAACCTCCCATGAACGATCAGCAAAGCGCCGCCCAGTTTATGGTGCTGATGCAAGCCATGGCCGATCATGGTTTTGAGCATTACGAGATCTCGAACTTTGCCTTGCCCGGTCAATATTCAAAACATAACTCTAATTACTGGCAAGGTGTAAAATACCTGGGCATAGGCCCATCGGCACACTCCTACAACGGCGAAGTAAGGCAGTGGAACATTGCCAACAACGCCAAATACACGCAAGCTATTGTAACCGGTAAAATACCCGCCGAAACAGAGACACTGACCGAAGAGAACCGCCTGAACGAATACATCATGACTTCCATACGTACCATGTGGGGACTTGACCTGGACAGGCTTAATGCAATAGCAAAAGGCTCTTCTGATCAATTACTGATTTCGGCAGGAAATTATTTCGACAGGGAGTGGATCATCCAAAAAGATAATACCATCTTCCTTACGGCTACCGGTAAGTTATACGCAGATAATATTGCCGGGGGATTGTTCTTTTAACCCCATATACCCTAAAAAGGTGTAAGAAACATCCTGTCCCTTTAAATCCAACTCCACTAACTACCCGTATCTTCTTATAAATAACAAACAACTAAAAGCCGGTTAAACATCAAGAGCTCGTGACAGTTTAATCAGCTTTAAAAACAACCAACCAGGCACCCTTGTGCTATTTAACCACATTTATAAGAAAACACGACAATGAAAAAATTAATCATCGCTGCATTTGCAGTAGCAGCTTTAGCGGTAACACCAAAAGCAAACGCGCAAAATAAAATGGTAGGTGGCGCGGCCATGTATCCCACTAAAAATATTATTGAAAACGCAGTAAATTCAAAAGATCATACCACGCTGGTAGCAGCAGTAAAAGCCGCTGGTTTGGTTGAAACACTTTCATCTGCAGGCCCATTCACTGTATTTGCACCAACCAACGAGGCTTTTAATAAATTACCCGCTGGCACTGTTGATAACCTGGTAAAACCAGCTAACAAAGCAACCCTTACCAAAATTTTAACCTACCACGTGGTTGCAGGCAAATTAAGCGCTGCCGATTTAGTAGCCAAAATAAAAGCAGGCCATGGCAAAGCCCAACTAAGCACAGTAAGCGGTGGCACTTTAACCGTTATGGCGAAAGGCAAAAAACTTTACCTGGTTGATGAAAAAGGCGGCAAATCATGGATCACTATTGCCGACGTAAATCAAAGCAATGGTGTAATACATGTAGTGAATACCGTTTTAATGCCCAAATAAGTTCTTTACTGCAGGCGGGCTTTAATACTAACCCGGTACTGTAAAACCAAAAACAAAGGCCGGATGCATTTAGCGTCCGGCCTTTGTTTTTGCAAGGAAATTATACCATTTGAAGTTTTATTTCGTTCCTTTGTTTACTTTTTGGTAATATGAAGTAATTGTTAAAATAAACACACCCGGAAAGCACCCCTATATGAGTTTTATACTTAACCCGATTGATACCGTTGAAAATATTTCTCCCGAGGATTTTAAGAAGAATTATTTAAACCCACGTCGCCCTTTGGTAATTAAGGGACTAACCAGAAGCTGGCCTGCCCGTGAAAAATGGACCCCTGAATATTTAAAAGAAGTTGTTGGCAAAAAGGTTGTGCCTTTATATGATAACTCCAAAGCCGATCCATCAAAACCCATCAATTCATCAGCAACAGAAATGCCTTTTGATGATTATATTGATATGATCCGCACCCAACCTACCGAGCTGCGTATCTTCTTCTTTAATATTTTTAAACAGGCGCCGCAGTTATTGGATGATATTGTACTACCTAAAGACCTCATGGGTGGCTTTTTAGAAAGCATGCCGGCCATGTTTTTCGGCGGATCAAACTCCGTTACTTTTTTACATTACGATATTGATCTTCCGCATATTTTCCATACCCATTTTGGTGGACGCAAACATGTGATCCTGTTTGAGAATAAGTGGAAACGCCGCTTGTACTGTATCCCCAACGCTACTTACGCGCTGGAGGATTATGATGTACAAAACCCCGATATTAAAAAATTTCCGGCCCTTGATGGTGTGGAAGGCACCGAGGTATTCCTGGAGCATGGCGATACCCTGTTTATGCCAACCGGCTACTGGCACTGGATGAAATACATCGACGGATCGTACTCCTTAAGTCTGCGCGCCTGGGACGCATCTTTAACCCGCAAAGCTGCCAGCTTATACAACCTGGCTATCAAAGGCGGTGTTGATAGTGTATTAAAGATGGCCTTCAAAGAAAAATACGCCAAATTTCGCGAGGAACTGGCCGTTAAGTGGGCTAATAAGGAGCTTGCAGCCGGCAAACCTTTATAAGGTTAGGTTCGGGTTTCGGGATGCCTGTTGTGGGCTTTTGATTAAAGAATTATTTATAGCGATGGGGTTTCCTCATCGCTATTTTTGTTTTTGGGTGTAAATGTTGGCTGTTAGGACACAGCTAACGGAATATGCCCGTCAACGCACATCTTTGATTATAGTTATTTATATCTTTAGGGCAAATCCTTATCCTATGATTTCCGATAAATTAAAACTTCACCTGGGCAACTATGTCAAGATCACAAGAACAGTAGCCAAAGGTGTTGACAAAACAAGCAGCGGATATATTCTTAATTATTCTGATGATTTTGTTTTGATGCAGGAAGCGGGTGATTTTACTCTTCTCGGCTATATTGTTTTACCTGTTAACCAGCTAAAAAAGATTCGTCATAACAAATATGATAAGTGTTTTAAAAAAATAATGATTGCCGAAGGCGAAGCTGATAAAGTAGGTATCAACTACAAAATTGACTTGAGTAGCTGGCAAACAGTTTTTAACAGCATAAAAGATATCCCACAAAATGTAATTGTTGAATGTGAAGATCCTAAGATCGGCAGTTTCACCATCGGCCCCATTGTAAAGGCAAATAAAAAAAAGATTAATATACAATACTTCGACCCTACCGGCTTGCTTGATGAAACGCCTACATATGTCAATTATGAAGATATAACCAAAGTTTCCTTTGATAGCAGATATATTAATGTTTTCAGTAAATACTTAAGGGAGAAAAAAGCTTAAGACCGTTTATACAGCAAAAGTTGGCTGTGAGGACACAGCCAACGGGTGTAGGTGTAGATGTTCGGAAGATTTGTTAACGAATTTTCAATTCCCTCCCTCGGGAGGGGCCCGGCTGTAGTGTGCGCAATGGCAGGGAGGGGTTTCGCCGACATCCATCTGCGACGTACCTGAACGCCTGATTTAACCCTTACCTCCTCCTTCCCCGAGGAAGGAATCGCACATTGCCACTACCTTTTTTATGTCTTCCTAACATATATGGTGAGGACTCAGCCAACGGAGTATCGGTGTAGATGTTCGGAAGATTTGTTAACGGGTTTTCAATTCCCTCCCTCGGGAGGGGTGCGGCTGTAATGTGCGCAATGGCAGGGAGGGGTTTCGCCGACATCCATCTGCGACGTACCTGAACGCCTGATCTAACCTACCTCCCCCTGCCCCGAGGAAGGAATCACACATTGTCCCTACCTTTTTTATGTCTTCCTAACATATATAGTGCTCTCACAGCCAATGGGTATCAACATAAAACAGAGTCATTTTATTTTCTACCACCTCTCCAATCCTAAAAGCTTCTTCCCTAAATCTGTAAGCTCTGCAACAGGGTTTTGTTTTTCCCGCTTCATCGGGTCGCCGGGGAAAGCGTAGCCTTGCATCGCTTCACGGCTTTGCCAGCTGTTAATGCGCCATTGCCTTAAGTCTTCGTTATCTTCCTGTGCGGGCATCATGGCTATGTATTGGGCTATCCTAACCTTATCATTGCTGGTGTTGGGGCGGATGCCATGTGGCTGCAGGCTATTAAATATCAGCAGGTCGCCTGCTTCCAGTTTTACTTTTACAATATCAAAACCGGTGGTATCGGGTTTGTAATGGTCGCGGTCTTCGGGCTGGGTAAGTTTCCAGGTATCGTAAGTACGGTACAATTCCGGGATGCACTGAAAGCCCCCCATGTTTTCATCTGTTTGATCGGCAAGGGCCAAAACACCCTGTACATTTTGTGGTTTTGTTTCGGGATCATAATCCCAGTGTATAAATCCCTTGTATTCAAAACCCGGTCTTAGCGGAAAATTCAGATTAGCCCTGTCAATAGTTACCCAAAGCTTTTCGGTTCCCCATACATCAGCGAATGCCTCATGCACCTTTGGATACTGGCGATTATCCCACAAAAACTGTTGATTATAAATTTCTACCATACCGGTATTATTTAATTCGGCCATTTGCATTTGGGCGTTGGGTTTTTTATACCAGCTTTCTATATCATGAGCATCCTTACCTTCGTACACCCATAAGTAATCAGCCAGTTTTGCAACCTGCTCTTTAGGCACGGCATTTTTGATGATCACGTAACCATTCTGGATCCAAAACCGCCAGTCATCTTCAGTGAATAAGCGCAAAGGCTCGTTGTTTTTACGCTCGTTAAGGCGTATCTGACTTGATTTTGCTGTTGATGGATTACCGGGTATTTCCTTATGAGCGTTTTCGGGTCCCGGAGTCATGGTCATGGTGGCGTTTTCGGTTTTCATAATTTGTATTGATTTAATAATTCAAATGTAGGGTGATGGCCATACCTGCCTATTCTGTATAATGACCAATATTTGCTCTGTATTGACCAATTAAGTACATTTATATAAATTATGATTACAATACAGCATGAACAAGATAGAACTGGAGAAAGTAGAATTTGAACCGGGCAAATCGTTTAAGCTTTTTTCGCCGCGGTTAAGGAACACCTTCCTGTGGCATTATCATCCCGAATATGAATTAGTATATGTGGAGGCCGACGCCGGAATAAGGCATGTAGGCTCGCATATATCCGGCTATACCCAAAGCGACCTGGTTTTAATTGGCAGCAACCTACCCCATTTAAATTTTGATTACCGCCTCAGGAGCGAATATCACCAGATAGTAGTGCAGCTTAAGGAAGATTTTATGGGAACATCGATGGCTATAACGCCAGAATTTGCAGGCATTAACCAACTATTTAAATTAGCCGCCAATGGCATAGCTTTTCATGGCGATACCAAAGCTATGGTTGTGCAAAAGCTGAAACAACTTTCGGCATTGAGCTCTTTTAAACAACTGTTGGAGTTGATGGAGATTTTTCAGATCCTGGCCAAATCCAATGAAATGACGATTTTAAATGATGACGACTTAAGTCTGCAATTCTTTTTAAAAGATAAGATAAGAATGGGGGCTGTTTATGAATATATCGACAGCAACTACAACCTAAACCCCGATGTAAATGTGGTAGCTGCCAAAGTTAATTTTACCACAGCTGCTTTTTGCCGCTACTTTAAAAAACAAACCAATATTACCTTTACCGATTTTGTGAACCAATATCGCATTGATGTTGCCAAAAACCTGCTCATGCAAGATAAAAACGTTACCGAAACCTGTTATGCCATAGGTTTTGAAAGCTTATCCTACTTTAATAAACTCTTCAAAAAAATAGTTGGCGAAAACCCGTCGGATTTTAAGCGCAAATGGGTTGATAAGGGTAAAGAAAATTTATAGCCTTACTATTATAAATAAGGCTGTTTTACAAGGATCGCTGTTTGCTGTAATAAGCTTTTACAACATCGGGCAAAAAAGCCTCATATACCGCGGGGTTATTCAAAAGCTGGGTTGCCGAAACAGGTACCATTTTACGGGGCTCACTAAAAATAACACTTTCGCAATTTAAAAACCTGCACATGTAAGCGCCATACGGTTCCGAAGCAAAGATCACATCAATGGGTGGCAACTTTACCTGCAGGTAATTAGCCCAAAGCCGGGATACCCCATCTGCCGATGCAGAAGTATTTGGAGATACAGCTTCGTCGTAATTCAATAAAATGGATTTTACCTTGCTGTTATTTTTATATACCTGCTCAATCCACTCCAACCTTTGGCTACCTGCAATAGGTTCATCATCACTGGCGCTCACCACAACAAACAGCTCGTCGCAATGCTCCAAAGCAAAATCAATTAAGGCAGTATGTCCAATATGCAAAGGCATAAACTTTCCAATAACCAAACCTGTTTTCATACCCTGATTATAAAGTAACGGGCCAAAGTTAAGAAGTATGGTCACATACTATCTTCCATTCTCCTTTAATTTTCTTAAACCAAAGGGTATAATACCCACCCAGGTCGCCCTTAACCCGCTTAAGGTGCCATCCGCCCAAAACAAAAGCGTTAGCAGCATCCAGTACTTTTACCTGCATTATGGTAAATTTAAGCTGCCCCATAGCGGCTTTACCCGGGTAACGTTTTTTATAATTATCAAGCGTAGTTTGCCAGCCATAGGCCGGCGCGGTTTTACCTACAAACACCAGCGAGTCTGATTTCCAGTATCCCTGCATAAAGCCTTCCACATCCGCCCGGTTCCAGGCCAGCTCCTGATTATGCATTACGGTTAATATGGCCTGTTTATCCTGCGCTTGCGAGAGAAAAGAACTTAGGATCAAAAAGAAAACCAGGGTGAGTTTTTTCATAGTTTGAAGATAGGAATTTTGTTTGAACCGGGATTTATCGAATTTATAAATTAACAGCATGAAAAAAAATCCAAAAATTCTTTAATTCTACAATTCCGGTTCACACAAAAAATCAGCTATATTTGAATTTCACTGCCTAACAAAAAACTTACTCTATGAAAAATCAGGTATTAAGCTTCGGCGAAGTTTTATGGGATGCTTTTGGCGATGGTAAAAAAGCTGGCGGCGCGCCAATGAATGTAGCCAGGCATCTGGTACAGCAAGGCGTAAAAGTAGCCTTTGCCAGCTCTGTTGGTATGGATAGCAGCGGCGACGCGCTGATTGGATTCCTAAAATCAAACGATCTTTACTCTGATTTAATCCAGCTGGATGATGAGTTTCCTACCTGCGAGGTTACCGTACAACTGGATAAAAACAACCAGGCAACCTATATCATTCCCCAGCCTGTTTCATGGGATAATATTCAAACTACGGCTGAGCTTAACGCTGCTGCAAAAAAAGCATCCGCCATTGTTTTTGGCAGCCTGGCCTGTAGGTTAACCACCACGCGGGAAACCTTGCTTAACCTGCTTGATGAAACCCCCGCACTTAAAATTTTCGACGTAAACCTACGTCCCCCTCATTTTACACTTTCAACCATAGAAACCCTGGTGGCGCGTGCCGATGTGGTGAAGATGAATGAAGAAGAAGCCAACTTGCTTATAGGTGGCAGCAATAATTCATTAAAAGACCAGATAGCAGAGTTTCGTTCCAAATATCATAATCAAACCATTTGTGTAACGCGTGGCGAACACGGCGCCATAGTTTGGCATGATCATGAGTTTTATGAAAGCCCCGGCTGCCCCGTAAAAGTGGGCGATTCGGTAGGTGCCGGCGATGCATTCCTTGCCACTTTCATTAGCGGTTTATTAGCCAAGCAGCCCATGCAACAGGTTGTTGAAAGAGCTTGTACAGTGGGTGCCTTCGTTGCCAGCCAGCGTGGCGCAAACCCTATTTACCCACCAGAGTTGCTGAATAGCCTGGTTTATATTTAGGAAGAAATTCAAAAAAATTCATGATGTAGGTTTGAAAAAACCTTTTTTGTCATCCTGGAACGCAGTGAAGGATCTGTTATTCGCCATACTTCTTCGCCCTGTACAGTCTGCGAATAGATGCTTCACTCCGTTCAGCATGACAATGGGTTTAAAGAATCCTGTCATCTGAATCTGCATATCTCACAAATTGTCATACTTACCTAACAATTTACTTTAATCCCCGGCACTCCAAACTTTTAAGAATAATTATCCGTTTCTTTATATTAAGAAAGGACGAAATATGCGCGGTTTTGGATTTTCCAAATTTATACCCAACCAGATCCCTAAAGGCGGATTTGAAGAATTACTGAAATTATTTCTGGAATTGCTCAACTATACTTCGGGCGATGCAGGCGAAGCTTTGGCCTGGCTTAATGAGCTTGATAAACAATACAACCTTACCAACGATGATTATGGTATGGGCGATTTTATTGACGAGCTGAAACAAAAAGGCTACCTAAGCGATGACCAACAAACAGGGGGCTTTAACATTACCGCCAAAACGGAGCAAAGTATCCGCCAGTCGGCATTGGAAGAGATCTTTGGCAAACTTAAAAAATCGGGCAAAGGAAATCACATTTCACCTCAATCCGGCCAGGGCGATGAAAAAAACGCAGAACGCCGTGAATTTGAGTTTGGCGATAGTTTGGACCAGATAGACATGACCCAATCTATTCATAATGCACAGGTAAACCACGGCATAGGTGATTTTATGATGACCGAGCGTGATTTGGAAGTAGAGGAAATGGACTATAAAACCCTTACTTCTACCGTGCTGATGATTGATATATCGCATTCCATGATCCTTTACGGCGAAGACCGGATAACCCCGGCAAAAAAAGTGGCCATGGCCCTTGCCGAACTTATCCGCACCAAATACCCCAAGGATACTTTAGATATTGTTGTATTTGGCAACGATGCATGGCCTATAACCCTACAGGATTTGCCATATTTACAGGTTGGCCCTTATCATACCAATACTTATGCCGGTTTAGAACTGGCTACCGACTTGCTGCGACGTAGAAAAACGCACAACAAGCAAATCTTTATGATCACGGATGGTAAACCCACTTGTTTAAAAGAGGGTACCAAGTACTATAAAAACAGCATTGGCCTTGATAGAAAAGTGGTGAACAAAACCCTTAATATGGCTGCCCAGTGCAAGCGCCTAAAAATACCTATCACCACTTTTATGATAGCAAAAGACCCGTACCTGCAGCAGTTTGTACGTCAGTTTACAGAAACTAACGGCGGCAAGGCTTTTTACAGTTCATTGAACGGCCTCGCCGAATACATTTTTGAGGATTATATAAAAAACAGAAGAAAAACAGTGAGATAGTTTTTAGTCGGGAAGCCCAAAAGTCCGGGAAGTCCTAAAGAAGGAAAACTATTATAAAACTTATATTGATAAAGAAACTTTCGGACTTTCGGTCTTTCCGACGTCCGGACTACAAATAAAACATGAGTAAATTATTAGATATAAAAACCCTCGGTCAGCTAAAAAAATCTGCTTACAAAAGCCGTTCGGTTAAAGATGAATTACGTGCCAACCTTATTGAGCAACTTAAAAAACGCGAAGGTGGCTTTGAAGGCATAATCGGTTTTGAGGATACCGTTATTCCTGATCTGCAAACCGCCATACTATCGCGCCACAATATTTTATTATTGGGTTTACGCGGCCAGGCTAAAACCCGTATTGCACGTTTATTGATCAACCTGTTGGATGAATATGTGCCTTACATCGAAGGATCTGATTTATTTGATGACCCTTACCACCCTATATCATGGTATGGCCATAGTACCATAACCGAAAAGGGCGACGATACCCCTATCGGCTGGATCCACCGGTCTGAACGGTATACAGAAAAATTGGCTACGCCAGATGTTACCGTTGCTGATTTAATTGGTGATGTTGACCCTATAAAAGCGGCAACATTAAAATTAACCTACTCTGACGAACGCGTTATCCACTTCGGATTAATTCCGCGTGCTCACCGTGGCATTTTCGTGATCAACGAATTGCCCGATTTGCAGGCCCGTATCCAGGTTTCATTATTTAACATATTACAGGAACGGGATATCCAGATACGCGGGTTTAAACTGCGTTTACCATTAGATATTCAGTTTGTATTCACCGCCAACCCCGAGGATTATACCAACCGTGGCTCCATCGTTACGCCGCTTAAAGATCGTATTGAAAGCCAGATATTGACGCATTACCCACGCACGGTTGAAATTTCAAGAAAAATAACCCAACAGGAAGCTTCCCTTACCCCGGAGCAGCTTAGCACCGTCGAGGCAGATAGCCTGGTTAAAAACCTGATTGAGCAAATAGCTTTTGAGGCACGCAGTTCTGAGTATATTGATAAAAAATCGGGCGTATCTGCACGTTTAACTATTTCGGCCTATGAAAACCTGATCAGCAATGCAGAGCGCCGCATGATCATGAACCATGAGTCAAATACATTTGTACGCATAACCGACTTTTTGGGTGTTATCCCTGCCATAACCGGTAAAATTGAGCTGGTTTATGAAGGTGAGCTGGAAGGTCCCGGCAAGGTGGCCAATATATTGATAGGCAAAGCCATTAAAACCACACTGCTTGAATTTTTCCCAGATCCGGAAAAGGCTAAGAAAGCAAAAGGTGTAAACCCTTATGCCAGCATTATCAACTGGTTTGGCGAAGGCAACAACCTGGCTTTGGTTGATGATATGTCATTAATTGACTACAAAAAAGAGCTTAATGAAGTTGCGGGGCTAAAAGACCTTGTTAAAAAACTACACCCGCGCATAACAGAAAACCAGCAATTGTTGCTGATGGAGTTTGTACTGCATGGCCTTTCAGAGTTTTCGCAACTAAACAAAGGATTTTTGGATAATGGCTTCGCCTTCTCGGATATGTTTAACAGCCTGTTTAACCTGCAGCCTGATGAAGATGATCTTGATTTAGACGACGACCGTTATAATTGATACCTTTGCAATAAATGACAGAACAGGCGCTTAACATCATCCTGATTATAGCGGCACTATTGCTTATTGACCTGTATGTATTACATGGTATACGCGGTGCCTTTAAAAATTGGAAATTGCTCAGTAAAAAAGGCTTTACTTTTTTTTACTGGGCAATTAGCATCCTCATTATTGCGGGGCTGCTGGTTGGTGCTTACCTTCATGTAGGCCTTGGCGTACGTGCAGCGGGTCTGCTTGTTTTTTCCCTCATATTTATAGGCAAGCTAACGTTTTTACCTTTCCTGCTAATCGATGACGCGAGAAGGCTGCTGATATGGCGTAAAAACAGATTTAAAAACCTATCTGCAAGAAGCACCGCCCTGGTGCCACCTAACACTATTCCCCGGTCGGAGTTTTTGATGAAAGCCGGTTTATTGGCTGGTGCCGTGCCTTTAGCTGCCATTAAGGTTGATATGCCCAAAGGCTTATATGATTATCATATAAGATATCAAAACCTATATTTAGCAAACTTGCCCAAAGCTTTTGATGGCATTAAACTGGGCCAGATCTCAGATATCCATTCTGGTAGTTTTTTCAACAAAAAAGCGGTACTGGGTGGTGTTGAAATGTTATTGAAAGAAAAGCCCGATTTTATATTTTTTACCGGCGACCTGGTAAATGGCCAAGCCAGCGAAATGCGGGATTACCAGGATATTTTTGCTAAAGTTAAAGCGCCGCTTGGTGTTTATTCATCACTGGGCAACCATGATTATGGTGATTATGGCGACTGGCCAAACCCCGCCGATAAAAAGAAAAATCACGAGGACCTGATACTCACCCACAAAAACATGGGTTGGGACCTGTTGCTTAACGAGAACCGCCGGCTTAAAGTTGATGGCGAAGAAATAGGAATACTCGGGATAGAAAACTGGGGTGAGTTTAGTCGCTTCCCTAAGTATGGCCGCATGGATCTGGCTACAAAAAACACCGGTGATTTACCTGTAAAGCTCCTCCTCTCACATGATCCTTCTCACTGGCGGGCGCAGGTATTGGCAGATTATCCACAGATAGATGCCATGTTCTCTGGCCATACGCACGGTATGCAATTTGGAGTGCGTTACAAAGATTATCAATGGAGCCCTATTAAATATGTTTACCCCGAATGGGCAGGTCATTACCAACAGGGCAAACAACAATTATACGTAAATGTGGGCTATGGCTTTGTAGGTTTATACGGCAGAGTTGGAATATTACCGGAGATTACGATATTTACATTAAAAGCCGGGGACGATCCTTCTGGAAGTAGAACTTAAGATCAACGCGGGCAGATCATAATCAATGAAAAAAATATTTCAATCCGTTTTTGATTTTCTGCTGTTCAGTAATATCTTCATGTCGCTTTGCGCCGTAGCGCAGGCCTTGGTTACTTTTCACCTCATAGGAACCGCGCCAATTTTATCCGTTTTAGGATTACTTTTTACCTCTACATTAGGCATATACAATTTCTGCATCATTATTACCAAGCCTAAAAAGCCCGAAACATCGCCCTACAAACGTGTGCGCTGGTTTTTTTCGCACTACCGCCTCATGGTAACATTTACCATCGTTTCGCTGCTTTCTCTTATTCCCCTGTTTTTCCTCATCACTACAGAATCAAAAATACTGCTCATCTTTTTGGGTATTTTATCATTTGGTTACAGTTTGCCACTATTTGCCGTTGGCGAACAAAAGTTTGGTTTGCGTAATATACCCGGTTTAAAACCATTCCTCATCACCCTGGTATGGACCATGAGCTGTGTACTTTTCCCTGTGCTTGAAGATATGCACCTTCATGCAACTGATATATCCATGCGCGATACCACTATACTGATTGCTAAACGATTTTTATTCATCGGGGCGCTTACTATACCCTTTGATATCCGCGATTTGTTTGATGACCGCAAAATGGGCCTCAAAACCATCCCCGTGGTCTGGGGCGAAAAAAATGCCTATCTGTTTTGCCAGGTTTTGCTGGCCGGTTATATAGGGCTGCTTTTCCTTTTCAGGGACAACGGTTTCAATGCCGATTTTTTTGCATTAACGCTTACGGTTTTTCTTACTGGCTGGCTTATCTTTAAATCAGACCGGAAGAAGGATGAGTACTATTATTTCTTTTTTATGGATGGTGTGCTGATCCTCCAGTACGTAGTATTGTTAGCCGTTAACCTGATCTTCAAAAGCCATTAATATGGCTGCCAGTTTTAATAATTCCGCCTGGTTTTATGATAGCCTTTCACGGTTGGTTTATGGCAAAGCCATTATAAACGCACAACTTTATTTACTCAGTTTTATAAAGCCTGGCAGTAATATCCTTATAGTTGGCGGCGGCACCGGCTGGATACTGGATGAACTCACAAAACTTCAGCCCTCCGGCTTGCGAATTACGTATGTAGAAGTAGCTGCGGACATGATGGCATTATCCCGAAAAAGAAACACCAATTGCAATAAGGTAGTTTTTATAAATGACGCCATCGAAAACGTAAATATCGCGCAACAATTTGATGTCGCCATCACCCCTTTTTTATTCGATAATTTTGTAGAACAAACTTTAAAAACCGTATTTGATCATATCGATTCGTTGTTAAAACCGAATGGACTATGGCTTAATTGCGATTTTCAGTTAACAGGTAAATGGTGGCAGGAGATCTTGCTTAAAAGCATGTTCCTGTTTTTTAGAACCATATGCGGCATAGAGGCCGGTAAACTACCAGAGATTGAGCGCTGCTTTGCTTTGAATGGCTACGAGATTTTAGATGAAAAGCTGTTTTTTAATGATTTTATAGTGGCGAAGGAGTATAAAAAGCAATAAGCTCAATATAATCGCCACAGCGGCAAAATTCTCCAAATTTCACCTCAGTTTGTAATCCTGAACGCAGTGACGTTTTGAAAGGTTTGTCATCCTGAACGCAGTGAAGGATCTGTTAGCAGACTGTACAGGGCGAAGAAGCATGGCGAATAATAGATTCTTCACTGCGTTCAGGATGACAAAAAGGATTTCTTTCCCATTATAACGATAACGGGAAAAAAACTTTTTTACTGAGTATACACAAACTTATATCCTATCCCTCTCACAGTTTGTAAATACTGCGGCGAATCGGCGTTGGTTTCTATCTTTTTGCGGAGACGAACGATGTGCATATCCAGGGTGCGGGTGTTTACATCGGCGTTGTAGCCCCAAACTTCCATCATTAGTTCTTCGCGGTTAATTACCTTGTTCTTGTTTTTCAAAAAGTAGAGTAATATCCGGTTTTCCAGTATGGTGAGCTCAATTTTGCGGCCATCCCTGATCAATAGGTGGGTATTGGGCAAATGCTCCATGTTGGCAAACTTGTACGATTCTGCCTTTTCGCTATTCAGGCTAAACTTGATCTTGTTATCAATCAACGCTACCAGCACATCCATGTTAAAAGGCTTGGTAATATAATCAGATACCCCAAAGTTGTAGGCTTCAATTTTGTCAACATCCTGCGCCTTAGCGGTCATCAATATCACCAGCTTATCATACCCCTTTTCCCTGATGTTACCACAAACCTCAGAGCCCGGTTTGCCGGGCAGCATCCAATCAAGCAGTACAATATCGGGCTGCTCGGCCAATATCATAACTTCCGCATCGTCGCCGTTATCGGCTTCCAAAACCTTATACCCCTCGGTTTGCAAGCGCTCTGCAACCAGGAAACGCAGGTTTTCATCATCTTCAACCAGCGCAATCTTAATTTCTTTGTTCATAATTTAATTTTCGTTTGGAAGCGTGACTATAAATTCCGAACCCTCATTAATTTTACTGTTAACCACAATCTCTCCGTTCATAAAATTAACCAGCTCTTTACAAAATGCCAAACCCAAACCTACGCTCCCGTTTTGGTTATATTGGTTCTCAATTCTGTAAAACTTTTTAAATACGTTACTCTGTTCATTTTTAGGAATACCTATGCCCCTGTCAATAAAGGCAAACACTATCTTTCCCTTTTTCTGCGTGATGTTTATATTAAGTTCCTTTTGCTTCGGGTGCGAATATTTATAAGCGTTCTCTATCAAATTTTGAAATACACTTCCCAAAAGTACCGGATCGGTATAAAAATCATGTACCCCGTCAATTTTATATTTCAGTTTAAAATCGGGGTATTTAATTTTAAAAGTAGCAATATAACGGCTCACAAAATCATCAATAACAATTTTTTCTTTTTTAATATTGATAGACTTATTTTCGAGTTGGGTGAATGATAACAACTTATTCATCAAATCGTTTAGTTTATCTGCTTCCTCATCCAAAATTTTACCATAATGCTTGCGCTGCCGCTCGGTGAGCTCGCCATCGCCCCTCAGGTTTGAGCCTGCTATTTTTATAACGCTAACCGGCGTTTTAAACTCATGTGTAAAATTGTTAATAAAATCATACTGCAGTTTAAACAGTTTAAGGTTAACATTCAGGTTACGATAAATGAGCCAGCCTATTAACACCAAAAAAAGCGTAATTAATAACACGGCAGCCCCAATGGGCATAAACCTGCGGTTTGTCTCGCTGCTGAGGTATCCCTGTTCCGAACTAAAAAACAATTTATAATCAGAAAACGCGCCGGGGAACGATACCTCGGTTATCAACTTATTCCCATCGCTATCAATAGGATCATATACCACAGGTTGTATAGATACGCTTTGATAAAGCTCATGATGAGTATTTTTTACCTTGAGCAAAAAAGGATCAAGATAAAAAGTCATCATGTTTTGCTTATATGACTCTGATAGCATATCGCGTTGCTGCAATTCGCGGTAAACCTTAACATCCTGCCGGCGTAAAATATTAGTATACGTTATTTTATTAGGTTTAACATCCCAAAATGTTTTGTACAACTCATCCTGGGTTGATACACGGGTGGTATCAGAAAAAGCAATATAATTGCTCAACTTGGCTGCCATCTCCCTAAAATCAGATTCATCGGCAGGGCGTAGCTGCTTTGCTCCCCATATTTTACCCTTTTTATGACCATACAGGTAAGTACCCTTTAGCGAGATCTTCAGGCTATTTCTTTGGATTGATATTGGCGCCGAATGCCCGCCGATGAGTGCATCATAAAATACCACTCTTTTTACAAAACCATAATCATGAAACACAGATGCTGCATACTTAGCCGCCGATGCCGAATCAAGGAAACCCTGGTAGGATGTTATTTCGGGTATTTTATTCTGAAAAAAGTCATTGTAAGGTTTAATGGTTTGCTCCAATACCTCAATCTTTTTTGAAGCAAACTCATTTTCAACATATTTTGATGTAAGGTTATAAGATATAAAAAGCGCGACAACAAAAGTTATGGATATGAGCACCAGAAAAATGATGATCAGCGAAAAGTTTTTGCGGTAAACATGTTTTTGTGCCGGCATAACCACTATGGTTTAACCCTCATATTATAATCCAGGAATTTTTCTATTTCGGTGTACATTTCAAGGCGGTTGCGCTCGCTCCTAAAGAAAGCGCGTTCATTAGGCTTTAAAAAATACTTTACATCTACATCATGCTTACGCAATTCGCGTACAAATTGGTTCAATTCGCTGATGTTGGCCCGCTGATCTTTAGCCCCCTGGAAAATAATTAACGGCACTTTTATCTTATCCGTATGAAAAACCGGAGAAATCGCTCTAAACTGATCGGCATCCGTTTCAGGGTTACCAACCATTTCATAGGTCATTTTTAAATAGGGTTTAAAAAACGGCGGGGCATCTTTAATGTAGGTAAAAAAGTTGATCAACCCATACTGTACAACCGCGCAGCTATATAACTCCGGATGGAAGGATACGCCGTACAAAGCAGAGAAGCCACCAAAGCGACCGCCAAAAATGGCAATCTTTTTAGGGTTCGCTATCTTTTTATTTATAAGCCAGTGCACACCATCGGTTATATCATCCTGTATCTTACCCCCTACCTGCTTATAGCCGGCACTCCTGAAAGCCTTACCATACCCGGTTGATCCGCGGTAATTAACCTGGAAAACGGCATAGCCGCGGTTGGCCAAAAACTGCACCTGCTCGTCATACCCCCATGAATCACGCGCCCAGGGGCCATCATGCGGCATTACCACTACGGGTAAGTTAGTTTTTTTATTACCCAACGGCATGGTTAAATATCCATTAATGGTGAGCCCATCTCTTGCCTTGTATGATATAGGCTGCATGGCACAAAGCTCATCAGGTACCAGCGACGAGTTGAGATCACCCAGCTTTGTTAATTTACCGGTAGTTTTTTCATACAGGTAATAGGAGCCTGGGTTACGGTCGGTATAAGTATTCAATATAAACCTGTTCTCTGAACTATCGCGGTCAACTACCTTAATTTCGTAGCCTTTTAACTGTTGTTGCAAATTGTAATAAGTATGCTCAATATCGGGCACCAAAAAATGCTTACGGGGCTTGGCTTCTTCCCAGCTGATGAACTCAACACGATGTTTGTTTTTAGAATACTCCACATACGTTACATCGGCTTTGTTGCAACTAAAAATAGTTTTTTGCTCCTTCCCATCTTCCGCGTTAATTTCAACAAGGGCCACCTTATCACGATTCACGTTTGATAGCGCGTAGAAATTGTTTTTTACCCCCGTAAAAGCGATAGGCCTTACCGAATTTTTAAAATTATTTTGAATGATAGGCTTAAAGGGAGTAGCATCATCAGGGCGGTATAAAATAGCCTCGTCAACTCCATCTGATGCTTTAACCAGGCGAATTTTTCCATCAGCATCCGGAAACCACTCTGTTATATTACCCGGGTTAACCAGGTAAGGGGTAAGCACACCGGTTTTAATATTAAGCCGGTACACGTCAAAATTAGCCGGGTCGCGCTTATTCATCTTTATGGTAATCAGGTCTGGCTGCTGCCTGTTGCGGTTAACCAGGTTTACCCTCACTTTTTCCAGCGATAGTATGGTGCGTACTTTATGTGTTGATACATCAAGCGCGTACATGATAAAACCATCATTTGCTACAATATCCTGGTTAAATACAAGTTGGTTATTATAGGTCCAAAAATAATCATTACGTACCGGGTAATCCTCAAATGAGGTTTCCATATGTTCAGTACCATCTGCCAGCGATTGGATAAACAGGTTCTGCTTATCCTTGTAAGGTTTTAAATAAGATACGTACTTACCATCAGGCGATATTCTGAAGAAGCTTTTCTCGGGCGTTTTAAAAAAATCAACAATAGGAATCTGCTTTACATGATCTTTGCAGGAACATATAACGGTAATTACACCAATAAACAGAAAAATCTTTAACCGGCCCAACATATTTGTTTTAACCTATTTTATTAATCAGGTCAAATTAGATAAAATAAGTTGACGATATCAAGATGTCACTACAATTTTACCCGGTGAATCATTATATGAATATTAAGCAAAAACGGCTATGTTATATACATTAATTCCCTATTTTTGAATAGATGAGGTGTTTATTTGCAATTGTTATTTTTGTTTTGTTTGGCTCGGTCAGGCTGTTTGCGCAGAACAACGAACTGCAGCTTGCTGCGCAATTTAATGCTAATGGCGAACCTCAAAAAGCGCTTGAAATTTACCAGAAGCTATACAAGCAAAATAACGAAACCTATTACTCCTATTACATAAACACCCTGCTTAGTCTCAAAAAATTTGACGACGCCGAAAGCGTTGCCCGCAAACTTGTACGCAAGCATCCCAACGTTAATGAATACCAAATAACACTGGGCACCATTTATACCCAGCAAGGTAATTTGGATAAAGCCAATGTCATTTACGATGATATGCTGAAAAACCTGCCAGCCGATCAGATGGAAATTGCCAGCCTGGCTAACCAGTTTTATCAGAACGCCAATATTGATTACGCCATAAAAATATTTTTACAGGGCCGTAAGCTGCTCAAAAGCGATGAAGCATTTACTTATGAACTGATAAATCTTTATCGTTTTAAACGGGATAAAATATCCCTTACCGAAGAGTATCTTAACTTTCTGCCAGCTAACCCCAACTTTATTACCCAGGCCGAAACCACATTTGCCACCATATTTGAAGGGGATACCGATTATGATTTACTTAAAACCGCCCTGCTAAGACGGATACAAAAAGATCCGCAGCAAACTATGTACGCCGAACTGCTTTCCTGGCAATACATGCAGCAAAAGGAGTATGATCTGGCACTTAACCAGGCCCTGGCGCTTAGCAGGCGGCAAAATGATGATGGAAACAGTATTTATGAACTGTGCCGCACACTTAACGCCAACGAAGCCTATGACGCCGCTATTCGCGGGTATGAATATATTATTGCAAAGGGAGCAAGCAACCCGTTGTATATTCCTGCTAAAATTGAGCTTATCAATACCAAAAACCAAAAGATCACTGCAGGAAAATACCTCCCTGCAGACCTATTGGGACTGGAGCAGGACTATATAGCCCTGCTTACCGAGTTTGGCCGAAACAACAATACTGTTTTTGCGATGCAGAAACTGGCCGCCCTGCAGACTTTTAAACTGCATAAAATTACCGAAGCTCAAAAATTACTGGAAAGCGCGATAACGATCCCCAATATCCGCACCGATTTGCTGGCTTCCTGTAAACTTGATCTTGGTGACGTTTACCTGTTAAACAACCTGCCATGGGAAGCAACCCTTTTATACAGCCAGGTTGAAAAGGATTTTCCGAATACGGCCATTGCACAGGATGCCAAATTCCGGAATGCTAAGCTGGCCTATTATTCGGGCGATTTTACCTGGGCAAAGGGTCAGTTGGATGTATTAAAAGCCGCTACATCACAACTGATAGCCAACGACGCCCTTAATTTACTGCTACTCATTAATGACAATACCGCTGCAGACAGTTCTGGTGCAGCCCTTAAAATCTACGCCCGTGCCGATTTGCAGATCTTCGCCGAGCAACCTGCCAAAGCCCTGCTGGCACTTGATAGCATCGACAAAAAATTTCCGGGGAATAGCCTTAGCGATGATATTCTGATGGCAAAATCGCGCATCCTGATCCAGCAAAAAAACTACTCGGATGCTGTTCCGCTGCTTAAAAAGATCTTCGCCGACCATCCAACAGAACTATGGGCTGATGATGCCGTTTTTATGCTGGGCGATATTTACGAGAACCACCTTGATGATAAAAACAATGCCAAAACCTGGTACCAAAAAATCATCACTGATTATCCCGGCAGTCTCTGGATCAACGAAGCCCGTAAGCGTTTCAGGCTGTTAAGGGGCGATAAAGCGGATTCATAGTGGTGGTGAGTGGTTGATTGGGTGAGTAGTGAGTAGTTTTTAAGCGCCGTAAGTCAATCGTATATTCGTTAAGTTAGTCCTTCAACCAATCACATAACCAACCACTCACCTAATCAACTTTAAATACCTATTTTTGCATTATCATGATTGTATACAACGATACTATAATACTGGATGAAGCTATCCAGGAAGAATGGCTTCATTATATGAAAACCATTCACATACCAGCAGTAATGGCTACCGGGCTTTTTAGCTCACACCGGATTTTAACTGTTATTGATTCGCCAAACGAAGGCGTTACCTATTGCATCCAATATCACGCGGATAGCATCGAACAATTTCAGCAATACTATATGAATCACTTGCACAAAATCCAGGCAGCTCATCAGCAAAAGTTTGATGAAAAGTTTGTGATATTTAATACGGTGATGGAAGAAGTGGAGTAGCTATCATTTTTATCGTACCGAATAAAACTTCTAAAATAAATGCTTATTTTAGTATTAATTAAGCCATGAACATGCATGCAGCAAAGTTGGATATTTTACAAACCATCATGAACACCAATGATGAAGGTTTGATTTTGGATGTGAAAGCTTTTCTATCCAGTAGAAAAGCAGATTGGTTTGATGAGTTAAACGAAGATCAGCAAAGGGATGTTTTAGAGGGTTTGGCTCAGGCTGATCGAGGTGAAACCATTTCTCATAACGATGTTGTAAAACTATTCGGAAAATGGGGCTTGAAATAGTCTGGACGACTAAAGCTATTGATACTTTTGGCAAACGGATAGCTTATTTACAAGAACACTGGACCGATAAAGAGATATACAATTTTACTACTCGTGTAAATGAATATTTAGCATCATTACAAACACAACCATTTATGTTTCGCAAATCTACCAGGTTGCAGCATACACATATTGGTGTAATTATTAAGCAAGTTTCATTAGTATACAGAGTAAAACCTAAAAGCAAAACAATTGAACTTATAGCTTTTATTGATAACAGACAGAATCCCTCTCGTCAAAATTATTAATGTTAAAACGAAATAATCAGTATATAATAAAAAAGCTCCCGGACACATGCCGGGAGCTTTTTTTATTATTTAGATATGAGGTTATACAACTCATCGAGCTTAGGACTAAGCACAATCTCTATCCTTCTGTTTCTGGTTCTGGCGTCATCTGTGCCGGCGCTGTCTATGGGCTGAAACTCGCCTTTGCCAGTAGCCGTTAATCTGTGCGGATCAACCATTTCAACTTCGGTGAGGTAACGGGTTACTGATGTTGCCCGCAGTACACTCAGGTCCCAGTTGTCTTTTATCTGGCCCAGGTTTTTTACCTTCTTATCATCGGTATGACCTTCAACTGCCATGTTTATATCCGGCTCTTTATTTAATACCTCTGCCAGTTGTTTCAGGGCTTGTTTGCCTTTATCATCAATTACAATACTGCCCGATGGAAACAGCAGCTTATCGGTAAGTGAAACATATACTTTTCCGTTACGGATATCAACTGTTAACCCGCTTGCCTGGAAACCCAGCAACGCCTGCTGTAGTTTATTTTTCAATGCATTGGTAGCTTCATCACGCTTTTTCAAAATAGCTTCAACCTCTTTTAAACGGGCTTCACGCTTTTGCAGGTCGGCGGCCAGCTGGTTTGCCTTGGTTGATGTAACATCCAGGTTATTGGTAAGGGCGCTGTTGTTGTTCAGCAAGTCGGCAATCTGGCGGTGCAGGCGGGTGGTATCGCTCTGCAATTGTGCTAGCTGTGATTCTAAAGTTCCCGTACGGGTATTTAGTGAATCGCGCTGAGCCACTAATGACCTGTACTCCTTAGGAGATAGTATTTTGCACGAACTAATGGCAATGCAAAAAGCCGCGGCTAATAATAAATATTTAGTTTTCATGTGATTATTTTTCAAGTAATTGCTATGCAAGCGCGTTTTTCAAAAAAACATTCAGCGGGTAAATTTTGCTGCACATATCAGCTACAAGCTGTACAGCACCATCTTTCATAATTTCCTCATCGCTAATTTTATGCCAGCCTACAAAGCTTTTCAGCTTCAGCAGGTCGATATTTTCATTTTCGGCGCTATATTCTCTTGGTACAGATTTTAATTGCTCCTGCTTCCTGAAATCGCCAAAAAGTTCAACAAACTTTTTATCATCAATGATCTGCTTCAGTTCCGATGCGTTGTAATCAATTTCCTGGCGGATGGCTTTAAGATGAGGAGCCTCGGGCATCCAGTATCCTCCCCCAATAAACGAATTTCCCGGCGAAATCTGTAAATAGAACTCCACACTGCCGCTTTTTAAACCAGCAGAAGGTATACTTACACCAAAATTATTTTTATAGGGAGTTTTATTTTTGCTGAAACGGATATCGCGGTAAATACGCATCACACGTTTTTTCGGATCCATACTTTCATCAATAGCGGGATCGATCTTTTGCAGTTTTACAAGTAGCTGACCTGTAAAATCTATTACATTTTCACGGGCAGCATCGTAACGTTCTTTATTGGCCAAAAACCATTCGCGGTTGTTGTTTTGAGCCAGATCATTTAAAAATTCAAGACTTTGCTGGTATATCATCAGTATCTAAATAGGCCTGGTAATGTATTTTGGGCGATAACCAATATAACAAAAGCACACGCGAATATCTGAAATTTATAGGTGCAAGTACAAGACAGCCTAAAATTATTACACTAAGATACAACCATGGCGAATCGGAATTGTGCGTAATTAAATAGGTAAGCCAGGCCAAACCCAATGCTTCGCCCACGTTAAGTGCATAGCTTACATACATGGCCGCATAAAAATATCCCGGCTCAATCTCAAAATGCATATTACAATGCGGGCAGTTGAGGTTTATTTTATTTGAAAAGCTGTAGGGGCCTCCCTGAAACATATCACCACGACGGCACCTCGGGCATTTACAATGAAGCATTGCCCATGACTTTGATGTTTCCGGCATGATAACAAAGAGGAGATTATGTAATTACTTAGTTAAGGTTAAGCTTTTCATCGCGCATGTTAAGGCTAACATTTTTACGACGATATTTCTTGTACCAGATATACCCTGCAGCGGCAACAGCAAAGTAAGGTGCGCCTAAAAGAAACAGGATGCCTTTATTTAGGCCTTTAGCTGCGTTACCGCCGCTTTTAGTATTCGTTTCAACAGTTGCAGCACATTGAGCGCATTGGGCCTTTACCGGCTGCCTTACGCATACCAGCAACCCAAGGGCCATTACGAAAAGAATGATTTTTGATACTCGTTTCATACCTGCAAATTTAACTAATTATTAATAAAAAAAATAGAATTGTATGTGTTCTGGTCCGCGTTTATTCTATGCTTAGATTTAAGGAGTTATTTAGCTCGTTTTCCTTTACGCCTTAGCGTTTTAAGGCGAGCTTAAAATCAACCTTAAAAATGATAATAAGGCTTAATCATTAAATATACCACTACACCGCTCACCGTTACAAATAACCATATCGGAAACGCCCAACGCACCAGTTTGCGATGCTTTTCTACCTGCATTTGCAGGCCACGGTAAAAGCTCAGCAATATCAGCGGTAACACTCCTGCTGCTAATACAATGTGTGGTATTAAAATACCCAGGTACAGGGTACGCAGTACACCTATAGATTCGCGTTCCTCAATGGAAAGCACGCCATCGAAATTAGCATCGCCATAAAAAGTATCATTACGCATCAGGTAATGGAACAGAATGTAGGATACCAGGAAGGTAGATGACAAACAAAAGGTAATAATATTAAGCCTTTTATGAACTTGTATGTTCCCTTGTTTAATAAAGTAAAGGGATGTAATTAAAAGCACAGAACAAGTACCGTTCAATACTGCATTCAGCATTGGCAGGTATGGCGTAAACGCGGGCGCTACCGCCGGGCCGGGGATAAGGTGGCGATTTAAAACAACAACTACCAGTATCACAAATATGGTAACCGACGCCACAAAACGAAAAATAAATTTATCTGTCATATCACTTAGTATAGTGCTTTATCAACTTTACGCAGTTCTTCGGCTATCAGCACTTTTATCTCATCGTTAAGGCGATTTACATCGGTGGTATTGGCACCCGAGTAATAACCCCTAATGTGTTTATCCTGATCAATAAGTATCAGCTTATCGCTGTAAATAAAATCATCCTTACCCGCCTGCACTGCATCAACCAAAAAACCTTTACGGGCCAGGTTATAGATAGACGAGGTGTCGCCGGTTAAAAATACCCAGCGGTTTGATTCGGGTTTATAGCTTTGCAGGTATTTATTCAAAACATCCTGGGTGTCGCGCTCAGGATCAACAGTGATGGAGGTAAAATACACCATCTTGTTTTTCCAGTAGGTACCTACCAGGTAGCTTAAGTTTTTATTGATAGTAGTACATACCGTTGGGCAATGCGTATAAAAAAAACTGGCTACAAATATCTTACCTTTCAGGTTGGCCTGTGTAAAAGGTTTGCCATCCTGATCTGTGAGCTTAAAGTCGGGGACCTTGAAATAGTTGGTATCGGGAATATCCTTGCCATGAAACCTATGCGTGGTTTTGGCAACTTCCTTTGGGCCGAAAAAGCTGAGTGGCTTGTAACGGTTTTTACCTTTTGCAGTTAGTAAATAATACAAAAATCCTGGCACTGCTAATATGAGCACCAGGACTGTAATTTTTTTCCAGATGGCAGCTTTCATTACCCCCTCAGATCAATCCAGTGGTGACTCTCGTTAGTAAGTACCAGGATTAAACCGATTATAAATATAATTGGAACGATAATAGCTAATGCCAAACCCAACTTCTCAAACTTTAAGTGCATAAAGTAAGCAACAATGTAGAATGCTTTAAGCAGTGTTAAAGCTATATAAACAGGGTTTGCGACTCTCAGATACTCCGGATGACCCGGTACTATCACCAATGCAATTACGAATTCAACACAGGTAATGGCCAATAATATAAAAAACACTTTCCAGATCTTCTTCCGGGTCATTGTTTCGTGTTCACCGCCTTCGTGATGAACTTCGTGTGATTCTGACGACATATATAATTTTTTTAAACTAAGTAAAAGAATGTAAACACAAATACCCAAACCAGATCTACAAAGTGCCAGTAAAGGCCTACTTTTTCAACCATTAAATAGCTACCGCGTTTTTCATAGGTACCTCTTAACACGTTAATAGTGATAATAATGTTGATTATAACACCCGTAAATACGTGGAAACCGTGGAAACCTGTTATAGTAAAGAATAAGTTAGCAAACTCCTGCGCCGTTAAATGCCTTGCAGCATCAGTACCGCCAGCGTTGAAAAATTTACCCAGCTCCTCTAAAGCAGGTGTACTTCCCCACCAGAAACCTTCGTGGTGCAGGTGGCTCCACTCTAATGCCTGGCAACCCAGGAACATAAAGCCTCCGATAATGGTAGCTACCATCCACCATAAAACTTCTTTTTTAGCATTACGATGGCCTGCCTCAACAGCTAATACCATGGTAACCGAGCTCATGATCAGGATAAAGGTCATTAAACCCACGAAAACTAACGGCGCACCGCTATCTAACAAACCGGGTACCGACTGGAAAACTTTATCTGCCGCTGGCCATACGCTTGCGCTGAAACGTAATGATCCGTAAGAAATAAGCAATGATGAAAAGGTAAATGCATCCGATAGGAGAAAGAACCACATCATAATTTTCCCGTACTCAACATTGAAGGGAGATCTCCCTCCTGACCACGGAGTTGTTTTTACTTCATCAATTTGTGATACTGTTGTACTCATTTGTACTTAAAATAATGGTGTGTTAATTTTGGTTCAAAAGTAAAAAAACATACAGATAAATCCATATAATTCCGAGAAAATGCCAAAAAATAGAAGTCATTTCCATTTTAAACATGTTTCTTACCTGCGGAATGTTTCTGTATGTGCCCCAAAGGGTATTTAGTAACAGCAATATAGCTGCAATAATGTGTATTAAATGTGTACCTGTAAACGCGTAGATAAATGAACGCGATGCGTTAGGATCAGTAAAATAGATGCCCATTTTGTAAGTTAACACATACCAGGCGTAGATCTGTATGGCAAAAAAAGCCAAACCCAACACCAATGTTAACCACAAATACAATTTCTGTTCGCCAAACCTTAAGCCTTTAGCTGCCCTGCTGGCCAATAATAACGTACCACTGCTTAATATAATAGCTGCAGTGCTGTACATAAATGCGCTGGGCATAATTACATTGAGGCCATGCCCTTTACCCCCGCTATAAACAATAAACCCACTGGTTAAAGCCGCAAAAAACATAAATGATGTGAATATAAAGATCCACATATTGAATTTTTTGGGAGCCAGATCAAGCCTATCGTTGTTTTTTTGAATCGAAGCCATCATTACTTTCACTTTCCTATAAAATCAAACAAAAACATTAACTGCACTATGGGCAGATACATAAAAGAGCCGAACATCAATTTACGGGCCGATTCTATCTGCTGCGTGCGTAACAAGCCATACGCCTGGTACAAAAATACTAAGCTACATATCAACGATACACCTGCCACCCAATAACCACCATGATGATAAAAATAGGGCAATAAGCTAACGGGTAACAATATTAATGTAAATATAAACGTAATTATCGCACTTCCTAAATCACGGTTACCGGTAGGTAACAGTCTGAAACCCGCAAGCTTGTAATCATCATCCAATACCCATGCAATTGCCCAAAAATGCGGAAACTGCCATATAAACTGAATTGCGAACAATATGAGCGCTATTTCATCAATGCGGCCATGCTGCTGTGCAGCAACGTAACCAATAAGCGGTGGTAACGCACCTGGTATAGCACCTACAAATACCGCTATAGGCGATTTACGCTTAAGCGGCGTATATGCAAAAGCGTATAGCAATATCGAAAACACTGATAATAACCCGGTTAACAGGTTGAGGCTGCCTAAAAGGTAAGTACCAGCCATGCCCATACCCAAACTCATAACCAGGGCTTGCCCCGTTGTCATTTTTCCTGACGGAATTGGGCGGTCCATGGTGCGTTTCATTAACTTATCCAGGTCCTTTTCAATAATCTCGTTAAAGCCATTGGCCGCTGATGTTACCAGGAATCCCCCTACAATCAGTTTCACCCAGTTTATCCAGTCGATATGACCATTTGCCCTGCTGCCTATCAAAAATGATATAGAGGCCGAAAACACCACCAAAAAGGTGAGCCTTAATTTGATCAGTTTTGAAAAATCACTCCACTTCATTTGCTTACTCCCCTAACATTAACCGACTGATGCAAATTCAAAAGCAAATAAAACTGTGCTCCAAATATTAAACTTGCCAATAAAATATGCGCTGCCTGTGCAACCGGCGGCAGTGCCGAATATGATAATAATATACCTGTAACTATTTGCAGCATGATCATCAAAAAGTTGAAGCTCATTAACTGCTGGTGGATAGAATGCCGATTAAAACGCTTGCGTATTAACGCATATAACACAATATTGATAATAAACACCAAAATGGCCATGTCCCGGTGATGTGCAAAAATCTCGCCTGCGTTAACAACCCACTTGTTGCGATAACCACCCTGAAAGTGAGTTGCCACCGCGTCAATTTTTTCTCTTACCTCGGTACCAAAAGTAATTTGCAAAATGCTTAATAATAAGGTCACCACTGTAATAACATAAATAAGCGGGCTGGTATTCAATTTACTGTTACCGTAAACCTTTGCCAAGTGATAGGTATAAATACACAGCGCTAATATGGCCAGTGCAAGTAACATGTGCACGGTAACTATCCATGCCACTAAATTGGTTGATACCACTATAGAACCCAACCATCCCTGGAAACCTACCAGTATAAGGTTTAGTATACTTAATATGGTGATCTTTTTATCTTTACCCCAGTAGCTGAAACCGTATATAGCAGAAAGCAGCAGAAAAATGCCCGATATAGCTCCTATTAAGCGATTGACATATTCTGTCCAGGTTCTGCCTGCGTTAAATTCTTCCGGAATCAGTATTGACCTATCTTCACGAATACGCCTGGCCAGCTCGCTATAACCAAATACATCAAGTGTTTTGGCGAAGCGTTGGTTTTTGGCTAAACGCTGATCAACATATTTTTGCTTGTAATCTTTAGGCAGATCGGAACTGCTTATTGGTGGAATATACCTTCCGAAACATTTAGGCCAGTCCGGGCATCCCATTCCAGAACCTGAACTGCGCACAACACCACCGGCAAGTATCAAAACAAAAAGAAGAACGATTGTTATGAGGTTGATTTTTTGAAATCGTTTATTAGATGCGGTTGTGCTCATTTAAATATTTCTAACAATTTAGGGTACCCTTTTCAAATTTGAACATTTGAGAATTTGAGGATCTGAAAATATTAATTTTCAAACTGCCTTATTTTCAAATCTTCAAATTAAAGAGGTACCCTAAAAGATCAGATCAGTATTAAGATTATTTTACTTTTTCTTCGGCCTTCAACGTACTTGTATATTTGTTCAGCTCCTCTAACCCAGCTGGATTATCTTCAAAATCATGAGGAAGATTTGAGCTCATGGTTTGTGAAAAAGGAACAGTTTGAGGGATAAAATCCTCTTCAGCGCCTGGCTTGCTATAGTCATATGGCCAACGGTAAACAGTTGGAATTTCACCTGGCCAGTTGCCGTGAATATGCTCTACAGGTGCAGTCCACTCCAGGGTGTTTGATTCCCATGGATTCTGTGTACTTTTCTTACCGGCAAATATCGATACGATAAAGTTATATATGAAAGCCACTTGTGCTAAAGCTGCCATAATAGCCGCCCAGGTAATAAATGTATTGATAGTTAACCATTTTTGCATCGAAGCAAACTCGGTAAATGCATAGTAACGACGAGGTACACCATCCAGACCCATAAAGTGCATTGGGAAGAATACAAGGTAAGCACCAATGAAAGTTAACCAGAAGTGTAGGTAACCTAATTTTTCGTCCATCAGTTTACCAAACATTTTAGGGAACCAATGGTAAACACCGGCAAGCATACCAAATATAGCTGCAGAACCCATTACTAAGTGGAAGTGGGCAACAACAAAATAAGTATCGTGCAGGTTAATGTCAAGCGCAGCATTACCAAGGAAGATCCCGGTTAAACCACCAGATATAAAGAATGACACCATACCTATAGCGAACAACATCGCAGGTGTAAACCTGATGTTACCGCGCCATAAAGTTGCCAGCCAGTTAAACGTTTTTACCGCTGATGGAACCGCGATGATCAAAGTAGTGATCATAAACACGCCACCCAGGAACGGATTCATACCCGTTACAAACATGTGGTGACCCCATACAATGAACGATAATACTGTAATACCTATTAGTGAGTAAACCATCGCGTGGTAACCAAAAATTGGTTTACGTGAGTTTACAGACATAACTTCAGATGAGATACCCATCGCAGGCATAATTACGATATATACCTCAGGGTGACCAAGGAACCAGAATAAATGCTGGAACAGGATAGGGCTACCACCTTCATAAGGCTGCTGAACACCATTTAAAACGATATCAGACAGGTAGAAGCTGGTACCAAAGCTACGGTCAAATATCAACAACACAACACCTGCAACTAATACAGGGAAAGCAAGGATACCTAATATAGCGGTAAGGAATAAAGCCCAGATAGTTAAAGGCATTTTCCAAAGGTCCATTCCTTTTGTACGCATGTTTAATACAGTACTCACGTAGTTGATACCACCCATTAATGATGAAGCAACAAACATTACCATACTGATAAGCCACAAGGTCATCCCCTCACCAGATCCCGGCATAGCTTTTGGCAATGCTGATAGCGGCGGATAAATTGTCCAACCACCACTTGCAGGGCCTTTTTGAACAAAGAATGAAGATAACATAACCACGCTCGCCAAAAAGAAGAACCAGTACGATAGCATGTTCATGAACGGCGAAGCCATATCACGTGCACCTATTTGCAATGGGATTAATAAGTTGGCAAAAGTACCGCTCAAACCGGCGGTTAATACAAAGAATACCATGATGGTACCATGAATGGTAACCAATGAAAGGTAAAATTCCGTACTGATACGTCCGTTTGGCGCAAAGTGACCAAGTAATGTAGTCAACAAAGGGAATGTTTTATCAGGATAAGCAAGCTGGATCCTGAAAAGTATTGATAATATCATTGCGATAACCGCCATAGTAATACCTGTGATCAGGAATTGCTTGGCGATCATTTTATGATCCATGCTAAATATGTATTTAGACACGAAAGTTTCGTTATGGTGATGTTCGTGACCGTGTTCGTCGTGATGTGCTACTCCGTGATCGTGAACTGCTAATGTTGACATATCGCTCTTTTATCTTATATTAATTATTTAACGCTAACCTATTTTGAGACACTGTTTGTTGCGGTTCCGCAGCAGCGAAATGCAATTCCTTCCTTAAACCATCGGTTAAGTAAGGTTTTTGGTGTGATAACCATGTCTGGTATTCGGCTTCAGTAACTACACGCACAACTTTTTGCATGTTATAGTGACCGCCACCGCATATTTTGTTACAGTACACTAAGTACTCAAATTTAGGGTCGTCCAATCGGGTGCGCATTTGCGCGGTTGTAATAGTTGGGGTAAATTTAAAGAAGGTAGGTAATCCTGGTACCGCGTTAAGCTGAACCCTGAAATGTGGCATATAAACACTGTGGATAACATCCTGCGCCTGTATGTTTAACCTTACAGCCCTGTTAACCGGCAGGTACATGGTATCGGCAGATAAATCGTCAAAGCTGCTTTTCTTTTTAAAATTAACACCAAGCTTGTTTGCTGCAGTAGTTAACTTAAAATCTTTAGGGCCTAATGTACCATCTTTACCCGGGTAACGTAGCTCCCATGCAAACTGGTGACCAGTGATATCTACGTCAATAGCTTTAACCTCGCCTTTGGCGTCTGTGTTATCCATAATAGATTGCCAGGTGAAAAAGCCAAATACAACCAATATAGTTAAAACAATAGCCGGCACAATAGTCCATATCTTTTCGATAGTATTATTGTGAGGTAAAAAATGCGCTCTGCGTTTTTCAGAGTGACGGTATTTGAATAAAAATCCGAATAATAATATCTGTGTTAAGAAAAACACAATCATGGTTAAAATAGTAGTGACGGTAAACATCTCATCAATTTTAACACCATGAATAGACGCCGCCTCTGGCAATGTCATGCTACCCTGAACTGTAAATGACCAGTAGGCTCCGTATAAACCTGCAAGCAGGAATACAAGGCATATAAAGCCCATTACATTATTCCACCTAAGGCCTTTTTTGCCTTGAATTTTAAGGGTCAGATCGTAGATCTTTAAAATTTTACCTACTACAGCTACACCAACACATATCAGCAAGAATAAAAGCACATAGTAAGAAACACCGGTCCAATCAACTTGTGGGGCATCTTCGGTAGTACCGGCAGCTGGTGTTTGCGCATTCACCAGGTTAGTGCCCATAAGCATAAACGCAGCGAAAAACGATAGTAAGGATTTAGAATTTATTAATTTTTTGAATGCCATTTTAATGTTTGTTTGGTATTCTGTACTTGATGCAAAAATAACAATTATTATATGTGATGATGTAGACTCTCCTGAAGGAAAGGGTGCTTTTTAGGAATTATCGACTTGAACTTGCTTAAAGCATTCAAAGTAGTGAATATAAATAGCCCTACAAAGCCTACAAAAATACCAATTTCAAGCACTGATATCTCTGTGTACCAATGTGATGTTGCACGTACAGTACCAGGCATAATCATCATGAAATAATCAAGCCAGTGACCAACAATTAAAATACCACAGGTAATTGCAAGGATATTTGTTTTACGTTTTGAATCGCGGGACATGATCACCAATAAAGGCGCTAAAAAGTTAATCACGATATTTAACCAGAACCAAGGTTTAAACTCAGGCTCCCATCTGCGTACAAAATAAACTGTTTCTTCAGGTATGTTGGCGTAATAGATCAACAGGAACTGTGCAAACCATACATATGTCCAGAAGATAGAGAAGCCAAACATTAACTGACCCAGGTTGTGCAGATGATCCTGTGAGATCCATTGCATATACCCCTGAGTTCTTAACCATATAATAGTTAAGGTGATTATGGCTAAACAGCTAACCCACATGGCAGCAAAATTGTACCAGCCAAACATGGTAGAGAACCAGTGTGCTTCTAATGACATGATAGCGTCAAAAGCAAATATTGGGGTGGTGAAACCAAATATTACCAGGAAAAGGCATGATATAGTAAAGCTTTTACGGTAATAAAACATACCGCCCAATTCATCTTCACCTTCTGAGTATTTAACAAGCAACCAGCCAAAAATAGCATAGCTTCCCATAAATACAATCAGGCGGGTAATAAAGAACGGCCTGTTTAAGAATACAGATTTACCAGTGATAATAGGATCAAAATGAGGGTTACCTGGTGTAGTAACACCTGCTAACGCCCATAATTTATAAAGGTAAGGCGCTACTACTTCTTCACCTCCTGGTTCCAAAGTTGTTTTATGGGTAAAATACAACCCACATAAAATTATTACTAAAAGTAGTGTAGCCGCAAATGGTAGTGTTTTAGCAAATGCCTGTGGTACACGAATTAGTGACGCCGACCAACCCGCCTGGGCCACATACTGCAATGCGCAGAAAAATACACCGGCCATGCAAACGCAGGCAAAGTAGTAACCCATCAGCAATAAATTTGCAAATGTACGTTCACCAGCTCCGGTTAAAAACCCGGCAAGTATGGTTATAACCCCAACTGCTATGGCAGCAAGGCTATATGTTTTTACCTTGCCGGTAAATTCAAATTGCTCGTCAAAACTATTGTGAGTGCTCATTCAATTTTATTCTATAAAGTTTGTAAATGGTGAACATACATGATCACTTTCCAGCGTTCTTCAGGGTTTAGCTGCGAAGCGTAAGAACCCATAGCATTTACACCGTAAGTAATGGTATGATAAATTTTACCGTCTGTTAAATCTTTCATGGCACCACCACGTGATGATTGTCCTTTTGAATAAGATGGCGGCGGCGGATATCCGTGTTGAACCACCAAACCATCACCTTGCCCGTCTAAACCATGGCATGGTGAGCAAAAATGTTCAAACAAAAGTTTGCCATCTTTATAATTAGCCTGTGTTTGCGCTAAAACTGTTTTAACCTCAACACTTGCCAGTTCATAACCATCCTTGGTGTTTGGATAGTCAAATTTTGTAAAGCCTACAGGTATAGTTCCAGCTGGTGGTAACTGCGCTGTTTTACCGTCTTTAAAGTTAGGGTTCTTTTGATCCGGATCGTAAGCGGTGTGCTCATACATGTTAGGTGCATACTCCCAACCCGTACTTCTTTTATCTTTACACGATGTTACAACTATCGAAGCAGCGATAATGATAACTATTGTTCCTAATATTCTAAATTTATTCATAGCTAACATATTTTCTGTCGTTATGCTTAACTTCTACAGCTCCTGCTTCTTTTAATAAATTGGTGATATCCGCATGTGGTGTATTACCCTTTGCATCGATGGCAATAATAAACTTGTCATTAGTGGCACGCAAATCCATTACCCTTGGCGCACGGCCCGGGAAAAGGTGAGTAGCAAAAAAGAAAGTAAACGTCATACCAAAAGCGGTCCATAACACAGTCCACTCAAAGGTTACCGGTACAAAGTCAGGTATGGCAAAAGCATTCTTTCCACCTATGTTGATAGGCCAATCATGAACCAGCATATAGTAAACCATGCTGAACATGATGGTTCCGCCTAAACAGCCAAACATGAAAGCCGCATAACCCAAACGTGAATCCTTGATACCTAATTTAGCATCAATACCGTGAATTGGACAAGGTGAATAAACGTCATAAATAGGTACGCTATTCTTTTGTAATTTATCGATCCCGTGCATCAGCTCATCGGGATCATCGAAAATGCCTAATATATATTTGGTGCTACTCATTTTTATACTTTTTCGTATGAAGACTGTTCAACACTATCAAACTTGCCTAATGAACCAATGTAAAACTCAGCCTCGGCAGGTTCAACATGACCATTTTCAAGTATTTTCCTCTTAGCTTGCTCGCTTGAGCTCTTAAGTATCAGTTTTACCTCGGCCATCGCTACAGAAGGCAGCACCCTTATAAATAAAAGGAACATGGTAAAGAATAAACCTATTGATCCAATAAAGATACTTACATCAACCCAGGTTGGATAAAACATCGCCCAGCTTGAAGGGATATAATCACGGTGCAGTGAGGTTACGATAATTACGAAACGCTCAAACCACATACCGATGTTTACAACGATTGAAAGTGTCCATGCCAATGGAATATTGGTACGGATTTTTTTGAACCAGAACAACTGTGGCGTAATTACGTTACAGGTCATCATGCTCCAATATGCCCACCAGTATGGTCCGGATATACGGTTCATGAAAGCGTACTGCTCATACTCGGCCTGTGAGTAAAACGCGATGAAAAGCTCGGTTAAATAAGCCACACCTACGATAGAACCAGTTAAAAGGATGATTTTATTCATCGATTCGATGTGGAACATGGTAATGTAGTTTTCTAAACCTAATACCTTACGTGCTACTAATAATAGCGTTTGCACCATGGCAAAACCAGAGAAGATAGCTCCCGCAACGAAGTATGGAGGGAAGATGGTGGTGTGCCATCCTGGTTCCAGTGATGTTGCAAAGTCCATTGATACAATGGTGTGTACAGATAGTACCAGTGGTGTTGAGATACCTGCCAGGATTAATGACACGGTCTCGAAACGTTGCCAGGTTTTTACTGAACCCGTCCATCCGAATGACAATACGGAATAGATGCGGCGGCGAAGACCTGTTGCACGGTCACGGATGGTAGCGATATCAGGCAAAAGACCTGTGTACCAGAATACCAATGAAACCGAGAAGTAAGTTGATATCGCGAAAACGTCCCAGATAAGCGGGGAGTTCCAGTTAACCCACAATGAGCCGTATTGATTTGGTAAAGGCAATGAGTAAACTGCCATCCAAGGGCGCCCCATGTGAGCACCGATATAGGTAGCAGCGCAAATTACCGCGAAGATGGTCATGGCCTCGGCCGAGCGGTTGATGGAGTTTCGCCAGTTTTGACGGAACAACAGCAATACTGCCGAGATAAGTGTACCAGCGTGACCGATACCTACCCACCATACGAAACCGGTAATGTCCCAGGCCCATCCAACTGTTTTATTTAGTCCCCAGGCTCCGATTCCAAACCAAAATGTATAACTGATGGCTACAACCCAAAGCGTGGCGCCTAATGATGCTACCGTAAAACCGATCCACCAGGCTTTACCCGGCATGTTCTCTACAGGGCGTAACACATCGTCAGTAATCTGGCCGTATGTGATGTTTGTACCCGTAATTAACGGTTCCCTTATTATTGATTCACTATGAGATGCCATATATTTTAATCTCTGTATATAAAAATTTTAAGCCTCTAATTCTGATAAATTCCTAACCTTAACCTGGTAACCGATACCTGGTTGTACATTCAGTTCTTCAAGTACGTAGTAAGTTCTTTCGCTCTGTAATGCTTTGTAAACTTCAGAGTTTTTATCGTTCCTGTTACCAAATACAATAGCGTTTGCTGAACATGTTTGCTGACAGGCAACCTTGATCTCACCATCCTTAAGCGGACGTTTTTCCATCTTGGCTTTTAACTTACCAGCCTGGATACGTTGAACGCACATAGAGCATTTTTCCATTACCCCACGGAAACGTGTAGTAACATCAGGGTTTAACACCAGTTGTGTATGTTCGTTGTTCAGGTAGTTATCAAAACGAGAATCGTTCCAGTAGTTAAACCAGTTAAAGCGGCGTACTTTGTATGGGCAGTTATTTGCGCAATAACGGGTACCGATACAACGGTTGTAAGCCATCTGGTTTAAACCTTCTGATGAGTGAACGGTTGCTAATACCGGGCAAACTGTTTCGCAAGGAGCGTGATCACAGTGCTGGCAAAGCATTGGCTGGTGAACTACCGATACATTATCAAAGTTAGTTAGCTTAGCAATTTCCTTTTCTTTGGTTACTGCTTCTTCGCTGTTACCGTGATCGTTAAAACTGTAGTAACGGTCAATACGGATCCAGTGCATTTCACGACGACGTTTAACTTCGTCCTTACCTACAACAGGAATGTTATTTTCAGCGCTACAAGCTACCACACATGCACCGCAACCGGTACAAGCGTTAAGGTCAATGGCCATAACCCAGTCATAAACAGGGCGGTCATGATCATCCCAAAGACTTGTTTTGTTATAATCTTTATGCTCTCCCTCGTTATCGCTACCGGCAGCAGGATTCTTTTTGTATGCTGTAAAAGAAGCTTCGCGGATAACGCTCCTACCCTCATATGAGTGGTGAGTTTGTGTTTGCGCAAGCGGCGATATAATACCTGTTTTACCGAATTTAGTAATAACAGCAGTTGTTTGTAATGTTCCGTTGCGGAAGCTGTAGAAAGGGAATGCGTTTTTACCCACATTGTTACCTACCGGACCAGCACTCACACGACCATAACCAACAGCAACAGATATTGTGCCTTGTGCCTGACCTGGCTGAGCCAATACAGGTACTTCAACGCTATAACCATTTGCTTCAATTTTGATCACATCACCTTCTTCGTAACCAAGCTTCTTGATGTCAGATAATGACATGGCAGCGAAGTTATCCCAGGTAACTTTAGATACCGGATCTGGCAGCTCCTGTAACCAAGGGTTGTTGGCACGTTTACCATCGCCCATTGCTACAGACTGATAAACCTGTAATTCAAAGTTATCACCAGATACAAGGCTGGCGCTATGATCTAATATAGTTTGTGCTACAGCATTAAGCTCGTGACCAAAAGTATAAGTACCTGCTGTAAGCGGAGCAGTTTTGATCATACCTTTCTGCAACAATTCTTCCCATCCTTTTTGACCAGATAGACCGCCTTTTGCTAATAAGCCTTTATCCCAGGTATTACGTACATAAGTGTAGTAATCTTTAACAGGGCTTTCGCTCCATACCAGTAAGCTTTGCTCGGCCTGGCGGGTGTTATAAACCGGGTTAATGGTTGGCTGCACTACAGTATAATAACCTTCTACTGCATTGGCATCACCCCATGACTCTAAATAATGATGATTTGGAGCTATTACATTTGATAGTAAAGCGGTTTCATCATCATGATCTGAGAATGATATTTTTAAACGTACTTTTTTAAGTGCGTCAGTAAAGTCTTTTGCTTTAAAGTAATCGTAAGCAGGGTTAGCATTAAGGAATAATACCGCGCCAACTTCGCCACGTGTTAATTCATTTACAAATGCAACAAAATCCTGATCGTTACCGGCATATTGTTTTGACGGGTTATCCAGATCAATAGTACTGCCATAGCTACCCAATAATGAGTTAATGGCATTTACTAAAGTTTGTGTAGCTACATCATTTGAACCTGCAACTACCAATGCTTTACCTTTTGCAGCAACTAATTCTTTAGCGGCAAGGGTGATGGCATTATCAATTGCTTTATTGCTCAGTTTTTTTGAACCGGCTAAGCTTGTACCTGCAACAGCATTGTATAAGCTTAATAAAGCAACACCTTCTTCAGATGGTTTAATAGGATAGCGGTTATCGGCATTTGTACCGGTTAAGCTCATTCCTGCCTCAAACTGAATGTGGCGTGACATTTTTTTGCTTTCAAGCGATTTGCTGTTACGGTTTGAAACGTACTGGCGGGTAAATTCTTCTGGCGAGATCCATGAACCAAGGAAATCAGCGCCGAAGCTTACAATCACTTCTGCTTTATCAAAATTGTAATGTGGCAATACGGCTTTACCAAAGCTGTTTTGATTAGCCTGGATAATACCTGTATATGATACCGCATCATAATTGATATGTTTAGCGGTTGGATATTTTGCAACAAAATCAGCAATAACCGCTAAAGTAGATGGGCTGTGGATAGTTGAAGTAACTATACGGATGCCTTTACCACCTGCTGCAATAGCCGCAAGCTCTCTTAAAACAAAAGCATCAACTTCTGGCCAGGCGGCATCGCTGCCGTCAATTTTAGGATCTTTTGTGCGGTTTACATCATACAGGTCTAATACCGAAGCCTGTGCTTGTGCACTTAAACCACCTTTTGCAAATACATCATTTGGGTTACCTTCAACTTTAATAGGGCGACCTTCACGTGTTTTTACCAAAATAGCCTGCCCTTCGTAAGTCGAAGAATAATAGTTAGCTACACCAGGTGTAACTTCCTCAGGTTTTATAAGGTAAGGAATTGATTTATGTACAGGCACTTTTTGACAAGCGGCCAGTGTAACAGCACCAACACCAAAGCCAAGCGCCTTTAAAAAGTCGCGGCGGGGAGTTTTAGCCGATAAACCAGATCCGCTCAGCACTTCCTCAATCGGGATTGGCTCTGCAAACTCGTTTTTATTTTTCTCAACAAATTCTGGTGTTTTGTTTAGTTCTTCTAAACCTTTCCAGTATTTTTTATTGCTGTCCATTTAAGCTATATAAACTGTAATGCTAAATTCTTATTTATTAATAATGACACTTACCGCACTCGATACCACCTAAAACTGCGGCAGTAACTTTTTCACCTTTTTTAATCTTGTCATGCGCTGCAAGTATGCTGTCGTAATAAGCGTTTCCTTTACCGTTAACTTCGGTACGTTTGTGGCACTGTATACACCATTTCATGGTAAGTGGTGAGTATTGGTAAACCTCTTTCATTGTTTGAATAGGACCATGACAAGTCTGGCATTTGATACCGCCCACTTTCACGTGCTGTGAGTGGTTAAAGTAAGCCAAATCTGGCAGGTTGTGAATCCTCACCCATTGAATAGGCTTAGCTGCAGTGCTGTCATATTTCTGTGTTTTTGGATCGTAACCCAAAGCATCATATATTTTATGTATCTCCGGCGATTCGGTTTTAACAACCTTGTGGCAGTTCATACATACGTTTAATGATGGGATAGACGCATTTTTTGATTTGTATGCACCTGAGTGACAGTACTGGCAATCTATTTTCATAGTGCCTGCGTGTAACTCATGCGAGTATTTAATTGGCTGTACCGGTTGGTAACCTGTGTGCACATTGGTGTTCCACAGTGAAACCCATCCCCAGCTGCCCATTGCTATGGTACCGCATAAAAGGATAAAGAATACCAGCTTTTTGTTTTTAAGGATCTTTTTAAGTAAAGCGTTCTTATCAAGAGCAACACCGTGTTCGTCAACCGCAATTGCTTCTTCTTCAATTACAAGATCTTTGTTTTTTAGCAGCAAACGCTCTAATGTTCCAACAACCTTGTTTAAAACAAGTATTACGATAAACGCGATAACAATAACGCCAACTAAACCCCAGATTACCAGGCCACTTGGGCCTTCTTCTGCTTTCACAGCACCAGCGTTGTTAGCCGGGTTGTTTTTTGCATCCTGGATGGTTTTCCAATCGGCACGTATGTAAGTAATAACGTTACTTACGTCGGCATCAGAAAGATCCGTAAAGGTGGTCATCGCTTTTTGCTCAAACTTGTTGAAGATGGCAAGCGCTTTTGGGTTTTTGGCGGCAATTAAAGCCTGATTGTTTTGAATCCACTTGATAAGATATTTATCATCTGTTTCTTCGGTAAGCTGCGGGCCAAGCGCAGGACCGGTCATTATCTGATCGATCTTGTGACATGCAGTACATTTGGATTTAAAAATGGTTTCGCCTTTAGCAGCGTCAGTTTGTGCGTAAGCAGCAGAAAGACCTAAAAAAGCAAACCCAACAATCAGTAAAACCGACCTTGAGAATTGTTTAAAAATGAATGAGAAACTTCTCATAGAGTGTATTTATGCTAAATAATTTTTATATTAATGTTTTATTCCGCTGTAACGATGTATGCACCATCTGAATATTACAGGCACAAAAGTAAAATTTATTACAGTATCGCTGACACATAAATGACAGTAACCTTTAATTTATAATCGTTCTAAATAAATACAAAAAGCCCTTTAAACGTAATCAGAGAGCTTTTTGCCCGCAAATGAAAAAAACAGGTTGTTTATTCACTTGCGGTATATTCAAAAAATAATTATTGTTTTAGTATCCAGGCAAATATGAGCGGCGCTACAATAGTAGCATCACTTTCAACTATAAACTTTGGTGTATGTATATCCAGCTTACCCCAGGTTATCTTCTCATTTGGCACAGCGCCCGAGTATGAACCATAAGATGTAGTTGAATCCGAGATCTGGCAAAAGTAAGTCCAGAATGGTACATCATGCATCTCCATATCCTGGTAAAGCATAGGTACAACACATATTGGGAAGTCGCCGGCAATACCACCACCTATCTGGAAAAAGCCGATGCCCTTACCCGATGAGTTTTTGGTATACCAGTCTGCAAGCCATACCATGTATTCAATACCACTTTTCATGGTTGATGCTTTTAGCTCACCTTTAATAAGGTATGAGGCAAATATGTTACCCATGGTGCTATCTTCCCATCCCGGTACAACTATAGGCAGATTTTTTTCGGCAGCAGCCAGCATCCATGAATTTTTGGGATCAATTTCATAATACTGCTCCAGCTCGCCGCTTAATAATATTTTGTACATGTACTCATGCGGAAAGTAACGTTCGCCACTGTTATCGGCATCTTTCCATATTTTGTGGATGTGCTTCTGTAGCCTGCGAAAAGCTTCTTCCTCGGGGATACAGGTATCGGTAACACGGTTATAGTGGTTCTCCAACAGATCCCACTCTTCCTGCGGACTAAGGTCGCGGTAGTTGGGCACCCTTTTGTAGTGCGAATGCGCTACCAGGTTCATGATATCCTCTTCAAGATTGGCACCGGTGCATGAAATTATGGAAATTTTATCCTGGCGGATCATCTCGGCCAGTGAAATTCCCAGCTCAGCAGTGCTCATGGCACCGGCCAGGGTAACCATCATTTTACCGCCTTCATCAAGGTGGGTCTCATATCCCTTGGCAGCATCCATTAATGCGGCCGAGTTAAAATGCAGGTAGTTTTTTTCAATAAACTGCGAAATAGGTCCTCGTGTTGTGCTCATAGCGTATCAATAAAATTCAGTGCACAAAAGTAGGCATTTTAGTTAAAAATGGTTTTTAAATTCAAAATACCTAAAATGGAACTACCATAAAGGCAAAATGCAGTTATATTAGCCATATATTACCTATGAAGACATTTTTCACAACCCTACTGTTTATTTGCTGTCTGCAAGCCGCGTTTTCGCAAACGCATATATTACCCAAGTTTATCCGTAAAATGTATTTTGACAGGGATAGCAGTAAAAAAAGCAGTTTTGTAATACTGCCGGTGCTTAGTTCGGCACCCGAAACCGGGCTTGAAGTAGGCGGAGCAGGCTTATATTCCTTTTATACCGATAGCTTAAAAAGCGATACCCGTGTATCCAATATTTTCACTTATGCCACCATCACCACCAAAGGCCAAAATCGCCTTAGTTTAAGCACCAGCTATTGGACACCCCATAACAAATATCATTACACAGCCGGGGTTAGTTATATTAACTTTCCGTTTGATTTTTACGGCATTGGCAATAACACCCTAAAAGCCAATACTGACCGTGTGGGGCAAAAACGGGTTAAATTATATGTTGGCGCCGAAAAGAAACTTACCGATAACTTGTACGCCGGTTTTGTGGCGGGTGCTTACAGATACACTTTTGGTGATGGCCAGCCCACCAGCATTTTTTATACCGACCCAAGAGTTGAAAACCGCGGCGGAGGAACCAGCGCTTACATTGGCCCAAGCCTTATTTTTGATAGCCGTAACAACAATACCTATACCACCAAAGGAGCCATTATAAACACATCCTTTGAAATTACGCATGGCTTATTCGGCAATAACGATTACAAAGGCGGCTTATTTAATATAGAATACTCCCAGTTTTTCTCGCTGAGTAAAACGCTTGTTTTGGGGGTTGATATACAGGAACAAAGCCTTACCGGCAAACAATCTCCATTTTATTTAATGCCGGCCCTGGGTAATGACGAGCTGATGCGGGGATATTACAACGGCCGTTACCGCGACCGCAATATGCTGGCCGGCCAAACCGAACTGCGTTATCGCCTAAGTCCGCGTATTGGATTGGCAGGCTTTATAGGCACCGGTGAAGTTTTTAATAAAAGCTTTAGCTGGGCACAGTTGAAACCCAACTACGGCGCCGGCATACGCTACTTTTTTGATATTGAAAAAGGACTCAGCATCCGTGCCGACTATGGCATAGGTCAAAAGGTTGCGGGAGAAGCACGGCAAAGTGGATTTTATGCTGCATTAGGGCAAGCGTTTTAGTTTCTGAACCGGAATTTATCGATTTAAGGAATTATTTGAATTTTAGCCCGAAGCTGATATTCAACGTTTAAATAATTCTGTAAATTCTTAAATTCAACAAATTCAGGTTCAGACAAAATCACTAATACTTCACCCTGAAATGTTCCTTAATGCTCCTCCCCTGCTTAAAAAACACAAGACCGATCCAGAACAAATCAACGGTTAATGTTACCTGTGGATGCGCTTTGATCTGCATCCAGGCTTGCTTCATTTCCCGGCTTCGGTAAATACCGGTAAAAATGAGCACAGTATCTTTATGCATTTTGGGTAAACACAGTTCAAAATAGTTCAGGATTTCATTTTTAAGTTGACCGCTGTTAAAAAGAACTAGGTCTACGGGTTTATTGTTTACGCCTGCAATGTCACCATCATTTTCGATGGTGTAAATCACGGCCTTTGGTGCCGCTTTTTGCAAATAGACATTTGTTACGCTATTGCCCCCGCCTATCTCAATAATAGTAGCCGGATTAAAATAGGCGATGAGCCGGTAAAGCAGCTGGTTTACTTTCGGCTTTAACCCACCCGTTTCCCCGCCCGCCGAACGGAGCGCCCCGGCCTCGTGATATACTTTTTGGTCTCTATAATCGTATATTACAGTATCTATCAGCTTATATACAAACGGAGAATGTATGCCATGCCTGTTGTTTGCCCTAAGGCGGTGCCACACATAATCTTGCACTAATCTGAAACTTAACATCACTGCAAAAGTAAAAAAGTTTAGTATTTTAGCAGTATAGCGTATGATAAATCCGACGGAAGTAAACTCTTTGATCCGATTACTGGACGACCCTGATAACCAGATCTATGAGCATGTTCATGAAAAACTGCTCGGCTATGGCATCGAAGTGATAGCATATCTGGAAACCGCTTTTGAGCAAGCCTTTGACGCCGTACAGCAGGAACGCATTGCTAACCTGGTACATGAAATTCAATTCAGCACTTTAAAAAACGACCTGAAGCTTTGGCATCAAAGCGGGGCTTTTGATCTGCTGCAGGGTATCCTGATCGTTAACCGCTACCAATACCCCGATCTTGACGAGCAGAAGGTTATCAACCAGATAGAAACCATCAAGCGCGACATCTGGATACAGATGATGAATGAGGCCAGCCCTAAAGAACAGATCAAGCTTATTAACCATGTGTTCTATAACATTTACGGCTTCAGCGGTAACACCTCCAACCACCTCGACCCGCAAAACAGTTTCCTGAGCCAGGTGCTGGAGACCAAAAAAGGTAACCAGATCTCATTGGCCATCATCTACTCCATCGTAGCCCAAAAGCTTGATATCCCTGTTTATGGCGTAAACCTGCCCCAGCATTTTATACTGGCCTACCTTGATGAAAGCATGGAGAACGAGTTTGAAGGCAATATCCTGTTTTACATCAATGCCTTTAACAAGGGATTTATATTTGGCAGGCGGGATGTGGATATGTTTTTGAAACAGCTTAACCTCAAGTTTGATAAGCAATTTTATGAGCCATGCTCCAATACCGATATCATTAAACGGGTGATCCGCAACCTCATCAGCGCCTATGAAAACTTAGGCTCGGCAGAAAAAGTGGTGGAATTGAATGAGCTGCTGGGGATATTGGGGTAATGTGAATACTTAAGTATTAAGTGTTTCGCATGGCGAAGTGCAACGTTGCTGGATATTTTCAAATATACACACAACAAATTCACTACCAATACATTATAAAAATTCACTACGACGCAACTTGTCGTACATCTTGTTGATTGTGATTGAACGGTATTGTATAGATTTCCATTAACCAAAACTCAAGCTTCGTTATTCATATTGGGTTTATTTAGTGTTAAAAGAAGCTAAAGCTTTATCAAATTCATTTTTTTTATTTTCAGGCACATTTACATATCCTATGCTTAGATAACCAATTCTCATATCTTTCCAGTACAGACCATTGGCCGTTTTACCTTGTAGAATTACAGTTTTCGATTTGTACTCTTTACCCAGTTGCTTCGCTACTTTAATCTTTAACTCGGTGCCCTCAGAGCATTTATTTGCAATACTGTCCCCAAGTGAACGTATATTGTTATAGTTTAATAGACTGCTCTCGAAGTCAGATATATATACTTTTGACGAGTCTGAATAAACATATTGCTTTTCTAACTCATTATGGCCTCCGACTAAAGTTACAAGTTTGAATTCCTTGGGCACAGCCATATAACAAGCGATATTTTTCGAATTAGATTCGCCTGTGTACTTGCGTGTGTATTGTATAGTAGTAATTTTTTGACTACTTGCACATGACACCATAAAAGAAAGCAGTAATATATAAACTATATTTCTCATGTTTTAGATGAAAAGGATAAGGTTTGTCATTTTGCAAGGTAGTTATTCAGACTTAATGTCAAAACAAACAATTTTTCAAATAGGGCTTGCGTCCCGCCACAGACCCGCAGTTCAGAACGACTGACCCTTTTTGAATTTCACACCTTTCACATCATTTGCACAGTTTACTTTACAATTTTCAGATTCTTGACGCCAAAATTTTAGTAATAAATAAATTTATTTCATATTTGGAATGCACTGTGTGTGTAACAAGAGGGGGAAATTAGTTTAGGGGACTATTTCCCCCTTGGCAATTTAGGCCAGATCTCATGTACTTCACGGACAGATTAATGCATAAAAGCCCGGCAAAAAAGAAATTTGCTATTATTAGGCTTGCTTCTCTATTATCCGTTTTTCCCGCAATTGTTGCGATATGAAAAAAGCTATTACAGCCGTCACAAATATCCACTCATGATATTTAACCGTCCAATAAATGAACGGGCTGCTGATAATAAGCCATTCTATTAAAAGTCTTGTTTTAAGATTCTTCCGGTTAGGGACTATAAGAATCAAGTCTAAAATTATCAACGACACTAGAAACAATGCCCAAAACATCATTCCGTAACCCAAAATAGAAAATAAGGCCGCGAGCACAGCCTGAAAGAAGTTATATGATAAGTTTGGGTCCGTTAAAGTTAGCACAACTGAGAATGCAAAGGTGACTACAAAGACGCATAAAAGATTTATCCAATTTGTTAAAAGTATTTTCATTTTATTCTATTGTGTCCCTGTCGGTTTACTTTGATTCGTTTTATTCCATTAAGCTGTTGTATATTTTTATCACCTTGCTGAACTCTAATGCCGGGCATTCATCTTATATCCGGATATTGGATTTGCTGTGTATACTTCAACATATATAGGTAACCCTTTGCAACTATTAAAGGTTCCCTGGAGAGCCGGTTCGATTAGCATAGGTATGCGGGAAGATTTCCTGGCAATGCTTAATTTAATTCGTTCGTTATTTGAAGCTGTTTTATGAAACAAGGTGTTACGCTCAATGTCGCCACCACATAAAAACACAGCGTTTTTCAACTTGATTATTGCAACATAACTAGTTTCTTTTGCGTCATGCCACTCATCGGTAAACACCTCCAAATACCTATAACCTTTTCGATTATTAAAATGAAGGCCATAAAATGATTTACCCCTTTTGTAATATTTGCTATTGGATTTTGCGACAGCTTCCAAAAAATCTCCTATACAAGGGTCTGCCACCAATACCGGTAAGTCTTTTGTAACGTATAGACTATCATTATTTGAATAAACATTCTGATGAATATTCAAGTTCAAATGATTCAATTTGCTTTTGTTAGCAAACAACAAATTAAATAGTAAGAAGGAAATGATACAGGCTTTCATGTAAAACAAAGTATTTGTTGTTACGGAAAGGTACAATTATATGTACCACAAGCCAAGACGCCGCGGTAGCGATCAAAAAGCTTTTGCGAAGCCTTGCGACTATTTAAATAACAAAATGAGATATTAATTCAATTTTTTGATCTATCACATCTATTGCAGTATTAGGTGAAAGTTCACCAATTTTAAACCCATAGATATTGTTCCCACACTTAGTACAATAGTTGCCGTCGCCAACTGTATAATCATTTGACTGCCCACATTGACATGTCCAGATATCTTTTTCTTTTGAAGACAGCAGTTGCTTTTTGGTTGATCGTACTCCAATCTCCTTAAATTTATCGATTATTACTCCCCTTATATTTTTGAGATCTGTTATATCTTCTTTATCATAAAATGCTTTATCATAGGCTAACATCTGTACTGCTCTTTTCTGATTTTCCAGATCATCATTAAGCAATACATTATATATAAGTTTCAAATCCAATATTTGAAGCTCTTTGATAATGTCACTTAAATCTTTGGCTATCTTTTTATCGTTTTCATTAAAGACAGCTAAATAGAGAATATCACTCTTTTTGTTTTCGGGGAAATTACTTAAATAGTTAACCATTCTTTTATAAAGGCTGCGCGCAGAGTCAACCTGGTAACTTGCCACAAGACTTTTATACTTATTTACTATGGCAGGAAATACCTCTTCAATTTGGTTATCGGTTAAAAAATCCCATGATTCATCATCAATTTGCCAATTTGGTTCGTTGGCTTCCTGCACTATCTTATTCTTTTTCCTTAATATGTTTATTTTCTCAATACTAACATTTTCAAATTTTTGATTTGTATCAATATTTGATATTGGTTTGCTTATAATTTCGGCGATAGCTGCTGTACCTACGCATGTTATCATGAACATGGCCATACCTTTGCCAGATATTTCATCAATATCAACCTTTAAACCTAATACACAATTAGCTCCGATTTCAAAAGCTGATATCTTTATGCGTTCAATGGCCTCATCATAAAGAGATGACAATTGTCTTTGATAGCTTCCGGATCTGCCACCAAAAAAATCGGTAACCAAAGCGGATATGTCACTAAAAACATTAGTTCCAGCTACAACGTGGGCAGAAACAGGTTTTAAATATTTGATGATTTTAATTTCTCCCAAATCGGAAGTGGTTACCACAAGGACTTGTTTAGGTGAGGACATCGATTTAGTTTGGTTCTTTATAAAATATATACTGGTTACTTACCGCTCAAAAACCCGTTCTCTTCCAGCCAGTTCGCGGCCCAATCAAACCACTTGTCTTTGTTTTTTGAGTTAACCATCCCAAAGCCGTGGCCTCCCTCCTGGAACAGGTGCATCTCGGCCTTTACTTTATTTTTCAATAGGGCATCGTAAAACATCAGGCTGTTTTGTACGGGTACCACGTTATCATCCTGGGCGTGTACCAAAAAAGTTGGCGGCGTGTTAGCAGTAACTTGTTTCTCGTTGGAGTAAAGATCAACTTGCGCTGCCGATGGTGTTTTGCCTACCAGGTTTTCGCGCGAGCCAACATGGGCCTGTTCGCCAAAACTAATTACAGGGTATATCAGCATCATAAAATCCGGGCGCAGGCTAATGTTTTCTTTATTTTCGATAACCGGCTTATCAAAATGCGTTCCTTCTGTAGATGCCAAATGCCCACCGGCCGAAAAGCCGATAATGCCTATTTTAGCTGGGTTGATGCCCCACTCCTTTGCATTTTTGCGCACCGTAAGTATCGCCATCTGCGCATCCTGCAATGGCCCGATTGATCTATCTACCATGATATCATCACTTGGCAAACGGTATTTTAATAAATACGCTGTTACGCCTATTTTATTAAATTCCTGGCATATGGCCATCCCCTCGTGTGCATTGGCCAGACCAGAATACCCGCCACCCGGGCAAACTACAATGGCTGCTCCGTTAGCTTTACCTTTTGCAGGCAGATAAGGTGTAAGCGTTGGCTCACTTACCCCGGTTATCCAGGATGACTTATCAGTTTTTTCTACATAGGCTGCTGGTGTGGGCTTTGAATTGGGGATCCCCTTTGGATATAAAGGCATTGGTTTTTCCTGGCTGTAGGCGATGGTTGAGGCAAGAGTCAAAATAAGGGCTGATAGAATGGTTTTCATAAATGATTAGGTAGTAAAATGGTTAGGGCAAATTACTAATTTCTTTTAAACAACAAACGGCGTTATCAAATTGCTTCGATAACGCCGTTTAAGTAATTTTAAAAAACCTTCTTGTCCTCCTGAACGGAGTGAAGGATCTGTTATTCGCTTTGCTTGTTCGCCCTGTATGGTCTGTGAATAGATCCTTCACTCCGTTCAGGATGACAAATTATTTCATTTCAGTATTTTAACTCTTCGGCCCACCAAACTCCATCAGGTAAGCTTTCAAAAATTCATTAAGCTCACCATCCAAAACTGCTGCCGCGTTTGATGTTTCATGATCGGTACGCAAATCCTTCACCAGTTTGTACGGATGCAAAACATAGTTACGAATCTGTGACCCCCACTCTATTTTCTTTTTGTTGCCTTCAATGGTATTGGTTATCTCCAGGCGCTTGCGCATTTCGGCTTCGTACAGTTGCGATTTCAGTAAACGGATGGCGTTATCCTTATTCTGTAATTGCGAGCGCGATTCCTGGTTTTTGATCACAATTCCCGATGGCTTGTGATATAAACGTACGGCGGTTTCCACCTTGTTCACGTTCTGCCCACCTGCACCGCCAGAGCGGAAGGTTTCAAACTCAATATCCGCAGGGTTAATATCTATCTCAATGGTATCATCAACCAGCGGATAAACATATACTGATGCAAAAGAGGTATGGCGTTTGGCATTGGCATCAAACGGAGATACGCGTACTAAACGGTGCACACCATTTTCGCCTTTTAAATAGCCGTAAGCAAAATCGCCTTCCAGTTGCAGGGTTACGGTTTTTACACCGGCCACATCACCCGGCTGATAATCCTGCTCGGTAACTTTGTAGCCATTTTTTTCGCCCCACATAATGTACATACGCATTAGCATACCTGCCCAGTCGCAGCTTTCGGTACCACCGGCGCCGGCGGTAATTTGCAGTACGGCATGAAACTGGTCTTCTTCGGCCGAGAGCATGTTTTTAAATTCAAGCTCTTCAACCGCCTTTATCGCAATGTTGTATTGCTCCTGCATTTCGGCCTCGGTGGCATCGCCACCCTGGTAAAATTCAAATAGCACACCGGTATCTTCAATTATCGCCGATACTTTTTGAAACTCATCCGTCCATACTTTTTTTACTTTGATGGAGGCCAGTACTTTTTCGGCTTCTTTTGGGTGATCCCAAAAATGCGGACCAACGGTTATTTCCTGTTCCTGATGCAGTAGCTCAAGCTTCTTGTCGATGTCAAAGATGCCTCCTCAGGGAAGCTGCTCTATCCCTTAAATCCAGAATCTGTTCTTTAGTCATGTGGCAAATATATGCAATTTGATATTTGGCATAAATAAAAAAAGGCCTGCAAATTGTATTACCAATCTGCAGGCCCATTTTAAGAAAAATATTATTTTTTTAAGCCACCATTAAATCGCGAACCAGCAAACTTAGGTCGGCACGGTTGCCATTTAGTTTAGTAAGCATATTTGTTAAGCCAAACTCTTTAATCTGCTCGCTTTTTGAAGCTTTAACAAGCTCAGTCATTACCTGCGGAATCAGTGTTTTTGCAGTATGCATAGCCTGTGCCGGTTCCATATGGTAAAATGTGTTAAGTCTGTTTGCAAATCTACTTACCATGCTTGATACTAATGAACGATTGTAAATACCCGAAGACTGGAAATACTTTACTACATCCTTCAACTTACCATCTTCCATCTGTCCTTTTAATACCTCGATGATCGAACTTGAAGCCTCAATCATTACACTTTCATGGTGTTTTGCAGGAATTGCGGGATTGTTAATAACTGCCGTCCCGGCGTTATTTTTTACAAGCAAAAAAAGTTTTTCAAACATGGGCGTAAATAGTTTATTTTAAAATTTACAAATTGATGATAAATCACTCATTTGGTTATCAACAATACAAATATATCAAATAATCATTTTAAAATTCAAAACAATTGGTAAATATTTTTTTAATTTTCATAATTTTCAAGTGTATAACAAACACTATGTAAAAGGTGTTTGTTATACACGAAGATTACTTAATTTTATATTTAATATCGGTCTAACAATTAACTTGTTACTTTTGTTAAAAACACTTCAATTATGCTGCCAAACACCGATTTCACCACCACACAGAGTTATAAATATTTAGCAGACCATTACATTGATATTGTATCAAAAAGTTTGAAAGAATTATTTGATACTGACGATCAGCGGTTTACTAAATTCTCTATCCAATTTGAGGATATCCTGCTTGATTACTCCAAAAACCGTATCGATGATGAAACTATTGCCTTATTGATACAGCTGGCTAAGGAATGTTCAGTAAATAAGGCAATTGAAGCCATGTTTGCGGGCGAAAAAATCAACGTTACCGAAGGCCGCCAGGTACTGCACATTGCGTTGCGTAACCGCAGCAACACACCTATTTATGTTGATGGCAAAGATGTTATGCCCGATGTAAATAGCGTGCTTGATCATATGAAGGAATTTAGCAATGCCATCATATCGGGCTCGTGGAAAGGTTATACAGGCAAACCTATTACCGATGTAGTTAATATTGGCATCGGCGGGTCTGATTTAGGTCCGGTTATGGTAACTGAAGCTTTAAAAGCTTACAAGAATCATTTAAACCTCCATTTTGTAAGTAATGTGGATGGTACACATATAGCGGAAACGCTAAAAGCAGTTGATCCGGAAACTACATTGTTCTTGATTGCTTCAAAAACATTTACTACCCAGGAAACCATGGGTAATGCCCACAGCGCACGCGATTGGTTTTTAGCTGCCGGCGCTACCGAGGCTGATGTCGCCAAACATTTCGCGGCCCTGTCAACCAATGCTGCGGCGGTTGAAAAATTTGGCATCGATACCAAAAACATGTTTGAGTTTTGGGATTGGGTTGGTGGCCGTTACTCTTTATGGAGCGCTATTGGCTTATCTATCGCCCTAAGCATTGGCTTTGATAATTTTGCCGAACTACTGGAAGGCGCCCATGCTGCTGATGAGCATTTCCGCACCGCAGAGTTTGAGCAGAATATACCTGTTACACTTGCCCTTTTAGGTATCTGGTACAACAACTTTTTTGAAGCTGAAACCAATGCCATTTTACCATACGATCAATACATGCACCGCTTTGCTGCCTATTTTCAACAAGGTGATATGGAAAGCAATGGTAAACATGTTGACCGTAATGGCAAACATGTGGATTACCAGACCGGCCCAATCATTTGGGGCGAGCCAGGCACCAACGGTCAGCATGCTTTTTACCAATTGATTCACCAGGGTACCAAACTGATCCCTTGCGACTTTATAGCCCCGGCACAATCACATAATCCGCTTGGCGAGCATCACAATATGCTGCTATCAAACTTCTTTGCACAAACCGAAGCTTTGATGAATGGCAAAACTGAAGAAGTGGTTATTGAGGAATTAAAAGCCGCCGGAAAAACAGACGAGGAAATTGCAGCGATTGCACCTTTTAAAGTATTTGAAGGTAACCGTCCAACAAACTCTTTCTTGCTTAAAAAGATCACGCCACGCAGCCTGGGTTCATTGATAGCCATGTATGAGCACAAGATATTTGTACAAGGCATCATCTGGAATATTTACAGCTTTGACCAATGGGGTGTTGAACTGGGCAAACAATTGGCCGGCAAAATTCTTCCCGAACTAAAAGACGACGCCGAAATTAGCAGCCACGATTCTTCAACCAATGGGTTGATCAATTTGTATAAGGCCTGGAGGTAAGCCCCCCAGCCCCCTAAAGGGGGAGCTTTAGCTTTTGATTAGCATATTATTTATAAAGCAGAAAAGCCGCAAATTTGCGGCTTTTCTGCTTTATATTTTAGGTAGCTACCAGTTCCCATTTTTTAAAATCAAAGATTAATCCTTGTACTCCCCTCCTATTGTTGGTTTATCCGGAAAAGGACTTTCATATTGTTCGGGATCAAATGGCTCCAATCCTTTGGGGTTGTCGCCGTACTCATTTTCGCCCAGATCTCCATCCTGGAATAAGAGCCAAAGACAATAAAAGGGAATTAATTGCCACCACCCACTTTTTCCAAGATCATGGCATCTTTTTGCGCCTTGCGACCATAAAAACCAAAGGAGAGGAATAAACGCAAATAAAAGTATTTTCATTCCACCGCTCCCCTCAGATGATAGCCTGATTGTTAAATATGATATAAAATAAATAATGAAACTGATGCCGTATTCAGTCCTTCTGATACGGCCGTCAAATGAAAAAAGATTTTTAAACATACATTAAATGATAAGGTTTCACGAATGTATGTAAATGCTTAATATATTGAATTATTTATTTCTTCACAAACTTTACCTGATACATCTTAGGCCATTTTTTGCCGGTTACAAAAATGCGTTTGGTGGCGGCATCGTAAGCTATCCCATTAAGTACATTATTTCCCCAATCCCGGTTTGATGGTCTTTCCGATTCGGGGTATAGATTCTTCATATCGATCCTCTGTTCTACAGCACCGGTTTTGGGGTTAATAACCAGAATATCATCCGTTTGATAAACGTTAGCATAAAGTTTACCATCAATATACTCTAACTCGTTTACAGAATCTATTTGCTTTTTATCATCGCACACATCAATAAAGCCAATTTGCTGATAAGTGTCTTTATCAAGGAACCAAATACGGTTGGTGCTATCATCGAGATATAGCTTTTTGCCATCAAAGCACATACCCCAGCCTTCTACGCCTACATTGTTGGCAAAGGTTTTAAGTAGTTTCAGGTTGTTTTTATCATATACAAAACCTGTTTTTTCACGATAGGTCATTTGTACAACCTTATCGCCAATTACTGATATGCCTTCGCCAAAGTATTTATCTTCAAGTTTGGTAAGTTGCAACGCTTTGCCGGTTTGCAAATCATTTTTCCTGATAGTTGAATGCCCCGGCTCTCCGGTACTTTCATACATCACCCCATCAATATACTGTAGCCCTTCGGTGTATGAGCTGGTATCATGCGGAAATGTTTTTTCGACCTTATAAGTTAACTGTTCCGGCGCTTTGGCAGCAAGCAGCAAAATATTGGTAGTAACATCCTGGCTTTTTCCGCCCTGGTAAACTTTGGCAGTAATTAGTTTAATGCCCAAAGGAAGGGTATCTGTTTTTAAACTAACACCCAATGTATCTTTAGCCACCCCTAAACGGATAGCCTCCATCATGTACACTACCGAATCGGGTTTGGTATCGGCAGGTAAACCAACTTTTACTTTCACCTCGTCGCCAGCCTTGTAGGTAGTACCAGCCTCCGGACTAATTGTATAATCGGCACCGCTATCCGCCGTTTTTTGGTGACAGCCATTACAACCAAATGCCAGCAATAAGCCGGCAGCAAAAAATATTTTTAATTTATTAATCTTCATAAGTTTAAGTTCCTGTCGGCCAAAACGCGTCTTCAATATGGTTTAGTATATAATTCTTATTCTTATCAAACAAAATGGCAATAATATCAAACCGCACATCGCCCTGGTGGTTCATCAGGTAAATATATTCGTCCGCGGCAGAAGCCAGTAGCTTTTGCTTGCGGGCATCAACAAAATCCTCGGGCTGGCCAAAACCTGTTCCTGTACGGGTTTTAACTTCGGCAAATATAATAACCTTGTTTTTATATGCAATCAGGTCAATTTCGGCTTTCCCATAGGTCCAGTTTTCGTCCAGGATTTCATAACCGGAGTTTTCCAGGTGTGTTTTGGCTAAAGCCTCGCCCGCGCGACCCAATTCGAGGTGTTGGGCCATTTATTTGATAATTACTGAACCTAAAAAGTCGGAAATACTTTTTTCTACCTTTTTCATACGGATGTATTGGTTAAGTAATATCTCCTGATCGGTTTCTGTAACAGCGGTTTTGAGTTCGGCACGCAGGCCATCAAGAATCTTCTCTACTTTATGCTTTTTAAGGTGAAAAATAGCACCCAAAATGGCGGCTTTCATATTAGCCTGTTCATCATGTATCATGATCCGGTGCATCTCGTACCAGTTCTCGCTTAGGGTGTATTTAGTGGTAAGCAAATCAATAGTAAGGTCAACAATTCCTTTATTCTTATGGTGAATAAAATAATTATCCTCGGGCAGCACCCCGTTTTCCACCTCTTGCCGATATAGCTCTACAAAAAGCTTAGCGGCCTCATGTACAAAAGTAACGTCGCCAAGTTCGGCAATCATAAACGGACCGATATAGGTATTGGCAATGCCATCCCAGTCAATCATTCTGCTGCCATATAAAAGCAGCAACCGAATAATTTCCTTTTCCTGAAAATATTCCTCCTTGACTACTTCCTGTACATCTGGCTCATCAAAAAAGTTTGGCTCATCTGGCTGCGGGGCATACCGGGTATTGGTTTGTTGCTGCTGTCCGTCTTTTTTTGCCTTGGCCTGGCGCATTTTATTCAATTCGGATAGCAGCGCCCGCTCATCTATCTGCAATATATAGCTACATTCTTTTATAAAGACTGATGCCTTGATAGAATCGGGGATCTTGGCAATACTCTCCACTATCTCCCGGATGATCTCGGCTTTCTTTATCGGGTCGTTACCCGCTTCTTTTAAAAGGATACTGGCTTTGTAAAGGATAAAATCCTTTTTATTTTCTTCAATGTGTTTTTTGAAGGCATTGGTACCCACGCTTCGTACGTAGGAATCGGGGTCATGCCCTTCGGGGAAAGAAACCACTTTTACGTTGAGGCCTTCTTCCAGGATCATATCAAGCCCGCGTAAAGAAGCCTTAATGCCCGCCGCGTCGCCATCATACAAAATGGTGATGTTTTTGGTAAACCTGCTAATGAGCTTAATCTGCTCCACAGTTAACGAAGTACCAGACGAAGCCACAACGTTTTCAATACCGGCCTGTACTACCGAAAGCACATCGGCATAACCCTCAACCAAATAGCAGTTATCCTCCTCGCGAATGGCCTTTTTGGCAAAGTAAAGCCCATAAAGCACATTGGATTTATGGTAGATCTCACTCTCTGGCGAGTTTACGTATTTAGGTACGTTTTTATCTTTTTTAAGCGTACGGCCCCCAAAGGCTATCACCCGGCCTGTAAAGCTATGGATGGGGAACATTACCCGGCCACGGTAACGGTCATACAATGTTCCGTTATCCCGTTTAACAGATAACCCGCTTTCTACTAAAAACTGTTCCTTATAACCTTCCTTAATAGCATTGCCGGTAAAAGCTTCCCATTGATCGGGCGAGTAACCGAGCTCAAACTTTTTGATGATATCGTTACTAAAACCACGCTCCTTAAAATAACTAAGGCCGATGCTTTTGCCATCATCAGTATCCAGCAGGCTTTCATGAAAAAATTTAGCGGCATAAGCCGTAACTATCATGAGGCTCTCGCGGCGCAACTCCTCTTCCCGGTTCTCGGGGGCCTCAACGGTTTCTTCAACCTCGATGCCGTATTTCTTGGCCAGCCATTTCAGGGCTTCGGGATAACTGAATTTTTCCAGCTCCATTAAAAAGGTAACTGCCGAACCGCCTTTACCCGTCGAAAAATCTTTAAAAATGCCTTTAGCCGGCGATACCGTGAACGATGGTGTACGTTCATTGGCAAATGGCGACAGCCCTACATAGTTGGCCCCCCGCTTTTTTAACTGCACAAATTCCCCTATCACCTCCACAATGTCGGTGGCTTCCATAATACGGTCGATAGTGGATTTTATAATCATGAGCTAAAATGCAAATGTATGGCAATTCATCAATTGATGATTAACAAACGTTAAGATACTATTTTATTTACTTGATTACGTGGCCTTAAAAATGTTACAGCGATACCAGCCAGCACAATAACGCTGCCTATAATTTCTTTCGCCTCCAATTTTTCTTTCAAAAAAACCGCTGCAAGCAGTCCGGCAAATACAGTTTGACTCAACAGGGCTATGGCCACCTTGGTTGATTCCAGGTACCTTAATGAATAATTAATAGTTAACCAGCCAATAAGCTGGCATATGAGCCCCATCCCCACAAAACACAGCCAAACTTTTAAGGAGTAGTCAACAATGTTATTACCCATGAAGCTGCTGATCATCAACAGAAATACACTTGCGCTTAGCATGCTATAAAACATAAACGTAAATACATCCAGCCGCCCCATGATTGTTTTGGTGATCATAATATAAGTAGCATAAAACAAACTGGCCAATATGGCCAATAAAATGCCTGCATTAAGTTCGAGGTGCAAGATGTGCTCATAACCTACCAACACTACCATACCGGCTATGGCAACTACGGTACCTATCCAGAATAATAAGCCAGCGTTTTTTTTGAATATCAGGAAGCTCAGCAAGCCAACCCAAACGGGGGCCAGGTTAGCTATTAATGTTGAAACCGTAGCACTGATCTTTAATAAGGAAAGGTTCCAGACCGCTATATCCGCAGCGAATACGATGCCGGCGGTTACCGCAATGATCAGCTGCCGTTTTTCAATCCGGAATTTCTTTTTAGCAATGCAAAAAGGCAACAGGCAAAGCCATGCCACAAAAACCCTGTAAAACGCGGCCCCAATTGGCGATACCCCGGCAAGCTTAACAAATATGGGCGAAAACGAGATGCATAAAATGCCAATAACGAGGCTTACTTTAGGATTCATGGCAGCTTTTAAATGAGCGGCAAACTTAAGCAAATAGGCTTTTAATATGGAGCTTGTTTATATCATAAAACTGTTATTTGTTTTCATGTAACTGTATCAAAACCAGTTGATGCTCCGTAACTACATTAAAACCTGTTACCATGAAAAAAAACCTGCTATTACTTTCTGTCCTGTTCCTTTTTTTAACTGCCTGCGGCAAAAAAGATTGCTGCGTTATGCCAAAACAACCATTCATTACAGCTGAAAAGAACAGCGCTCACTGGACCGCCGACCCAACAAGCAGTACCCTGGTAGGCGATACCGTAGCCATATTTGGCACCAATTTTAGTACAACCCTCGAAGAAACCTTATCCCTGCAGTTTAAGGCATCGGCACCTGGAAAATATGCTTTAAAGGGCAAACAGGCATGGTACTATAATACTATTGGCAGGGATGTTATTGTAAGCGAATATCAACTTGATGATACCTTTGCAAATTCGGTTGAGATTACTGCCTTTAATAAAGATTCAAATGTTATAGCCGGCACTTTCAGCGTAAAATTAAAACACACCTATCCCTCCGATAAGCCAGCCAGCCTTCAATTTTTAAATGGCAAATTCCAAATTCAATTGCATAAATATAAATAATTGAATTTCCGTCTAACCAACGCCAATCATCATCATTATCAAATATTTGATAATCAGAGCAGCAGTTATAACTTTTGAATATCTTTATGAAGCCAGTTATTGATAACTTCCTACAGTTAAATTGTTATGAAAAAACGCCTGCTAGCTTTGCTTTCCATAACACTGCTGCTTATTGCTTCATGTGCCAAAAAGAAATGCTGTGATTTCCCGACGATAGCGGACTTTATTATTACGCAGAAAAATGGTGCGGAATGGAAATTTGATCCATTAAGCCTTGCCACAGCACAGGATACCGCCATAATATCGGGCACAAACAATGTGGCCGATATGATGGAAACATTCGGCTTTAAATTAAAGTTAAACGGCCTTGGCTATTATGAACTGAAAAGTGACGAAGGTTTTTATCGTATTACCAAAGGCAATGAAATTGTAGCCAGGTATAAGCTAAGCACAACCCACAACAATACGGTAATTGTGGTTGCACTTAATGAGAAAGACAAAATCATCCAGGGGCTTTTTAACGTTAGATTTGTTAAAATTTTCGACAAACCGGTAGGCAGTCAACCGGATAGTATCCGTTTTTTAGAGGGAAAATTCAAAGTATCATTACATAATTAATTGTATTTTTGCGGCTCTAAAAAATATACTTATATGAGTCAGCGCACAAAGATCAAAGCATTGCTGCAGAGCCAGCAAACTGATATTGATGTAACAGTTAAGGGATGGGTACGTGCCTTCCGGTCAAATCGTTTTATTGCTTTGAATGATGGCTCAACCAATAACAATATCCAGATCGTGGTTGATTTTGAAAATACCGATCCTGCTTTGTTAAAACGCATTACTGTTGGCGCTGCAATCAGCGTATCAGGAAAACTGATCGCCTCATTGGGCAAGGGCCAAACGGTAGAAGTTATAGCCGCCAATATTGATATCTTAGGCGATAGTGATCCCGAAAAATACCCTATTCAGCCTAAAAAGCATAGCCTGGAGTTTTTAAGGGAAAATGCGCACCTGCGTTTCCGTACCAGTACTTTTGGGTCGATATTTCGCCTGCGCAACAGCCTGGCATTTGCAGTACACCAGTTTTTCCAGGAGCGCGGTTTTGTTTACCTGCACACGCCGGTTATAACACAATCTGACGCTGAAGGTGCAGGTGAAGCTTTTCACGTAACCAACTTCGATCTTAACAATATCCCTAAAACCGATACCGGTGAGGTTGACTATAAACAGGATTTCTTTGGCACATCTACCAACCTTACCGTATCCGGGCAACTGGAAGGCGAGCTGGGTGCTATGGCCCTGAGTGATATTTATACTTTCGGACCAACTTTCCGCGCCGAAAACTCAAACACGACCCGTCACCTTGCCGAATTTTGGATGATTGAGCCGGAAGTTGCCTTTAACGATCTTGACGACAACATGGACCTTGCCGAGGACATGCTGAAATATGTGATTAAATACGCGCTGGATAAAAACCCGGATGATATTGAGTTTTTAACTCAACGCCTGCAGGAAGAAGAAAAGCAAAAACCACAGAACGAGCGGTCGGAAATGAGCTTACTGGAGAAACTTCAGTTTTGCCTGGATAATGATTTTGAACGCCTTACTTATACCGAGGCTATTGATATTTTAAAAGAATCGACACCGAACAAGAAGAAAAAGTTCCAATATCCTATTGAAGGCTGGGGAACGGATCTGCAATCAGAACATGAGCGCTACCTGGTAGAGAAACACTTTAAAAAACCGGTGATCCTTACCGATTACCCTAAGGCTATCAAAGCATTTTACATGCGCCAGAACGAGCCGGATGCTCAGGGTCGCGAAACTGTTCGTGCTATGGATATTCTTTTCCCTGGTATTGGTGAAATTGTAGGCGGTTCACAACGTGAAGAGCGCCTGGATAAACTGGAACAACGTATGGACGAAATGGGTATCCCTAAAGATGAACTTTGGTGGTACCTGGATACCCGTCGCTTCGGCGCCTGCGAACATGCCGGCTTTGGTTTAGGCTTTGAGCGTTTGGTATTATTTGTTACCGGTATGGGTAACATCCGCGATGTGATCCCTTTCCCAAGGTTCCCGAAGAATGCTGAATTTTAAACATGATTAAATCCATGTCATTGCGAGGAGGAACGACGTGGCAATCGCGAACTTCACAGGGCAGACCTACAGAGTTCGCGATTGCTTCGTTTCCCGCAATGACACGTTAATACCAAACACCACAAGACATACAACCATGTCATTGCGAGGAGGAACGACGCGGCAATCGCGAACTTCACAGGGCAGACCTGCAGCGTTCGCGATTGCTTCGTTCCTCGCAATGACATGTTAATGCGCTATCGCTTAAAGCCATGCCTATTATCGAATTAGCCACTCATATCAATGCTCCAATCGCAAAGTGTTTCAACCTTGCCCGGAGTATCGATATCCATGTGGATTCGATGCAGCAAAGCGGAGAATCGGCAGTTGCCGGGCGCACCAGCGGCCTGATTGAGCTGGGCGAAACTGTTACTTGGCGGGCAAAGCATTTTGGCATATGGCAAACCTTAACTTCAAAGATTACCGAAATGGAATACCCCAATTACTTTACCGACGAAATGGTACAAGGGGCATTTAAGAACTTCAGGCACGAGCATTATTTTTATCCCATCAATAACCAAACCCTGATGAAAGACATTTTTATGTTTGATGCACCGTTGGGTTTCCTAGGAATTATAGCTAATTTCCTGTTTTTGGAAAGATATATGTGCAACTTGCTGCAACAACGGAACGAGGTGATAAAACAGGTAGCGGAAGCCCACCGGCCCCCTGAGGGGGGAGTTGATTTGGACATATCTTTTTAATAAAAAAAATGTCATTTCGATAGAGCAAGGGGAGGAATAAGCGGTGGGGCGAAAGAGAAATCTTCTACACCCTGTATAGCTGGCTTTTGCATATCGTTCAAGATTTCTCCTCGTACCTCGTTCGAAATGACAACGCTTTTTAATATAAGAGGGAAAAAGCGGAGTTGGACCAGATTAATTATCATCCAAAATCTTTTTAATCACATAAAATCTTATAAATCGTGTTTAAATCAACTATACTTATCATTCCTGGCCTGGGCAATTCCGGACCTGAACATTGGCAATCTATTTGGGAAAAGCAGTTTAATCTTATCCGCGTTGAGCAACGGGATTGGGAAACACCTGTTTGCGCCGATTGGATCAAAACACTTAACGATTATGTTAACCAACATAACCCTGCCGAAGTGATCCTGGCAGGCCATAGCCTTGCCTGTGCCACTATTGCCTATTGGGCCAGGGAATTTGACATTACCATAAAAGGAGCGCTGCTGGTTGCTCCCAGCGACACTGAGGCCGATACCTATCCCGAAGGCACTACCGGCTTTTCACCCGTACCGTTAATAAAGCTGCCGTTTAAGAGCATTGTAGTGATGAGCACCAACGATTACTATGTAAGCCCGGAACGTGCTCAATTATTTGCAGAAAGCTGGGGCAGCAAGCTTATCAGCATTGGCGATGCAACACATATTAACGCCTCATCAAATTTAGGCGAATGGGAAGAAGGATTGGCGTTGTTGAAGGAATTGGATAGTGATTAAACCTTTATCTGCCAATTGGGGAAATACGGGGATACTGAAAAGGAAATGACCTTTTAAAAAAAAGGCTGTCCTGCTGAGCCTGTCGAAGCATGTGGGCAAAGGCCTCTGCGCGCGCCCCTTCGACAAGCTCAGGGTGACCGACCCTTTTTGAATGCAAATACTTTGATAATAAATACGTCACAGGTCATGCTTAAAACATCTAATCTACGCCGCGCATATCCGATCTGCATAGTTTACTAATAAATCCTTCGTACCTCAGGATTGAACTTCCTTCAGCACCCTAATGCTAAGTATATTACATGTGGTCTACCTGTCCTGTGGGGTCCTGAAACAAGTTCAGGATGACTTCATTTTTATAACTTGCCATAGGTAACGAGGAATGACAAAAATATTTCAACAAAAAGGCCCGGCTATTTCAACAACAGCCGGGCCTTTCAAGTATCGTGATAATATTACCTGATAATATTAAACAACCTGCTCCACCTGATCTTGCTCAGGAAGGAGGCCTGGTCATCAATACTCATCCAGATGAAGAGCGCCTTGCCTACAATGTGATCTTCGGGTACAAAACCCCAGAAACGAGAATCTTCGGAATTATGGCGGTTATCCCCCATCATAAAATAGTAGTTAAGCTTAAAGGTGTAGCTATCGGCTTTTTTGCCGTTGATCATAATATCTTTCCCTACTACCTCTACTTTGTTACCCTCGTAAATCTCTATCGCGCGACCATAAACCGGGAACGTTAAGCTATCCAGCTTCACTGTCCAACCTTTTTTGGGAACTATAATCGGACCAAAATTATCCGGATTCCAAACAAAATTAGGGAAGTTTGGCGTGATTTTATAGTTAGGGAATTTTGCAGGGAAAACAGAGTAATTAGCATCTGGTGAACCGGCAGGTGTAATTTCGGGAGTTACCGATTTAATATTTGAATATCCTTTTAAAGTTTTTGCCGATGATGCCGTTGTATTGGTTGTAAACTCATTGGTCTTATCGCTGTTGATATCTTCCAGGTGCAAATCGGAAGTAAGCTGAGGGTTCAGCGGCGTTCCATCGTACTTAACCCTGTAAGTCATTTCACCGTTTACAGGTGTAGTTTCCGTTTTGCCGTTTATAAAAACCTGCGCGTTAACAATACTTAATGTATCGCCGGGTGTACCCTGGCAGCGTTTAATAAAATTTTCGCGTTTATCAACAGGCCTGTACAAAGGCGAATCGGCATCCATAGGGTAATTAAATACCACAACGTCGCCTTTTTTAATATCACTTAGGCCAGGTAAGCGGTAGTATGGCAGCTCGATACCATCCCAGTAAGCTTTGGTATTTATGAGTGGCATGGTGTGGTGCGCAAAAGGGAATGCAACAGGTGTCATCGGTAAACGGGCACCATAGTTAACCTTGCTTACAAACAGGTAATCGCCAATAAGTAACGAGCTTTCCATCGATGCACTCGGGATCACATAAGCTTCAATAAAAAGCGTACGGATCATAGTGGCCGCTATTACCGCGAAAATAATGGCATCGGCCCATTCACGTGTAGGCGTTTTTTTAAGCGCCTTTTTATATTTCTCCCTAAACTCCGGACTTGCCGACAAGCCCAAATATTTTGTGTCCTTATCAAATCCCCACTTTGGTAAAAATATAAATGAAAATGCAACGGCGCCTATATGATCAAGCAAGGCAAATTTGCCGTATGATTTTACAAAATCAACAATGATACCTATTAATACCAGGATATTGATGCCCGGCAATAACATCAGCGCCAGCCACCACATGGGTCTGCCGCTTAGTTTCAACATCACATAAATATTATAGATGGGCACAAGGCCTTCCCAGCCTGGTCGGCCAGCTTTTTCAAATAATTTGTATAAGCCTATGTAAGGCAGAACTATCAATAATAAAACCCCGATTACAATATTCACTATAAGTTATTTTAATTTTCTAATTAATGTATCCCTCTAAATAACCTGTTCCAGCGTATTTTATTTACAAATGATGCGGTGCTATCCACACTCAACCAGGTAAATAAAGCTTTGCCTACTACATGATCCTCTGGCAAAAAGCCCCAGTAACGCGAATCTGTTGAATTATGGCGGTTATCACCCATCATCCAGTAGTAATTCATTTTAAAGGTGTAAGTATCGGCTTTTTTTCCGTTTATAAAAACATCATTGCCTACTACTTTTACAGTATTGTGCTCATAAATGGCAATAGCCCTGCCATAAATTGGAAACGTAAGGCTATCAAGTTTAACTGTCCAGCCTTTTTTTGGGATAATAACCGGTCCAAAGTTATCAACGTTCCAACCGTATCTTGGCATGGCGCCTATTTTATAATCCGGGTGCGATAGCGGATAAACCGGGTTCAGGTCATCAACTAAACCTTTTATGGCAACATCTGGCGTAACCGATTTAATGTTCGAAAATCCTTTTAATTTATTTGCCGATGCTACGGTTGTATTGGCTTTAAAATCGGTGTTGTTGATTACCGCGATATCAGTTAAATGAAGTTCGTTGATCAACTCCGGGTTAATAGCGCTGCCGTCCGACTTAATTACGTAGGTCATTTCGCCGGTTACAGATGTTAGCTCGGGTTTTCCATTGATATAAACCTGCGCCTGGGCCAAACTTAATGTATCGCCGGGCGTACCCTGGCAACGCTTAATGATATTTTCACGTCTATCCACCGGGCGGTAATACGGCGAATCGGCCTCCATAGGTAAATTAAATACCACAACATCTCCTTTTTTAATATCACTAAAACCCGGCAGGCGGTAATATGGCAGTTGTAAACCGCTCCAGTATGATTTTATATCTGTATAAGGGATATTGTGTGCAGTAAACGGGATAGCAAACGGCGTTATTGGCATACGCGCGCCATAGTTTACTTTACTTACAAACAGGTAATCGCCAATGAGCAGCGAACTTTCCATAGATCCGCTGGGGATTACGTAGGCCTCAATAAAAAGTGTACGGATCAGGGTTGCAGCTATAACAGCAAAAACAATGGCATCAGCCCATTCACGAACAGGGCCTTTTTTCTTTTTTACTTTGCTTTTATCTTTTGTGAAAAACTTCATAAATGTGCAGTTTCAAATGTGCAAATATGCAGATGACCGATTTCATATATGCAGATTACAAATTTGTTAATTTTTTAGGTGACTATAATTTGTTAATTAACCCTAAGACTATCATGTAAGCAATATGTTACCTGGTTAGATGTGCAAATTGCAGATGCCGGCTCTGTATAGTTCGCGATTGCTTCGTTCCTACCCATGACGTATTTGCTAAAACTCCTTTTGTCATCCTGAGGAACGAAGGATCTACTCTCCACCATGCTTCTTCGCCCTGTACAGTTTGCAAATAGATCCTTCGTTCCTCAGGATGACAAACCTTTTTAACGTCATTTCCCCTTCAGAGGCCACCAGATTTTACCACTCGTAATGACATGGGGCTTCCATCATCTGCATATTTGCACATCTGAAATCTGCACATCTACTAATTAATCCAGCTCATCACCCGGTTCCATCTAATTTTATCGGCAAATGGAGATGTTTCATCCCAGCTCATCCACACAAACAAGGCTTTACCTACAATATGATCTTCTGGCACAAAACCCCAAAAACGTGAATCTAATGAATTGTGGCGGTTATCACCCATCATCCAATAATAGTTCATTTTAAATGTATAGCTATCAGTTTTTTTACCGTTTATGCTAATGTTATTCCCGTTTACCTGCAGTTTATTATTTTCATATACCTCTATGGCCCGGCGATAGATTGGCAACGTAAAAGCATCCAACCTCACCGTCCAGCCCTTTTTGGGGACTATAATTGGGCCAAGGTTATCAACGTTCCACCGTTGATTGGCATCATGCGGAAATACCTCAGGATCATAAACGCCCCTAAATTGTATATCGGGCCGGATGTATTTGACATGGGGAACTTTTTTTAAAGCACTTGCCGACTGCTTTGACATGTTCATCATGTAATCAACATTAGTAAATGCCTGGATATCTGACAAGTGAAGATCATATTGCAATTTGGGACTGATGGCATTGCTATCAATATTAACCATGTATTGCATTTGGCCATGCGGCGGAGTAATAACAGGTTTGCCGTTCACATATACCTGTGCGCTAATTAAGCTAATTGTATCGCCGGCAACTGCCTGGCAACGCTTAATATAGTTTTCCTGTTTATCAACAGGTCTGTAATAAGGCGAATCTGCATCCATTGGATAATTAAAAACAACCACATCTCCCTTTTTTACCTCACTCAATCCGGGCAGCCTCAGGTAGGGCAGCTTTAAACCATCCCAGTAGGATTTTGTGCCTATATATGGCATCTTATTATGCGCAAAGGGGAATGACACCGGCGTCATGGGTAGGCGGGCTCCATAACTAAACTTACTTACAAAAAGGTAATCGCCAATCATAAGCGACCCTTCCATTGATGCAGACGGAATAGTGTAGGCTTCTATAAAAAACAGGCGAATGATGGTTGCCGCCAATACAGCAAAAAAGATAGCTTCTGACCACTCCCTTACCGATGATCTGCGTATAATGGGCTGATATTTTTCATGAAAATCATCACTTGCAGACTGGCCCAGGTAATGGGTATTTTTATCAAAACCCCATATTGGCAAAAAAACAAATGGTAAAATAATAGCTCCCGCAATATGGGTCATTTTTGTTTTACCAAATGATTTTATAAAATCGATAACTATACCAACGCCAATGATGATATATATCCCGGGGATGAAACACAGCAAAAGCCACCATAAGGGCCTTCCGCTAAGCTTCAACATCATATAGGTGCTGTAAATGGGTACTAGTGCCTCCCAGCCGGGTCGTCCTGCTTTTTGAAATAGTTTCCAAAGGCCAACATGCACTAATATTAATAAAGGGGCTAATATGGTATAAACCCCGATATAACCAGCTATTTCCATTTACTGCAGATGGAAATTAACTTTTAAAATCAAACATGGCCTCAACCGAATAAAATCCTTTTTTATTATGGATCCACTCGGCAGCAAGCACGGCGCCAAGGGCAAAACCGTTACGGTTATGGGCGGTATGCTTAAATTCAATGGTATCAACTTCGGAATCATAAATTACGGTATGCGTGCCGGGCACACTGTCAATCCGCATAGATTCTATCAACAGCTGATCTGGCTGAACATTTTCATCATCGTCACTATCATCGGTAGTTAAAACATTAACCCAATCTGATTTAGATTCCAGGTTATCAATGATCCCTTCGGCAATGGTTATGGCTGTTCCGCTTGGGGCATCCATTTTCTGAACGTGGTGAATTTCTTCAACCTGTACGTCATAATAAGGATAGTTATTCATCACTTTGGCAAGCATCCGGTTAATGTGGAAAAAAATATTAACCCCCACACTAAAGTTGGTAGCGTACATTAATGAATTGTTACCCGCTTCGCATTGCTGCTTCACCTGGTCCATTTTATCATACCAACCGGTGGTGCCTACCACAATGGGTACACCGGCATTAAAGCAATGCTCAATATTGCCCAACACAGATGCAGGCATAGTGAACTCAATTACAGCATCGGCCTTTTGAAGGTTTTCGGCAGTAAGCTCATGCAGGTTTTGATGATCAATGGTTAAAACAATTTCATGCTTGCGGCTAATGGCGATCTTTTCTATGATCTTGCCCATTTTTCCATAGCCAAGTAACGCTATCTTCATTTTTAATATTTATTGAATTAACAGCTAAGATATAAATGTGCCGTTAAAACGTAAAGGTAACTTTTATACCCGGAATATAGGAACCAAACGAACTTTGGGCATAAACCGGCTGGTTGATAACACTTGGAGTAACCCGGATAGCAAAATTATTATCAACCGTATATGCATTTATGAATTTTGCATCAATATAGGCATCAATAGTTTGTATTCCCCAGGCACCTAAAATACCCAATATACTTAAATCGCGGTTACGACGGTAGCCATCAAGCGCATCATATATATTTTGCGCAGGCACACCGGCAGCCGTATATGCCTTATATTCTGCATAATACTTGTCGGTAACTTTTGGTGTTACGCCATTTTTATAATAATGTGCCAGTACATTAAACTGGTTATAATATCCCTGGTTAAAGATCACTGCCGAAGCCAGCAGGCCAATCCCTCCATAAACAATTGGAACTTTCCACCAGCGGTGATTGTACAGCTGCCCCCAGCCAGGTATCATCAGCGAATGCATCACAGCTTTATGAGGACTATGGGTACTATCGGGATGATATTCCTTCTCCTTTTTTATAGGCGGCGCAAATGAACCCGGAGCTGTGCCGGTTGCCTTTTTAAAAGTATCTTTTTTAGCTACCGATGCGGTATCTGCCTTTTGCTGCGCTTTAACAGTAAAGGCACACGCCGTTAACATCCCAATAATTAACAAATATCTATACATTCTTTTTATAAAAAATAATAAAGCACTAACGCCACGCTATACAGCGCGTCATTTTTATCTTATTGCAAAGGTAATTTTTATACCCGGATTAAAAGAGCCCCCATGGCTTACTCCATACACCTGTTCACCAAGTACATCACTAACTGGTTTAACCGCCAAATTATTATCAATAGAAAATGTATTTATAAATTTGGCATCAATATAAGCATCAATAGCATTAATCGCCCACATGGCGGCCACACCCAAAATACAAATATCGCGGTTACGGCGCCAGCTTTCGGCCAAATCGCCCACTTCCCTGTCAGAAAATCCCTGGTAGTATCCGTACTCGGTTTTATACTTTACATATAAAGCGTGGTTAGGATTTTGTGGCGATGTTAACGCGGCCGAATAGATGTAATGCTTTAACCTGTACACTGCAATTAGCTGTGCATAGTTCTTTTGATTATATACCACATACCACAGCCGATCCCAAGAATCCTAAACCACCATAAATAATGGGTATTTTCCACCATCGATGATTATATAGCTGCCCCAAACCCGGTAACATTAACGAGCGAACTACAGCGGTATGTGACTTGTGCGGACTATCGGGATAATATTTTTTCTCTTTTCCTGCAAATAACCCAAAGGAGCCGGGCGCTCCTTCATTCTTGTTCTCAAATGCATCTTTTGAACTTAAAGATAACCTATGCAAATAAGGGGATTGCGCTTTAACAGTAAAAGTAATAATTGTGATAAACCCAATAACCAATGGATATTTATACATAAGGCAGGTAAATTATAAAATAAGCGTCAACAGGAATTTAGCCTGTTGAATAACCATAAACTGATTTGGCGGCCTATTATTATATCTGGGGTAGTATTATATAAACATATAAAAACAACGGTGATAAAAACATGGCCGATCTGCTCAAAGCCAGTGCATGGGTGTAGTTCTACGGGTAAAGACAACCCCATTATCACAAATTAAAAAGGCCGCATCATGTTATTTATGATACGGCCAATTATATAAGGATATTGTTAACTTTTACCAATCCAGCATCTCGAGGATACGGCCCAGGTCATCTTCTGAAAGAAAGGGAATTTCGATAACCCCATTGCCTTTGTTGCCTACTTTAAGTGTTACCCTTGTGCTAAACTTTGAAGACAGGTCGTCCTGGATTTTTTGTAGCTGATATGATACCGGCTCGGGTTGCTTGCCCTCTTTTTTTACCGGCGCCTTTTGCATATCACGAACCAACTCTTCTACCTTACGAACAGATAAACCTTGTTGAATAATATGCTGATGTAAATATAGTTGCTTGGCAGGATCATCAATATTTATAAGCGCCTTGGCATGGCCCATACTAAGCGCGCCATCGCGGATTGATGCCTGGATGCTTGGTGGCAATTTTAGTAAACGCAAATAATTGGTAACGGTCGAACGGTTTTTGCTCACCCTGTCGCCAAGTTCTTCCTGTTTAAGGTTACACTCCTCAATCATCCGTTGAAAACTCAAGGCCACCTCAATAGCATTCAGATTTTCGCGCTGAATATTTTCTATCAATGCCATTTCCAGCATTTGCTGATCATTGGCAGTACGCACATAAGCCGGGATCTGGGTTAGCCCAGCCAGTTTTGATGCCCGGAAACGGCGCTCCCCAGATATTAGCTGGTATTTATGTGCATTAATGCGCCTTACAGTTATTGGCTGTATCAATCCCTGCAATTTGATGGAATCGGCAAGCTCATTAAGCGCCTGCTCATCAAAATCAGTACGTGGCTGAAAGGGATTAACCTCAATTTCACTCAGACGAATTTCATTAACTGACCCCAGGCTATTAACCTCGGCAGCTGATGTTGATGCTTCCTGCTGTTCTTTATTTTTATTTTGGTAGGGTTGTACGTTTACAGAGTCATTCAACAGCGCACTTAATCCTTTGCCCAAGGCATTTCTTCTTTCATTACTCATCTACTATACTGTTGCTGTTGCCGTTACTGTTTCGCTTTTTACAAGACCATTCTTTTGAATAATTTCGCGGGCCAGATTTAAATAATTAATTGCCCCCTTACAGGTGGCATCATGCATAATAACCGATACGCCAAAGCTTGGCGCTTCGCTTAAACGGGTGTTACGCTGTATAATGGTATCAAAAACCATATCCTCAAAATGTGTTTTCACCTCATCAACCACCTGGTTGCTCAGACGTAAACGCACATCATACATGGTTAACAAAATACCTTCAATCTCCAGTTGCGGGTTAAGGCGCGACTGAACTATTTTAATAGTATTTAACAACTTACCCAATCCTTCCAATGCAAAATACTCGCATTGTACAGGTATAATTACCGAATCGGCAGCGGTTAAGGCATTAATGGTAATTAAACCTAATGAAGGCGAGCAATCAATAATGATAAAATCATATTCATTGCGTACCGCTTCAAAAACCTGTTTCATTTTGTATTCGCGGCCGCTCAGGTTAATCATTTCTATCTCGGCACCTACCAGGTCAATATGAGCAGGCAGTAGATCGAGGTTTGGAGTTTCGGTTTTCTGGATAGCCTCATGAGGATCAACCTGGTTGATGATACACTCATAAATACTATTCTTTATATTACGGGGATCAAAACCTATCCCTGATGTGGAATTTGCCTGTGGATCGGCATCAACCAATAGTGTTTTAAAATCTAACACGGCCAAACTTGCAGCCAGATTTATAGATGATGTAGTTTTCCCTACGCCACCTTTCTGGTTGGCTAAAGCAATAATTTTACTCATTCTATATGTTCAAAATTTGATATTACAATGATTTATAGTAACGTAAAGTAGCTTCAGAAATTTCTACTTTCGTAAAGTTTTTATCCCGTGATAAAGATACGAAATTAAACAATTAGGAAATCCACAGGTTTAGTCAATTTACAAACATATTCGTTTAATTAGTGAATTAATGATAGCGTGAATTAGTGATTTGCTTAAGCACTGATAATTAAGGATTAAGCTATTATAAATTCATTCAAATTCAAAAATACTAACTCGCTAATTCACTAACTCACTAATTAAAAAGAATGATAACCATCATAGCATCAACCAACAGACCGGGCAGTTCAACACTAAAAATGGCTAAATATTACCAGGAGCAACTGCAGGAAAAGGGGGTTGAAGCTAATTTGTTATCGTTAGAAGATTTACCACCAAACCTGTTACAAACAGACCTATATGGTAAAAGAAGCCCTGAATTTGCCGAAATTCAAAAGCTGATAACTGACACTGATAAGTTTTTATTTATAATACCTGAATATAACGGCAGCTATCCCGGTGTGCTTAAAGTATTTATTGATGCCTGCGATTTCCCCGAAAGTTTCTACGATAAAAAGGCAGCATTGGTAGGCGTATCATCAGGCAAGTACGGTAACATCCGCGGGATAGATCATTTTACAGGTGTTTGTCATTATGTACACCTTAACGTGATGCCTCTAAAACTGCATATATCAGCCATCCACAAGGAATTTGACAAAAACGGCCAGCTTTTACATGCCGATACATTGAAGTTTACCGACGAGCAAATAGACAAGTTTATTAAGTTTTGATCATTCGCTCTTACTCCATAAATATCTTCCTTAATTAACAATTAATACCCACCCCGTTAGCTTTGGCGAGCCTAATTTAAGATCGATAATATAGTAATACGTACCCGAGGGTAGCTTGGCACCGTTGTAAGTACCTTTCCAGGGCTTGTCATAACCAATACTTTTAAATACCTGTTGCCCGTAACGATTAAATACGGTAAGTAAACTTTGGGGATAAGTTACCAGCGCTTCAATATCCCAAAAATCATTATAACCATCTCCATTTGGAGAAAACGCGTTGGGTATAACAATCTTGTGATAAACCTTTACAAAAACACTGCTGGTAGCTTCACCACAATTTTGCGCCGAACTCACTGTAAGGTGATAGGTGATATCATCAGCGGGGGTAGCAATGGGGTTAAGCACATGCGGATCACTAAGCCCGGTTGCGGGCGTCCAATTAAAAATATTGGCATTTTGGGCTGTTCCGTTTAGCATTACCGATTGGCCCTCAAATATTTTCTTGTCAGCTCCGGCATCGGCCGATGGATTTCCTAATACATTTACTGTTACCGTTTTGGTATCTGAACAATCATTAGCATTGCGTACTGTAACCGCATAAGTAGTCGTTTCGGTTGGGTTTGCAACCGGATTACTGGATGCGGGGTCAGACAAACCGGCCGCAGGGCTCCAACTGTAACTTGTAGCTCCCGGCGCCGAAGCGCTTATGGTAACCGAATTTCCTTTGCAAACAGTTGCTGTATTGCTTACCGTAATTATCGGCTTTAAATTAACAGTAACCGGAAATGTGTTTGAAGAAGAAGTACAACCACTCGCTGATGTTACATCAACCGAATAATTACCCTGGATTGCAGGTGTAATATTTTCAAGTTGCAATGGGTTCTGATTTTTGTTAACCTGGGTTATGCCAGGCCCATGCCATTCATAAACTACCCCTCCTGTCGCATTAAGTGTTAAGGCACCTCCTTCGCATGCAGCAGCAGGCTCAATATGTGGCACCACCGGCTTAGGATTTACTGTAATGGTAAGCGGCTCGGAATAAGTACGGCATGTTAGCGAATTTATGTTTTCTGCTTCGGCGGCGGCAATTCTGTATTGATAACTGCCGACCGTCATATCCGGGGTAGTTGTAACCTTCAAAATATTGCCGGTTTCATTTAATATATCTACCCATGCACCTCCATCAGCCTTCCGTTGCCATTGCCTGCGGACATCATCATAACCCTCGCCTATCTGTGCAACTAAATTATAGACATGGCTTTCGCCTATACATACATTTTGTGGCTCGGTTGCAGTTATACTATTAAACCCTAATTGAATGACCGGACCACAAGCCCTGAATGCAATATCATCCAGCAGCAAATCATTGCCATTTCCGCCGGGGGCCTGGTTCTCTATTTTTAATACTACCTTATCTATATTACCGGGAGTTGCAAAAGTCACACTACATTTTACCCACCCAGGTGTTGTTGTGGGGTCAATAGTTTTGGTAATGGTAGCTAAAGGGGCTCCAGTTATTGTTTCAATGGTAAACTTTAATTTGGGTTGATTGGCGCCACCGCTTGCCGCCGGGGTAAGCAAATTAAGCACATATGCCGAAAACTCATAGGTGGTTTTTTGGCACAAGGGAACATCGGTTACCTGTTTAAAAAACTCACTGGCGTCATATGATGCATTAATAAACATCATATAACCATTAGGATCGCCTGTATGATCTTGAGGAACCGAAAACCAGTTCCCGGGAATACAATTTGAGCCGCCATTTTTCACATCTGTGCTGTTTACAATGGTATAAAAATTATCATCTGGACAGCCTGCTACATAAAGCATGGTAGAATAAGGCGACGGCGGACCAAAGTTTGCACCCGCACCAAAAGTTACATTAATAACAGGATCGCCCAGACTGCCTTTACAGATTACGGGATCTTGCGCTTTAACACGATTAAGCGCCATTGCAAATAGAAGCAGCAATAATAATTTTAGGGTATAAGACCGCATTAATAGATTTAGCTTGAAACGCTATCTTCCAAAAGTATATTTTTTTATTGATGGATAGGATATAATTAACGCACAATTACATCACATCCAAATACTTAAAAGCAGTTTATTACCAAAACCAACCACGGCCTAAAAAAATTAATTAACAGAAGAAACCGGCTAAATTAAAAAGAAATTCTATCTGAAAAAGGATACGACTGCAGGGCAATCACAGCTATAAGGCGTCCCTTACTCCTTCTCATAACCCTTATGCACAATTAAAAAGCTGGCGCGTTCTTCTTTGTGGAAAGGAATATTCCAGTTACCCTGGTAAGTAATTTTGATGGGCAGCAACTGGCCATTAAAATTATTAAGCTCGATGTTCATCTGCACATTAAAATCAAAGAACATATTGCTGAATTTCATATCAATGTAACGCCCAAGAATTTCGAAGGTGCGCTCATCAAAAATGGTGGTCATTTCCTTAATCATGGTGTCCCCATCTGATGTGCTTGGCTTGCATCTCACTTTAAAGCGATAAACGGGAATAGTATCCAGGTACTTACCACGGGCAAACTCATAAAAGTAAAATTCGCGCATGTCTTTGGAAAAGATCTCTGTTTTACTCCCTATAAAAGGAATCCCCTTAACCTTGCGACCGGGGGTGAATATCAGTGTCTTTAATTTATCCTTATAGCTTTCGTTCTTTCCGCCTGTACCCGGCAGTTCATCACCCTTCACAAAATCGGAGTTGTAGGCATTCTGGAAAATAAAGTCGAACATCTCCACCGTGTACAACTGGTACTTGCCATTCTTTTTATAAACAGAGCCACTATCCTGCTTAGCAAAATATTCTATTTTATGCTGACCAACAACATTACTGTGGCGAAGCTTTCGATAAACCTTGCCATCAACTTTATTTTTTTTATCATAAGTATAAATGCGATTTTCGGCAGTAAAAGCATAGGCTTTCATATTCTGAAAAGCCTTGTAAAAACTGGTATCGGCCATTACCGCGTCTATAAAATCCTGTGCACGAAGCTTATGCGACCGAATATCAACCAATGAGTCGATAACGATGGTACGGATGGTATCGGGATTAAAGCGTTGTATTTGCTGGGAGAAGGCAAAACTGCTAACAATAGTAAATCCTACAACTAATAATAATTTCTTCATCACACTATTAACATTTTATCTAAGGGAACAGTTACGATTATTCCCATGTTATTGCGTAGAACCCCAGACTTACGAAGTTTTAAAAACTTCGTAAGTCTTTCGCCGCTTGCCATTCCCTCTTCCAAGCCCCCTGGATTTTATCAATCCCTATGACGTTTTTTTGAAAAACCTTTTGTCATCCTGAACGCAGTGAAGGATCTGCTCGCCTCCATGTTACTTCGCCCTGTAAACTCTGCGAATAGATCCTTCGTTCCTCAGGATGACAAATCTTTTAATTTTTCACCCTTTATCTATTTCTAATTCCCCAACTGCTTAATGGCCAGATAAGCCATTAGCCCGGTGCTTATTTTAAACGCGTCTTCTTCCACATCAAAGGTGGGTGTATGTACCGATGAGGTAATACCACGGGCTTCGTTACGGGTTCCCAGGCGATAAAAACAGCTATCTGCTGCCTGCGAGTAATAGGCAAAATCTTCAGCAGCCATCCAGATGTCAAGATCAAGTACGTTTTCTTTACCTAAGTAGTCTTCAGCGTGGCCACGGGTAGCATGGGTAAGTACTTCTTCGTTGATCAGGAACGGGTAACCGCGCATAATATTAAACTCGCAGCTGCCTCCCATACTTTCAGCCATGCCTTCTGCCATTTTTTTCATGCGTTTATGGGCTTCTTCGCGCCATTTTTCATCCATGGTACGGAAGGTACCTTCCAGGTAAACCTCGTTAGGGATCACATTGGTGGCACCATTGGCTATTACTTTGCCAAATGACAATACCGAAGGGCTTTTAGGATCAGCAAAACGGCTCACTACCTGTTGCAGCGCGGTTAATATGTGGGCGGTGATAATTACCGGGTCTATATTTTGTTGTGGCTGGGCGCCATGGCCGCCTTTGCCTTTAACGGTAACATATATTTCATCTGTTGACGCCATGTATTTACCGGCACGAAAACCCACCTTACCAGCTTCAATCAAAGGCATTACATGCTGCCCTAATACAGCCTGCGGTTTTGGATTTTCAAGTACACCTTCTTTAATCATGATGCTTGCACCACCGGGAAGTTTCTCTTCGGCTGGTTGAAATATCAACTTAACCGTTCCGCCAAACTGGCTTTTCAATTCGGTTAAAATACGTGCTGTACCTAATAACGATGATGTATGCGCATCATGGCCGCAAGCGTGCATTACGCCTATATTTTTCGATTTATAGGGCACATCATTAGCTTCTGTAATAGGCAAAGCGTCCATATCGGCACGCAGGGCCACTACTCTATCAGATGGGAGATCGCCTTTTATCAGGGCCACCAAACCTGTGTCGGCCATTTTTTGATATTCCAAACCCAGTTCTTCCAACTTGCCGGCCACAAAACCAGAAGTTTGTTGCTCATGGAAAGAGAGCTCTGGATTGGCATGCAGGTGGCGGCGGTTGGCTACCACATCATCAAATATTTTTTGTGATAAATCCTGTATTTTTTCTTTAATCATCGTTGGCATCAGCTTTAGGTAGATTTATTTTTTCGGATATGATGAACAGGCTCGAAAACGAGGCTCTGAGTTCCTGCATCAGTTTTTGGGCTTCCAGGCGAGTCCTGAAATCGCCTGCACGAACTTTAAAATTGGGTTCGCTATAAAGAATATAGGTGCGCAGTTCGGGATATTCGCGTTGCAGCCGGGCCTGGGCACTGTAAGCTTCCTGCCTGCTGGATCCACTGAAGAACTGTACCCGGTAACCATACGATGAGGATACCCCAGGTGCAATCCCGGTTTCTTTATTTAAAGTAAAGCGTTTGGCTATCAGTGTATCAACCAATGGATCTTTAACTACTTCAACCTTGCCACGGGTTTGGGCAAAGGTTTGGGCAGAGGCCGCAATCAGCATAAAAAAAAAGCAGTATTTGATGAAGGCTGGTTTAGCTTTATGATCAAATACTGCTTTTTTCATGGTTAATATAATTAAAAACCGTCATTGCGAGGAACGAAGCAATCCCCGATTTACAGAGCGGATCTGCATAGTTAGGGATTGCTTCGTACCTCGCAATGACGTGGTGTTGTTATTTTTTTTTTCCTCCTCCCCTTCAGGGGAGGCCGTGTGGGGCTAATTCTGCCCTACGCCATGGCAGTTTTTAAATTTTTTGCCACTACCGCAAGGGCAAGGATCATTACGACCTATCTTTTGCTCAACCCTTACAGGTGTAGCTTTCTGTTGGTCGCGAAAATCATCCATAGGGATACCGTTAACTTCGTTAACAAGCTCAGCTTTGGTGGTTTTCATTTTGCGCAAATCAAGCTTAGGCTCTGGTTTAGCTTCCCTGATCTCTTCAGCTTGTTGCTGAACCGGGATGCCTCCCCTGAAAAGGAAACTCACTATTTCTTTATTCACATTGGCCAACATGCCACGGAACAGTTCAAAAGCTTCAAATTTGTAAACCAACAGTGGATCCTTCTGCTCATAAACCGCGTTCTGTACAGATTGTTTTAACTCATCCATCTCGCGTAAATGCTCTTTCCAGGCATCATCAATCAGGTACAGGGTAACGTTCTTTTCAAAAGATTTGAACACTTCATGACCGTGGTTGTCAATCGCCTTTTTAAGCGGAACAGAAACCTGGATACCATGAATGCCATCGCTGAAAGGAACCACAATGTTTTCTACGTATTGGCCACGGGTATCATATACATCTTTTAATACAGGGTAAGCCTGTGCAGAAACGGCGTCGCCTTTACGTTTGTAAAAATCCATCACCGTTTGGAAGGTATGATCAACCAACGCGTTAATAGAGTTTGCAGCAAACTTATCAGCATCAATCTCCACATCAACAGAGAACAGGCGAATCATCTCTAAAGTGAAACCTTCGTAATTGTTGGCTTCTTTATATTCTGTGGTGATATCTTCAACCACATCAAAAATGGTATTGCTCAAATCAACATCCAAACGTTCGCCAAACAAAGCGTTTTTACGTTTAGTGTAAACAACGGTACGCTGTGAGTTCATCACATCATCATACTCCAGCAAACGTTTACGAATACCAAAGTTATTCTCTTCTACTTTTTTCTGCGCGCGTTCAATAGATTTAGAAATCATGGAGTGCTGAATAACTTCGCCCTCCTCAATACCCATACGTACCATCAGGTTCGAGATCCGCTCTGATCCAAATAAACGCATCAGGTTATCCTCCAACGATACAAAGAACTGTGAAGAACCCGGATCACCCTGCCTACCGGCACGACCACGTAACTGCCTGTCAACACGGCGCGACTCATGGCGCTCCGTACCTACAATGGCCAAACCACCGGCTGCCTGAACTCCGGCACCCAATTTAATATCCGTACCACGACCAGCCATGTTAGTGGCAATAGTTACTGTACCCGACTGACCAGCTTCGGCCACAATATCGGCCTCCTTCTGGTGCATTTTCGCATTCAGTACGTTATGTTTAATGCCGCGCAGTTTAAGCATACGGCTCAATAATTCAGAAATTTCTACCGATGTAGTACCCACCAGTACCGGACGACCGGCCTGTGTTAATTTTACAATCTCATCGGCAACAGCATTATATTTTTCGCGGATGGTACGGTATACCAAATCCTGCCTGTCTTCGCGGCTTGCAGGGGTATTGGTTGGTATCTCTACCACATCCAGCTTGTATATTTCCCAAAACTCACCGGCTTCTGTAACGGCAGTACCCGTCATACCACAAAGCTTGTGGTACATCCTGAAGTAGTTTTGCAGGGTAACAGTCGCGAATGTTTGTGTTGCATCCTCAACCTTTACATTTTCTTTAGCCTCAATAGCCTGGTGTAAACCATCAGAGTAACGGCGGCCATCCAATACACGGCCTGTTTGCTCATCTACAATTTTCACTTTGCCTTCGTCCAAAATGTATTCGGTATCCTTTTCAAATAAGGTATAAGCCTTCAACAATTGGTTAACAGAGTGGATACGTTCAGATTTGATAGAGAAATCACGCATCAGTTCATCCTTGCGGGCAATTTTCTCTTCGGTGCTCAGGTTTGATTTTTCGATCTCGGCAATTTCGGTACCTACATCAGGCATTACAAAAAAGTGAGGATCCTCGCCAGATGAAGTAATCAATTCGATACCCTTTTCGGCCAGTTCAACCTGGTTGTTTTTTTCGTCGATAACAAAAAACAGCTCAGCATCTACCTTAGGCATATCCTTACCCTGATCCTGCATGTAGTGATTCTCTACCTTTTGCAGGGTGCTCCTGTTACCGCCTTCACTTAAAAATTTAATAAGCGCTTTGCTTTTAGGTAAACCCCTGTAAGCACGCAATAATGCTAAACCACCGCCGTCAACATCGGCATTACCGTCGTTAATCGCTTTTTTGGCTTCATTCAATACGCTGTTTACATAAGCTTTTTGCGCGTTAACCAAACGCTCTATGCGTGGTTTCAACTCATAAAACTCATGCTCATCGCCACGTGGGATAGGACCAGATATAATTAAAGGTGTACGGGCATCATCAATTAAAACTGAATCGACCTCATCCACCATTGCATAGTGTAGTTTACGCTGAACAAGTTCTTCTGGACTACGTGTCATATTGTCACGCAGGTAATCAAAACCAAACTCGTTGTTAGTGCCAAAAGTAATATCGGCAAGGTAAGCGGCACGGCGTTCCTCAGAATTTGGCTCATGTTTATCAATACAATCAACAGATAAACCATGAAACTCATATAAAGGCCCCATCCACTCACTATCCCTGAGGGCCAGGTAATCATTCACAGTTACAATGTGTACACCCTGACCAGCCAGGGCATTAAGGTATGCAGGCAGCGTGGCTACCAGCGTTTTACCTTCACCCGTTGCCATTTCAGATATCTTACCCTGGTGCAAAACGATACCACCTATAAGCTGTACATCGTAATGAACCATATTCCAGGTCATTTCATTACCGGCAGCAAGCCAGGTATTATGATGAATGGCTTTATCGCCTTTGATCAACACATTATTTTTTCGCGCGGCAAGGTTACGATCAAACTCTGTTGCGGTAACTTCAATGGTTTTATTTTCAGAAAAACGCCTGGCAGTTTCTTTTACAACGGCAAAGGCTTCTGGTAATATATTGATCAATATATCTTCAAGTTCCTTATTACGGTCTTTTTCCAGCTTATCAAGTTGAGTATATAGCTCAACTTTATCGGCAACATCCATGTCAAGCTCGTTTTCTGTACGATCTTTTATGGCTTGGATCTCGCTATCAATGCCAGAAAGGCCTTCGGCGATAGTTTGTTTAAAACCTATTGTTTTAGCTCTAAGCTCATCATTACTGATGGTACCGAGTTTTGCAAATTCAGCCTTTACTTTTTCAACTATCGGCTTAATACTTTTTACATCCCGTTCTGATTTGCTTCCAAAAAGCTTACTGATAAAATCTAACATATTATTTTGATATAACCCTTCAAACTCAATAATTACGCCATAGCGACAATTAGAGTCATATTGACAGGCAAATGTACGGTTTTAGTTTTGAGTTTTAAGGGAAAACAAGGTGTTTTAGGTGATGATTGGCTGCGGGGAGCGGGCTTTGAGGTGATGATATTTTGTCTGACCCGGAATTTGTCGAATTACAGAATTATTTAGTTTTCTTTCTGAAGCTGAATATTCAACGTTCAAATAATTCTGTAAATTCCTTAATTCGATAAATTCAGGTTCAGATACTATCTAATAATGCCGTCACATCTATCTTATCCTGCGCCAACTGTACTTTCAGTTCATCCAGCGACGCAAACTTCACGTCGCCCCGCACATAATGATGAAACTCCATTTTTATAGCCTGATTGTAAATCTCTTTGTCAAAATCGAAGATATTTACCTCAATATTGTGGGTAAGGCCATTTACGGTTGGGCGGCTGCCTATATATGCCATGCCTTTATAGCGTTGGCCTGCAACAAGTACCGTTACTGCAAAGATGCCATCTGATGGGATGAGCTTATATTTCTCTTCTACTACGATATTTGCTGTTGGATACCCTATCTGCCTGCCTAACTGGTCGCCGCGGATAACGGTACCTGTTATAAAAAAGGGATAACCTAAAAAGGTATTGGCAAGATCAATCTGGCCCTTTAAAAGAGCAGCCCTGATACGGGTTGAGCTGATGGCAACTTCATCGATATCCTGCTCGGGGATCTCCTCTACGTCAAATCCGTAAACCGGACCAAGTTTAAGCAGATCTTCCAGGCCGCCCTGCCTGTCTTTACCAAAACGGTGATCGTAACCTATTACTATCTTTTTTGTACCGATTTTGCTCACCAGTACATCACGAATATAACCCTCTGCGGTTTGATTGCTAAAATCTCTTGAAAACGGGGTGATGATTAAATGATCGACACCTAATTGCTCCATCAGCTGGGCCTTTTCGGTAATGGTGGTTATTAGCTTAATGCTTTCATCCTCGGGATGCAATATCATCCGCGGATGTGGAAAGAAGGTAAGAATAACGGTTTCGCCTTTGATCTCGTCGGCAAGCTCCTTTATACCTGCAATAATTTTACGGTGCCCAATATGTACCCCATCAAAGGTACCAATGGTAACAACCGCATTTTTTATAGCTGTAAATTCGTCAATATTGTTGTATATCCTCATTTTATGAGTAAAAACACAAATTTAGTTTTTTAGTTCACCTGGCTATGCCAGGCAGCATATTTTGACCCCGAAATGGTTTAATGATCAACCCTGATCTGCAACCGGCTCGGCGGGAGCTTTTAAAGTCCTGATCATATTCACCAGTTCCATCACCTCCCAGGCATCTTCTACCTTATAATTACCGCTCCGTGTACGTCTTAATTTTGATAAATATGCCCCGTTATTTAAAGTCGCGCCAAAATCATTAACCAGCGACCGGATATAAGTACCCTTGCTGCATACTACCCTAAAATCAATTTCGGGTAACTCAATGCGGGTTAGTTCAAACTCGCTAATGGTTACACTGCGCAGGCGCAGTTCAACTTCTTCGCCACGACGGGCCTTTTCATATAACCGCTCACCATCAATTTTTATAGCAGAATGCGCCGGCGGATATTGTTGAATATCACCTGTAAACTGTTCGCAGTTATTACGCAGCTGTTGTTCGGTAAGTTGGCTGATGTCGAATTTATTATCCGGTTCGGTTTCCATATCATATGATGGCGTGGTTGCACCAAGCACCATGGTTCCGGTATACTCCTTTTCTTCGGCCTGGAAAGTGTCAATCTGTTTGGTCATTTTACCGGTGCAAATGATAAGCAAACCGGTAGCCAGCGGATCAAGCGTGCCCGCATGACCTACTTTTAATTTAAGCGGCTTAAACGAATTACGGATTTTGCCCACTACATCAAAGCTCGTCCAGCTATAAGGCTTATTAACCAGCAAAAGCTGACCTTCGGCAAATTCCTGTATATTATTGTAGGTGTTCTTCAATTATTGCTATTAAAGCTGCAAAGGTAGGGAAATTTTGAAAGGAAATATTCATGCCAACATTGCGAGGGATACGAAGCAATGACATCCATTGGTTAACCATACAGAAAATCGAAGTTTTTAAATCTTCGACCTGGGTTATAAAACTAACGCGTCATCACTGCTTTTCAAGGATTACCCTGTTGTATCAGTAATGACGCGTGTTTATTGAAGTTGAAAAATTTTGTGCCTATAATGTTTCCAGCTGGTGGCCGCTCACTATTAAACCGATGATCACGATGCCGATAACAATACGATACCAACCAAAGATAACAAAGCCCCTACGCTCCAAAAAAGTAATGAAAGTTTTAATAGCCAGCATAGCTACTACAAAAGCAATAACATTACCTATAACCAATAATTTAATTTCTTCGCCGGTAAAGGTGTGCCCTTCCTTGTAAAAATCATACAGCTTTTTACCTGTTGCTGCAAACATGGTGGGCACCGCCAAAAAGAATGAAAATTCAGCAGCAGCGGTACGGGTAAGTTTTTGCGACATACCACCAACAATGGTTGCTGCCGAGCGGGAGGTACCGGGAATCATGGCCAGGCATTGGAAAAAGCCAATTTTTAAAGCAGTTAAATAGCTGATGTCTTTCTCCTCTTTTACAGTCGGTTTATTAAACCATTTATCAACAAAAAGCAAAATAACACCACCAACTAATAAGGTAATACCTACAGTAAGGGCGCTCTCCAATAAAGCATCTATTTTTTTACTGAACAGCACGCCAAACACCGCTGCGGGTATAAATGCTACTAAAAGCTTGATGTAGAAATTAATAGTTTGAAAAAATCTTTTCCAGTACAATACTACCACCGATAATATGGCGCCTAACTGTACCGCGATAGTAAATAATTTAATAAAAGGATCTGTAGCTATGCCCATTATAGACGAAGCTATGATCATGTGCCCGGTTGATGACACCGGTAAAAATTCGGTTATTCCTTCAATTATAGCAAGTACAATTACATGTATAAGTTTTATAGTATCCATTGTTTTGGGGGAGTGATTGGATTAGGTGGATGGATTAAGTTGGAATAGTTATATAAGTGTATGTAAATTGGGTTAACCAAGCCAGGCATTGAAGGATAATACCATCAATCGCGCTCTTAATTAACCCAATCAAAAAAAAGACTTACTTTACTTCTGGCTTTTTTAATATCGCGTAAAAGCCTAATCCAAAACCAGCCAATACTACTATTGGAGCAATAACAATTTTGGTGGTACTGTAAATATCAGTAGTGCCAGACATTAACACAAAGCCGAAGGCTACTACCAATACACTGATAATTAAAAACTTGTAATTTCCTTTATCAAATATAAATTCAACCGGTGTGGTACTGGTAGTTTTAAGTGTTGGTTTAGCTGCCTGTGCCGATGATTTTAAAGGCGTAGTGGGTTTAAATTGCTGTGCCATTTTTTTAATTAGTGATTTATTGAATTGGTGAATTAGTGATTAAAACCATCCACCTCACATTTTTTTTAATTTTTAATTTTGACTTACCTATACAGGTCGTATATTTTTAAACGTAAAAACTTGTTAACCGCCAGGAATGTACTAAACGCGGATATAAATACCCCTACTCCAATAACGCCTAAAAATACGATACCAAATTCTGTATAATCCTGCAGGATCACTAAATCCGGTACTTCTTTGTAGGCCAGGTAAAGGGATCCAATGAGTATAATAATTGCTATTAAACCGCCCAGCAAACCATGCCAGATACCGTATAGCAAAAATGGCTTGCGGATAAATCCCTTTGTGGCGCCTACCAATTGCATCGATTTTATAAGGAACCTTTGTGAGTATATAGCCAACCTGATAGTATTATTAATAAGCGCTACCGAAAGCACCACAAAGATACCTGCAAAAACCAGGATGATCAAACTGATGGAAGTCAGGTTTTGATTCATCTGATCAACTAATGATTGCTGGTATTTTACCTCTTTAACCAAAGGGTTCTTTAACAGGTCGGCTTTAAATTTCTCAATGTCTTTGTTGTTAGCAAAATCAGCTTTCAGGTAAACATCCAGCGATTGTGAAAGTGGATTATACCCTAAAAACTTTACAAAATCCTCGCCCAGATCCTTTTGCAGGTTACGGGCAGCAAGTTCTTTACTTACGTATTGGGTTTGTTTAACAATAGGGTTACCATCCAATTGTTTCTGTAACTGCAGTACATCAGTTTCATGCGCTGCATCATCAACAAAAATGTTCAGCACAATATTTTCCTTAACATAGCGTGAAAGATTTTTGGCATGTACCAAAAGCAGGCCCAGCAAACCTATCATCAATAATACCATCGCAATACCAAATACCGTAGAAATATATATGGTTTTGGTTTTTTTTGCCGATGCACTTGCTTCAAATTCTTCCATGTTATTTAGATATGAGGAGTGAGATTTTAAGATTTGAGAACAAAAAAAACAGCCGCATTTTGTGGCTTGTCTTACATCTCACATCTAATATCTCACACCTGCTATTCGTGCGAAATTAAGAAACACGCCTTAAAGGTAAAAGTTTATTGCTTATAAATGTTGTTTAATGCGGTAATAGTATGCAGGTTTTAACATTTATTAACGTCTCGATCAGAATTTTTTGTCTGAATCCGGATTAATCCGACTCAGCTGATTCCCGGATTTGGTAGTTCATCGTCACGTCTGATGAATCCATTAATCGGCTAAATCCAGATTCAGAAAATAAACAATTCCCCAGCCATAACTGTTACATATTCATGAAAAAGCCAGCAAACGATAAAAGCAAACCATCACCTTCTGATACTCCAACCCGGCGGCCAAATGACAAGGGTGGTAAAAGCAAACTAAGAGAAGAAGACTTGGAATACAATGCCGATGAACCACACGGCGGCGACATTGCCAAAAAACACGAAAAAGAAGAGCAACCCGTTGAGTCGGTAACGGCTGTACCGAAGGAGTGATGGGGATTATGGGGTTCGGGTTACGGGGTTCGAGGTTCGGGTAAAAGCAACAAGTGCGAATAAATTCCTTATCCGGGCAACGCGCTACACGCAACTGATCAATTCGGGTAAAAGTTACCAGTAGGAATAAAACTTTTAACCGGACAACACGCAACTCGCAACTCAAATCACGCATCACGAACCACGCATCACGCAACGGATCATCGTGCTATTCCGGCCGAGTTAAACTGCAGATCATAGAGCTTTCGGTAATGGCCATTCTCTATTTTAAGCAATTCCTGGTGGGTGCCTGTTTCCATGATTTCCCCATGATCAAGCACAATGATCCTGTCGGCATTTTGAATTGTGGACAGGCGGTGCGCTATCACTATCGCAGTACGGCCCTGCATTAATTTATTAATGGCATTTTGTATCAGGATCTCTGTTTCGGTATCTACTGAAGATGTTGCCTCATCCAAAACCAAAATCGCGGGGTTGTATACCAGCGCCCTGATGAAGGAAATTAACTGCGATTGCCCTGCCGACAGCGTTGCTCCGCGCTCCATTACATTATAATCATACCCGCCAGGCAAACGTTCAATAAACTCATGCGCGCCTACATCCTTTGCGGCAGCAATAATTTGCTCACGGGTTATTGATGGATTGTTGAGGCTGATGTTATTGGCAATAGTATCGGTAAACAAAAATACATCCTGGATCACGGTAGCAATTTGCGAGCGTAAAAACTCTACCTCGTATTCGCGAATGTCATGTCCATCTACCTTAACATTCCCCTGCCCTATCTCATAAAAACGATTCAGAATATTTATGGTTGATGATTTACCGGCGCCTGTAGCACCTACCAGCGCCAAAGTTTCGCCGGGCTTTATGTGGAAACTGATATTTTTCAGCACCCAGTTTTCATCGTTATAAGCAAACCAAACTTTGTCAAAAACAATCTCACCTTTTAACCTGCCGGTTTTAAGTGTTCCGTTATCTGTGGCTACCTCATCAGTATCCAACACCTTGAAAATCCTATCAGCCCCTACCATACCCATTTGCAGGGTATTGAATTTATCGGCCAGCTGTCGTATTGGGCGAAAAAGCATATTCAGCAACACAATAAAGCCTGTAATTACACCGGGAGTAATACCTTTTTTTGACGCTGATAAAGCCGCCAGCTGATTGTCAGATAGCATCCGTTTACATCCATACCATACCAGTAAGCCAATACAAACGGCAAACAAGATCTCTACTACCGGGAAAAATATAGAGTAGTACCAGTTGGAGCGGATGTTGGCATCCCGGTACTTAAGGTTTACAGATTTAAACTTGCGCATCTCCTGATCCTCACGGGCAAATAGCTGAATGATACTGATCCCTGAAATATGCTCTGCCAGGAAAGTATTGAGCTGCGCTACCTGTGTGCGCACCTCCTGGAAAGAAGATTTAATAGCTTCCTTAAATACATAAGTTGATGCAAAAAGAAAAGGCATCGGAATAAGGGTAATCAGGGCCAGTTTCCAGTCCTGGTATAGCATAAAACCGATAACGGCAAATACCAGCAGCATATCTCCCATAATGGAGATGAGGCCTTCAGAAAATATATCGGCGATGGTTTCCAGGTCAGATACGGTACGGGTGATGAGCATCCCGATAGGTGTCCTGTCAAAATATTTTAAGCGTAAACTGGTGATATGGTTAAAAATATCAATCCGCAGATCGCGAATAACCGACTGGCCCAGCGCGTTGGTTAAGTAGGTTTGATAATACTGTGCCACAGTTTGGATAAGCAACTGTGCTATCATCAGGCCAACCATGAAAACCAGTCCGTTGTAATCATCATTTAGTATATCAACATCCAGCGTACGTTGAATCAGGATAGGCTGCAGCAAGGCGCTCACCGCCAAAAAAACGGTTAAAAATGCAGCCACCACAAACGTAGTGTTGTACGGCTTTACATAATGCATCACCCGTTTTAATAATTTCCAATCAAGCGCTTTACCGGTAACCTCGGACATATTATCAAATAGTTAGTATCAAGTCGTAAGTATCAAGTATCAAGACCTTAGCTTCGCAAATATCGAATAAAAAGTTTCAAGAGTATGTTAGCCAACTGTAATATCAAGCGCTCAAATATAATCGCAAGACATCTTGATACTTGATACTAACTACTTGCTACTAAATAAGGATACTTCACCTCCGTTAAATATAACCCGCAGGCCGGCACACTCATGCCGGCGTTTGAGCGGTTTTTACTTTCAATTATTCCCCTTACAGCTTCGGGACGTATTTCGCCTTTGCCTACCATCATCAGGGTGCCCACTATAGCCCTCACCATGTTGCGTAAAAATCTATCTGCCGAGATATGAAACACCATACCTTGTTCCGTCTTCACCCATTCGGCCCGGCTAATTTTGCAGTTATTGGTTTTCACCTGGGTGTTTGATTTACTAAAGCAGCTAAAATCAATATAATCCATGATCATGGCAGCGGCCTCGTTCATCAATTCCATATCGGGCACATCACGTAACTGCCACGAATACCCCCTCAAAAAAGGGTCCTTATTAAAATGGATATGATACTGGTATGATCTCAGTGTAGCATCAAACCGGGCATGAGCACCCTCATGAACCGGGATAATGTTTTTTATGCTGATATCTGCGGGTAAGATAGAATTAAGGCCCCGAACTTTTAGTCCATAGGATATAGTCAATAGTCCATTGCCATCGGTTTCGCTATGATCTATGGACAATGGACTATCGTCCTCCAGGTCAAAATGTGCAAAAAACTCCTTTGCATGTACACCTGTATCTGTGCGCCCGCACCCCGTTGTTTCCACAGGCTGGCGCAGAATAATGCCCAGGGCTTTGTTCAAAGCTTCCTGAACACTGTGCGCATTTTGCTGCACCTGCCAGCCATGATAGGCTGTGCCATCATAAGCCAGTTCAATAAAATAGCGTTGTTTATCTGCCACGCGCCAAAGTTAATTATTATGCCGGGCTCGTGCGTTCATAATTTGGTCAAAGTAATTATCAGCATTCAATTGAGACACTGGCGGGCAATATATTTACTCTGCCGATGGCTCGCTAATGTATTCCTTGTAAATGGTTTCAAACATCAGTTTATCTTCCATGGCCTGGTTAAATGGCTTATCTAAAAAAGTGTTGCTGTATCCAATAGCCTTGGCCAGGTTTTTTAAAACTTTAAAATAGGTTACCTCGATACCTTCAATTATTTGCAGGTAAAAAACAATAAAAACATCACGCTCCATTGGAGTTTTACCGGCTTTAATGGCCGATATGTAAGCCTCCAGGGTCATAGCTTTCATACCCAGCACACTTATTTTTGATTGATCTTCATTGATAGACTTAAATATGCCTTCTATATGCTGCAACTGAGCCAGGGCATCGTCACAGCAATCCTGTATGGCTTTTTTCAAATATTGTAAAGACGCAAGCGCTTTTATCTCCTCAAAAAAAACAACCAGGTGTTGTTTACCACAGTAAATACTGTTTAAATGTTCAAGAAATATTTTCTTTAGATGGGCATCTTCAAATTTTACCTCCTGTGGAGATAAATCGCTAATTGAGGTCATACAATAAAACGGTTAAATAGAAAATTAGTTTAAATATACTATAATAATTATCATTAAAAGCAAAATATTGCCGCCAATAAAAATGACTTAAGGCAATAGCTAAAACAACTATATTTGCCATTATAATTTTAATATCATGCTACAACGAATACAAAGCATTTACCTCTTATTTGCCAGCCTGGTGCTGTTTTCTCTATACTTTTTCCCGCTGGCTCATAACGTTTATGTTAATGATGTACCCGTAACTATTATGGTTACCGGAATTTTCCAGGACTTAGGCGGAGTACATAAAAATATCGAGACTTTTACCGCACTTACCGCTGTAACCGCTATTGTGGCGGTTATCCCCCTGGTTATCATTTTCCTATTTAAAAACCGCAAGCAACAAATAGCACTTTGCTATAGTGCCATGCTTGTATTATTTGGTTACAGTTTCTGGATGGCGCAAACCGTTAAGAATGCTGTGGGCGAAGGTGTTCAGCTGGGAACAAAAACAATGGGGATCGGTCTTTTTCTTACTTCTATAAGCATCGTGATGTTGCTATTAGCTATAAAAAGCATTAAAAGCGATGAGAAGCTGGTAAAATCGGCAGATAGGTTAAGGTAGTTTCCTGACCTTTACTGTTATATGATGCTTGCATTGTATAATGATACAGTGCGCACCTATTAAATTAAAAAGGCATGCTATAATGGCATGCCTTTTTTAATTTTTCACTAAACTTATGAATAATCAAAGCTCCCTTTTTTAAAGGGTAATTTGAAAAACGCTGTAACAACGTTTAAAATATGCTTGATGCGGTATGTTGCGTTCTTTTTAACCAGGGCAACACCATGTGCTTCCAGGTTCATGAAAGGCGTGGTAATAGTGCCGGTTTTTGATGATGTTGGCTGCGGGGTTGGCCTTTTCTCTATCACCACTATAGAATCATAATAGTGGATAGAATTTACCGAGCGGGTAAAATCATCAACCTTTAATGATTTCTCTACAGAATGATAAGCGTTTAGTTTATCAATAAAGTTTTTAGAGTACTCAATAAAACTGCCGCGCCTTTTGTGCCCACCTCCATATTTTAACCAGTATGAGGTATGAATATCCTCGCAAAGATAAACACCATCTGGCTTAACATGATTGAACAGCTCCTCGTATGATACAATTTGCTGTAGCATGGTATGGCCTCCGTCATCAATTAAAATATCAATCGGGGGGATCTCTTCTTTAACCTGTTTCAAGAAATTGCGGTCGGTTTGTGAGCCTATTAGTATTTTAATATTCTCTTCTTCAACGGCTTTACAGTTAGGGTTTATATCGATGCCGTAAATTTTCGCCTTATCGCCAAAATAGCTTTTCCACATTTGCAGACTACCACCATGCAGTGTGCCTATCTCCAGTATTACGATGTCTTTACCCCTGTATTTACTAAAATGACGCTCATAAACATCAAAGTAATGTGCCCATTTATATATTACGCGTTCGGTATTATTTTTAAAATATATTTCCAGATCATTCATTTCTGCTTCAATTATTGGGTTTAAACCTACATAAAAAAACCTGTTCACCAAAATCAGGTCAGATTATGAGTGTCTATAAACTTCAGCTATGGGACCACAATTATCCCTGAAATACACTAAGTAAGCACGTCTCTATTTCTAAAATCATCTATCACATATTATTCAAAATTGTTACCAATGTCCAATCTAACAGGTTTTATTCGGAGATAGATAGCGTACTTGTTAGCGTCAGATTAACGATAAATTTGGAAAACTATTACCTGGTTTATTCATTTGATAAAGTAAAGATTAGTGCGCATAAGCCTATTTTGAGCTGATCTTTCTGATTAGGTTACTATAGGTATCTGCAACAAAAATTTCCCCTTTAGCCGTTAAGACAATTCCGCCCGGGCTATTAAAACTTGCGGCAGCCGCTGGTCCATTATCAGCTCCACGCCATCCTGCAATACCTGCAACGGTAGTTACGTCACCCGAAGCAGATAGTTTTCTTATATCATTGTTACCAGTTTCAGCAAAATAAATATTCCCATCCGCATCAACTGCCAACCCACCTATGTTATTAAACTGGGCGTTTAATGCTTTTCCGTTAACAGCGCCTTTACTTCCGTTACCTGCAATAGTTGTTACATTACCGTCAATTGCAATCTTTCTGATCAAATCATTGCCTGTTTCGCTCACATATAAACTACCTTTATTATCTATTGCAATATGGCGAGGTAATTTAAAACTCGCGGCCGTTCCAAGGCCGTCTGTTTTACCTTGTGTAGCATTTCCCGCCAATGTGGTAACTAATCCGGTGGGCGTTATTTTTCTGATCCTTGAATTATTTTCATCGGCAACATATATATTATCATTTGTATCTGCCGTTAATCCACTCGGAGTATTAAACCTGGCTAAAGCGCCCATGCCGTCAGTCGTTCCCACCCCATCACCACCTGCAAAAAAAGTAAGCTCGCCAGCCTTTGATATTTTTAAAATATGATTACCGATATCTGATACGTAAAGATTCTCCTTAGAGTCTATAGTAATAGCAATTGGGTGTGCAACCCCGGCAGCAGTGCCAATACCTGTAATAGTTTCTACTTTGCCGGTCCCTACAAATACACTCGAAACCCCTGCAGGAGTAATTTTCCGGATAAAATTGTTATTAAAATCTGTTACGTAAAAATTGCCCGACTTATCTGCTACAATATCCTGCGGGTAATAATAACTTGTACTGGCGGCGTCGCCATTTGCTGATCCTTGAGCCCCGCTCCCGGAGAAGGTCGAAACAAATAAACCAGTTGGTACCGGATCAACCGGCTTTACAACTAATGGAGTTGATGATGGGTTACCTTTTTTACAACTTATAGCGTTTATTGCCAAAACTGTCAAAAATAAGTATGCTAAGGTGTAGGTTGATTTATAAGCAGTGCTCATATAGAATATTATTTTACGAATGTAAAATAAATAATCAATCCAGTAAACCCAGTCCTTCATCTTATTAAAATGCCGGCCTATTAAACGCCAAGCATTGACGTAACTACTAAAAAAGAGTTTATAATTTAAGAAACTGCGAACAAAATTATTCCTGAGTAACCGCTTGATTGAAGCTCGCCAAACCAACCTATTCAAGAAAACAAAATCTCGAGAACATTACAGAATTGATTTTTTTTGCATAGCTCAATCCTGTTGATGAGCAATAAAATAGCTTTCATGCACCAAAAACTGCTTAAAAAAATTACAAACTCCATAATTAAATAGCTACTTTAAAGGCAATTAACATCAATTTGAAAATATATTACCAAAAAGCAATTTTGATTGTATATACTCATTGCTATTGCCAAATATTAACGCTATCTTTGCGGCCGATTTGGCGATGTTGCCAAATTCGTTATTTTAATTCATGAACCCATTTATTCAACTGGGAATCCGTCATGATATTGTTAATGCCATCTCTGAGTTAGGGTTTGAAAACCCAACACCAATCCAGGAACAGTCAATTCCGGTATTGTTAACAGGCAGCAACGATTTTGTCGGATTAGCCCAAACCGGGACCGGTAAGACTGCTGCCTTTGGCCTACCATTATTAGAACTGTTGGATTTTGAAGAAAATCATCCACAGGCACTTGTTTTATGCCCAACACGTGAACTGTGTTTACAGATCACGAACGACATTAAAAATTACTCCAAAAAAATGGACAACGTTCACGTTGTAGCCGTTTATGGCGGAGCAAGCATTATGGATCAGTTACGCCAGATTAAACGTGGTGTACAGATCGTAGTGGCCACACCAGGCCGTATGCTTGATATCATTAACCGTAAGGCGATAGATTTTTCGAAGGTAAAATTCGTAGTATTGGATGAAGCTGATGAAATGCTCAACATGGGCTTTCAGGAAGACATTGATAATATCTTATCTACCACTCCGGACGAGAAAAAAACCTGGCTGTTTTCGGCCACCATGCCAACTGAAGTTCGCCGTATAGCGAAAAAGTACATGAATGAGCCATTTGAGCTTACCATGGGCACAAAAAACACCGGTAATGCCAACATTGAGCATGAGTACTATATAGTACGTGCCCGTGATAAGTATGCCGCTTTTAAACGTATTGTTGATTTTAACCCCGACATTTTTGGTATTGTATTTTGCCGTACCAAAATTGAAACACAGGATATTGCAGAAGCCCTGATCAAAGACGGTTACAATGCCGATTCTTTACACGGTGACCTGTCACAACAACAACGCGATAAGGTAATGAAACGTTACCGCGAGCGCAGCCTGCAATTGTTAATTGCTACTGACGTTGCCGCACGTGGTATTGATGTTAATGATGTAACACACGTTATTAATTATTCGTTGCCAGATGAGGTTGAAAATTACACCCACCGTAGCGGCCGTACTGCCCGTGCAGGTAAAACAGGTGTATCTATCTCTATCATCAACGCTAAAGAATTAGGTAAAATACGCCAGATAGAACGCACCTTAGGTAAGCGTTTTGTTAAAGCCGAAATACCAACCGGGTTTGATGTTTGCGAAAAACAATTATTCTCAATTGTTCATAAAGTACATAACGTACAGGTTAATGAGCAGCAAATTGAGCAATACATCCCGCGTATAATGGATGAGTTTAAGGATATGAGCAAAGAAGAGTTTATTAAACGCTTTGCATCAATTGAATTTAACCGTTTCCTTGATTATTACAAAAACGCGCCAGATCTTAACGCAAGCGTTGAAGAAAGCGGCCGTCGCGATAGGGACGATCGTTCTGACCGTGGCGAACGTGGCGGTGCGCCAAGCGGCCCATCTGCATACACCCGTTTATTTATTAACCTGGGTTCTGTTGATGAGTTTAACCGCGGCGATTTGTTAGGTTACATTTGCAACACATCAAAAATTAGCGGCCGTAGCGTTGGTAAAATAGATGTTAAGGGTGTTTATTCATTCTTTGAAGTTCCTAACGAGGATGTTGAAAAAGTAACCATAGGCTTTAAAGATGCCGAATACAAAGGTCGCCCTGTAAGGATAGAAGTATCCGGCGAAGGCACCAGCGATCGTCGCGAAAGCAGCGGTGGTGGTTACCGTGGTGGCGAGCGTCGCGAAGGCGGTGGCGGTTACCGTGGTGGCGAACGTCGCGAAGGTGGCGGTGGTTCACGTGGTGGCGATAGAAACAGGAATGCCAATAGTGGGGGCGGTGGTTTCCGTGACTTCTCTGGCAAACCCCGTGAGGATCGTCCCGAGCGCAAAAGAAGATTCTAATTTAAAAGAGTCAAGAAATTAGAATCAAGAGTTAAGACCTTAGCAACACAAATGCAGCTGTCTTAATTCTTGACTCTTAATTCTTAACTCTTGATTCTGAAGAAAAAGATAGTTTTCATGAGCTTCCCTGGTAAGGAAGCATAGTTTAGTTTAGTTTTGTTAACAAAGCCTTCAACTGCCGCCAGCAGTTATGAAGGCTTTTGTTTTTTAACGGATAAATTCAACAATGTCAGAGTCGGGATAAAAAAGCGTAAGCTTATGATCGTCCAGGTTTTTGATCAGGAATTTAGTATAGGGCCGGGTCCCCTCATACGAAGTAAAAATAGTATCGTTTTTAACAAAATAATCCTCGGTAACCGGCTGCCCGTCATCGGTAGTAAAACCTTTTTCGGTTATTTCCAGTTTCGTTTCACCATCTTTTGATTTCCATTTGCCCAATAGCTTTTTATCAGCCTGGTTGGTAGTACAAGCAAAGGAAAATAGTATCAGCGCGCAAAACGAGTACGCAAAAATCATTGTGTAATTTTTCATGATAAGTTTTTTAAACCAATTGCTTTTGCAGGTACTGTTAAATTACAAAATTTTATTGAGCAGGTTTATCAATAAGCGCAGATTTTTTAACAAATACCCTGTGGCCTTTTTTGTTAATGTAGTAATAATGTGAATTTTCGTCTATGTAAACTGTTTGCCCACCCGGTGCAACTTTGCCCTCATATTTTTTATCAACTACACCTGCGGCACCTTTAGCAGCAATCTCCGAAGTTTTATGACCAACCTTTTTAGCTGTCTTGCTTATTTTGTGGCCAAGCGTACTGTCTTTGTGGGTTTGTGCAAAAGCTGGTGATATCACAAATGATCCCGCCGCAAACAGTACAATTTTGAATAGATTTTTCATGGTAATTTAATTGAGTTAATATTATTTAATATCAGCTCAATTTTTCTGCCAAAATCTTCATTTCAAGTACCGGGGAGTGTTTCTGGTACAAAATAGCGTAAACAGCATCACATATGGGCATATTTACTTTGTACTGTTTGTTAACCTGCTGTAGGCAATTTACTGCATAATATCCCTCGGCTATCATATTCATTTCCAACTGGGCCGATGTTACGGTATAGCCCTTGCCTATCATATTACCAAAAGTACGGTTGCGGCTAAACTGCGAGTATGCGGTAACCAGCAAATCGCCCAGGTAGGCCGATTCTTTGATATCCCGGTTTATGGGGTGTACTTCGGCTACAAATCTTTCCAACTCGCGTATGGCATTTGATATCAGCACAGCCTGAAAATTATCACCATAGCCCACGCCGTGGCAAATACCACCTGCTATAGCGTATATATTTTTTAAAACAGCCCCCCATTCGGTACCATAAATATCATCAGATACAATGGTTTTGATGTAACGGGTATTAATCATGCCGGCAAACTCAGCGGCTAAAGCGGCATCGCGCGATGCAATGGTGAGGTATGATAGTTTTTCCAGCGCTACCTCTTCGGCATGGCAAGGCCCGCTGATCACCATAAAATCATCAAAAGAAACCCCCATCTTCTGATTTAAAAACTCACCGATAATTAAGTTTTCATCGGGTACAATACCTTTTATTGCCGATACTACCTTTTTTCCGACAAGGTCCTCGGCGGTAATGCCGGTAAGCGCTGCTTTTAAAAAGGCGGCAGGTACGTTTAGTAAAATGATATCGGCAACAGCGATAAGCGCTTTCAGATCGCCGGAGATATTTTCTTTAGGCAGTTTAATTTCAACCGAACTTAAATAATTGGGATTATGCCCAAATTTGTGCAAGTGCTCAACTGCCTGCGTATTGCGCATCCACCAAAAAATTTCTTTCTCGGTAGTATTATCAGCCAGCATTTTAACATTAGCCGTAGCCCAGCTACCGCCGCCAATAACGGCGATCTTTTTCTTTTCCTTTAACATTAAACAGCGTTGCCAGGTTTTAATTGACAAAGCAAATTAATGAAATATTATTTAGAATGGTGAAAGGATAAAGGTAAAAGGCCAAAGGATGGATGGAACAAGGACGAAGGATTTTCGGACAAAGGACAAAAGATCAGAGACAAAGGTTAAACTAAATTAGTTAAGTTTGTTTATAACGTATTACATTTAATACCGTCATTGCGAGGCACGAAGCAATCCCTAACTTTACAGAGCCGCTCTGTAGGTCGGGGATTGCTTCGTGCCTCGCAATGACGGGTTCAGAAAAACGGAACTTATGAACCCATCAGCCAGGAAAACATTCAACACAGGTTTCACCAACGAAAAATACCAGCAGTTTTTGCATAAACTTAACAGCGGCCTGCACAGCCCGGTGGCTTTTCGCGTTGCCGAAACCCCTGTTTTGCTTACTACTGATTTCAGGGACAAGCTGATTGCTGCAGGCGATGATATTATTGCCACTATTTTACAGCCCGGCTTTAAAGAACTTACAGAGCGTGCCATTCCCGATAAATGGCGTGTAGCCAACGAAAATGACCATCCGCATTTCATCGCTTTAGATTTTGGTATCTGTAAAGATGAAAAGGGCGACATAGTACCCAAGCTGATAGAGATGCAGGGCTTTCCCTCACTGTATAGTTTCCAGGTTTTTATGGGCGATACCTACAGGGAGGTTTATGATATTGCAGATGACCAAACCATGTATTTCAACGGCCTTGATAAAGCGAGTTACCTTGATCTGCTTAAAAGAACCATCATTGGCCCCCATACGCCCCAGGATGTGGTACTGATGGATGTGAATGCGCCCGAACAAAAAACAGCTGTGGATTTTTATCTTACCCAAAAACAACTTGGCATAGCAGTAATATCATTAAGCGACCTGGTGCAGGAAGGTAATCAGCTTTTTTACCAGCTTAATGGCGAAAAGAAATTGATTAAACGCATATACAACCGCCTGATATTTGATGAAATTGATGGCGATGATACCCTTTTTGAAAAAGTAGTTGACATACGCCAACCATTGGATGTGGAGTGGATAACACACCCTAACTGGTTTTATCGCGTTAGCAAATTTACCATGCCTTTTTTAAGCGGCGATTATATCCCCAAAACACAATTCCTGCACAAACTGGCTCAAATACCGGCCGACCTGGAAAACTATGTTTTAAAACCTTTATTCTCGTTTGCCGGGCAGGGTGTTATTATTGATGTTACCAGCGATGACATCAGCAATATTACCCAGCCGGAAAATTGGATATTACAGCAAAAAGTAAATTACGAACCCGTAGTACAGGCCCCGGATGGCGGCGTAAAGGCCGAGATCAGGCTGTTATACCTTTGGCCAAATGGCGATCCAAAACCCACATTAGCCATAAACCTGGCACGGCTAAGCCGCGGAAAAATGATTGGAGTGCGTTATAATAAAGATTTTGATTGGGTAGGCGGAACAATTGCCTTTATGCCACGTTAAACTTTATACTATTAATAGCGTCTATACGTATATATTAAAAATTAAGTATTTTTGCATTATGAACATCCAGGTAATTTTAGTAATAATTCTTTTTGCCGCCGCTATTTTTTACATCGGTAAGATGATGTATAAAAGTATCGCTTCGAAAAAAAGCTGCGGTGGCAATTGTAAATGTGGTGTTGATTTTTCAGGTATTGAACCCGGAAAACCACATAAATAAAATTAAAATCATTCATCATATCTTCATTTGTTTCCTATACTTTTAATCAGAAGTAATCTCACTTAATGTCTTCAAATAAGCAAGTTTTTCAGGCAGATACTCCAGGCAGATGGAACCGCTTTAAATGGCTCAGCCGCATACTGTTCGTTTTCCTTGTAGTAGGAGTTATCGCTGTAATAGTTACCATCAAATCAACCTATTATCCAGATTTACCAAACCTTAATCCGGCTCCAAAAAAAATGTCAAAGGAGGAGCTTGAGCAGGTAAAAAGATCAACCAAGTACAAGTATTTTAAGATCCAAAAATCCGAGATCGAGGCTATGGAACGGGCAAAACGCCTGCACCAGCATAAGCATCCCAATAATAAAGATCGTATAAACGCCGCCTTTTACCGCCCTTGGGAACCACAAGCCTATTATTCCCTTTTGGATAATATAAACAGGCTGGATATGGTAGTTAGCGAAGGTTTTTCCATTCTTCCAAAAACCGATACCGTTATTACCAAAATTGATACCGGGCTTATAAACCTCAATAAAAAATACAATAAGCCTATTATAATTACCCTATCAAATTATGTTAACGTTAACAATCAGGCGGGTGGTTATGATAGCAAGGATATTGAACGCATTTTTAAAAACCCCACATTACGCACAGGGTTTATCAACAGTATTGTAAACGCGCTTACCAAATATAAATTTAAGGGGATAAACGTAGATCTGGATGATATCAAAGATCGCAACAGCAAATATTATATTGCTTTCCAAAATGAGCTTTATGCTACTTTAAGTGCTAAAAAACTGCTGGTTACCCAAAATGTGGTACCCGAGGATGAAACTTATAATCTATCGAGGTTACAGCACGTCAACGATTTCCTTTTCATTATGGCTATTGATGAGCATAATGAAGCAAGCAACGCCGGCGACCTATCAAACCAGCACTGGGTAGAACAAATATTGGATGATGTTTGCAGTAAAGTACCAAGCGAAAAAATAATTTTAACTTTTGCGGGTGGCGCCTATGACTGGCCCGAAGGCAGCGTAGGCAAATCAATAGGCTATCAGCAGGCAGTAAGTACGGCTGACGAGAACAAAAGCAAAATTACTTTTGATCCTGTATCTGCCAACTCGCACTTTAAATACATGGACAAGGATAGTCTTGAGCATACCATTTATTTTACGGATGCGGCCACCAACTTCAACGTAATCAGGATGGCCGACGACTGGGCAACTGGTGGCGTGGCGCTTTGGCGCATGGGTACCGAAGACCCGCGGCTATGGTCATACTTTCAAAAAAATCTTTCTATTGACTCCTTGCGCAAAACAGGCGTCGATTTGAAGAAGTTAACTACAGTAGGTTTAAATAACCGTAAAAACGTTGAATATGATGGTGATGGCGAGGTGCTCGATCTGATAACTTCACCAAGTATCGGCGAAATTAAAGTAAAACTTGATACCGGCGACTTTACCATAACAGATCAGCATTACATAAAATTACCTACAAAATATGTGATCCGTAAGTATGGCTATAAGCCTAAAAAAGTTGTTTTAACTTTTGATGATGGCCCCGATCCTGACTATACACCACGAATTTTGGATATCCTGAAAAAGGAAAAAGTACCGGCAGCCTTTTTTGTGGTTGGTTCCATGGCCGAAAAAAATATACAGATCCTAAGGCGCGAGTATGAAGAGGGATATGAAATTGGCAACCATACCTTTTTCCACCCGGATATTTCAACCATCAGCCTTGATCGTGTTGTATTGGAACTTAACGCCACCCGTAAGATCATCGAATCGGTAACGGGACGCAGTACAATACTGTTCCGTCCTCCGTTTAATGCCGATGCCGAGCCGGAAACACTTGCAGAGGTTATACCGGTGGCCGAAAGCCGCAGGCAAAGTTATATCACCATCGGCGAATCTATCGACCCATGGGATTGGCAGCCCGGTGTAACTGCCGATAGTATTATAGCGCGCACTATCAGGCAGGCCAATAACGGTTCAATGATATTACTGCATGATGCCGGCGGCGATACCCGCGAAGAAACCGTGAAGGCATTGCCTGCTATTATCCATTACTTTAAAACTCACGGCTACCAGTTTACTACCATTGCCGATGTATTGGATAAAACCAAAGCCGACCTCATGCCTCCTATTAAGGATGACCATAGCGGCATATTCGGCCCAATGTATGATGTGGTTGTACATGGCTACTTCTACCTTAACTGGATCCTGATCTATGTATTCTTATCAGCCATTTTCCTGGCAATTGGCCGCATAGTTTTAATAGCGATACTCGCAGTAAGGCAAAATAGCGAAAATAAAAAAACTGTAAAGTTAAGGGGCGACAACATTCCGCTGCCATCAGTAAGCATTATTGTGCCTGCTTACAATGAAGAGGTGAATGCCGTTGCTACCATACAAAGCTTGTTAAAAACCGAGTACCCGATTTTCGAGATCATTTTTATAGATGACGGATCAACGGATAAAACATTTGAGGTAGTATCAGCAGCTTATGAAAACAACCCGCTGGTCAAAATACTTACCAAACCAAATGGTGGTAAAGCATCTGCATTAAACTTTGGTATTACCCATGCCAACAGCGATTTTGTAGTTTGTATTGATGCAGATACCCAGCTTAAAACTGATGCCATTTATCACCTCATGAGTTACTTTACCGATGAGGAAATAGGCGCTGTTGCTGGTACGGTAAAAGTAGGTAACGAAACCAATATCATTACTCGTTGGCAATCAATAGAATATATTACCGCCCAAAATATGGACCGCCGTGCCTTTGATCTCATCAACAGCATTACCGTGGTGCCGGGTGCTATTGGCGCGTTCCGCAAATCGGCTATTTTCCGCGCGGGCGGCTTTACCTATGATACCCTTGCCGAGGATTGCGATTTGACTATGCGCATCCTAAAACAAGGCTATATTGTAAAAAATTGTGCCGAAGCTATTGCTTATACCGAAGCGCCTGAAAGCATCAACATGCTGTTGAAACAACGTTTCCGCTGGAGTTTTGGGGTAATCCAAAGCTTCTGGAAAAACAGGGATGCGTTATTCAACAAGAAATATAAATTCTTTGGGATGGTAGGTATGCCAAACATCCTCATCTTCCAGATCATCCTGCCGCTATTCTCGCCGCTGGCAGATTTAATGATGATATTCGCCCTGTTTGGCGAAAAGCCAGAGAAGATGCTGATTTACTACGTAGCTTTTGTTGTTATCGATTTTATAGTGGGCATTATAGCCTTCCGTATGGAAAAAGAAAGCTACAGCAAACTGATTTACATTATACCGCAACGTTTCTTATGGAGACAGCTCATGTATTACGTGCTGTTTAAATCAATACGAAAAGCACTTAAAGGCGAACTGAGCGGCTGGGGTGTATTAAAACGTACGGGAAATGTGAAGGTAAATAAAGTATAAAGTTCTAAATCCAATTTCGAGCCATAAAAAATGGTGCTGTCGCGTTAGCTAACAGCACCATTTTTATTTTATAGCATTATGTTTATCTTTTAGGAAAGCCTGCAAACTTGCCGATATCTCTTGTCTTGGCTCTTGATTCTTGATTCCTGACTCTTAATTCTTGATTCTAAAAAGCTAATCCCGCTCTATCAAACAAACAGCATAAGCCACAACTCCCTCTTCGCGGCCTATAAAACCCAATTGCTCATTAGTGGTAGCTTTAATAGATATATCATCCTCGCTAATAGAGGCGGCTTTGGCTATGTGCGTTTTCATAGCCGGGATATGCGGATTGATCTTAGGTGCTTCCAGGCATACCATGGCATCTATGTTACCGATCGAGAACCCTTTTTCTTTTATCAGCACAACCACGTGCTGCAGCAGCACAAGGCTACTGATGCCCTTCCACCGGTTATCCGTATTAGAAAAATGGAAACCTATATCGCGCAGATTGGCTGCGCCCAGCAGTGCATCGCAAATGGCATGCAATAACACATCGGCATCAGAGTGACCATAGGCCCCTGCATGATGCTCCAGGTTAACCCCGCCTAAAACAAATGGATGCTGCTCTTTTAACTGATGTACATCAAACCCAAAACCTACTTTAATTTTACCCATTACTTTGATACATTGGAAGTGCCCCCGAAATTAGCCGACAATGTAAATCGCAGTGTATTGGCCAATGGGCTATTTTGCTGGCTGGCTGCCAGGTACGAAAAATCAAACTTAAAAACATCATATTTAACACCAAAGCCCAGGGTTACATAGCGCCTGTCGCTTTTGTTGGGGTTTTCATATAAATAACCCGCCCTTATAGCAAATTGATTATTGTACCAATATTCGGCACCCGGCGAAAGGCTATATTCTTTCAATTCCTCTTTAAAACCTCCCGGCGCATCACCAAACGACTGGAAAATACCCGCAGGCACCGATACATCATCATTTTTACCACTTATGATAACACCATCCGCATCCCTAATAGGCGGCGTTGGCGTTAGCAATTTATTTACATCAAAGGCAAGGGTTATCTGGTTACTTTCATCCAGGTTCCAGGTATTGGCAACACCGAATTTCAAGTTGGCCGGTAAAAAATATTTAGGTCCGTTATCACTGTAACTGATCTTTGAGCCTATGTTTGATATGTTGGCGCCAAAAGCAAAAAGGTTATCATCACCATACGGAGCTTTGTAAAACATGGATACATCAGCAGCAAACGCATTCCCCGCCCTGCCTGTTTGGCTTGATCCAGGCGTGGCAAACGATACGCTGGATACGTTAGAATGGATGTAACGTGCTGTTAAACCCAATGAAAAATTATCGCCAAATTTGCGGGCATATGATACATCAAACGAAAACTCGTTGGGTGTATAAGTACCTTGGTCGTTAATGTTATCGTCGGTTAATTGTAATGACCCATAATTAAAATAACGAAGTGATGCCCCAAGCGTATTACGCTCATCTATTTTGTGTGCATAACTAAGATATGACAGGCTGATATCCGGAACTAAATGCCTCAACCAGGGGCTGTAAGAAAGCGAGAGCGCATCATTACTTTCAATAAAGGCAAGTTTTGAAGGATTCCAGAAACTGGCATTAACATCAGGAGATAAAGCCACACCGGCCTCGCCCATTGCCCCCGAACGTGAATCGGGTGAAATATTCAGGAAGGGCACCTCTGCACGTGATCCTCTAAAAGTGCTTCCATCAGTGCTTGTTTGCCCTATAGCAGTTAAAGGCAGTAAACACACAACTAAGAACGTAATATTGTGAAAGGTAAAAAACTTCATTGGGTGCAATTTAGCTTTAATATTTTAATTGATAAATATACATTCAAAATCCACATTGAATTTCAATGCTGTGTTTTAAATTACAACTAACCAAAAAAAACAAAATATTGCAACTAATATTACCTATAATCCGTTAAAACAACCGATAATTGTTTCATTTATTCAGAATAATGGACCACCTGCATTAGCATTATATCCATTTTTTTCTAAATTTACGTCATTAATATAATTGTAAAATTATGAAAATACTTTTTACTAAAACTGCTTTAGTGCTGGTGGCCGCAGGTGCATTGGTAAGCAGCTGTAGTAAACCACCGCAATCGCAAAAAACCGGTTTAGTTTATAATCAAAAAAGTAATGGTGGTTATGAGCGCTACAGGCAAACACACCCTTCACCAGGACCAGGTTTGGTTCCTATTGAGGGTGGTACCTTTGTAATGGGTGGCAGTGCTGATCAGGATGTAACTTATGACTATAACAACGTTCGTCGCAGGGTAACTGTTCCGTCGTTTTATATGGATGAAACCGAAGTTGCCAACCAGGACTGGCTTGATTACCTGCACTGGATTAGCATAACTTATCCCCAGGATCATGAATTGTACTACAATGCCTTACCCGATACCCTGGTTTGGCGTAAACCATTATCATACAACGATCCTTATGTAGATAACTATCTGCGTCACCCTGCCTTCCAGGATTACCCGGTTGTAGGTGTTACATGGGATCAGGCACAGGAGTATTGCTCATGGCGTACCGACCGTACCAACGAAAACATTTTGCGCGAAACAGGAAGATTAGTAGCCTGGAAGGATCAGAATGGGAAAGGTAAAAAAGCCGCCCCGGCTGCCGCAACTACCGCTGCACAACCCTTTAATACCGACATTTATCTGAACGGCCAAATGCAGGGCCCAGGCATTAACGGTAAAAAAATGATGCCTAACCTAAGCCCTAACGCGGCCACAGGTACTGGCAAAAATGCTAAACCGGTAAGACCTGTACGTATGGAAGATGGTATTTTGAAACAAGGATACCGCCTGCCATCAGAAGCTGAGTGGGAATATGCGGCATTAGCACTTGCCGGTAATACACAGTTTGAAAACATCGATGATGGTAAAATGTACCCATGGAATGGAATGGGTGTACGCTCTGCCAAAAGCAAAACACGTGGTTTAATTTTAGCCAACTTTAAACGTGGCGCCGGTGATAACGCGGGTGTTGGTGGTTACCTGAATGATAAGGCCGACATTACAGCCCCTGTACGTTCATATGCTCCAAATGATTTTGGTTTGTATAACATGGCTGGCAATGTTAATGAGTGGGTACAGGATACTTACCGCCAAACTTCATTTGAAGAGTTTGAGGACTTTAACCCTTTCCGTGGTAACCAGTATACCAATAAACGTTTAGCCGACCCAACAAAAGGACTATACGCAAAAGATAAATATGGCAGGCCTATTAAAGATGCCGCCGTATCAAACAAAAAGTTAAAATACGCCGACCTGATAGCTTTACAGCAGGCCCAACAAGGCCAGGTAGATGCAAATGGCGTAGCTGTAACACCTGCTAACGGAGCTCCAGCACCTGCAATACCAAACTCAACAGATCCTTTATCACCAAAAAATTCGGGCAAGAAATACAATCCTGACTTTAGGGGCGAAAGAGATACCGTGAACACAGCTTTATATGGCACAACCACACTGGTTAATGACCATTCAAAAGTGTACAAAGGTGGTTCATGGAACGATATGGCATTCTGGTTAAACCCATCAACCCGCCGCTTTATGGACGAGGATGAATCAACTGCCGAAATTGGTTTCCGTTGCGCGATGACATTAGTAGGCGCACCAGAAATTTACCCTACAGGTAAACCTCATTATGGTGTTAAAAAACCAAAAGCTTTTAAAGCTAAATAATATCCAATTTTAAACGTAAACACGAAGAAGGCCGTTCAGCAATGAATGGCCTTTCTTTTTTATTGAGGGTTTATAAAAATCCGGCACATAACCTGTTATCACTTCCCAAGCTCCCCCTTTCGTTAAAACACCACCTCCGCAACGATAACATAACTGCCCCCAGATTAGTATTAATGCCTCAAAAAGCGATAGCAGAGTTTGGCATTTTACACTTACTGGCGGATGTATTAGGGAGTATGAACAGGCATGAATCAGGGTGCAATTCATTTTCAGCTTCCCGGCCTTTTATGATTTCCGGTTAGCTAAAATTTTTGCAAAATAAAAGCCTTGCAAAAGGGTAGCAAATGTCTCTTATCAGTTACGAAATCATAATAATAACAAAAAACCCCGGAAGCATTAAGCAACCGGGGTTCATAAAACAATGCTTTATTTATTTTATTGATAACCTTCGTTTTGTGTCAAATTAGGATTTGCATCACGCTCACGTTTTGGTATCGGAAATATAAGCTTAGGCGAGTTCCAGTCAAAAGAGTCAACAGCATTACCATCACCATCAATTGAATGCGTAGGTTCCATGAAACGCTTTAAATCACCCAACCGCTGGCCCTCAAAAGCCAATTCAACCCGGCGCTCCTTCTTTAAAGCAGTAAGCAAGGTTGGAACTGTTGTAGCCGTTGTATTAGCCAATTTAGCTCTGTTTCTTATAACGTTGATATCAGCAGCTGCTCCAGCCAAATTTGGAGTGGTTTTCAATATCCTTGCTTCGGCCCTGATCAGATAAATTTCTGCTAAACGAATGGTAACCACGTTACCAAAGGTGTTGTTAAATTTAGATGTAAACACATCATAAAATTCATTGGCACGGTCGTCCCCATCCTCGTATCGGGCATAATGCTGATCAAAAATAATTGTCTCTCCACGACCCGCAAAATCCGAGCTTGCATAAACTTCATTTAATGCGTTAAAGCCCGATTGACTGGAAATTTGGATCGCAAATATATCTTCAGTTGAGTTAAATACACGTGTAGCTTGAGACGGATGCTGAAACTCATCGGCAAAGTTTTTTACCAGTCCAAAAAGTCCGCTACCGATTATTTTCGTGGCTTCACTTTCGGCCAGTTCATATTTTCCCTGGGTAAGGTAAATTCTTGCTAATACTGCAGATGCAGATGAAGAGTTTGCATATGAGTCATTAATACCTGCAAGATTGGCTTCGGCCGTTGTCAGATCAGCTATCGCCTGGGCATAAATTTCGGCTACAGTATTTCTCTTAACCTTTTGTACCCCTGCTATTGTTGTGGTTGGCGTTAACACCAATGGCACAGCCAGGTTTGTTGTTGGCGAACCATCATTCCAGGCCCTGCCAAACGCACGGGCAAGATCAAAATAAGTCATTCCCCGCAAAAATTTGGCCTCACCCTCAACTTTTGCTTTTTTGGCCGCTAACACGAGGTTTAAATTAGCCAAAACAGTATTACAAACGCCAATGGTGTTGTAACCCGCATCCCATACTCCTTCAACAAAAAAGTTATCGACAGTTATTTTTTTATTGTCAAGTTCGGTATACTCAGAGAAAGTACCCTGGTATTGAAAATCGCCATCATCCGCTAAAAAATCTGTGGTTGCCTGTAACCTGCCACCATAAAGGCCCCTTAATCCAGCTGCTGTATATGCGCCGATAAGTACACCTTCTACATCCTTAGATGTTTTTAAAGCCTCGCTTGATTCTACAGTATCGTGAGGCTTAATATCTAACTGTTTTTGACAGCCGGAGTTATATAGCATTACTAATGTACTTAATGCTATAATTGAATATTTTGTTTTTTTCATCTTCTTCAGCTTAAATTAAAATCCCACGTTAATTCCAAAAGTTATTGTCTTAGCCTGCGGAGCTGCATAAAAATCATAGTTCTGGGTAATGTTGCCAGAAAATGCATCCGAGTTCAGCTCAGGATCCCAACCTTTATATTTGGTCCAGGTGGCTAAGTTTGTGGCTTGCGCATAAATTCTTAAGCTACGCAGCTTTATCTTCTCCAATACGCCTTTTGGGAAATTATAACCTAAAACAATATTCTTTAAACGGAGGTATGATCCATCACTCAAATACCTTGAACTTGGCGATACACCGTTACCACCAAACAAACGAGCTTCTGGCACCCTGGTTATATCACCCGCTTTTTTCCATGATTGCAATTGGTCTATGGTTTGGTTATCAGCTCCGTTATTAAAACCAACAGACATATACTGGCCACCACCGTTATAGATCTTATCGCCATTTACTTCCTGTAATAGAAAGCTAAAATCAAATCCTTTATAACTTACCGTGTTATTTAAACCCGCAATAAATTTAGGGTTAGGATCACCAACAACAACCGGGGTTGCTTCATTGTAATCATTAGTAGTAGCCCTATCGCGTTTGCCGCCGCCAAGATCGGTGTTTTTGTAATAAAGCGCATCTCCATTAGCTGGATCAGCCCCTGCAAACTCAACCGTGTAAAATATACCCAATGGCTGGCCTTCAACAGCGCGGTTAACACCATCGCCGCTACCTTTAATAACCTGACCTTTCAGGTCGGTAATTTTATTGCGGTTAACAGAGAAGTTAAAGCTTGTTGACCAGGTAATTCCGTTGCCAACAATATTCTTTGAGTCAATCTGCATTTCAAACCCCTTGTTTTGGAGTTTACCCAGGTTTTGAGTAATAGTTGTAAAACCGGATGTGCCAGGAATCTGCACATTCAATAAAAGGTCCTTTGTTTTCTTTAAATACACATCAAACTGGCCGGTAAGTCGTCCATTGAAAAAACCTATATCTAAACCAACATCTGTTTGCGCAGTTGTTTCCCACTTTAAATCAGGATTAGGCAATTGAGTTTGCCTTGCGCCTGCAACACCGGCGTACCCAAATTCTGTAAATAATCCTCGGGATGGAAAGTTGCCAATCTCGGAGTTACCTGTAATACCATAACTGGCCCTTAATTTCAATTCAGAAACCAGCTGTTGTTTTTTCATGAAGCTCTCTTCTGATACAATCCAGCCTACTGAACCTGCAGGGAAAAATCCGTAGCGATGATTGGCGCCAAACCTGGAAGAACCATCAATACGACCACTTAATGATAAAAGGTATTTTTCATCATATTTATAATTTGCCCTTGCAAAATATGACAATAATGAATAGGCTGCTGTTTTTGATATACCATTTGTAATATCTGCAGAACTGAAAAGTTTTTTATATGCATCGCTCGGGAACTGATTACCAGTAATTGAGTTAAGATCGTTTTGCTGGCGCTGATAAGACATACCACCCACGGCATTAATATTACTCTTACCTATATCTTTAATAAATTGTAAAAAATTGTTTGTATTAAAGTTTACAGCGGTAACGGATGAGTTAAAACCAGAGCCATTGGGCGTACCGGAGTTTCGGGACGTTAACGAGCCTGAATAACTATCCTCACTTGAATTTAATATATCCACACCGACTTCCGATCTAAAGTTTAACGAAGGAAGCAGTTTTACCTGAGCATACAAGTTACCCAAATTCCGATAATCCACTGTGTTAAAATAGCTGTTTTGAGCATTTAACAATGGGTTAAAATAGATAGGAAAACTGGCGTTTGGAAGACTGGTAGCGGGATCAAGTGCACCACTGGTTAATCCTGTACGAGGATCGATAGCCGGGGTAATTGGCGATAAGGCCACAACTTGCTCTGGCGTTGAAAAAGCATCGTCATTATCCAGGCGATAGTTTTTTGTACGTGATAGACTTAAATTAGCCCCTACTTCTAACCATTTGGTAGCCTGGTTACTAATGTTGGTTCTTAAGCTGTACTGGTTAATAGCATTACCAATCAGGAAACCTTTTTGATTATTATAAGTACCAGATATATAAAACTTGGTTTTATCGGTACCGCCAGATAATACCAGGTTATAATTTTGCACCGGGGCATGTTGTGTAATTTCTTTCTGCCAGTCGGTATTTACCTTATAGGTTTTATAATCATCGTTACCTGCGGCATATCTTTTTAACCTTGCTTCAACCGAAGTTGTGGAATATCCGCCCGCTGCACCCGCTAATCTTAACAGGGTAACATATTGTTCTGAATTTAAAAATTCACGTTCGCGTGTAGGTTTACTAAATCCATAATATTGATTGTAGGTTACCTTGGTGTCTCCGGCTTTACCTTTTTTGGTAGTTACCAAAACCACGCCGTTTGATGCCCTTGAACCATAAATTGCAGCTGCCGAGGCATCTTTCAATATATCAATTGATTCAATATCATTCTGATTTAAATCCACCAGTGGGTTGGTTGATGCACCGTTGGTTGAAAAGTCATCAACGGTAATAGGCAAACCATCCACAACATATAATGGCTGGTTTCCGGCAGATACAGATGACGCGCCACGGATACGCACCTGGATTCCCTGGCCCAGCTTTCCATTTTGAGCCTGTATATATACACCAGGTGTGCGGCCCTGTATGGCAGATTCTAAACTTGGTACCGGGATATTTTCGATATCAGCCCCTTTAATTTTTGAGATAGAACCGGTTAATGAACGCCTGCTTTGGGTACCATAGCCAACTACCACAACTTCGGTAAGCTGCTTGGCATCAACCAGCAAACTGGCATTGATAACCACTTTATTGATAGCAATTTCGGCAGGTGTGTAACCTATAAATGTAAAAATTAAAATTTTTGCTGTAGCAGGAACCGACAAGCTGTATGATCCACTGATATCGGTTTGAGTGCCTATACTGGCAACTCCTTTCACGGACACGCTTACCCCAGGTAAGGGTGACCCATCTTTTTGATCTGTTACCTTACCAGTTATCACACGGTTTTGCCCAAAAACCAATGAGATGCAGGAAAATAACAACAAAATTGTTAGTAGATTTTTCTTCATAAAGTTAAAATGTTAATTAAAAAAGTAAGTTATTAACAAAACGGCAATAAAACAACAGAAACAGCAATAAATAGCTCAATCTTTTACGTAATTGTAATAAAAGTGGAAGCCAAAAAATTAATTTTTAAAATTCGATCAGAATTTGTCCCTTTTCCACTTTATCGCCAGCCTTAATTTTTATTTTTTTGATAGATGCATCAGCCGGAGATTTTATGATATTCTCCATTTTCATGGCTTCAAGTACAAACAGGTTATCCCCTTTTTTAATTTCTTCCCCGTCAGTAACATAAACCTTCAGCACCATCCCAGGCATTGGAGCCTTTACCTCACTCAGCCGGGCGCTGCTTAAACTGCTGAGACCTAATTTATCAAGCAAAATATCAAACTGATCTTTAGCAGTAATTACATAGGTATTATTGTTGACTTTAATTTCGGCAGTTTTATCGGCGTTGTTAAATGATACTACGTCTATGTTATAGGATTGGTTGCCTTCTATGATGTGATAGATATTTCCACCAATATGTTTAATATCAGCGCCGGTTTTGGTTTGGTTTAAGAGCAAATCATCACTGTTTCTTTCGGTTTCAAAAACATATTGGCCATTTACTTTTATTTGATACATCTGTGGCGGTATTTGTGATATAAGGTTCTTGTAAGTTTAAAGGTATTAAATTTAATCTGCAATGAACGCCGGCTAAAAAAAGAAAAACGCCGGGCCGCTCCGCAAAAAAGTCTATTGAGTAAATACGTATTGTATCATATTGGCACCCATTTTCAGCGCCTTTAAGCGGCTTTCCTGTGTATCGCCGGCATAAGTACCGTAATCTTCCCATCCATTGCCCAAATCGCATTCATAGTCATAAAAACATACCAACCGGCCTTTATATATCAGGCCAAATCCCTGCGCGCGCGTGCCATCATGCTCATGGATCTTCGGCAGGCCGTTAGGGAAACTGTATTTCTGATGATAGATTGGATGATTAAGCGGAAGCTCCACAAATTCAAGTTCGGGGAAAACTTTTTTCATTTGCGGGCGAATAAACTTATCTAACCCGTAATTATCGTCGATATGTAAAAAGCCACCACCGGTAAGGTATTTACGCAGGTTACGGGCCTCCTGGTCGCTAAATATCACGTTACCATGGCCGGTCATAAAAACAAACGGATAATTAAATATTGATGAACTGCCCACTTCTACCACATCGTCATCTGTATCAAAGTTTGTCTTCAGGTTTTCATTACAAAACTTAATGAGGTTAGTTAAAGCGGTACGGTCGCCGTACCAGTCGCCCCCTCCTGCATATTTAAGGCGGGCAATTTTATATGAAGGCACATTAAAGCCGCTCATTACTATAAATGCAGCCAAAGCAATTACGATATGCCTAATGCTTTTCATACCCTATTTATAAAGTTAACTTCAAAGCAAGCCTCCAATGCGGCAGTTTCGGTACGTAACCTTGCCTCACCCAAGGTGATGGGCTTAAAATCATTTTCTAAAGCAAGTTCAATTTCGGCGGGAGAAAAATCCCCTTCAGGACCTATTAAAACCAGGTATCTGCCGTTGTTGGTTATCTCTTTACGCAGATCAAACTTTTCACCGGCTTCGCAATGGGCAATAAATTTTTGCCCATCAAATGGCTGCGTCAGCAGTTGATTCAGTTTAACCGCGTCATTTAAAACAGGGTGATATGCTTTAAGGGATTGTTTGATGGCCGCTGTAATGATCTTGTTGAGCCTATCAACCTTTACCTCTTTTCGTTCGGACCGCTGGGTTATGATCAGTGAGATCTCATCGATACCTATCTCGGTAGCTTTTTCTAAAAACCATTCCAGCCGTTCAATATTTTTGGTTGGCGCTACCGCGATGTGCAGGTAATGGTTGCGTTTGTTAAAGTTTGGAGTAACGGAAGTAATATTGAGGATAGTTCGTTTTGGATGAGCATCCTGAATTTGTGCATCATAAAAACCACCACGACCATCAATCAGCTGAACTTTGTCGCCAGCCTCTAATCTTAATACACGTATGGCATGTTTACTTTCTTCCTCGCTAAGAAAATATTGCGGGTGCGAGGGTTCAATATCGGGGGTATAAAAAAGTTGCATTGGCTAAGCAGATTAATGTAAATCTACTGCATCTTCTTCATTTATCAATAACTCAAGTTTAACAGATTCAATATTCTGGTCAGATTTTCTTAATACAGTAATGTTATAGCCGTTGGATTCCTTTTGCTCGCCCACATCAGGGATCTTACCAAATATATCGCCCAACCATCCGGATACGGTATCAAAGTCACCATCCTCGGGCAGGTCATGAGGTAAATGCTCATTTACATCGTATATAGGTGCAAGCGCATTTACAATAAACTCACGTTCGTTCACCTTTTCAACTATAGGCTTTTCTTCATCGTATTCATCCTGTATCTCGCCTACCAGTTCTTCTACAATATCCTCCAGGGTAACCATACCTGCAGTACCGCCAAATTCATCAAGTACAATAGCTATCTGTATCCGCTTTTGCTGCAATTCGGCCATCAGATCGTTGATCTTTTTGGTCTCGGGGATAAAGTAAGGCTTACGGATGATATCCCTAAGCACAATCTCCTGGTTCCGCGCCAGCAATGGCAATATATCTTTGGCGTGTACTATACCAATGATCTTATCTATTACATCATCAAAAACAGGCATCCGGGAATAACCTTCGTCTATGATCATATCCAATAGTTCCTGCGTGGTTGAATTGATATCGATACCCGATATTTTGGTACGCGGCACCATGATATTTTTTACTACCCGCTCATTAAAATCAAACACATTCTGGATCAGTTCATGCTCATTTGAATCAAGCGCTCCAGTTTCCTTACCTTGCTCAAGCAGGTATTGCAATTCCTCAGAACTGTGATGCGCCTCGCCGCCCTCCAAAGTACTAATGCCTAACAGCTTCAAAATAAAATTAGCGAAGCCGTTCAACAACCATATTAGTGGTTTAAAAAAAACAAAGAAGAATCTTAGTGGAAATGAAACCGCCAATACCGTACGTGCCGATTTTTGAATGGCTATCGATTTAGGCGCCAGTTCGCCAAATACAATATGTAGTATAGTGATAGATGAAAATGCCAGAACATGGCTTGTGGTTATAAAAACCGGTGTAAGCTTAATACCTACGGCCAAAAAAGCCCGTAGTACAATGTTGGTAACAACTCCTTCGCCAACAACACCTAAACCAAGCGAAGCAATGGTAATACCCAGCTGCGTAGCAGCCAGGTATCCATCCAAATTATGTAAAATGCCCCTTGCAACTTTAGCTACCGCGCTTCCGCCTTTAGCTTTAATCTCTATTTGTGAACCTCTTACCCTAACCATGGCAAACTCGGCGGCTACAAAAAAGCCGTTGAGCAAAACCAAAAGCATGGTAGCGATTATATAAAAGACACTTATTTCGTAAGGTGCGGGGTCCATCTATTGATTATTGGTAAACAGGAAATGTAGACTTGTACAATTCCAAACTTTCAAGTATTACTTTATGCGCGTACCGCACACCTAATAAATGCTCGATGGTTACATTTTTGCCTTCCAGCTTTTTATAATCCTTAAAGAAACGAACAATCTCGGTCATCGCGTGCGGTGGAAGCTCGTTCAAATCGTTAATGTAATTTACAGACATATCGTTCTTGGCCACAGCAATGATCTTATCGTCCTGCTCGCCATTATCAACCATGTGCATTACACCTACAACCTTTGCCTCAATAATCGACATCGGGAAAACATCAATTGAGCAAAGCACCAATATATCCAACGGATCCTTATCATCGCAATAAGTTTGCGGAATAAAGCCATAATTTGCAGGATACATTACTGACGAGAACAAAACGCGATCTAATTTTAACAAACCAGAATCTTTATCTATCTCGTATTTAGCTTTTGAACCTTTTGGTATTTCTATAATAGCGTTAACAATTTCGGGAATATTTTCACCTGGAGAAACCTGGTGCCATGGATGTTGTGTACTCATCGGTATTTATTATGTATTATGTTTTTCTTTACTCTCTACTAACTTCTTTTTGACGTAAGCTAAAATAAGCGGGATGGAGGTAATTACGATCAATCCCAGCACTATATACTGCATATAATCCTTTACCTGCGGAAACCTTCTTCCTAAGAAATATCCGCCTAACGTAAAGGTGCATACCCAGGTTACACTTCCTATCAGGTTATATAAACCAAATTTCTTGATATCAACCTTTACAACTCCTGCAAATATAGGGGCAAATGTTCTAACTATCGGGAAAAATCTCCCTAAAATCAAGGCCATCCCTCCGTATTTGTTATAAAAATCGCTGGCCAGTATCACATACCGTTTCTTAAAAAATAGCGAGTCGTTCTTATTAAATAACACAGGCCCCGTTCGGTAACCAAACCAATAACCCGTAAAATTTCCTAATATGCCTGCTGCTATGAGCGATAACACCAACGTAGATATGTTTACATCAACCTTCCCCGCAGAACACAGCAAACCTGCCATAAATAGCAGGTAATCTCCTGGTAAAAAAAAACCAAAAAACAGGCCGGTTTCAGCAAAAACAACAACAAGCAGGAAATAAAAGCCTCCCCTGCTTATGATGGATTGAGCGTCCGTTAAATTTTGAAGGTAATCCCAAAAACTTTCCATTCACTATATCTGTAAAACTACAAATATTATATCAATTTGTAGTACTCAGTTAATATTAAATGAAACGCGAGATAAAATCAGGGTAGACACCGATGATAACTGTTGCTAAAGCAGAAACTGCAAAAACAAGTTTATAATATACCGGAACAATAACTTCGGCCCTATCAGCCGACCGGAAATACATGGCAACTATAACCCTGAAATAATAGAATATGGCTATTATAGCATTTACAACGGCTATGATAACCAGCCAAACCTGGTATTTTGACAACGCGCCCGAAAACATGAAGAACTTACCAATAAACCCTGCAGTAAGCGGAATACCAGCCAGTGAAAGCATTGATATAGTTAATACAAGGGCCAGGAAAGGATTGTTTTTTGCAAGGCCGTTAAAGCTTTCAAAACTATCGCTGCCACTTTGTTGATGAACCAATATTAAACTACCAAAAGCGATAATTGAAGCTATTGAATAGGCAGTAGCATACATGAATACCGAGTTTGCAGATGCTGAACCCAAAGCAACTATAGCAAATAACAAATAACCGGCATGCGATATGCTGGAAAAAGCCAGCATACGTTTAAAGCTTTGCTGATACAGCGCTGTGATATTACCTACAAATAAAGTTGCTACGGTAATTACTAATAAAACCGGCACCCAAAAATCTGATAGCGGAGCAAAACACGCAGAAAACAAACGGAGAAATGCAGCAATACTGGCTGTTTTTACCACTGTTGACATGAAGGCCGTAATGATGGTTGGCGAACCCTCGTACACGTCAGGAGTCCAAAAATGGAACGGTGCGGCGCCAAGCTTAAAGCAAAGCCCAACAACGATTAAGCCTATTCCAGTGTAGAACATAGGATCGATATGCGGATGAGCCAAAACCCAGTCGCGGATAACTTCCAAACTAAATGATCCTGTTGAACCGTATATCAGCGTAATACCAAACAGTAAGAAACCTGTTGAGAAAGCCCCCATCAGGAAGTATTTTAAAGCAGCTTCATTAGAGGCAAAATCGCTTTTCTTTATACCTGCCAGGATGTATAAACTTACAGACATAATCTCGATACCAATAAACATCATGGTAAGGTTATAGTAAGATACCATTACAATGATACCCGCCAGCGAGAACAATATAATGGCATAGTACTCCGCCACATGGTTGCTTATCCTCTCGAAATACCCGGCAGATAACAGCAGGATGAGGATAGTACTGATGATAGTAACAGATGAAAATACAACAGAAAAATTATTGAACATCATCATACCGTGATAAATTGGCATAGTGGTATCCGGAGTTTTATATTCGGCAATAGCACAAACCAGGGCGGCAATCAAGCCGATCACAGTAACGGGTAATAATGCTTTTGTAGCCTTGTATAATCCAAGATACAGCAACACTATTGGTAAAACAGATATGATGATTAAAGTAGTCATTTTTTTTTAACTCTAAATTCTAAACCCGAAATCCTAAATACTAAACTCTAAAACTTAAATACGAAACCCTAAGATTTGAATTTAAAACTCTAAAACTGTATCTAAAACCTTGAGTAATTTATGGATTAGTATTTTTAATTTTTTCAAGCATTGCTCCAAAAATCTTTGTTAACTCAATTGTTTCCTGAATTAACGCGTCTCTTGTAGCTGATAATTGTTGTTCATTTATATCAATAAGTCTAAGCCACAACCGGCTTTCCTTAGCTTCTTTTCTACATATCTTTATCCTATGAGAAAAATCATTACGACTAAAACTCTCATTGGCCTCGATAAAATTTGCTGCTACCGAACCCGATGACCGAATGAGTTGTTTATAGTATTCAATATTATGTATATTTCTCTCAATCTTTTTTAAAAATTCTTTACAGTTATTAGCAAAATCAAATGTCCTGTCTTCTAGATTAAACTTCTTAACGTTATTCTCTCCAACATCCATTAATTTTCCCTTTTAGAATTTAGAAATTAGAGTTTCGAATTTAAACCTTTAGAGTTTCGAATTTCTTCTTAATACACCAACTTTCCATTCAGGGTGCCCAACAAATTATTAACAGCCGCCTCAGATATATGCATTATTGGCTGCGGATAAACGCCTATAACAATTATTAGTATACAGATAATAGTAAGAACCAATTGCTCAGATCCGCTTATATCTTTAAAAGTTGTTGTCAATTCATTAAGCTCGCCCTGCATTACATTTTTATACATGCGCAGCATATATACAGCTCCAAAAATGATGGTTAAGCCAGCGGCAATCACCAGGGCCAAATTCATGTAGTGATAAGCACTATATTGAAAAACTCCATCCAACAACAAAAACTCCCCCACAAATCCATTGGTTAGCGGCAAACCTACCGTACCCAATACGATAATTAAAAACGCAATAGAAAATTTGGGCGCCACCATTGCAATGCCACCAAGCTGGCCGATATCGCGGGTATTTAAACGCCTGCTGATGATATCCCATATAAAAAACATACCTACCACATTAATACCGTGGTTAAGCATTTGTATCATTGCGCCCTGTAAACCCTGCACGTTCCAGGTAAAAATTGCAGCAGCAATAAGACCTACGTGCGCTATAGATGAATAAGCTACCAACCGCTTACCATCGGTTTGCTTAAATGCGATGATAGAAGCATACACAATACCTATAACGGCGAGTATAATAGCTATGGGTTGCCAATGAGCAAGCCCAAGAGGCGCAATTGGTATCAACCATCTGATAACTCCATAGATACCCATTTTAAGCATAATACCCGATAACATCATCGTACCACCTGTCGGAGCCTCTGTATAAGTATCGGGCTGCCATGTATGGAAAGGGAATAAAGGCATTTTTATAGCAAATGCCATAAAGAATGCTAAAAACACCCATGACTGTTGTTGGGCAGTAAGCTTTAAAGCGTAAAAATTGTGGATATCAAAAGTCTTATCCGGGGATTGTAAATAAAGGTAGATGATAGCTACCAGCATAAATAACGACCCGGCAAAAGTGTAAATGAAAAACTTAAGTGTAATACGGATGCGGTTTTCGCCACCCCAAAGGGCGCATATAAAATAAATAGGAATCAATGCGGCTTCCCATCCAACGTAAAACAAAAACCCATCCAGCGCGGTAAACACTACCAGCAAGCCAGCTTGCATAAATAGTATTAAAGCATAAAATGCACCCGCATTTTTGTACTCATGCTTGTAGGTAGTTAATATAATAAGCGGCACAAGCAAGGTGGTAAGTAATACCATGATCATGCTGATCCCGTCAATACCGGCGCTAAAATAGATACCAAATTTTGCTATCCATGGCACATCAATACCAAACTGTGTTGTTGCATCGGGCACAAAACGGCTTAAAAACAGGCCGGCTATTACCAGTTGGGCAACAGAGAAAAATAATGCGGCATGCTTAGCAACTCCATTTTTTAATAAGGCTACTATAACTGCGGCAACTACCGGTAAAAAAATTAATATACTAACGGTCATTTTATATTTTAAACGCTATCGTTTATACTTTAGTTAATCCAAATACACTGTAAAGCAATATGGCTATTATACCCAGCACCATTACAAATATGTAGAAACCCACATTACCGGTCTGCAATAAACGCAGCCCTTTACTGGTTTCAATAGTTCCTTTGCCTAAGCCGTTTACCAATCCATCTATCCCCATCTTATCCACAACGTTGTAGAAAAATGTTGACAGAAAATCCAATGGTTTACGAATCACAAAATCATAAAGCTCATCAACATAAAATTTATGGTATGATAAGCTGCTCAATGCCGGGCGCTCTTCGGTATCAGCTACCGGAACGCGGCCATTTTGCACATATTTGATGTACGCATATATCAACGCGAACAATGCAACACCTACCGAAACACCCATCAGGATCCATTCGGTACTTGATGATAATTCACTTGAAGGTAATACGGCTGCTGAAGCTTTAAATACCGGAGCAAGGTAATGACCTAACTCATGATGACCGCCCAACACCTCAGGCACGCCAATTAAACCTCCCACAATAGAAAGTATTGCCAATATGATCAATGGAATGGTCATGGTTGCAGGCGACTCATGCAAATGATGCTCCTGTTCATGTGTACCACGGAATTTACCCCAGAAAGTAAGGTACATCATCCTGAACATGTAGAACGAAGTAAGCATCGCTGTAAAAACACCTACCACATAAAATGTGGTACTGTGCGCATAGGCATGAGCCAGAATTTCGTCTTTTGAAAAGAAACCAGAGAACGGTGGTATACCCGAAATAGCAATAGTACCGATAAGCATGGTAGCAAACGTAACAGGCAACTTGCTTTTTAAGCCTCCCATTTTACGCATATCCTGCTCATCGCTCATCGCATGGATAACAGAACCCGCGCCAAGGAATAATAAGGCTTTAAAGAATGCATGCGTTAATACATGGAAGAAAGAGCCGGTGTAAGCACCCACGCCCAAGCCTAAAAACATATATCCCAGTTGCGATACGGTTGAATAAGCCAATACCTTTTTTATATCAGTTTGCGTAAGGGCGATAAGCGCGGCAAATAACGCGGTTGCTAAACCTACTATAGCTACAACTTCCATTGTAAATGGCGCCATGCTATACAAAATGTTTGAGCGGGCAATCATATAAATACCTGCTGTAACCATGGTTGCAGCGTGGATCAATGCAGATACAGGGGTTGGCCCTGCCATCGCATCCGGTAACCAGGTAAATAAGGGTAACTGTGCCGATTTACCTATAGCACCCACAAACAGCAACATGGTAATAGCTGTAAGTGGTGCAGCACCTACTTTCAAGGCCGCAACTTTAGGAAATAATGTAGCGAATTCAAGGGTGCCAAATGCGTAGATCATTAAGAACACGCCTAACAAAAAGCCCAAATCACCAATACGGTTCATGATGAAAGCTTTCTTGGCAGCATCGGCATAACTTGGGTTTGTATACCAGAAACCGATGAGTAGGTATGAGCATAAACCTACACCCTCCCATCCTATAAACATAATGATGTAGTTTGATCCCAATACCAATAAAAGCATGAAGAAAACAAACAGGTTTAAGTAAGCGAAAAACTTACCGAAGCCTTTATCGTGATGCATATAACCTATAGAATACAGGTGGATAAGGAAACCAACACCCGTAATAATGAGCAGCATAATAGAACTTAATTGATCTATCAAAAATGCGAAAGGCACATGAACAGGGCCCGCATTAATCCAGTCAAAATAAGCAACATTTACAGGGTTTCCGGTTGATTTGATCTGAAAGAAAACCGCAAGGCTTAAGCCAAAAGATACCAGCACCAGCAGGCTTCCAATAAAGCCTATTATTCCTTTTGATAATGAATTACGACCAAGTCCGTTAATAATAAAACCGGCCAACGGTAATATGGGAATAAGCCAGATGTATTGATTCATGTTTTGAGTTATACGTTTTACGTACTACGTTATACGTTTCTATTTATTTAATCGTCATTGCGAGGAACGAAGCAATCTCTTCACTTGCGATGACGGTCTGTTACTATATTTATTCTATTTCTTAAATCCGAAATCGAAATTCCGAAATCCGAAATCAGCCTACCATTTAAGCCTGTTCAACACGTTGATATCTATCGAATTGGTATTCCGGTAGATCATCACAATGATAGCCAAGCCCACAGCTACTTCGGCAGCAGCAAGCGCCATAATGAAGAATACGAAAACCTGGCCCGAAGCATCACCCCTGTAAACAGAGAATGCCGTTAGCAAAAGGTTCACCGCGTTCAGCATCAATTCAACCGACATAAATATTACGATAGCATTGCGGCGTATCAACACACCCATTACACCAATCGAAAAAATAATGCTGCTTAATAAAATGTAATGATTAAGCGGTACCGCATGTATTGTATTTGTTAAACTTTCCATTATGCAGTTTTTGTGTCTTTTGTAGCCAGTAAAACAGCGCCCACCATTGCCGATAGCAGCAATACAGACGATATTTCAAATGGCAGTAAAAATTCGTTAAACAATACTTTACCCAGGTTTTTTACCAGGCCCAGATCGGGGTTCTGCAATATTACAGGGTTAGATGCGCCGATAGATTTTAAAGAAGCCGCTAAAGCCACCATCAGTATACCACCACCAAACACACCCGCAAATTTCACCATAAATGGCTTAACAGGCTCACTATCCTTATTAAGGTTGATAAGCATCAATGTGTAAAGGAATAATACCAGGATAGCACCCATGTACACTATAAAATTAACTATCGCCAAAAACTGGGCGTTCATTAAAATATAATGAATAGTGAACGTAAAAAAGGTAAGTATAAGATAAAGGATACTATGTACCGGATTTTTGGCCGTAATAACCAATATCGAAAAGAATATGGACAAAAATGCGATGAAGTAAAATGTACTCATGTTTATATTTACAAAATACCCTTGCCCCATTAAAAGAGTTGGGCAAAGGTATAAAACTTCTTTATTGATTTAGGGGTGCCTCTACTAATTTGTCTTTACCGTAAATAAAATCCTTCCGTAAATAGTCGGCAGGTACAATATCTCCGTCAAGATATATAGCCTCCTTAGGGCAGGCTTCTTCACAAAGGCCGCAAAAAATGCAGCGAAGCATGTTTATTTCATAAACAGCGGCGTATTTTTCTTCACGGTATAGGTGCTCCTCGCCTTTCTGGCGTTCTGCAGCCGTCATGGTTATAGCTTCTGCCGGGCATGATAATGCGCATAACCCACAGGCTGTGCAGCGTTCCTTGCCATCCTCGTCGCGTTTAAGCGAGTGCATACCTCTAAAGTTTTCAGAAAACTCACGTTTCTCTTCAGGATAACTGATCGTTACCGGTTTCCTGAAAAAGTGCTTCATGGTAGTAATAAGTCCACCCGCGATAGCCGGCAGGTAAGCACGCTCTAAAAAATTGAGCGGCTTTACTTCCAATACTTTTCGTTTATTGCTTAATGATTCCATTTAATTAATATCCAAAGTGAGTAAGTGTTGCACTAACTATACCCGTTAGTACAATATTGGCAATGGCCAATGGTATCAATATCTTCCAGCCCAGGTCCATCAACTGATCGTAACGGAAACGTGGAATTGTCCAGCGTACCCACATAAAAAAGAAGATGAACAAGAAAGTTTTAGCAAACAAAACCACCACACCAATAATTGGCGCAATAGTTGGACCGGTATGCGCAAGCATCCAATCCATACCCGGATAGTTATAACCACCCCAATATAAGGTAGCCATTACTGCCGATGAAATAAACATGTTAATGTATTCGGCAAACAGGTAAAAGCCCAGTTTCATTGACGAATACTCGGTATGATAACCACCAACCAGCTCTGTTTCGCACTCAGGTAAATCGAATGGTGTACGGTTGGTTTCTGCAAAAGCACATACAATAAATATCAAAAACCCAAGTGGCTGGCGTAATATATTCCAGTTCCAGCCGTGCTGTTGCTCGGCAATTTCACGTAAGCTTAAGGTACCTGTCAGCATCAATAAAGCGATGATTGACAAGCCCATTGAAATTTCGTAACTGATGTTCTGTGATGCTGCACGGATAGCGCCTAATAAAGAGTATTTATTGTTTGATGCCCAGCCGCCAATCATTACGCCATAAACGCCTAATGATACCACACCGAAGATGTATAAAACACCTACGTTAATATCTGTAACCTGCAAATCAACTATATGCCCGCCGATGGTGATCTGTTGCCCCCATGGGATAACTGCCGAACCTATACAGGCTGTTAATATGGCCAGTGAGGGGCCAACTATAAACAGGAATGGTGTTGCGTTGGTTGGAATGATCTCTTCTTTCAGGAACATTTTAGCTCCATCAGCCAGTGGCTGCAAAAGTCCGAACGGACCGGCACGGTTAGGGCCTATCCTATCCTGGAAAAACGCGGCTATCTTGCGCTCGGCATAAGTTGAGTACATGGCCACAACCAAACTGATAAGGAAAATAATCAATATCAGGCCAAATTTAAGTGCTATATCTACTAATCCCATTATAAGCGTGTGTCTCTTTCAAATTGTTCTTTATTCGCTTCCATCAATACCGGGTTGGTTTTAACAACCGGCAGCGGTGTAAACTCGTAGTGATTTGAGCTGATAACCGATTTATGCGATATTTTGCGTGGGCCTTCAATTACCCAATCAGCTGTTTTCTTTTTATCAAAGCGGCAGGTATTGCAAATAAACTCTTCAACCTCACCATAAACATCCTTGCGGCCTGTTACCCTTATCACATCCTCGCCTTTATACCACAAAGTTACTTTACCACAGCATTTATCGCAATCGCGGTGTGCATCTACAGGTTTAGTGAACCATACACGGTTTTTAAAGCGGAAGGTTCTATCTGTTAATGCACCTACAGGGCATACATCTATCATATTTCCAGAAAAATCGTTATCAACAGCTTTGCTGATATAAGTGGAGATTTCTGAATGATCGCCCCTATTCAGTATGCCATGCAAACGGGTATTGGTGATCTGATCGGCAGTAAACACACAACGGTAGCACAGGATGCAACGCGTCATATGCAGCTGAATTTTATCGCCAATATCAATTTTCTCAAATGTACGGCGATCAAACTCGTAGCGTGTTTTAGCAGCGCCATGCTCAAAGCCTAAATCCTGCAGGTGGCACTCACCGGCCTGGTCGCAAACAGGGCAATCCAACGGGTGATTGATCAATAACATTTCAACCACACCTTTACGGGCCTCCACAACTTCGGGCGAGGTAATGTTTTGTACTTCCATGCCATCCATAACGCCGGTACGGCAAGATGCAACCAGTTTAGGCATAGGGCGTGGATCCTTTTCAGATCCTTTAGTCACCTTTACCAAACAGGTACGGCATTTACCACCACTGCCCTCCAGCTTGGAGTAATAGCACATAGCAGGCGGAACGATGTCGCCACCTATCTGCCTCGCGGCATTTAGGATGCTTGTTCCTGGTTCTACTTCAACGGGTATTCCGTCTATTGTTACTTTCATTGACATTTATATAACGTCCTTGTATAAACTCTAAATCCCGATTTCTAAATCTTAAAGTTTAGAAACCTCTACATTTTTCCGGTATGTCATTGCGAGCGCAGCGTGGCAATCTCGTCATACATAGTCGTCACCTGTCCTTATGAGATTGCTTCGTTCCTCGCAATGACATAGTGGTGTGTTATTTTATGCTGTCGCTGCAACCGTTAACGGATCCGCATAATGCGCTAACCCAAAATTACGGGTTGTAGCTTCTGCTCCGTTAGTTACATGCCATTCAAATTCATCCCTGAAATGGCGGATAGCACTGGCCACCGGCCATGCTGCCGCATCACCAAGCGGACAAATTGTATTTCCTTCAATTTTTTTAGATACATCAACCAGCAAGTCCATGTCGCTCATTTTGCCATGGCCATACTCCAAGCGGTGCAGTACCTTTTCCATCCAACCGGTACCTTCACGGCAAGGCGAACATTGTCCGCAGCTTTCGTGGTGATAAAACCGGGTAAAATTCCAGGTATTACGCACAATACACTGGTCTTCATCATATGCAATGAAACCGCCAGAACCCATCATGGTACCACTTACAAAACCACCATCGGCTAATGATTCATAGCTCATCAGGCGGGGCTCGTTATTAATAGTTTTCAAGAAAAGATTAGCAGGCAATATTGGCACTGATGATCCACCCGCAACAACCGCCTTTAAGCGTTTGCCATTGGCGATACCACCACAGTATTCGTCAGAGTATAAAAATTCCTCTACCGGTAAACCCAGGTCAATTTCATAAACTCCAGGGTTTTTAACATTACCACCAGCCGAGATCAGCTTGGTACCTGTACTACGGCCAATACCTAATTTAGCATATTCGTCGCCACCTTCGTTAACGATAGGCACCACTGCCGCTATTGATTCCACATTGTTTACCACGGTAGGGCAACCATACAAACCCGCGATAGCAGGAAATGGTGGTTTTATACGCGGATTACCACGTTTGCCTTCCAATGATTCTAATAAAGCAGTTTCCTCACCGCAGATGTAAGCACCGCCACCAGGTTGAACATATAATTCAAGATCGTAACCCGATCCTAATATATTTTTACCTAAAAAGCCTTTTGCTTTTGCTTCGGCAATGGCTCTTTCCAGTATACGGATCTGCGGCATCATTTCGCCGCGAACATATATGTATGATGTTTTAGCACCCAACGCAAAGCTGGATACGATCATTCCCTCAATTAATAAATGGGGAATATAAGTCATCAAATAACGATCTTTAAAAGTACCGGGTTCAGATTCATCGGCATTACAAACCAGGTATCGCTCTACGCCCTCGGGTTTAGCCAAAAAGCTCCACTTCATACCGGTAGGGAAACCCGCACCGCCACGACCGCGCAAGCCAGATTTCTTTACCTCTTCCACAATCGTTTCTGGCGACATGGTTTTTATAGCCTTTTCAACAGCCGCGTAGCCCCCTTTTGAGCGGTAAACATCAAATGTATTGATGCCTGGTACGTTTATATGTTCTAAAAGTAATTTGCGTCCCATATTAACTGTTAATTTTTTGCCTTAACTCTTAAGTCGCCGATCAATTTATCAACAGACGCTTCAGTTAAATTTTCGTAAAAAGTATATTCAGGGCCTATTTGTAAAACCGGACCGTAACCACAGGCAGCAAGGCACTCAACACCTCTCCAGCTAAATAAGCCGTCGGCAGTAACTTCACCTTCTTTAACGCCTAAGGTTTTTCCAATATGATCCATTATCTTATCGGCGCCAACTACACCGCAAGGGCCTGTACGGCACACTTCCAGTACATATTTACCACTCGGGCGCAAAAGGTACATGGTATAAAACGTAGCAACCTCATACACCTCAATAGGTAAAATATCTAAATATGCCGCTACTTTATCCATCGCCTGCGGACTAACCCAGCCAAACTCGGCCTGTACGTAATGCAGGATCGGCAACAGCCCTGATTTTTGTTTTCCTGCGGGATAGCGGGAAACCACATCAGCAAATTTATTCAGCAGTTCCGGGCTAAACTCAACCGAAACCTGAGCATCTTCAACTCTAAGCATCTAATTCTCCGGCTATAACGTTTAAACTACTCATATTAATAATCGCATCTGATAATAACATACCACGGCTCATTGGCGCATACATCTGGTAATTGATAAAACTTGGCCTGCGGAAATGCAAACGGTATGGGCTACGCCCGCCATCATTAACCAAATAAAAACCTAATTCGCCATTAGCTCCTTCTACCGAGTGATAAACTTCGGTATTAGGGGTAGGTATTTCGCCCATCACAATTTTAAAGTGATAAATAAGGGCTTCCATGTTATTATAAACTTCTTCTTTCGGCGGCAGGTAAAACTCAGGCACATCAGCATGAAATATATCCGATGGTTCTTTTTCCAGCTTTACAAGGGCCTGCTCAATAATGCGCATACTCTGCCACATTTCTTCGTTACGTACCAAAAAGCGGCTGTAAACATCACCATTGGTACCAACGGGTACTTCAAAATCAAAATCTTCGTATGATGAATATGGGTTCATGGCCCTTACATCATAATCAACACCGGTGGCGCGTAGTATCGGGCCTGTCCAGCTATAGCTTAATGCATCTTCGGCTGTAACCGCGGCAACGTCTTTTGTTCTGTCAACAAAAATACGGTTACGGTTAAACAGCGATTCAAATTCTTTAAGCGTTTTAGGAAAATCAACTAAAAACTTACGCAGTTTTGCAAAGGCAATGCTATTGAAATTACGTTCAAAACCACCTATACGGCCAATATTTGTAGTAAGGCGGCTTCCGCAAACCTCTTCGTAAATTTCATAAATGGCTTCGCGGTATTCCATCATGTACAGGAAACCGGTAAAAGCGCCTGTATCAACACCCAATACACCATTACATACAATATGGTCTGATATACGGGCCAGCTCCATCACAATTACACGCAGGTAATCAACCCTCTTAGGGGTGGTGATACCTAAAAGTTTTTCTACGGTCATGTGCCAACCCATATTATTGATTGGCGATGAACAATAGTTTAAACGATCTGTAAGTGGGGTGATCTGGTAAAATGGGCGGTGTTCGGCAATTTTTTCAAATGCCCGGTGTATGTAACCAATGGTTGATACGCCGCTTACAATCCTCTCGCCATCCAACTGCAACACGTTTTGAAACACACCGTGTGTTGCAGGGTGGGTTGGCCCTAAGTTTAAGGTTGAAAGCTCGTTTTGAGGATCGTTATCTGTATATACAGGATGATTTTGCATCAGTATAAATTATTTTCTTTATGGTGATGCCGTTGAGGTTTCCCATACGGCATAATATTATCTTCCGAAAAAGTAATCCTTTTTGTCAACACGATTCGGGTCTTCCAACGGAAATTCCTTACGCATCGGGAAAGCCGTCATGTCGTCAACATTTAAAATACGACGCAGATCCGGGTGGCCATCAAATATAACTCCGAAGAAATCATACGTTTCGCGTTCCATCCAGTTGGCGCCTTCCCATAGCACGGTAGCAGTTGGGATATGCACGTCGCCATCAACCAAAAATACTTTTATCCGGATACGGGTGTTTGTGGTAAGGCTATGCAAGTGGTAAATGATACCAATTTGCTTTTCCTGCTCAGGATAATGTATTGCTGTGATATCTGTTAAAAATATAAATCGAAGTGCGGCATCTGTCTTTAAAAAAGTCAACAGATCAATGATCTGCTCGCGGCCGGTCTCTACAGTAAGTAAACCATAAGGCTCGCCAACTAAAGTTACCTGCTCGCCAAATTTCTCACCAATTCTTTTTAAAAGCTCTTCGTTGGGTATAGTAGCCATTATTGGATTCCGTATTTAGCTAATAATTCCTGGTATTTAGGCTCATTTCTTCTGCGAAGCGATTCTGTCTGTACCAGCTTTTGAATGTTGATAAAGCCATCGATAATAGCTTCCGGACGAGGAGGGCAACCAGGCACATAAACATCAACCGGGATAACTTCATCTATACCCTGCAAAACAGAATAAGTATCAAATATACCACCACTTGAAGCACAAGCACCTACAGCCATAACCCAGCGTGGCTCGGCCATTTGCAAATAAACCTGGCGCAATACAGGAGCCATTTTTTTTGCGATGGTACCCATAACCATCAAAAGATCAGCCTGGCGTGGTGAAAAGCTTAACCGCTCGGCACCAAAACGCGAAAGATCATAATGAGAAGCCATAGTTGCCATAAACTCAATACCGCAACATGAGGTAGCAAATGGCAGGGGCCATAATGAATTTGAGCGGGCTATACCTATTACTTTATCAAGCGAGGTAGCAAAAAAACCGGCGCCTTCTACACCTGCAGGGGCATCAACTATTTGAATATCACTCATTGAACAATTTTAATAGAAAATTATTACCCTATACAAGCAAGGATAATGACGGCAAATTTACAATAATAACGATGTAAAAGATACACTATGCGTTTACAAGGGCTATATTTAGAATCGTTCTAAACTTAATCCCAGTCTAACGCGCCTTTTTTAACAACGTAGATAAAACCTAATAAAAGAGTGCCCATAAAAATGAACATTTCTATCATACCATCTTTACCCATCGCCTTGAAGTTTACTGCCCAGGGATACATAAAAATTACTTCCACATCAAACAATACAAATAGTATTGCGACCAGGAAATATTTGATAGACATAGGAGAACGGGCATTACCCACAACCTCAATACCTGATTCAAAAGGCGTAAGTTTATCCTTTGTAGCACGTTTGGGGCCAATTTTATGCGTAACAAACATGGTGGTTACCACAAACCCTAAAGCCACAAGCATTTGAAATATGATGGGCAAATAATTAACCGGTAAACTTTGTACTTCCATGCTGCAAATATACTAATGGAACAATAATAAAAAAGGCCTCTTTTTCAAGAGACCTTCTTTTATTATTAAAATATGAATTCTAAATTCCTGTTTTTCTCAATTATTTGCTTTTACCGCCTGCGGCTTTACGTGCAAAGTAATTTACTGCCTGTTTATTTGTAGGATCCAATTCTTTAGCCTTGGTGTAGTTTTCTACAGCTTTGGCTTCGTCTTTTTCCTTAAACTCATAATAACCTCCAAGGTAAGCATAAGCTTCGCCCATGAATGATTTATCAGCATCAGTTACTCCCTTTGCAGTTGTTAAAGCAATGTATTGCTCATAGTATGGCTTAGCATAGCCCTTAAACGCAGTTCTGTCTGCTGGCTCTTTCTGATCATTAGCACGCGCCTGGAATAAGGCTACAATACCTGATGGTGCTTTTGCTTTGTGCTGAATATAACTAAAAGCTGAGTCTGCTTTGGTCAATAAAGTGGTATCAGCAACCGGCTTTGGTTTGGCAGTGCTAAAATATTGATCATTATATGCTTTGTAATAGCTCATACCCATTGATAAGTAATCATTAAGTTGAACCTTGCGCGATTTTGCAATATAGTTGGCATAAGTTGCAGCAGCTTCGCCATATTTCTTTTTACCATATAGTGATTTAGCAATTTCACCATAAACATCAACCTGGGTAGTATCCAAAGAAATTGCTTTCCTTAAAGTGTTAATACCTGTTGAATCCTGTCCAGATGCAATTTGTAATCTGCCAAGGTACAAATAATCACGTGGCACAATCCTTTTTGGATCTGCTTTGGCTAACCAGGTGTTCATAGCTGTTAAGCCGGCAGGGTAATCTTTATTTTCTAACGCTGCATAAGCTAAGTAACGGTACGCTCTTAAGTTTGATTTTGCAGATTTTGACAAATCAGCAGCAACTGTTTGAAGCTCCTGAAATTGACCGGCGCTGATCAAAAAGTCGGCATAACGCATTTGGGATTCAACAGAAAGATCTGTTAAGCTCAGGTATTTTTTGTATTCCTCAACTGCTTGTTTAATTTTAACAGATGCCATTTTAGGATCGGCATTAGCCCAACGGTTATCAGTTTCAGCCCATTCGCGGTAAGCCGGCCCAAAATTAGGGTCAATGGCTAATGCATCCTGGAATTGTTTTTCTGAATCTTCAAAGTTATTTGCATATCTCCACAAAACACCGGTTGCTACTTTAGCAGCTGGATTTTTGGGATCAATTGTAGTTGCATCTGAATAAGCCTGGTAAGCTTCATTACTTTTTACCTGTGACGCATATGCATCACCTAAAGTAATCAATAACTCAACGTCTTTTGGATTAGCGGCTTTACCTTTTTGCAAAACAGCGATAGCTGCACTTGCATCATCAACAGATATTTTACCGTCTGCGGTTGTAGGTAACAAATAAGCTTTACCCACATAAACAAATGGCTTGCTATTTTTACCGGCAAGACTTACAGCCTGGTTAAAATTGGTAGTTGCACCTGCTTTGTCTTTATCCAAACGGGCAACAGCACCTAAACCAGCGTAATTTAAACCTGATTTAGGGTTTACAGCAATACCTTTATTGAATGCCGTTTTTGCAGAGTCGGTATAATCCTGTTTAAGGTATACCCAACCCAGGTAAAAGAAGTTTTCGTCCTTATCGGCCTGTGTAACCGTAAGGTTTTTAAGCATTGATTTGGCTTTTTGATATTGTTCGGCGTCAATAGCTTTTTTGGCGTCGGCTAGACTTTGCGCAAAAACTGATGATGAACCTATAAATACCAGTCCTAATGTTGCCTTAGCTATTTTACTGATCATTTTCATCTTATTTAGTTATAATTTACTTTTTAAATTTATCTCTCTTGGCGGCATAACATCAGGCAATAAACCCGATTTTAATATAATCCGCTGCCCCACATCACTGGCTAAAAATGTTGCAAACCCGGTAGCTAAACCATCTTTGCTCGACGTATTAACCAGGTATAACCCCCTGCTTAAAGGATACTGTTTTAAGACGAGTGATTCTTGAGAAGGTTTAAAGTAGTACTCTCCGTACTGCTTATTAGCCTCATCCTTAACCCCTACAATTTTAACTTTAGCCACATAAGGTATCATATCCTCATCCGGATCATTAAGCCAACTAAAACCTGTGACACCAAGTGCGTCCGGGTGTTCACTAACGTATTTAATAACCTCTTTATTTGATTTTAAGGCATAAATATTTTTCTGATTGAATTCTTTAGTACCAGAAAAGTACTTCAAATACCTTACCAAACTTGAGTTAGGGTTATCAAAAACAATTGTTTTGTTTGCATCGCCTTTTCCACGGAGCATATTTTTTAATGCAGCAACAGTAATAGTAGTATCGTTTGATGCCTGATTTACTATCAATGTAATGGCATCAGTTGCAAAACGCAGTACTGCAACGTTTAAAGAGCGTTTAATGATAATATTACGTTCAGCAGTATCCAAATCCCTTGAAAGCACTGCCATCCTGACACTATCATTTAATAGCATATTCACCGCCTGATTTTCTGTTTTGTACAAAAAAGTGGGCTGTGCCTCCGGATTTCTGCTTTTGTAAACATATTCCTCCTGCCCTACTATTGGTGCAAAAGATTCGTCGGCAACAAAGGTACTTTTACCCGAGTTGAATGTATCGTCGGCAATCGGTTTTGCAGCTTTTTGTTTACAGGCCTGTAAACCAATTGATACAATCAGCGCAAAAAAAAAGTATTTAAAATCAAACCTAATCTTCATCCTGATCTTTTTTGAACAACCTTGAGAAACGCAAAATCGCGTATCCAATAATAAAAGCTCCGAAAAGTATCCGCTGATATGGCTGTAACTGTAATGGAAGTTTATCCCAAAACATGATCATCAGGCCCAAAATTACAAAGCAAATAAATGCGGCAGTTCCTAAAATAAGCAAAAACCGCCTTTTGGGCGATTTTTGCTCTTTATTGAAATTAAATGGCATTATTCTAGTTATCGCTGGCTAATGTAAAGCTTACGGGTACGCTATACTGTACACGAACCGGCCTTCCGTTTTGAATACCTGGTTTCCATCTTGGTGAACCTTTTAGTGCACGTATTGCTTCTGCATCGGTACCTGCGCTAAGGCTTCTTGAAACCTTAATATCAGTTAATGATCCGTCACGTTCCACAACGAAAGTAAGGATTACACGTCCTTGAGTACCGTTTTCACGGTCAACTGCAGGGTACCTGATGGTCTTGCTCAAATAAGCACCAAATTTTTCAACACCACCCGGAAACTCGGGTAAGTTTTCAACAGATGCAAAGATCTTATTAGGATCTTCTTCAACAACCTGCTTAATATCTGAGTTACCTACTGGCTCATCAATCCTGATATCAGCATTCGGATCACCTTTTTGATCTTTTTGACCTGGATCCGCTACAGCGAGTTCCTTAACCGTTGGTGGATCTTTTTCCTTAACCTCATTATCTGGTTTTACAACCGGAGGTGGGAAACGAACCTGGTCAACCTTTGGTTTTGGTGGTTCTGGTGGCGGTGGAGGTGGTTTTTTGGTTTGATCCACCGGTGGCGGAGGTAACAGCACTACGTCTGTTATCTTCACTTTTTCATCAGCTTTAGGGATCAAGCCTTTCAGCTTGTTGATTATAGTAGGCAAAGAAATTATAAATACAAATAATATAATGGCTATTACAAGCGCCCTGTTAGTATTTTTTGCATTATCCTTTCTTAGTTCATAAGCACCATATGCTTTATTCCTGCTACTAAAAACAACGTCGATCCATTTCTGATCTAATATGTCTAATTTTGATCCAAACATTTTTTGTCAGGCTTTAATGTTAGTTAACGTTATTTATTATTATTTGGTATCGTTGTATAGGTTTTCCCTCTTCAACAACTCAATTTCTGGTGCGGTGATATCAACAATACCATACATTAGTATATTGGTGATGTTCATTTCATCCAATACGCTAACCATGTTTTTGTATTTTGACTTGTCACTTGGTTTTATTACAACAAAAATAGTTTTACCGGTTTTTTCCTGTACTTCTTTACTTTTTTCAACGAGTAATTTGCGTAAGCCATCCTTACCGTAGCTGATAACTTCAGGTGCCGATTTGCCCGGCTCGCCAAGGTACCACTCTAGTTTATCATCGCTACCCAATAAAAGGGTTAATGAACGCGAAGCAGCAATAGGCAACTGATCTTTGGTTTTCTCATCCTTATCCGGCATTGCAAGGTCCAACGCTTTAGGCTTGGCCAATGTGGTTGTCATGATAAAGAATGTGATCAATAAGAAAGCCAGATCCACCATCGCGGTTAAATCTATACGGGTTGATTGCTTTTTACTGCGTACCTTCCCACCTTTATGTTTCCCTCCCCCGGAGGTGTCTAATTCTGCCATGATTCCTTATTTTGATTTAGGGGCAGGTGCACCGCCACTAACTGAAGTTATTAAACTAAACTTATTAACTTTTTGCTTTTGCAAAATCCCAACAACATCCTTTATAACAGGGTACTCTTCCTTGCTATCACCTTTTATAGCGATACGCATTTGTACGTTATGCAGTGCTACGGTAGCCTTACGGGCTTCGCGGATCCAGTTAAACAACTCATTGCTTACCGAATCTCTCGGGATGCCTGGTTGTGCGAACTTTCTCTGCTGCTCTGACGACAGAGCAAGGAATTGCTTCATCTGCTGAATTGGCACACCGAATGACTCTACACCTGAAAACTTTTTCATTTCTTCTGGTGTAAACCCGATTTTATAAATCGAGCCCATTTGCTCTAAAGTTGCTTTACGAAGATCTGTTCCCTCAATACCGAAAAAAGCCTTGTTACTACCTACAGTTACTGTAGCAAAATTCTCATCAGGAACCGGCTGCTGAATAGAAGACCTTGGCACATCGATTGGAACCGGATCATCGGTTCTTGGTTTTGCAGTTAATATAAAGAAAGTTAACAACAAGAATGCCACATCGCACATGGCGGTCATGTCAATTGCTGTACTCTTTCTTGGAACTTTTATCCTTGCCATGTTTTAATTTTTTTAAAATATATAGTATTGTTAAGTATTAAAATCCCCCGCTTTTATTTTATGCGGGAAAAACTAAGCACTACTATATTTTTATGCTCTGTTGGCGTTTTTGTGAGATGAAGCAAATGTTTGTACAATGCTAAATCCTGTTTCGTCAATAGCGTAAGTCAGTTTATCAATTTTTGATGTAAATACGTTGTACATGATAATTGATATAGCTGAAGTACTGATACCTAAAGCTGTATTAATCAAAGCTTCAGAAATGTGTGCTGAAAGTTCAGAAGGGTTTGGAGCACCAGCGGCGGCTAATGTAGAGAACGCACCAATCATACCGATTACTGTACCTAATAAACCGGTTAATGTACCGATAGATACTAATGTAGCGATGATGGTTAAGTTTTGCTCTAACATTGGCATTTCTAAAGCTGTAGCTTCTTCAATGTCTTTTTGGATTGCCAAAGTTTTTTGGTCAACATCTAAATTAGGTTCAGCTTCCATTTCGCCATATTTTTTCAAGGCTGATTTGATAACGTTAGCTACAGAACCTTTTTGTTTGTCGCACTCAGCTGCTGCTGCTGCAATGTTACCTGCGTTAAGAGAGGACTGGATTTTTCTAACAAAAGAATCAACACTGCCTGTACCTGATGCTTTACCGATAACTACGAAACGCTCGATAGAGAAAACGATAACCATTAAAAGGAAACCCATGATCATTGGTACGATAACACCGCCTTTGTGTACAGTACCGAAGATATCTGCCGGGTTGCCGTGTTCAACATCTCCGCCTTTGAAGTGACTTGCATCACCTAATATGAATATGAAAATACAAGTTGACACTATTAAGCAAATAGGAATAGTTAAAGAAGCAAACATGCCCGATGCACTTGAGCTTTCTTTCTTAACAGGAGTAGTTGGTTTTGTTGGTGCGTTTGCCATTACTTTTAATTTTTAGTTTTTAGTTTTTGTTTATATTATAAGTTAGTTAAAATGTGCTCTAAAATGCGAATAACAAAAATAGAATTTTATTGAAATAAAAAAATCATTTATATTATTCTTTACAATTTTTTAATACCAAATTACATTTTGTGTGCAATTGGATATAAATAACGTAATAATGTCTGATTATTGTGTGTTGCCACTACAATTATTTGCAATGAAAACCATTTTTTTTAATATTATCAAGCAATCCTGATAAAATTTATGCTACTATTTCGTTACACTTCAAATTGACCCGGCATTTATTATGCCCGTAATGCGAAACTCTTATAGCAAGGTTTAAATTTTCCAGTGTACAAAATACGCTATTAATTGGTTTAATATTTGGTTAATGAGGCACTTATCCAGCAGTTATCCGCCGGCCTTTTTTGCTTTATAGCCATCGGTTTGCAGCAGGATTAATATTTTATCCCTGAAATCACCCTGGATCAATATTTCGCCCTCTTTTACCGAACCGCCCACCCCGCATTTTGTTTTTAGCTTTTTTCCAATCGATTCCAGATCGGCATCAGTGCCTACAAAACCGGTTATCCGGGTAACCAATTTACTTCCACCCTTCCTATCAAGATATATTTTAAAGTTTTGCTGTTGTGGTGGCAGCGTTTGAGCAGCATTACTCCCATTTTCCTGGTATTCAAAGCCGGGATCGGTTGAATAAACTACACCTGTAAAATTCTTCTTAGCCATAATAATCTATTTTTTTAATAGCCGGGGCCTACAATTACTTTTAATGAGCCGGGTATTATATTAATATGTATATCGGTATCCATTACATGTGGCTCGCCGTCAAGATGGATAGGCCCCGCCTTTTGCCGGGTAATTTTTATATTCTTTCCTCTTATAATTTCAATATACTTAGAGGATTCAATTGTTTTAAGCATCAGGCGTGCGCCAATCTCGGGCAGGCGCCATATGGGGAATTTTTGAATCACACACACATCCAATAAACCATCCTGCACCGATGCCTTTGGTGAAATGTGCACATCATTACCCCATTGTGATGAATTGGCAATACTTATAATAAAAGCTTCGCGCTCATATATATTTCCATCAATTTCAATCCGGTACTCCTGAGATTTATAGTTCATAATCTCCTGCATGGTTGATTTGATGTAGGTTAAAAAACCCCTCTTTTTACCATGCGAAAATACTTCGGCAATGTGAGCATCAAAACCCATACCTGCCATATTAAAAAATGGCAAACCGTTCATCTGTCCCGAATCAATGGTTTCTATTTTATAGGCACTTAACGCTTTTATTGATTCGGCAGTATTCATCGGAATTCCTAAAAACCGGGCCAATCCGTTTCCTGAGCCAAAGGGAACCACACCTAAAGCGGTGCTGCTACCCACAATGGCCGAAGATATCTCATTTACAGTACCATCACCACCAACAGCAACCACCACATCAAACTTATTTGCCGCTTCGCCGGCTATTATTCGGGCATGTGATACACCATCACTATAAACAATGTCGGCATTAAACACATTCTTATCAAGGTTCTGGTCTATCAACTCTGGCACACCATCCTTCTTCTTCCCCCCCGATATCGGATTTATTATAAATAACGCTTTACGTTTCAACTATCTGTATTAATATTAAATAAAGTATCAAAAGTAAATGTATTTTCGGCTTTGTAAAATTTGTTTTATTTTTGCTACCCGAAAGTGGAATGATTTAATTGATTACCGACAGGTAACTGGATTGCAACCACGTAAAAAAGTGCTAAAACCAATGCTTCTTTTTACTACGATGCCTTTAAATCTCCTCTTTTGCTGTTTTAAATTAATTGTATAAAAATTTTATATGCCATATTTATTTACTTCTGAATCCGTATCAGAAGGACACCCCGATAAAGTTGCAGACCAGATCTCAGACGCGCTGATAGATCATTTTTTAGCTTTCGACCCCAATTCAAAAGTTGCCTGCGAAACGCTGGTAACCACCGGGCAGGTATTTTTGGCCGGCGAAGTAAAATCAAAAGCTTATTTAGATGTACAAAAAATAGCCCGCGAAGTAATCAACAAAATTGGTTACACCAAAGGTGAATATATGTTTGACGGCAGCTCATGCGGTGTGCTATCAGCTATTCATGAACAATCGCCGGACATTAACCAGGGTGTTGACCGCCAGGCTAAAGAAGAGCAGGGTGCAGGCGACCAGGGTATGATGTTTGGTTATGCTACTGTAGAAACTGATAACTATATGCCTTTGGCTTTGGATATAGCTCACGCTTTACTAATTGAGCTTGCTGCTATCCGTCGCGAAAACAGCGAGATCAACTACCTTCGCCCGGATGCAAAATCGCAAGTTACGTTAGAATATAGCGATGACAACAAACCACAGCGCATTGATGCTATTGTTATCTCCACACAACACGACGATTTTGACGAAGAGAAAGCAATGCTTGCCAAAATCAGTGCAGATATCATCAGTATCCTGATTCCTCGTGTTAAAGCAAAATATCCAAAATACGCCCACTTTTTTAACGATCAGATCAAATACCATATTAACCCAACCGGCAAATTTGTTATTGGCGGGCCGCATGGCGATACTGGGTTAACCGGTCGTAAAATTATTGTGGATACTTATGGCGGTAAAGGTGCACACGGTGGTGGCGCATTTTCAGGTAAAGATCCTTCAAAGGTTGATCGTTCTGCTGCTTATGCAACACGCCATATTGCCAAAAATCTGGTTGCCGCCGGTGTTTGCGACGAAGTTTTGGTACAGGTATCATATGCTATAGGCGTGGCCCAGCCAATGGGTATTTACGTAAACACCTACGGCACTGCCAAAGTTCAATTACATGATGGAGAAATAGCCAAAATAGTAGAGGCTGTTTTCAATATGACTCCATACGCTATTGAAACCCGCTTTAAACTGCGTAACCCTATTTACAGCGAAACCGCTGCTTATGGTCACTTTGGTAAACCAAGCGAAACCGTAACTAAAACTTTTATTGCCCATGACGGCAGCGAACTAAAACGCGAAGTGGAACTTTTCACCTGGGAAAAATTAGATTATGTTGATAAAGTAAAAGCAGCTTTCGGGTTGTAAGCTATCCAATATATATTATCGCAAAAAGCGACTGGTAAAAATCAGTCGCTTTTTTTGTTACGGGAAGTTTGAACTGGCGATAGCATAATCCCATCCCTTTGGTAGCAAACTCCCCCATTTTATACTACATACAATCCATCCAAAATTTCTACAGAATTAATTAGGTAAATTGCATAAAAACCAATTACTTATGAAAAACTTAAACCTGTTACTGGCAACCTTCTCGGTGGCCCTTTTTATAGTAACCAATCCCATTTACTCCAGGGCTCAGCAAAAAACCGGGTTTCATATATTGAAGAATATTTCTGTTAACAGTAATGGCGGTTGGGATTATATAACTGTTGATGGGGCTCATAAACGCATTTACACATCACATGGCAACCAGGTTAATATTTTATCAACCGCTGGCGATTCTATAAGCTATATCCCCAACACTCCTGGTGTACATGGTATTGCACTGGTTAATGCATTAAATAAGGGCTATATCAGCGCCGGGCGTGCTAATAAGGTAATTGTGTTTGATCTTACAAGTTTCAAGGTTTTGGGCGAGATTCCTGTAGGTACAAATCCAGATGCTATATTTTATGAGCCCTTTGCAAAAAAGGTATACGCATTTAATGGCCGAAGCATGGATGCCACTGTTATTGATGTGGCTACAGATAAAGTTGTAGCCACCATTCCCTTAGGAGCAAAGCCCGAAACCGGTGTATCTGATGGAAAAGGAAAGGTATTTGTAAATGCAGAAACCACAAACGAAATAGTGGTGATAAACGCCACCACCTTAAAAGTACAGGACAGGTATAAAATTAACGGCGGCGATGAGCCATCAGGCCTGGATATCGATCGTAAAACCAACCGTTTATTTATTGGTTGCGGCGGTAATAAAACCATGGTGATCATGGATGCCACTAACGGTAAAAACCTGGCTAAATTCCCTATTGGCGGCTGCGACGGCTTGGTATTTGATCCTGAATTAAAAACAGCCTACGCTTCAAACGGCGAAGGAACAATAAGCGTGGTAAGAGAAATCAATGCTAATAAATTTGAATTTGTGGAGAATATTCCATCTGAGCCCAGCGCACGTACAATCGGTATTGATCTGTTAACACACAGGCTTTATTTACCGGCAGCTAAAACCACCCCTGTAGCCGCAACAACAGAAAACCCAAATCCACGGCCCAAACAAGTACCCGGCACGTTTCATATAATTGAAGTTGGAAAATAAAACCAACCCATCAACTTATTTTGGCTACTGTATTGCGGAATGGGCTTCGCGGGCAATCAGGTATTGATATTAATATAGTTTAGTTGCGCTCGTTTAACTTACAAACAAGCGCAACTGAACTGAAAAACGAAGGTCAAAATCCTTCATCCTTCGTCTTTTAACCTTCATCTTAAAATCTTTCGTCCAAAAACCTATCTTTGCCCACATGAATATCCTGATCCTCGGTTCGGGCGGAAGGGAAAGTGCCTTCGCCTGGAAAATTGCACAGAGTCCTAAATGCCAAAAGCTTTTTATTGCCCCCGGCAATGCCGGTACCCACCAGTACGGCACCAACGTTAACCTAAAGGTTACCGATTTTGAGGGCATTAAAACTTTTGTTATTGCAAACGCTATCAACCTGGTGCTGGTTGGTCCCGAGGAGCCGCTGGTTAAGGGAATTCATGATTTCTTTTTGGCCGATGAGCAGTTGAAAAATGTACCGGTAGTTGGCCCGCAGCAGCATGCCGCCCAGTTAGAAGGCAGCAAGGATTTTAGCAAGCAGTTTATGCAAAAGCATAACATCCCTACAGCCGCCTACAAAACGTTTACCAAAGATACCCTTCAGGAAGGCCTTACCTACCTGGTTACTGCGGGTTTGCCCGTAGTATTAAAGGCAGATGGACTTGCAGCCGGTAAAGGTGTATTAATATGCCTTAGCCTTGAAGAAGCTCAATTGGAACTCACGCAAATGCTTGCCGAAGCCAAGTTTGGCGAAGCAAGTTCGAGCGTGGTGGTTGAGCAGTTTTTACAGGGTATTGAGCTATCTGTTTTTGTAATGACCGATGGCACCAACTACAAAATACTCCCCGAAGCAAAAGATTACAAACGCATTGGCGAAGGTGATACTGGTTTAAACACAGGCGGTATGGGTTCTATTTCGCCCGTTCCATTTGCTGATGCTGCCTACATGAAAAAGGTAGAAGAACTGGTAATTATCCCTACTGTTGAGGGGCTGAAAAAAGATAATATCCCATACAAAGGCTTTATATTTATTGGCCTGATGAACAAGGATGGTGAGCCATGGGTTATTGAGTACAACTGCCGCATGGGCGATCCGGAAACAGAAAGCGTTATACGCCGTATTGAAAGCGACTTTGTAGACCTGCTTCAGGGTGTTGCCGAAGGTAACCTGGATGAAAAGGAACTCATCATATCTCCAAAAACAGCTGCCACCATAGTAATGGTTGCAGGCGGCTATCCCGGCGAATACCTCAAAAACAAAGTAATAACCGGTACCGAAAACGTGCGCGACTCCATAGTGTTTCATGCAGGCACCGGTAACGACGGTGAAAACGTAATAACTACCGGAGGCAGAGTTTTAGCTATCACTACATTGCAAGACAATATGTTTAACGCCCTGCAACAAGCCACAGCCGATGCCAGCCGTATTTATTACGATGGTATGTACTTCAGGAAAGATATTGGGTTCGATCTTCTTTAACAAGAAGTTGATTGGTTGATTAAGTGAATGGTTGATTGAGTTTTACCAGCCAAACTTAATCAACCTAATCTAACCCAATCAACCATTCTCTAAATTATATTTTCCCGAAGATCTCAGCAAGCTTATCTTCCAGATCATCGCCACGCAGATTTTTGGCAATGATTTTTCCATTGGGATCAATCAAAAAGTTTTGCGGAATACCGCGAACGGCGTATAAACCAGCCGCTTTACTATCCCAGAATTTTAAATCAGAAACATGATTCCAGGTAAGGCCATCTTTGTGAATGGCGGCTAACCATTTTTCTTTTGCGTTTGGCTTATCAAGCGATACACCCAAAATAGTAAATTTTTGACCTTTATAGTGGTTATAAGCTTTTACTACATTAGGATTTTCCCTTCGGCATGGGCCGCACCATGATGCCCAAAAATCAATCAAAACATATTGCCCGCGAAATGATGACAGGTTGACGATCTTTCCGCTGGTATCGGCTTCGGCAAATTCAGGTGCAGTTGCACCCAATGCCACAGCCTTTAATTTAGGCATCCTTTCGCCCAGGGCTTTGCCTGCTTCAGTGCTCTTTACAGCAGGTGTTAAAGCATCATATAACGGTTTAATATCTACATAATCGGCACTGTAGGCTAAGGATTCAAGAGCATTGAGGCTGATAATGGAGCCGGGATTTTCCTGGATAAACTTTTTATCTATAGCCGCGCTCATATCGTCGATGGCCTTTTCATCGGCCTTTGCTTTTTTGGCATACTCAGGCGAAGCTTTTTGCTCTTCTGTAGCTGCTTTTTGCCTTTCCTCAAGCGCAGCATAGGCATCACTTATTGGCCTTTGTCCAAGCTGGTATTTTTCGTTCTCCTGGTTTGTTTTTGGGCCTTCAACTGTTGCGTTTTCAATCTTGTCAGTAGCCGTTAGGTTGATAACACCCGGTTCCAGATAAATTACGCGGTAACCATCAGCATTACCTGTGCCGGTACCTTTACGATTAAATAACAGGTAAGCATTAAGTGGCGCAGCGCCAACTGAACCAGTAAAATGAAATTTACCGTTAACAACCATACAGGAATCATAAATAGGTTTGCCTTTAGGGAACCTGTATTCGAGGTAAACCTTGGCAGGCGCGTTAAATTCGCCTATCTTTCCTTGTATGCTATATTTAGTATCCTGTGCAAAAGCAACAGCGGGTATTACAGCTAATGCCAATAATATTATTCTTTTCATGAATGATAAAGTTTATATCGCAATATAATATGTATTAACTACATATTAGTCATAGTCAATAAAAAAGTTACATTGCTGAGCACCTGAATTAAGTTTAACTGACAGGTATTACTCAATCACCACTCACCAAATTATATCTTTCCAAACAATTCCTGCAGCTTGGCATCAAGGTCTTCGCCACGAAGGTTTTTGGCAACGATCTTTCCATCAGGGCCAATCAGGTAATTTTGAGGGATAGAGGTTACGGAGTAAAGTGCTGCTACCGCGTTGTTCCAGTATTTAAGATCAGATACCTGGGTCCAGTCAAGTCCGTCGTTTTTAATGGCGGCAAGCCAGGCCGATTTGCTTTCGGCCTTATCCAATGATACTCCTAATACTGTGAAGTTTTTTGTTTTGTATTTGTTATAGTTGCGTACCACGTTAGGGTTTTCCTGGCGACATGGACCACACCATGAGGCCCAAAAATCAAGCAATACATATTTACCTCTGAATGATGATAGTTTAACAGGCGTTCCGTTCACATCATTCTGTGTAAAATCCGGCGCTACTGAACCAACAGCAGTCGCTTTTAACATATCAAGCTGACTTTTTAAAACCCGGCCCGCCTCGGTTTCCCTTACACTTTGCGATAACGAATTGTACAATGGCTGAATTTCGCTGGGATCAGGCGATGGCCCACCTACCGAACTTAAGGCAAGTAAACTAAGATAACTATTAGGGTTATCGGTTATAAAGCTTTTTAAAGTAAAACTTTGCAGGGTTTGCAGCGCTTTGTACTTGGCCTGCATACTGCTTTGAAACGCAGGCGATTTTTGCTGTTCTGGTGTTGCAGCCTTAACCTCGGCCATTAATCTTTCGGCCTTTATATTGATCCCTTTCAGTTGCTCCTGCAGTTTTACATTGTCAATATTAAGTTGCGAACCTGTAATCTGTGCTTTTTTTATAGAATCTTTGCTGGTAATAGTTACTGTACCCTTATCAATAAAGAAACTCAGGTTATCAGCATTATTTGAAAGTGTTCTGCCATCAGAGTATTGCTGTGTAAATTTTTCAATACCCAACCCTTTATAGTCAACCACTAATGTTGCATTAACGGGATTTAGCATTTTGCCGGTGAAACTAAATGCACCATTCTCCACATTTGCAGAGTCGATAACGCTATTGGCGCCTAACTGGTATGATAGATAAACTTTAGCCGGAGCGCTGGTGCTTCCTATTTTGCCGTTAATGGTAAAGGTTTCAGGAGTTTGAGCAAATGCCATAACCGGCAGCAATGCAGTTACTAAAAAAAATATTTTCTTCATCAGAATATAAAAACTGTAAGTTTTGATAACGTTAAAATGCTGTTCTAATTGTAATTATCAGTTTAATTTTTGATACGTACGCCACCAAAGGTCGGGCAGCTCGCCGGATGTGGCTGTTTTATAGTCGGCATAGCTGCAGGGCACCAGGTGAAAACGCTCATTACGCGATCCGCCGCTTGGATAAGGTACCTGCATCCACCAACGATCTGATTTTTTACTTTTTACAAATACAACCTCCTGATCTTCATGTCTAAGACTGGTTTTGTAAATAAGGTATTGTGATTTGGGGTTGAGCGGAAAATCACTTTTCCTGCCATAAAAACCATCAACAAAGTACCATATCATTTGCGCCAGTAACATAGCTGTTTGGCCATTATTATCATAAGCGGGGTTAAATTCATAAAAGCCTATAGAGCTCAGTTTATCATTAAAACCGGCATACCGGCATAGCTGGCAGGCTTCCTGCCCGTTAAAGCCGTTGGGAGATGCATTGGCATTACCCATTGCATCTGACGACCGGATAGCCCCCACATCAAAACTGATCATACTAGCGTTGCGGATGGCGGGCTCTGTTATGGCTATATTGCCGCTTAGCTCGCCAAGGCGGTGTACATCAAAGTATAGCTTATCCATAACCCGAAGGCTTTCCTGGCTGGCAAAATAAGTTTGATAACCCAGGTTACTGAAATTGAACAGGTAGTTGGGTTCATGTAAAAATATTTTATTGAGATAAGATTGCGAGGTGGTTTCCAAACTTCCGGATGTTTCGTCTTCATCCAAATCGAACTTTGAATCAATCACCACTAGGTCTACCTTTTGCTCCAGGTCTTCATATCCCATATATTGGGCGTAGGTGAGGTCCTGCCCGCCACCTATAATAATGGGGATAATATCCTTTTTAACCAATTCTGACACTACAGTTTTAAGGGCGAAATAGGTATCGGTAACTGTAGCCCCGGCAACAATATTGCCCAGATCGGCAATTTTTAAATTATAGCCGCCCTCATTAAGCTGGTATAATTTTTCGCGAATATAATCCGGACCAAGAGCACAGCCCTGGTTATCGGTTGCGTTTCTATCGTCCATAACACCAATAATGGCGAGGTCTGTTTTTTCCTCCAGATCGGGGAAATCGACGGAATAATGCACAATTTTATCGCCAAGCTGGCTGGTATAATACCCCTTTTTAGGAGCGATCTTTTTAAGATCAATGGGTGTAAAAAAATCAGCTAAGGACATAATGTTTGATGTGCAAATATGCAGATGTGCAAATGTGCAGATTGATGTGCAGATGTGCAAATTTGAAATGTGTAGATATAAGGGTTGATATGCAGATGTGAAATTTAATATGAAAATGTAGATATGCATATCTTTTTTGTCCGATTGAGATCATCTGCACATCTGAACGGCGACGTCAACGAACTTAATTTGCACGTATGCACATCTAACTAATATCTGCATATTTGCACATCTGAAATCTGCACATATGATTCTTATTACTGGCGCAACAGGTTTTCTCGGGGCCGAACTGGCAAAGTTACTGGCTAAATCCGGTGCGCGTATTCGCTGTACCAAACGGACTACCTCAACCATACCCAATTTATTGGCTCCTTTTCAAGCGCAAATTGAATGGGTTAACGCCGATCTGTTGGATATTTTTGCATTGGAAAACGCGCTGGAAGGTGTAATACAGGTTTACCATTGCGCGGCATGGGTATCACTCAAAGCTGCTGATAAAGAGCCGATGATCAACACAAACGTAACCGGCACAGCCAACCTGGTTAATTTATGTACAGAAAAGGGCATCAGGATGGTTCATGTAAGCTCTATAGCTGCCATAGGCCTTGCCAAACCCGGCGAATTGACTACCGAGAATCATCACCTGGAACAATCAACAGAAAATGATGGTTATGCCATATCCAAGCTGGAAAGCGAGATGGAAGTATGGCGGGGAATTGCCGAAGGGTTGGATGCTGTAATTGTAAATCCGTCGCTTATTATAGGCGTGAGTGCTGGTAAAGAAGGTAGTGGCGCTTTGTTCGAGACTATACGTAAAGGGCTTAAATTTTACACCAGCGGCAGTATCGGTTTTGTTGATGTGGAAGACGTGGCTAAATGTATGACGGGCCTCATGAACAGCAATATTACAGCCGAGCGCTATATCATTACCGCCGAAAACCATACCTATGAAGCTATAACTACAGCCGCCGCACAGGGATTCGGTATAAAGCCGCCCGCCATTTTAGCCAAACCCTGGCTGATGGAAATTGGCTGGCGCGGAGCTGCTGTTTGGGCTGCACTTACAGGCGGCGATCCGGCTATCGATAAAACATCTGCCCAGGCAGCCTCTGTTACACGCGAGTTTGATAACTCAAAAATTAAAAAGGCTATTGGGATTGAGTTTAAGCCGATAAGTAAAACGGTTAAGGAGATTTGTGAGGCGTTGAAATAATTAGCAGATCATGGTAATTTGTGATCTAAATACGGCCCCCTCAGGGCAACGGTGTTTTCTATAATAAAGTAAAATAACAGCTCAGCCAATCAACTAATAAAACTCTACTTATTCTATCTACAAAATTTTTCGCACCTTTGCACCCAAGATGGAGCAGTACTTTATTATTGATTTCGACAGCACGTTTACACAGGTTGAGGCCCTTGACGAACTGGCCCGTATATCTCTCAAAAATCACCCCGACCGGGAGGGCATTTACAAACAGATTGAAGATTTAACCAATGCCTCTATGGAAGGCAAGTTATCCTTTACTCAAAGTTTAGAAGCAAGGGTTAAATTATTGCAGGCCAACCGCGATCATTTAAAGCAGCTGATAAGCCATCTTAAGAAAAAAGTATCCACGTCATTTTCCCGTAATACCATTTTCTTTAAAAATCACCAGGACGAGGTTTTGATCGTATCGGGTGGTTTTAAAGAGTTTATTACGCCAGTGGTTACCGAGTATCACATCAAAAAAGAAAACATTTACGCCAATACCTTCGAGTTTGATGAAGAAGGTAATATTGTAGGTTACGACCGCACCAATCCCCTTTCGCAAGAGGGTGGTAAGGTTAAATTGCTGAAAGAATTACAGTTGCCAGGTGATATTTATGGCATTGGCGATGGTTATTCTGATTTCCAGCTAAAGGAATCGGGCATGATCAAAAAATTCTTTGCCTTTACCGAGAATATTGAACGCAAATCCGTAGCCGAAAAAGCCGACCATATTACGCCCAGCTTTGATGAGTTCCTGTATATTAATAAACTGCCAAGGGCTATATCATATCCTAAAAACCGCATTAAATGCCTGATAGTAGGCAATATTGATGAGGATGCCCAGGCGCAAATGAAAAAGGAAGGTTACAACATCCGCAACAGGGAAGATATTGAAGAAAAATATTTAGAAGAAGCGGGAGTTTTATTCTGTGATGAAGGGCATCAGCCTAATCCAGAGCAGATCCAGAATGCTGGCAGGTTAAAAGTGATAGGTATTTTTGGTAAATGCAACCGCAAACTTTCCGATGCAGCTACTGATTGCGGCATTATCATATTTGACGACCCTAAGCATAATCCCCATAACAACGATTTTATCCCCAAAAGAGTTATGGCTTTCATGAACGAGGGAAAAACGCATACAAGCTGTAACTTCCCTGATCTGCAACCACCGAGGGTTAACAACGCTCACCGACTAATTCACATCCACAAAAACGTACCGGGCATACTGGCCAAAATAAATGATGTATTTGCGCGCCATAACATCAATATAGTAGGCGAGTTTTTGGTTACCAACCCCCAAATAGGGTACGTAATTACTGACGTGAACACTGGTTATGATACCGAAGTACTCAATCAGCTAAAGGCCATTGAGCATACCATAAAATTCAGATTACTTTATTAAGGTTTCAGGATTCGGGTTGCATGGGTTGATAGCGAAAGCTTTTAAACTTATGCCACCCGAACCACGCAACACGAACCCCGAACCGGACCTATTCTGCAAAAGGTACTACCATCACAGGTATATCTGAGTGGCGGATGACGCTCTCCGCTATACTTCCAGACAGCAAACGATCAAGACCCGAACGTTTGTGGGTGCCTACTACTATCAAATCTGCATTAAATTGTTTTGCACAATTTATTATCCCATTACCAGCATCGTCAAATTCAATAAACTTAGTTACAACCAGCCCGGTTCCAAATTCTTTTATCAAACCCTCTATAACGGTTGATGAGTGTTCACTTTGTAGGTTTACAAGCTCAACCTGCATCTGGCCCATAGCTGGATCCATGGACATACCGACTAAGCCATCGTTAGTATCGGGCGGATATATAACGGGTTCAATAATATGTACTAAACCAACTGCCGCGTTATACTTGCGGGCAATATCAAAGCCATAAGCAACTGCATTGTGGGCGTAGGTACTCTCGTCAACGCCTATGAGTACATTATTGATTTTCATGATATTTAAGGGTTAAGGATTTGCATAAACCGGATTTTTCTGGTTCTATAAAATTAACAGAATTACCTATACATCAAACAAGAACATAAAATTTTAGCAATTCGTTAATCCAATAAACTCAGATTCAGACATAATACGCTCTCATCTCAAAAATGTTTTATCTTTTGCAGATCAATACCCCTATTTAAGCTCATTTCATTTTTATTAACTTTGGCCATGCAATTCCATCCCGAAATTGAGGAGCGCCTGTCGCAACTACAAGAAAAATATGAGGCCATGGGCCAGGATATGAACTCATACTTAGACGGCTTACTTTATGCCGATTTTCTAACGTACTGGGATTATATCCACCTGGATACTTTACTGAGTCTGCAAAGCCCTAAAACACCTTTCCCCGACGAAGAAATATTCATCATCTATCACCAGATAACCGAACTTTACTTTAAGCTGGCCCTGCACGAGTGCCACCAGATTGCAGAAGCCCAACCACTAACCGCAGAATTTTTAATAGCGCGGTTAAAACGCATTAACCGTTATTTTGGCGCTTTAACCCAATCATTCGAGATCATGGTCGATGGGATGGAAAAAGAGCAGTTCCTCAAATTCAGAATGTCATTATTGCCCGCCAGTGGATTTCAATCAGGACAATACCGTATGATTGAAATTTATGCTACCGATTTTATTAACCTGGTTGCTAAGGATAAACGGGAAGAATTGCGTGATGCCCCCATCGAAGAGCAGTTTGAATACCTTTACTGGAAATTTGGAGCAACCGAGCTATCAACCGGAAAAAAAACCTTAACACTTAAACAGTTCGAAAAAAAGTATTCCAAAACTTTCATTGAACTTGGAAAAGCAGCGGCAAATTATAATTTTAATACCCTGGCCCTCAAATTTGAAGCGGCAGGGCAATTTACCCCCGAATTAAAAAATGAGTTGCGTCAGCTTGATATCAATGTAAATGTGAACTGGCCGCTATCGCATTATAAATCTGCCGTTCGTTACCTTAACCGCGAGCCCGAAGAAATTAAAGCTACCGGTGGCACCAACTGGCAAAAATACCTGCCTCCGCGTTTCCAGAAACGTATATTTTATCCATCACTCTGGACCGCCGACGAAATTGAAAACTGGGGTAAGGCCTGGGTAGATAGCGTGTTGGCGTAGATGATAACTTATGCGCTGGCAAACCTTTTTAACAAAGCTGCCAGCCTGTTCCTTTCAAGGGTATTCATACCGGGGAACATGGGTAAGTAAACCAAATTTTCAAGATTAAGCTCATCATCGTTAACTACAGTTACCGGTGATGAAAGCTTTACCAGGCTTGATGCCTTTTGGGTTGCATCAAATCCGTTTGACCGTAAATAATCAATAAACATAGCGGCTTTTTCTGTTTTTACAGGTAAAACCCAATGGTTATGCTGTTCAGCGTCTGCGCCAATTAACATTGTTGCCGAAACATCTTTTAAAATATCCGATGCCAGCTTTTTTCTTTGATCAATAACATCCGCTTTAAAATTTTTCAGTCTGTAGTTAATCAAGCTGACGTTTGGCACACAAGGCTGAAATCTTATTTTTACCAGCATACTTTCGCCGGGAAAACCCTTTGTAAATCCGGATAGCACTGTATCAAAATCTTTCCCTTTGGCTATGCACATTTTATAGAACAAAGTATAAATAACTTTAGCGGTAAGTATCTTCATCACTAAAACCTTAAAAAGTTTTTTGAAGAAAACAGAACTGCACTGTTTGGGTAGTTGCCTGTTAATCGCAATTACTTTACTGCAAATGGAAGGAGACTTTATTTGAAGCAAAGCACCACTTACCGTTGTGTTAGTTTTGATAAGCCCAAAACTAAACATGACTACATCCGATAGTATATCCCTGCTAAGAACAGGCCCGGCAAAGGCTTGTGCCCTATCTTCGATCATCACCAGGTTATATTCCTTAGCTACAGCAGCAATTTCATCCAGATCTGTGATAACGCCGAAAAGATGGGTAATTAATATGGCCTTTGTATTGGGCGTAACAGCCTCTTTTAAATGCTGTGGCGAAATGCTCAACGTGTTTTTATTAACAGGCAACGGCACAGCAACCAATTGATGGGCCGTTATAATAGCAAACATATCGGGGATATTGATATCGGTAACTATTATTTCGCTCCCTATGGGCAAATCAAGCGCGCTCAATAAAACATCAAAGCCAGAACGTACAGAAAGGCAGATCACCTCATCTTCATTTCTAGGATGATTATATGCTTCTTTAATTTTAATAAAATCCAGGAAACAATAATACAGCCCCCTGAACACATCTGTATAAGTTATATCTAATATCCCCCTTGGAATCATTTCACCATTATTATTAGGTAATAAAAGATATAAATACCCACGCGGCTAAACAGATGTTTCAGCTTCCACCTTGGGTGGTTGTATCTGTTGTAGCGATAATGGGATCAGCTTTTTAGTTTTAAGGTAGGTAATGCCCACGATGATCATAGTCATGCTGCCACCAAATATTACCGACGGCACAGTACCCAACAGGCGGGCAGCCGTTCCTGATTCAAAAGCGCCTATCTCATTTGATGATCCTATAAACATCTGGTTTACTGCGGATACACGGCCACGCATGTGGTCTGGAGTTAACAGTTGCATAATGGTACCGCGAATAATTACGCTAACGCTATCAAATGCACCTTCGGTAAATAAAAACAATAGCGACAGGTAAAAGCTACGCGATAAACCAAAACAGATAATAGAAACGCCAAAACCCGTTACCGCGATAAGCAAATTACGCCAGGGCTTACCCATAGGCGAAAACCTGGTCATAACCAGCATAGTTAATACTGCACCTAATGACGAGGTTGCCCGCATAATGCCCAGCCCTTCGGCTCCTACTTTTAATATCTCGTTGGCAAATATGGGTAACAGTGCCACAGCTCCGCCAAAAAATACCGAGAACAGGTCAAGGCTCATGGCGCCAATCATCATTTTATTACTAAACACAAAGTGAATGCCTTCAGAAAGGCTTTTCCAGATACTTTCCTTAGGTACAAATACCGGCGGATATTTACGTAATAATGCTACAAGCATTAGCGATACCAGCAAGAAAAAGATAATTACAACAAATGTTGCTGTAATACCGCTTAAGCCAGGGATCAGCTTATCAGAATAGCCATAGATTAAGCCACCGGCCGCCGGACCTATAATAGACGCAACCTGCCAGCTCGAACTGCTCCAGGTGCTTCCGTTAGGATATAATTCTTTGGGTATACTATGCGCGTAAATGGTGAAAGTTGCAGGTCCGTAAAAGGCCCTGGCAATACCATTGCAAAAGATCATGATATAAATGACAGGTACTATCCAACCGGTATGGATAACTCCGCTCATGCTTTTGAGGGTAACCGTAAACATTACAAGTGAGGTAAGGATTACCCCGCTAAATATGAATAACAGCATTTTGCGCTTTTCGGACTTATCAGCAATATAACCTCCATATAAGGCGATACACACTGCCGGTATGGCCTCGCACAAACCTACAAGCCCCAACGCAAACGCACTTTTTGTTAACTGGTAAATATAAAAGCCGATTACAACGGCCTGCATTGAATATGCAAAGGTGAAACAAAAGCGCATCCCGATGTAAGACCTGAAATCTTTATATCGCAATGCTGCAAAGGAATCAATTTTGGGTTTACTATCTCCTTCTTCGGCCACAGTGTTGTTTTAGATGTGCCGCAAATTTACGACACGATTAACAAGATTTTGCAGGATTAACAGGATTTTTTTAATGTAAGATAACAGCTGTGCAGATTTTAACTACATAAAAAAGCCGCCTGTGAGGACACAGGCGGCGGGAAATGGAGTTATTAATTTATATACTTAATCTGCACATTTGAAATTTGCACATCTGCACATCTATAATCTGCACATCTGAAATCATAACCCGTGCTGATCTATCAAATAGATTAAAGCTGCAATGCCGGCAGCACCCAGTTCAAGCTCACGTTTGTTCACGTTCTCGAAAACATCGTTTGGTGTGTGGTGAATATCAAAATAGCGTTGAGAATCAGGCCTGAATCCTATCAAAACCACACCTGGCAGTTTCTCTTTCATGGGCTCAATATCTGTACCAGATCCGCCAATGGTTAGCTGGTCAATTTCATACGGCTCAAATAGTGCTTTCCAGTTATTGTTTATTTTCTTGATAAAATCATTTGATACATCCGCGAAACTAAAGCCACGTGGCGTAAAGCCGCCTTCGTCTGTTTCAATAGCCGCAATATGTTCTTCTTTATTTTGTGCAGCAAGCTCGGCGTATTTGGCGCCGCCTTTGTCGCCATTTTCCTCGTTCATGAAAAATACAGCACGTACAGAGTTTTTAGGACGATAACCTATCGCTTTAAATACCCTTAAAACCTCAACAGACTGCATTACTCCGGTACCATCATCGTGAGCACCTTCCGCCAGATCCCATGAATCAAGGTGACCACCTACTGTGATGAACTTATTGGGGTGCTCGGTACCGGTTAATTCGCCCACTACGTTGTATGATAACACATCGGGCAGTGTTTGGCAGCTTTGCTTAAAGTAAAATTTAACCAATGGCAGCTTACGCAATTTAAGCATGGTGCTTAACCTGTTAGCCGCCTTTGTTGATATCGCTGCCGCAGGGATATTCTTTCCATCCTTATCAACCAAAGTTGCACCGGTATGCGGATAATCATCCAGTGATTCTGTAAGTGAGCGAACTATAACACCAACAGCGCCATATTTGGCCGCAACAGCCGGCCCCATAAAACGCTGATCACCAGCAGTTCCGTAAGCACGACCGGTTTCAATAAACCTTGGATCGAAGGGCCTGTTAAAGAAAACTATTTTACCTTTTATAACGCTTTCTCCAAGAGTTTCTACCTCTTTCAGGCTTTGTACTTCAATAACATTTGCGGTTATTCCTTCTTTTGGTGTCGCTACCGTCATGCCCAAAGCAGCTATCGGTACCGGGATGCGGGTTTTACCATCAATGATAAAGGCGGTTTCTTTTGCCCCTCGAACCCAATGCGGCACCATAACTTCCTGTAAATAAACCTTATCAAAGCCATAGCTTTCCATCAATTTCTTACTCCAGTCCACCGCTTTTTGGGCGTTGGCCGAACCGCTTAAACGCTGACCGATACCTTTACACAGGTAGCGCAGGCTTTCATAGCTTTTGCCGTTTACAAGGGCTTCATCGTAAATTTTACGGATGGTTAATGAGTCCTGCGCGTGGAGCAGGTTTGCTGATAACAGCACAGAAAATAGTAGAGTAAATCTTTTTTTCATCGAAATTAATTAGTCAATAAACGGCGATAAATCATCAATAATGTACGTTTATGCACGATAATTATTGATGAAATGATCAACAAAAGTCAGTCGGAAACAAATGTAATATTTTGCGGCAATAATGAAAGACTCAGGAAATTTTATCCCAGCTTAAACCCGCATTTTTTGTTTGGAAGGAATGGTGCAGCACCTGGTTTTCGGGCAGGGCCAGTTGAGGATCTTTCGCCAATATCTGTTCAACAGTTTTGCGGGCTTTAAATAACAACTCCTGGTCTGTTGCCAGGTTGGCCACCTTCAGGTCGAGCACGCCACTTTGCTGGGTACCATCCAAATTACCGGGACCACGCAGCTGCAGGTCAATTTCAGAAATCTCGAAGCCGTTATTGGTTTTCACCATGGTATCCAGGCGGATCTTACCATCCTGACTCAGTTTATGACTGCTCATTAAAATACAATAAGATTGCTCGGCACCGCGCCCTACCCTGCCACGCAGCTGGTGCAGTTGCGACAGGCCGAACCGCTCGGCATTTTCAATGATCATTACCGATGCGTTGGGTACATTCACCCCTACCTCAATAACCGTGGTTGCTACCATGATCTGTGTTTCGCCTTTGATGAAGCGCTGCATTTCAAATTCCTTATCGGCAGGTTTTAGTTTGCCATGAACTATGCTAATGCGATAATCGGGCAGAGGAAACTCGCGCGACATAACCGCGATACCATCCTCCAGGTTTTTCAGATCGAGTTTTTCGCTTTCTTGGATGAGGGGATATACAATGTAAATCTGCCGGCCCAGCGCAATTTCTTTTTTCATGAAGCCGAAAACCCGCAGGCGCTGATTCTCGAAGAAATGAAGCGTTTGGATAGGTTTTCGTCCGGCAGGTAATTCATCTATTACAGACACATCCAGGTCGCCATACAAGGTCATGGCCAGCGTGCGGGGTATGGGCGTGGCCGTCATCACCAGGATGTGGGGTGGTATAATATTTTTTCGCCATAGCTTCGCCCTTTGCTCCACGCCAAAGCGGTGCTGCTCATCAATCACCACAAAGCCCAGATTTTTGAATTGCACTTTATCTTCTATCAAAGCATGAGTACCTATGAGTATTTTCAATTCGCCACTTTCCAGTTTCTGATGCAATACTTTACGGTCTTTTTGTTTGGTAGAGCCAGTTAGGAGTGCCACCTCTATAAAGCCCTCGCCTACCAAACTGCTGATGGTTTGAAAATGCTGACTAGCCAATATCTCGGTAGGTGCCATGATACAGGTTTGAAAGCCATTATCAACAGCAATCAGCATGGCCATCAATGCAACAACAGTTTTACCGCTACCCACATCACCCTGCAAAAGGCGATTCATCTGCACACCTCGCTGGGTGTCCTGCCTTATCTCTTTCAGCACCCGTTTTTGAGGCGTAGTTAATTGAAAGGGTAACTTATGGTGATAAAAATCATTAAAATAATGACCAACAGTATTAAAAACATTCCCCTTAAATTTTTGAGTATGCAGCAGCTTATTGCGCAATAGCTTCAATTGCAAAAGGAATAATTCTTCGAATTTTAAGCGATGCAGCGCCTCATTCAGCAGGTTGGCATCCGCGGGGAAATGAATATTCCGGTAGGCCTCTGCACGGCCAATTAGTTTAAAGTGCTGGAGGATATACAGCGGTAAATTCTCATTGATATCCTTAGCATGCAAACCTAATAAAACGGAGGTAAGTTTTTGGATTCCCTTACTATCCAGCTGAAACTGCTTTAGCTTTTCGGTAGAATTATATACCGGCTGCAACGTAGCGTTCCCCTGCCGTTGCATGGTGGCAGGTGAGTATATCTCCATTTCGGGATGCGCCATTTGCGCCTGCCCGTTAAAAAAACCGGGTTTGCCAAATACAATATATACAGTACCGGGAACAATGGTTTTCTCTATCCAGTTAATGCCTTTAAACCAAACCAGTTCCAGCGTACCGGTATCATCGCGGGTTTGTACCACCAGGCGCTTGGTTTGCTTTTCGCCCACTACCTGTTTGCTAATAACGCGGGCCAGCACCTGTACATAAGGCAGATCGGACTGAATATCTTTTACTTTATAAAACTTGGTACGATCGATATACCGGAAAGGAAAATGCCGCAGCAAATCCTCGAAATTAGCTAAACCTAATTCCTTTTTCAAAACTTCGGCCCGCGCTTGGCCAACACCTTTTAGGTATACGATGGGTGTTTGAAAAGGATCCATAGGTTTATTTGAGAACCATATATTATAAAATCGTCATTGCGGGGAACAAAGCAATCTCCGATTTGCTGGTTCGCCCTGTATAGTTTGGGATTGCTTCGTGCCCAGCAATGACGCGTTGTGGAATTCAGACTTACGAAGTTTTAAAAACTTCGTAAGTCTTTCGCCGATTTGTCATTTCGTCTTTCAGAGCCTCCGGGTTTCACTCATCGCATTGATGTGTGTTTTTTATAGATTGAGGCTGAATTTCTATTTTACTGCAATAACCGAGATCTCCACATTTACCCCCTTTGGCAATGCAGATACCTGTACCGTTTCGCGGGCCGGGAAGTTAGCGGTAAAATAAGTGCCGTACACTTCATTTACCTGGCCAAAATTACCCAGATCAGTTAAGAATATACTGGTTTTAACAATGTTTCCGAAACCGATGCCGGCCTCAGTTAAAATGGCTTTAATGTTTTCCATTACCAACACAGCTTCATCTTTAATGCCGCTGGTTACCAATTCGCCGGTAGCAGGATTAAGCGGGATCTGGCCCGAAACAAATACAAAATTACCGGCAACAGTTGCCTGGCTGTATGGCCCGATAGGTGCAGGCGCGTTATTGGTGTTTATTATTTCCATCATTTTTTGAGTATGAACACTTGTATCAGCTTATAGATGATGCCAGCTAAAAACATAGTTATGGCAATAGCATTTATAATATGCATAATGCGCAGATTAATGTTTGTTGGCCTGTTGGGATCTTTTTTTCTAAAGAAATACATAATACAAACTTACAATATTTTTCCTTTTTGTCATCCTGAACGATAGTGAAGGATCTACTCTCCACTATGCTTCTTTGCTCTGCATAGTTTGCAAATAGATCCTTCGTCCCTCAGGATGACAAACCTTTTAAATCGTCATCTCTCCTTCAGCGTTTCTCGAAAATTTAACACTCAAAATGACACGACACTTTTATCCTCTACCTCACCGGTTTAGGAAACACCGGCAAGCTCTCATGTCCATCGGCATCTACGGCCTGTACCGCAAAAAAGTAATTATCTTTTGAGTAAGCCAGCGTAGCGGTCGTATCGGCTACGTAAAATTTCCTTTCCCAAAAAGCGCTCGTAGTTTCGCGCATCAATACGTAATAACCGGCTGGCTTTTTGCCGGTAGCCGGCGCTTCCCAGGTGAGTTTGGTTTTATTAGTAAGATCGCTGGTTATGATGCCCACGTTTTGCGGTCGACCGGGTGCTGAGGCAAGGTTGGCTAATACCGACAGATTCATGCGGGCTACTTTTTGCACATAATTAAAATCCACAAAATCGGGCAGATCTCCGTATTCTACTCCATTTTCTGTACGGATGTTCTGGTGCTGTCGGTTAAAGTCCTCATTCATTTCGGTGAACCGTACGGCCGTAAAGCCCTGTTCCAAAAACGGCAGGTGATCGCCACCACGCAGGTAGCGGTCGCGGCGGTAAATGAGTTTCACATCAAGCTGGTCAACATACCGTTCGCCGGTTTCCTTGGCGTAACGGGCCAGCTCGCGCGAGGGGCTATCATTTTCGCCACCTAATGATTTTAATGCAGCCACTTGTTTGTCCGTAGCATTGGTTGGTATCCCATCGCTAAAAACACGAACGCTGCGGTTATCTTTCAAATCTGTTTCCATACCGTGGGTATTGCCTACAATATCATTGTTCAGCATGGCATCTACGTTCCAGTTTTCGGCTTTGGCGCGTTTGGCTACGTTTGTAGATCCATATAACCCCTGTTCCTCGCCTACTACTGTCATAAAAATTATAGTTGCCGGGAACGACCGTTTAGCCATCACCCTTGCCAGTTCCATAGAAAGTGCGGTACCCGATGCATCATCATTTGCCCCAGGCTCCACCCCATTGGCGTCCATTACATCGTTAATCCTTGAATCATAATGTCCCGATACCAGGTATACACGTGTATCGGCCGGGTTGGTACCCTTTAATATGGCCAGTACGTTTTTAAGTTTTACCGGTTTATCAATGCGTGTGCCCTTAGGCTGCGTGAACGTATCAAATTGAACGGTCATTCGTCCGCCCGATTCACTGGCATATTTTTCCATTTCTGCCTTGATCCAGTTACGCGCCGCACCGCTGCCGGCGGTTTTGCTGCTGGTATCGCTCAGCGTATGTCTACTTTTAAAGGTTACCAATTTGCGGATGGTAGTCTCGATGTTTTTGGAGGACACCTCATCAACCATTTGTTTAATTTTTTCATCCTGTTTGATGATGGTTTGGGCTGAGGCTGATGCTGTGATTAAAAGGAGGATTAGGGTGATGTATTTCATTGGGTGGTATTGGATTTTCTGTAGGAACCTTAATTTATAGCATTATTAGATTGATATGATTCTCTTTGTCATTTTTAAAATCCCCTCTTGAGAGGGGCGCTTGGGAAGGTGAAATGGCAGGGGTGTGTTTCTGCGCCTGACAAAACACACCCCTCCGCCCCTCTCAAGAGGGGAATCGCACATGCCCCTCATTTTTTCACCCCCTTTACACTTCCTCTTCTTCCTCGCTCGCCGCGGTTAAAAGCTCATCTGCCTGTTTAAAATTACTTTTTACAAAATGGCACCACTGGCACTCTTTTTTGCCACAACCGGTATTAAAATCATGGGCCATTATCTTTTGATAAGTTTCGGTAATCTGACTGGTCACCAATTCTATATCCTGCGGACTTATCACATATTTCTTCTTAAAGTATTCGCCTTCACTTTCGGGTTCTACAAAATCAAAAATGGTGTCAATTACTTCCCAATCGTTGGTGCGGTCATGGTCTACCAATATTTTGTAAAACACGCCCTGGCGCCAGTAGTCGCCACCCATAGGGGCCTCCGGGGTTGGCGGCAACAGTTTATCTTTGGCATTTTTAACTTTACCGGTTTTATAATCCACAACCGTTACGTTTTTGCCGTCAAACTCCATTTTGTCCAGGTTACCTTTTATGGGCACGCCTTGTATCTCAATGTTTTTGATGGATTTTTCGGTTACGGCTATTTTGTTCCAGGTATCCAAATTTTGCTCATAGTATGGCGGTAATATCTTCCAGCCATAGGCTAACCGGGTTGTATATTCTTTTTTTGTAAATGAATCCCTGTTACGCACCATATACCATTCAAACTCCTTCATGAATTGCTCGGTAGACAGAAACTCATTATCGTTTTCCTTCAGTAATCTGTAAGTTTTATTGAGCGCCCAATGCACCGCCTGCCCAAACGTGGCCGACGGACTTTTTCCCGAAGGCACCCGGATCAAACATTGAAAATAAAAACGCAGCGGACAATCCAGGTAGTTATTTAAATGCGTTACCGATAGGGTATAGCTTTGCAGTAACTGGTTAATATAATTCGTATCCAGCAACTCAACCTTAGGCTTTTCCACCTCACTAAACTGGGTGGCAACAAAATCGATCATTACGTCGGGGGTAACTTTAGGGAATTGTACTTCCAGGTGTGTACTGGCCAATATCTCGCCTACAAATCTGCTGGCTTCCTGAGCCTTCCCCTTTTTATCCTGACCAGCGTAAGAGATCATGAGGCATTGTTTGGCACGGGTAACGGCCACATAAAATAAGCGGCGCGCTTCTTCTATCTGTGCAATATCATCAGATGAGGTACTGGTAAGTGTATCTGGCAAGCTAAAGCCATTATTGCGGCCCTTGCTATCCCAGGTGCGCTTATCGCAGCCGATAAAAAACACATGTTCAAATTCCAATCCCTTGGAGCCGTGGGCGGTTAAAAAATTAACGCCGTTGTCGCTAAAGATCACCTTGTTCAGATCAAGCCTGATACTGTTCTTTTTCATCAGCTCGATGGTGGCCATCAGGTCGGCCAGTTTAATATCGGGGTTCTTACGACTTTCGTCCTTCAAAAAATCAAAAAAACTGGTGAGCATTTGCATGTAGCCTCCTTTATCGGTTTGCTGCATGATGTAACGGAGGATACCCATTTTGGCTATCACATCCTGAAAAAACTGTTGCAGGGTTACATTTACCGCCGATTTTAGTAACTCATCAATATTGTTCATGAGGTACCTCATCTCCATATATTTATCCGGGGCAAACAGATCCGGCTGGGCGGGCGGCCGCAGCTCGCTGATGAAACGACGGATGGATGTTCTTTGCTTATCCCGGTTATTGGCCGAAAAGTTTTCCTGCGATACCGCGATGCTTGCTTTAGCTATTTCAATGGGCTCAATATTAAAGAAATCATAGTGTAATATCTCAAACAGTAACTCATCGCCGCTGTAAGGTGAATCCAGCTCCATCATGAGATAGCTCATAATGTTGATGATCTTTTCGCCAAAGGGCTGGGTTAAGATGTCTATTTTGCGTTTGGTATTTACCGCTATCTTTTTTACCTCCAGGTATTGGATCATTTCCTCCACCTGGCTGTGGTTGCGGTAAATTACCGCTATTTCGCCCGGTTCGGTTCCCTTATCAATCAGGTGTTTTATTTGTGCCGATACATCTACCAACTCCTGGTTGGCATTTTCGTATTCACGGATCACCGGCTCCACCGTCATTTCCGCAAAGCGTGGATGCGATGCACGCAGATCTTTATCCAGCTGAAGCTGGGTGGTTAAACGCTCAAAGTTATTATTGATGAGGGCCTTTGAAATATCGAGAATATGCTGGTTCGACCGATAATTGTGCTTGAGCACCACCGTCTGTAACGTGCTCACATAGTCGGTAGCAAAATCAAGGATGTTTTTCATATTGGCCCCCTGAAATTTGAAGATCGACTGATCATCGTCGCCCACCACAAATACGTTGGGCACATCCCAGTAATTGAGCAAAAAACGCAGCAGCTCGTTTTGCGATCCACTAGTATCCTGAAACTCATCAACCAAAATATATTGGTAACGTTCCTGGTATTTACGCAAAATCTCTTCATTATCGCGGAAAGCCCTCAATACCCAAATGATCATGTCGTCATAATCATACCGGCCACGGGCCTTCATTTTGGTATCGTAGTTCTGGTACTCGCGCACGGCAGCTACCAGCTTGTTCATGAGGTCATGCGCGGCATCAATATCCTTTTGCTTTGGATCGCCTACTTTTATACCGGTTTTGGAGTTGGCTCGCTTGTAAACAAATTCCTCGCGGTTGGGGATATCATCCAGGTATTCCTGCACGGCTGTTTCAATCATTGCAGCGTCCCAGTTCTCGCGTTTCATGGTGCTGAAGAGGTCTTTAAGGCGCTTGGTATCGTAATATACATCACCGGTAAAGCGCTTTAGCAGGTGGTCGTTATCAAACTCATCCACCAGTTCACGAAACAGCATAGCCGATTCCAGATCAGACAATGATTCCAGGTTCAGTTTGCCAAAATACTCCAGGTTCTCCTGGATGATCTCGTTACAAAAAGCATGAAAAGTATAGATGTTGATGCGGTAAGCATCCGGACCAATAAACTCGAACAAGCGCTTGCGCATGGCTACCGCGCCGGCATCGGTATAGGTTAAGCACAGTATTTCATTGGGCAGGGCATCTGTATCGGTTAGGATTTTCCCTATCCGCGCCGCCAGGATCTGTGTTTTACCGGTACCCGGCCCGGCAACTACCAGTACTGGCCCATCCATTTTATTTACTGCAGCCAGCTGCTCGGGGTTTAAACCCGCTAAAGCCGCCTGAAATTTATCGTTGTACTTATTAAAGTTAGATTGCATAATTGTTTAGTAAAGATAGAAAACGATGGGCGGGATGGCAACTTGGGCTCAGGTAATGTTTTTGTGATGAAACAACTTATCATCCATTATTGCGTCATGCCTCGCCATGATATGTTTGCTTTAAGCCGGGCATCAGCTTTGAACGCAGGCTACGACTCACCTGAACATCGCTGCGCTCGTTCACCCTCTCTTCAGCTTCGCTGAAAAGAGGGAATTGGCTAATTTATAAACCAAAAACATTAACAAATATTCAACCCCTCTTTACACCACAGGTGAAGAGAGGGTGGTCCAGCGTAGCGTAGACCGGGTGAGTCTTCACCGCTATGTTGCCAACTACTGCAACCCAATCCCCGTTCCCGTAGGGAAAAACACATTAACGCTTACCGGCAATTTACCCGTTGGTTTTAGATTACCCGTTAACACCTTTGCTGCTGATTTTTGCAGCTCGGGACTCATCTGGTAACATACCATCAATGCGTTGCAGTTTTCAATACCGGGCAGGCCGGCTATAGTGTATGCATTGGCAAATACACTCATTACGGTATTTTTGCGTGCGGCAAGGTCGGCTATCATCAGTTTTACATCGCTGGTATAATCCAGCTTGCTTTGGGGGCGCAGGCGGGTATCATGTATGCCGACTACTACTTGCTGGTATTGGCTTAATAAACCCAGTATATTCTTTAATTCAACTGCCTGCGTATTTTTATCAACCATAAACAATTTACTGTTCGGAAAGCTTTTAGCTACTTCCTGCTGAAAAACGGTGGGCGACGAAACACCAATACTTAAAATAGCTGTTTTTAAAAATGGATTAAGCTTTAGCGTTGATGCATCGCCTTTCAATACCGTTACCGCGGCATCGCTCAATTGCTGCACCAGCGCTTTGGCGGCCACACCGTTAATATCCTCACTTAAATTTGCCGGCGGCACTTCCTGGTAATTATTTAGCCCAACCCAATATTTAGCGGCTAATACCTTTTTCACCCTGGCTTTAAATTCGTCTTTGCTTACTTTACCCTGCCTAACTGCTTTCCTGATCAGCTTAATGGCCCGTTTAGAATCTTCTGATAATTCAATGATGTCGTTACCTGCAATAAAAGCCCTTACATCAGCTTCGCCGTTGGGAAAGTACTTTACTACGCCCTTCATCTCCATTGCATCGGATACTACCAGCCCTTTAAATCTCAATGAATCTTTTAAAACACCGGTAATAATTGGGCGGGATAAGGTAGATGGTAAATGTGTAGTGCTATCCAGCGCCGGGATGCTCATGTGTGCTATCATTACCCCGCTGATACCTGCATTGATCGCCTCGCGGAAAGGATATTCTTCGAGCGAATCTAACCGACCCCGGCTATAGGGCAACAGCGGCAGATCAAAATGCGAATCAACATTGGTATCCCCATGACCGGGGAAATGCTTGGCAGTGGTTAGCAAACCGGCATCCTGCATGCCTTTAAAATAGGCGATTCCTTTTTTGGCTACGTTATACATATTATCACCAAACGACCGGTAATTGATCACCGGGTTATCAGGATTATTGTTCACATCCATATCCGGACCTAAATTTATCTGCGCGCCTATTCGTTTAAAATCATAAGCCACCTGCTGGCCCATTTTGTAAATGAGGTTATTATCCTGTATGGCGCCAAGGGTCATCTGGTATGGGTATGAAATGGTAGAGTCCAAACGCATACCCAGGCCCCACTCACCGTCCATAGCTATCAGTAATGGCACTTTAGCCAGTTTTTGGTAGGTATTGGTGAGGCTTGCCTGCCTGCCCGGACCGCCCTGGAAAAATACAAGGCCGCCAATTTGCTGTTTTTCAATCACCTTGCCTACCGAATCTTCATAAGCGCGGCCTTTATTGGTATGTGCCCTTACAAAAAGCAGCTGGGCTACACGATGTTTTTTGCTCAGTTTTTTATAAACAGAATCCACCCATTGGTTTTGTTTATTTAAACTCTCTATATAGCTTTCCTTTTGCGCAAATGCATCAATACCCATAAAACTAAGGGCAACAATGGAGATAAAGCAATAAATGATTTTCAATTTTGGCATGTCCAAATGTAGTGTAAATGTTGTTTTTGCAGCTTCACGACCGCGTAATTATTACAAAAATTAAATCGCTAATAAACCTTTAGTACAATTTTTACTCTATGAGTATATTAAAACATACTAACGATGAAAAAAATTATCTTTTTTACCCTTTGCTTATTTGCAGCCTACACCGCCAGTGCGCAACGATATTATGGACCACGCCGCAGACCTCCCTACCGCACCGAGCGACATGAAAGACAACGCCACCAGGACGATGATTTTTACCGTGTTAAAGTTGGCTTAACTGCAGGCTTAAATATTGCAAACACTATTGACGCGTATGATTCAAATTTTAGTACAGATGCCATAGCTGCTTTTAATGCGGGGTTAACGCTGGAAATTCCTATTGTTTACCCATTATCGTTTGCACCGGAGATCATGTATTCGGGCAAGGGTTACGCCGCGAACACCCAATATGGCAGGTTTACCCAGCGTACAAATTATATTGATGTGCCATTACTTTTAAAAGTTAAACTTGCGCCAAACTTTAACTTCCTGGTAGGGCCTTCTATAAACTTTTTAACTTCGACAAGTAACAAATACGAAACCGATTTCAATACCGATTATGAACACTTTTATAACAACCGCGGCGACCAAACCAATGTAAGCGGCGTTATAGGCTTAAGTGTTGATGTTGCCAGAAATGTGGAGTTAAGGGCAAGATATAATATTGATTTAACAGCTAACCATCCCGATAACGATTCATACCTACCCGATTACCGCAACCAGGTTTGGCAAATTGGCCTCGGATTTAAGTTTCAGTAAAAACAATTAAAACAGTATGAAAAGAGTCATCAGGGATTGCCGGGTGGCTTTTTTTATGGGACTATTTTTTAAACGGCGACTTGATCCATCGTTTAAACCTACGGCGCAGTGTTTGGTCTTTTTTACGGCCAACTACATTAAACTCGCGACTTAAAGTAATATAATCGGCCTGTTTTTGCGGCACCATGTAAACAGGATGCGTTATTTGGCCAATTTCAACAACAGGAATGTTTGACTCCGCGCTATCGGCATGGGTAGTATGTGTTGCATTTACGCCAAAGCCTATGTTGCTGATCAGGTTATGGTTGGGTATAATGGATAAACTGTTGTTAAAAAAATTTGTGAAAGTTAGCTGATAATCCCACGTATCTATCAAGCCGCCTTTCATCTCCTTAAAAATCTCCTCCCATGCATCAACTATTAACGGCTCGTCAAAAATATTTGATAATACGCTACGCACATCATTTTCATCATATCGCGAAAGGTTTTTATCATACTCTTTCCAAACGCGTCGCCAGCCGGCCCATCCCCAAACATGTGTCATATTTGAATAATAATAGCTGGCATCGCCCCATATTTTACCCCCCTGCAGATTACTGCCACCTATATGCCTTATACGTGTATCAAAGCGATACTTTTCAAGCAGTTCGTCACAATATTTAAAAAAGGTATCTGCCGGCAGGCAATCATCTTCCAGGATAATTCCTTCATCCTCATGCGAAAAAAACCAATCTAGCGCAGATGATACGCCATTTTTACAGCCTGCATTAACATCCTTAAAGAGCGTTTGCACCTGGCAGTCCCAATCTATTTCGCTTACAATGGCCCTGGCCTGTTTACATAACTCAGCCTCGTTGGGCTTTGTTACCCGTGGTCCATCGGCAGCTATATAAAGGCGAGGCGGCTTCGCCTTCCGTATCTGGCTAAAAACCCTTTTGGTGGTATCGGGCCGGTTAAATATGATAAATAATACCGCCGATTTTGTTGAACTATTAGCAATAGCTGTTTCCATACTGCAAATATTGGTATAAAACTTTAGCTCTTGCTTATTTTGATTTAAATACGCTAATAGGTAAGGCTAAACAACCAAACCGTTATGCAGTAAATATTCTCTCGGAGTTTGCACCCTGGTAGGCTGTTATACCCAGTCTGTCAATTTCAATATGCTTGTCCATTACCATTAAATAGTTTTTTATATCCCATTCAATAGGCGTGTCATTAACAAGTGAAAAATCTATACTATTAATGGTATCCAAAAACAGCCGTTTTTTTAAGCAATAAAAAAAAGTATGATAGCCGTTCCCCTCAAAAACATCATCATCGTTTTTAAAGATACTGTCGAATTTATGCTGAAGCTCTATTACCTTCTCAAAAAAATAACTGTCGTCAATTATATATTTACCTGAAAGTTTAATGATAGGTTCCGAATCTTTTAATGTTGATTCCTCAAGAAAAACCCTCAAGTGATTTAACTCATTTAGTCCCTTATTAGGGTACCGATTTCCCTCTGTGCTGTAAACAGTATTGTATTGATCGAGATATTCTTCTTTTTCAGATACACATTCCAATACAGTGTAAGAACTGAAAAGATGCGAGTATTTTAAACAGGTTTCAATGGAGTCGACATATTGCTGCTTCCTGCGCTCATATTGTTCAGGAATATTGGCAGTAGTAATTATTACATGGCTCATGCAAACAACAATCAATTAATGTTTTATAAATAGATGTAAACTGTAATAGCAGCATATTATAATAACTCTTACTTGCTTGTATTATTTTCCCCGCTATCGTTAAACGCCTGCATTTCTATCAATCTTTTGTAAATACCGTTCTTTAGCAGCAACCCCTGGTGCGAGCCCTGCTCAGCGACACAGCCATTTTCAAGCACGATGATCAAATCGGCATTTTGAATAGTACTTAAACGATGGGCAATGATCAGCGAGGTGCGGTTTTTCATTAAATTGTTTAACGCGTCTTGCACCAGTTTTTCAGATTCAGTATCCAGGGCCGATGTAGCTTCATCAAGTAACATAATAGGCGGATTGCTCAATACGGCCCTTGCAATGCAGATGCGCTGCCTTTGTCCACCAGATAGTTTTGAGCCACGATCACCTGTATTAGTTTGGTAACCGTTATCGGTTTCAATAATAAAGTTGTGTGCATTAGCTATTTTAGCTGCCGCCTCTACCTGTTCCTGTGTTACATCAGGTTTGCCAAAAGCTATATTATTAAATATGGTGTCATTAAACAGGATAGACTCCTGGTTAACAAAGCCCATCAGCGCACGCAAAGATGTTGTTTTTAGTTCCTTAATTTCATGATCATCTATCATGATACGACCACTTTGAGGTTCAATAAAACGGGGGATCATGTCCATAAGTGTTGATTTACCACCGCCTGATGGGCCTACCAGTGCTATTGTTTTGCCTTTGGGTAAAGTAAGATTGATGTTTTTTAACACATCTTTTTCCTTATACGCAAAAGAAACGTTTTCAAACCTGATAGCATCTTTAAAGTCATCAACAGCAATTGCATCCGGGGCATCTACAATCATTGGCTTCTCGTCTATAAGCGCTAATATGCGTTCGCCGGCAACAAGTCCCGAATGGATGTTGCTGAACGAATCGCCGATGGCTTTGGCCGGCCGCATTAATTGCGAGAACAAGGCTATGTAAGCAATAAAATCGCCGGGACTAAGTGCTGATGTATTATTAAAAATAAGATATCCTCCATAAAGCACCACAAATGAGATCATGGTTACCGATAATGTTTCGGAAACCGGCGAGGCAAGTTGCTGGCGCTTTGACATCGCCCTGGTTATCTTTGAATATTTTACATTTTCATCATCGAACCGCTTGATGCTAAAATCGGTAGCGTTAAATGCTTTGATAATTTTAATGCCGGATAAGGCCTCATCAAGTTGGCTTATCATATTGGCATATGAATTTTGTGCTTCAATAGCCTGTGAACGTAGCTTTTTTACAATACGGGAAATTAACAAGCCAGCCACCGGCAATATAAGCAGCGAAATAAGGGTAAGCTTTGCCGATATCATAAACAGCCATACCAGGTAACCAATTAACAAAAGGGGTTCTTTAAAAACCACCTGCAGGGTCCCCGTTACAGAAAACTGCACAGTTTGAACTTCAGATGCTATTTTAGACATGATATCGCCTTTACGCTCATTGCTAAAATACCCCATATGCAAACTCATTACGTTATCAAATACAGCTTTACGAATACGAAGCAAGGTATGTATGCGCAGGCTTTCCATAATGCGCTGAGACAGGTATCTAAATATGTTACCTAAAAATACGGCCACCACTATTACACCGCATACAAATTTCAATGCAAACCATTTTCCATAATCATTAATAAAATGGGCGGTATAATATTTAAACCACCCGGTTATATCAAAGGTGGATATATCTTTAGCCGCTTTAACGGCGGCTAAAGGATCGGTTTTGCTATTCCCCAGAAACAACGTATTAAGCAAAGGCCCCAGCAATCCCAATACCGACGTACTAAAAAGTACATATAGTAGCGTAAAAAATATATATGGGATAGCAAATTTCTCTATCGGTTTGGCAAATGAGAGCAGCCTGAAATAAATTTTCATTTAAAGTATTTATAAAAATGTGAAATTATACAAAATAAGGCATACTTAGCTTTAAAGGTGCATAATGATTAATGTCTGCTACTGCAACCGCCGGCAGTTATATAACAGATTTATATATGTTTAACGTATTATTAACGCAGTTTTTTTGCGTAAAAAGCTGCAGCCTTTGCTGCCCGTTTTTAACAAGCTCCTGCCTTAAATCATTATTATATAAAACGTTGGTTACCGCGCCGGCTATGGCGGCTTTATCGAGCGGATCGAAGTATTCGGCTGCATTGCCGGCAACTTCGGGCAAGCTGGTTGTATTGCTGCATGCTACCGGGCAATTATTGGCAAAGGCCTCCAGCAGTGGCAAACCAAAGCCTTCCTGTAATGATGGAAATACAAATAGTTGGGCCTGTTGATATATTTGCTGTAACTCCGCCTCGGTAGCGGTTAGCTGCCTGCATTTATCTGCAATTCCAAGCTTAGTTAGCAAATCACGGTCGGTTTGGTTAAAGCTACCGCCCCCAACGCATAACAGGTTCAAATCATTACCATTTTGTAAAACAGGAGTTATTGCCTCTGCAAAAAGGGCAAAATTTTTATAATAAGCTCTATCGCCAACGTACAATATATAATTGCCCGGAAGCGATAAACTGGCTGGCGGTAAAACGTTCTGGTTGTACCCATGATGCACTACGCTTATTTTAGCATTCGTCCCCGGAAAAAATTTCACTATATCGCTTTTAGTATGTTGTGATATGGTAATTATAGCGTCGGCGTTTTCAATCATCTGCCTTTTACGTGCAATAATAATATCCGCATCAGGAAAAAAAGCAGGGAACTGCTCATGGATCATGTCATGAACGGTTATCACAAAGGGCTTTTTAAGGTTTGTTAAAAGATCTGTATCGTAGTAAGTGGGATGAAAAACATCAAAGTTATTTGCCTTTATCAGCAAATTGGAGTACCGCTTGTTCCACCTATAGGTACGGCCGTTATGGCCTTTAAAAAAAGCTTTCCCTACTGCATTGTTTAAAGGAAGGGCTAAGTTTTTAATATATTCATTTTCGGAATACAAGGCTCCTATTGTGCATTTTGTGCCGGAAATTTCATTGAAGCCCCGGTTCAAATTTGCAAAATACCGGGTGATGCCGCCGTATTTTTGAGAGGAAAAGTATTGATGATCAAATAATATTTTCAACAGTTTTTATTTAGATGTTTTTATTTTGAACCATTGTTCTATTTTTAGCCGATTAAAACCTTGTTGCAAATTTAAGTAATAGTATGATGCTAAACGCGAAAGAAGAAGTTATAGCTGCAAACAGCAAGCTTATATCGGTTATCGTTGTTACCTACAACGCGGCTAAAACATTGCAAACCTGCCTTAACAGCATCTTCGCGCAAACCTACCCTGCTATTGAACTAATTATTGTTGACGGCAATAGTACCGATGGCACTAAGGAAATTTTAGAAGCCAACAACAGCCGTATCAATTACTGGATAAGCGAACCTGATAAGGGCATCTACGACGCCATGACCAAAGCACTAAAAAAAGCTACAGGCCAATGGATCTATTTTTTAGGCGCTGATGATGAATTACTGCCCGATTTTTCAACCATGGTTGGCGCGCTATCATCACCTAACAGGGTTTATTATGCCAGTGTGCTTACCCGGCAACTTAAACCATTAGGCAAGGTATCTGATTATTACCTGGCCAAGCTGGGCATAATTCAACAATCAATAATTTACCCCAAACTTGCTTTTGAAAAATATAGCTATAATTTAAAATACAAATCATCGGCCGATTTTGCTTTTAACATGACTTGTTTTGGTGATAAAGACCTGGAGTTTTATTACCTTGATTATGTAATAGCAAAGTTTGCAGATGGAGGCATGTCAAGCCACTATAAAGATGTAGTTTTTGAAAAAGACAAACCTTTTCTTATTCTCAAAAACTTTGGCCCTAAGCTATGGTTCCGCTTTATGTTCAGGAAATTAAAAGGCAAAGCCCGGTCAATTGCCGGCTAAAACATCGTGGTACAATTGTAAATATTGCTGTGCTGTTGTATCCCAGTTATATTGGGCAGCATGCGCCATTACTTTTGTCGATGTATCCTGTTCATAGAAATGGCGTAAACCAATACTTAAAACCTGTTGCATCGCTTCCGGCTCAAAACTTTCAAAATAATAGGCTGCATCACCTGCAATTTCTGGCAGCGATGTACGGGCCGACACAAAAACAGGCTTACCAAAGTGCATGGCCTCAATCACCGGCAAACCAAAACCCTCGGCAATGGACGGAAATACAAAGGCTTCGCAATTTTTATAATACCATGCCTTATCATCGTCAGATACCGGTCCAAGTATTTTTACTCTATCGGCAACGCCGTGTTTTTTTGCCTCTGCTTTTATCTGATCAACATATGGAGTAATAATGCCGGCTATTATCAGCTCATGATCATTACCTACCAATAGCGCGGGCAGTACGTGAAAATTCTTTTTGGCCGATATAATACCTATAGCAAACAGAAACTTTTTTTGCGGTAGATATTTAGGCTGATGCCCATGCTTTAATTCCAATTTCTCGGCACCGTTATAAATAACGCTAATCCTATTAGCAATATCAGGGAAATAGTTGAGTATATCATTGGCAGCAAATTGTGATATAGCGACTATCCGTTCGCACTTGTAAATCCGCTCGCCCAACTTTTTAAGATATGTATTTAATTTTTCTGCGCTCACGTTTTCATGTACCTGGTTGATATCATGAATGGTGAGGATCTTTTTTTCGCCCCAAACCTTCTTTGGCTTTAGCCTCGACATTTGGTCTGTAAAATGGAAAAGTTTTATTTTTTTATAGTTGACAAAAAAGAATTTGTGATACTTTTTAAGGTACATTTTATCCACTGCCTCATTATCAAACTCTTTGGTATTGTGATGTAAAAAGAAATTTAACTTAAACCGAGGATCGTCGGCCTTTATCAATGCATGCCCCAAACTTTTACCAAAATGATATAATCCCGTATTGGGATAACGCATGGAATCCAGTGTTATTAAAATATTGGTTTCATTCATCTGTACAATAATAGGTAGCGTGTTGTGCTGTTTTATAAAAATTTACGGCTGATGTTTTAATACATGTACTGGCTAATACCGGTACAAAAGCCATACCTGTTTTAGCAGTCACCATACAGCCAAGTGTCATCAATTATAGGCCCTGTCGTAATTATGCGTAGGGCAAAATTACATTTTACAGTTTGCTCCATTTTTTTGCATGCCGTTATGCTAACGTCAACTATCAGTTATGATCATTGTTTTGCAAAACGCGGTTACCAAACGCAAAAGTTTTTTGTCTAACAAAAGCATCTTTTAGGCCCTATACGCATATCAATGGCTATCTGCTACAGTTAGTTTACCTGCATTAAAATTGCAACAGCTTACATGCCGAAAAACTGCATATTATTATTTTTGCAGGCGGGCCACACAATACTACTGCAGAAACCCTCAATACGATATAAGGGAAGGTATTTTTTTTTTGCAATAACACAGATACACAAGTATTTTGATTTTGTATCTGTGCAAAATTACTTATAGCAGAACAGCGCTGGCCTGCCTCCCTTTAAACTTTAAATGCGGTATGCCTGGCAACAGCCCGGCTTGTTATTTATTTTTGCCAGGTGGCTATTTTTTCGGCCACTATATCAACCGTAATCTGGCTTATGGTAGCTGTATTACTTTCCAGGTATCCCGCCTTAACACCCAATGGTGCCCAACGCCCCGGATGGATCGGCCTTACCGATGGAAATAAACCCAATGTATTAATACCACCCATAGCCGCCAGGTGCAAAGGACCGGTTCCCGATGCTATCAATCCATCGGCATGGCTTATAAAAGTTATCAATTGCGGCAAGGTCATTTTACCTGTCATATCTGTTACAGTTGCCGGCAGCGTTTTAATCCAATCGGCCAGTAACAGTTTTTCTTTGTCTGATCCTGTTATAATAATATTGTATTTATCGGCAGACAAAGCATGAATGAGCTCTTCAAAATTATTAAGTCCCCACTCCATACCACTGCCATGGGATTTTGGGTGGATGATAAGATTAAATTTATCAACAGGAAGTTTTTTTGCCAATTCATCAGGAAGCAACGTTTTGCTTTCAAAACTAATATGACTGACAATATCCTGTAGCGATGGCACCAATTTTAGCCCCAACACTTTTAATAATATAAGATTAAGCTGAGCTTCATGCAGATCGGATTTTTTACGACTTAGTTTTACCAGTTTATTACAGGTAAACCAATGAAAAACCCGGTTAGTGGTACCAATTCTTAATTTTATCCCGGCTGCCTTTGCTATTTGGGCAACATGTTTATTAGGGAAAACGTGGATAATAGCATCAATTTTTTTTCTTTTTAAATAAAGAGCCTGCTCATTTTGCGGCAACTTCTTTATCTCATCGTAATTGATAAAAATATCTACGGCAGTACAGGTGTTTATAACCGGTTGGGTATATGTACGGCCCAAAAATGAAACAACGGCTCCCGGAATTAGCTCTTTTATGTAGGCTGCCATGGGCAGGGTAAGCACCACATCACCAATGGCATCAGTCCGGCTGATTAATATATGCTGTATTTTTGTTTGTTCGGATTGGGGCATTGTGCTTATGATTGCATATTTACAGGCAAATTAACCGCTGTACAACTGCAATAATAAAGATTAAATTGCCTTATGTAATGATAATTTTCGTCATTTGCAGTTACAAACATAAATGTGGCAACTGTTTTTACCCAACCGGCAATGATTAATTACAGCGACTTTAAGCAGGTGGCGCGAGCCCTAACCATTGTTGAAAATGACCTGGCCGAAAGTAACGCACTGTTAAAGAGCCTTACATTTAATAAACCCACCCCTATTATTGGTATTACCGGCCCGCCTGGGGCCGGCAAAAGCACCCTTGTTAACGCGTTGATAGATGTGCTTTTAAAGGATGGCAGCAAAATAGCTGTACTGGCTATTGACCCAACCTCGCCATTTAACTTTGGATCATTGCTTGGCGACAGGATCAGGATGGCATCCCATTTTAACCATCCCGATGTTTTTATACGTTCGTTGGCTACCCGGGGCTCATTAGGCGGCCTATCTGCCAAAACCATCGAAATGGCCGATGTATTACGGGCAGCCGGCTTTGATTATGTATTGATTGAAACGGTTGGTGTTGGCCAATCAGAAATTGAGATAACAGGCTTGGCTGATATTACCCTGGTAGTACTGGTACCCGAAGCAGGTGATGAGATCCAGCATATTAAATCGGGCCTTATGGAAATTGCCGACGCGTTTATTATTAATAAAGCCGACAGAGCTGACGCTGACATTTTTGCAAACAACTTAAAAAAAATATTAACTCAAAAGAAACATGAGCAACCCCCTGTTTTCAAAACCATCGCATCACAAGCAAATGGGATTAAGGAGGTTGCGGATTTCATCAAGGCATCAAGAAACTTTAAAAACAAGCGTCGCGAAATATTACTGGCAGAAAAAGCGTACAAACTAATCCAGCATAAATTAACCCAACACATTGATAAAAAAAAGCTTCAGCAAGATGTTGCTGAAGCTTCGGGAAGAGGAAATTTTAACCTGTACAGTTTTGTGGACACCTACATAAGGTAGCTTATTATTACAAAAAAGCTCTATTCATCAATCAACTGTTCATTATCTCCTCTAAATGGTCGGCCTCAATGGGTATGTCTACCATCAAATCGCGGTTGCCATCTTTGGTAATTAAAATATTGTTTTCTATTCTTATACCAAGGCCTTCTTCCTGGATATAAATACCTGGTTCGCAGGTTAGTATATTTCCAACCTCAAAACCTTTATACCTGTTTGCAAAATCATGCACATCCAACCCTAAATGGTGTGATGTACCGTGCATAAAATACTTTTTATATAAAGGCGCATTAGCATCCTGCTTAGCAACATCATGCTTATCAAGCAATTTAAGCCCTATCAGTTCGCTTGTCATTATCTTTCCTACTTCGTCATGGTAATCGTTCAAAATGGTGCCGGCCACTATCATTTTGGTTGCCTCACGCATAACACGCAAAACCGAGTCATAAACGGCACGCTGACGTTTGGTAAACCTACCATTTACCGGTACAGATCTGCTCATATCTGCATTATAATTAGCGTATTGAGCTCCAAAATCAAAAAGAATAACATCGCCATCATTGCACACCTGGTTATTATCAATATAATGAAGTACCACAGCATTTTTACCTGATGCAATTATAGGATGATAAGCGTGCCCTGTAGCCCGCTGCCTTAAAAATTCATGCGTTATTTCGGCCTCTATTTCATATTCAGCAACGCCCGGTTTTATAAATTTCAACACCCGCTTAAATGCATCGTTGGTGATATCACAGGCCTTTTGGGTAAGCTCAACTTCAATATCAGATTTCAGAACCCTTAAATCCCTTAAAATCAACGCCGATCGTTCATATTTGTGTAAAGGATATTTCTGCCTTAATGCCTCATACATCCTCAGATCACGGTAAGGCACAGTATGTGCATAACGATCATTTTCATTGGTATTGATGTAAATATGCTCGGCATAATTTATGATACTATGTAAAATCGTATCATATTCATGGAGCCAATAGACACTCTCGATGCCCGATGCAAGCCTTGCTTCCTCTTTGGTATACTTGTGTCCTTCCCAAGTAGCAATGTGTTCATTGGTTTGTCTTAAAAAAAGTACTTCTTTGTATGCTTTATTAGGACAATCCGGATATAAAATAAGTATACTTTGCTCCTGATCTATGCCAGTAAGGTAAAAAAAATCCGGATTTTGCTTAAAGGAAAAGGTCTGGTCTCCGCTCACAGGATACTCGTCATTTGCATGAAAAATGGCAATCGAACCCTTTTTTGTTCTCGAAACGAAATTTTTTCTATTATTTGTAAACAAAGTGTTTTGAATCGCAGAATATTTCATATTTAATAATTGATTATTTTAATAAATCATTTTTTTTTCCTTATTTGTGTAACTATTACAATTTTTGGAACAATGTTTGGTCATCGTTTCAAACATAATTACTAAATTTGAAAAAAATCACAATTAAAATCGTTTAATCTTAAAAACTATGAATTATTCTACATTAAAGAAAACAGTCGCATTGTCATTTGCTTCTTTGATGGTTGTAGGTATGGCTAATGCTCAAACCGATTCCACCAAAACAGCAACTACAACTTCGTCTGAAACATCTACTGCCAAGGTATTTGGTGGTATTGGTCAGTACAACACCTTTAGTATCGGCGTTAACGTTGGTATTACAGACGGACTTGTTCCATTTACTATTAACACTACAAACAAATTCAAAGTTGATTTGGGTTATGGTGTTACTTTAAGGCAACAACTATCTCACACCTTTAGCTTACAATTAGACTACTTAGGTGGTAAAGTTCACGGTATTGATAAAGCAGGAACTGAGAAATTTGGTATCACCGAGTATAAAACTTCTTTCAATTCAGGAGCTATCAGTGGTGTATTCAACATTGCAAGTGTTAGCTTTTTACACCGCAAAAACAGCGTTAACTTTTATACATCTGCCGGTTTAGGTTTAGATATGTATAAAATTAAGAGCAATACATCTGCAGGAGGTACTGTAAATACTTTACCATTCGGTGATAAAAACGTGAAAGAATTATTTGCTCCTGTAGGTGCAGGTGTTAAATTCAGATTATCTGATGCGTTAGCTTTAAACTTAGGTTACACTGTTAGCTTTGTACAGGGTTATAACTTCTCTGGTGCTCACACTTATCCTACTTTTAGCCACTACTCTTATACTTACGGTGGTTTAGAGTACACTTTTGGTCCTAAATCAAAACAAAACTTAGAGTGGGTAAACCCAGTTGCTCAAATGTATGATGAATTGTACGATGCAGCTTTACGCCAGGAAGTTGAAGCTTTAAAAGGCCGTGTTACCAACGTAGAAACTGCGGTTAACGACCTGAAAAAAGATTCAGACGGTGACGGTGTTGCTGATCAGTTTGACAAATGCCCAGGTACTGCTGCTGGTAGCGTTGTTGATGGTTCTGGT
>NZ_JBFTZJ010000015.1:0-190347 GCF_056406855.1 Mucilaginibacter sp. P1_A3
CTAAATCAAAACAAAACTTAGAGTGGGTAAACCCAGTTGCTCAAATGTATGATGAATTGTACGATGCAGCTTTACGCCAGGAAGTTGAAGCTTTAAAAGGCCGTGTTACCAACGTAGAAACTGCGGTTAACGACCTGAAAAAAGATTCAGACGGTGACGGTGTTGCTGATCAGTTTGACAAATGCCCAGGTACTGCTGCTGGTAGCGTTGTTGATGGTTCTGGTTGCGTTATCGTATTCCCTAAACCAGCTGCTGATTCAGTTGCCGTTAAAGGTACTGCTTACTCAAACATCCAGTTTGAATTTGATAGCTCAGTATTACGCACTTCATCTTACCCAGTGTTAGATGCAACTTCAGCTGATCTTAGGGCTTCTGGTAAAGGTGTAGAAATAGACGGTTACGCTTCATCTGAAGGTACTGCTGCTCACAACATCGCTTTATCAAAAGACCGTGCTAACTCTGTAAAAACTTACTTAGTTAACTCTGGTGTTGATGCTAAGAAAGTGAAAGTAAAAGGCTTTGGTGAAACCAACCCAATTGCTGATAACTCAACTGAAGAAGGACGTGTATTAAACCGTCGTGTTCAGTTCAAACAAAAATAATCTTTAATAAAATATTATTTGAAAAGGCTCCGGATAACCCGGAGCTTTTTTTGTTTTATGCAGTCACCCGGATCAAGCTGTGATATCTTTCTACCAACCAAATGCGTGTTCACGGGATTCAACTCCGGAATTATCTTTGCGGTCAAATCATTTAAAAAGAGGAAACCAACCGCATTGGGCAAATGAATCAGTTGCCAATTACCACAAAACAGTGGTTGCGACAAATCATCTCATGACTTTTCCCTTTTGTACATGCCGCAGTTTTTCTATAAAACAGCCAGAATAATACAGCTAAACATTCTTGATTTGAAATAGGCGGCTCAAAGGCACCATGTCAACATAATAAAGGAGACTGTCGACAAGCCTCACCGTAAAACAGGATCAGTTTAAAGGAATCGGTATGTATGCCAATACCGCCTCTATTCCTGCGGCATAAACTCCAACCGTTTTTTAAAATACAAGTCCCAGCTGTATTGCTGCTGGCGGTTGGTCATGTGTTGAGTATCTTCGTCGTAATCCGCGTTAAGTCTTTTGTACCTGCCATCAATGCGGTTAAAAATCTCCATAGCTTCATATCTATAATTACGACTAAAGCGGGTTTTCCCTATTTGCCTTAGTAGTTCCTGCTGCTCCAGGTAGGCGATCAAATAATGGCCTTGCTCATGCTTTAAAATTTCGGCCATCATTTCCTGTGATGCAACCCTGCCCCTATCAAGCCATGAACGGTTACTGTTAAGTACAAGATTAACTATGGCGTTTATAATATAATTTCCGCCACGATTACTTACCTCATATTTAAAATCAATTGTGCAGTTGGTATAAGCAACTACGCCGCCGGCATTTGCCCGCGGCGTACCCAAAAATTCGTTAACAGTTAGCTGGTGATATTGCTGGTATTGCTGTGCTTTTACTTTATTACTACCTAAACCAATGGCTATCAGGCCAATCCACATCACTGATCTTTTTTTCATTCAAATACAGGTTAAAACTTTTACTTTTTGACGCTGTCAGGATGTAAAAGGTTTAAAGCCATCATTTCTTTTAATGTATGCTGCATAGCATCGGTTGAACCATCCAAGAATATTACGTTCCCTTTTGAGTTTTCTGAGAAGTGTTTGATAGATTCTGTCCACATGGTGAATAAGATTACAGAGGTATCCATATTTGCACCAGCCATTTCTTTAGCGGCAACAGTCATACCGCGCGCAACTTCCTCGCGGAACAGCGCAATACCCTGACCCCGCAGCTGGGCCGCTTCGCGTTCGGCTTGCGCCGAAATCTTGATGGCGTTACCTTCAGCCTCGGCAGCTTTTGTTTTGGTGATCAACAGGGCCTGGCCCTCATTTTCGGCCGCAGCCTTCAGGTTATTTGATGCAACCACCTGGCTCATTGATTTCATGATAACGTCGTCAAAGGTAATATCGTTCAGTTGTAAATCCTGCAGGTGGTAACCCCAGCCTTCCAATATCACATCCAGTTGCTCCTTTACATGCTCTACAATATCGCGCCTCAATATCAATACCTCGCTTTGGCGTTTGGTGGCCACAAAGGCACGGATAGACCCCTCCACCGTACGGATAAGCGCCTGCATCAGGTTACGCTCATCAACAAACTTAAAAGCTACATTCTTGATAGTTTCTTCCTGCTGATCAAGTACCGAATACAAAAGCATCGCTTTAAAATAAACATTAGCCTGATCAAAAGTTACTGCCTGGAACTCCAGCTCGACCGAACGGTTCTGGATTGATATCTTAGAATAGATATTCTCAATAAAAGGCAGCTTAAAATTTAGTCCCGGTGTAAGTATGCGACGGTATTTACCAAATACAGTAATTACCACTATAGTGCCCTGTTTTACAGACACAAACGATGCTAGGATTATTATCAATAAAATAAATACAATAGTAATTGTGAGGATCTGGCCGGTCATAAGTGATATTATTAGATAAAATAAATATAGGATAAATTATTGGTGTGCTATTTGTTTTTATATAAAATGCTTACTAAAACAGCATACATATATTATGAATTTAAAACGCACTTTCGGAGCCATACTTACCGTGCTCGGTATCATCGGCTTAATTTATACAGGCATTGGAGTTATAAATCACAGTGGCCAGGCCACCACATTGGTGGTTGTGGGCATTATAGCTGTCGTATTTTTCTTTACAGGTATCAGCCTGGTGCGCACCACCAAAGATGAAGTGTAATTAAGCCATTACAGATACCATATTAAGCACTTGCCCGGCCAGATCACTATTACCGGTTATTTCAACCCTGCCCCTGATCTCATCCGGGCGAATGCTTTTGGAGAATAGTTTCCAGGAAATTTCTGGCGGAATTCTTATGGTGGCGGCAAAGGTTTCCGCGTCTATATCTTTTAATACCCCCCAGCTGTCTTTAAACTTCTGCAGGTACCAATTACCACCAATATTTGTGGTAATAGTGATTTTAATTTTGGTGCCCGTTGGTGCACCGATATTTTTAAAAGTATGCGGTAATGCTTTAAAGAATGTATCAATAAAAGGATAGAAAAACTCCCTGGTCAGGATACCTTCCCGTCCGGTTGCTTCCCTGATCTGTTGCTGGTGGTGCCATTTTTCGGTGTAGTCGCGCGCAAGGTGCATCCAGTTGAGGCTTTCGGATTCACCCGCCCAATTAACGGCGAATACAGCCGGGCTATACAGATCCAGTGATTCGTAATATCGGGTAGTAAGGTCCCCCGTGGCTTTATGAAGCAGGATCAAAACATCAGGGCTGATTCTTTTGGAGGCTTTTATCCAATCGGCATTCAGCAAATTGAGCCAGTTTACCAGGTCGGTATATGAATTGATAGCGGGAGGTTCCTCGCCATAATATTTATCTCGTTGCATAGATAATGTACGAATGTTCCCCTCAAGCAAATGCGATACAACATCCTTAACCTTCCATGCTTTCGCTACGGTTTGTTTATTCCAGTCATCAGGATTTAATGAATCCAAGAGGGTTATCAGCTTATCATCTAAAGGCTTAAAAAGGTGTTTGACGGCTATAGGTTCATTCGTCATCATGGCATAAATTATTTGCTTACAATAATAATAAGTATACTACGAAGTTATCACATCCTCCAATTTTTCAACCGATAAATCAATCCCATCAACGTGATGGACAGCTTGCAGGTAAAAGCTTTCGCGTTCGGCCAGTTTACCGGTTATAAACTCAACCAACTCATCCCCTTTTCTGCCTTGAAGCACCGGACGTATAGTTTTACTGCTCTCTAACCTGTCGGCCAGTGTTTTGGGCGATAGTTTTACGTACAGCGTTACGCCATTGGCATTCATCCAATCCATATTATCAAAAAAACAAGGCAGGCCACCTCCTGTTGATACAACCACATTTTCGGGATATTCTGTGTGTTTTAACAAATCTGATTCCATTTGGCGGAACGCGCTCTCACCAAAACTGGAAAAATATTCAGCTATACTCATGCCAACATGCTCTTCCAGTACATGGTCAAGATCAATAAATTCGTAGCCCAATTTGGCAGCCAGTTTACGGCTCCAGGTGGTTTTGCCACAGCCCATAAACCCGACTAAAAAGTATTTCATAATAATATCAGCTTAATTTTACCCGCGGATCAATCCAAACATAAATAATATCTACCAAAATACTAATCACCACAAAAATAAACGCGATAAAAAGTATAGAGCCCATTACAACGGGAAAATCCGACATTTCGAGGGCATCAACCGTGGCTTTGCCTAAACCGTTATAACCAAAAACATATTCCACAAAAAAGGAACCTGCCAGCAGTGAAGCAAACCAGTTGGCTATAGCGGTTATAACGGGGTTCAGTGCATTCTTGAGCGCATGCCTGTATATAATGGTGCGGTTACTTAGTCCTTTTGCCTTAGCTGTGCGGATATAATCCTGCCCCAGAACATCAAGCATGGCGTTGCGTGTTAACTGCACAATAATTGCCAGCGGCCGCAGGCCCAAAGTGATCATGGGTAATATTAAATTTTTCAGCGTAATCACCTCCCCCTTAAAGGGGTCATAACTGTACAAACTGCCAGACATGTTCAGTCCGGTGTATTTACTTAGCTCAAAGCCAAAGATCCAGGCTATGATGATACCCGCGAAAAATGAAGGCGCGGATATCCCCAGGGTAGAAAAACCAATGGCCAGCTTATCTATCCAGGTATCTTTATGTACCGCGCTCAGCACGCCTAAAAACACACCTATAACAATGGCAAATATCATGGCGGTGGTTGCCAGCACCAGGGTATTGGGAATAACCTCCAAAAGCAAAGTGGTAACATCCTTACGTGTTTGGTATGACCGGCGCAGGTAAGGCCATTTTAAAGCAAGTACCTTTGCCTTACTTACCGCAAAAAGTTTTGCGTAACGATATCGCTGCTGTTCTTCGGCTGTATTCAGGTGAATACCTACCGGCGAAAGATCATTCAGGTAGTAGGCAAACTGTACAGGCTTAGGCTTATCCAGGCCAAACTCTTTACGTACAGCTTGTAATGATTGCACATCGGCACGCTGCCCCTGGGTCATACGGGCAGGATCAACCGGCAGGATGTTAAACAAAAAGAAAACTACCAGCACCACCCCCAGCATAACCGCCAGTCCGTAAAATAATTTGCGGATAAGGTAGCTGATCATGATCTACTGCTTTTGAAAATAGTTTTTAACAAAATAGTCATACGTAGGTACCGAATGATAGTGCCATTTATTAACTATCACTCCCCCTTTTAGCAAGATAACGCCCGGATTTGAGCGCATCATGGTTTTAAGTGGTACGCCATCGGCATAAAAAATTTCACTTACCAGCTTATGTGCTTTGGCAAAGGCCTGGGCACTTTGCGCCGAATTGGAGGTTAGCAATATGGTACGAATATTAAAATTTTCTGTAGCGTTGATGGCCAGCGCATTTAAGCGGTTTATTGCCGCGTCATTCGTTTTATCCAAATCATAGGCTACTATAATAATGGTGTAGAATGGACTTGCAAATAACTCTTTGGTAAAATCGTTGCGCTGCGCATCCTGTAAAGACAAATCGCGTATTTTAGGTTCATAACCCTTTTTAACCAGGCGATTTTCCGGATCGCCTATCACCTCCCAATTGGCATCCTTCCAGATATTGGTACTCAGATATTCCTTATCGGTCATTACCTTGGTTTCTTTGGTTTTTTTATTTTTTAGGTGATAGGTAAGTACAAATACATCCTTGGGCGCATTGGGTGGCGTATCCATCTCTGCGGGGATGTTAGCACCTATCTTATAAGGCAAAAAATCTACTATTGGTAAAAAATTATAGGTATACAAGCCAAAACCTACCGAAACAACGGTAGCGCCTATGAGCCATTTATCGCCGGCCTTAGCGCTAAACAATGGTTTTATTTTGGTGCGGTTTACAAAAAGCACGGCCACCAAAACCAACAAAATCATGTCCTTACCGAATGATTGCCATGGCGTAAGCGGGATGGCATCCCCAAAGCAGCCACAGGTTTGCACTACCTTAAAAAAGGCGGAGTAAAAAGTTAAAAAGCCAAAAAAGATGATGAGCAGCAGTAATCCCCAGGCAACCTTTGCAGCACGTGCGCCAATAAGCAGGGCAAAACCCAGCAGCATTTCCAGCGCACAAAGCAAAATAGCACTGGTAAGCGCTAAGTTGTTAAGGAAGGTAATATGGAAAACCTCAAAGTATTCTTCCAGTTTATAGGAAAAACCCAATGGGTCATTCGCTTTTATGAGGCCCGAAAATATAAACAGTAAGCCTACCGCTATCCTGCAAAACCAAATAAGGCCATTCTTCATATTATAATCCCAATTTTATAAGCGCAAATACCGAGTAGTTCAGCATGTCCTGATAGTTGGCCTTTACTCCTTCTGATGCTTCGGTAAGGCCTTTGTTATCTTCAATTTGTTTTACACGCAGCAGCTTCATGAGTATCAGGTCAGTTAACGAGCTGATCCGCATATCGCGCCAGGCTTCGCCATAATCATGATTTTTGGCAAACATCAGTTCTTTAGTCTCCAATACTTTTTCGTCAAACAAGCGTTCAACGTGGTCAACCGCCAGCTCAACCGGGGTATCTGCTGTGCTATCAAGCTGCATCATAGCAATTACACAGTAGTTAACAATGCCTATGTATTCGCCTGTAATATCTTCACCCACCTTCGAAATCTTTTTTTCTTCGAGTGTGCGGATACGCTGTGCCTTTATAAAAATTTGATCGGTAATGGATTGCGGACGGAGGATGCGCCATGCGGTACCATAGTCGCGGGTTTTTTTCATAAAAAGCCCTTTACAATTATTAATTACCGCGTCGTACTCTGCTGATGTATTAGCCAAATGCTGAAATGTTTGAATGTTGAAACCTTTGAATGCTGGGCTGTCGCCAATGTTGCAAAGTTAAATTAACTTTACAACATTTAAACTTTGCAACCTTAAACTAACGTGGCTAAAGATACATTTTTTCGTAAAAAGGTTACCCTAAATGCGGGTGGTAAACTAATTGATCTATCCACCCCAAAAGTGATGGGAATCATCAACATCACTCCCGATTCTTTTTACAGCAACAGTCGCAAACCCGCTGTTGATGACGCGCTGGCGCAAGCCGGAAAAATGCTGACAGATGGCGCCGCTTTTTTAGATTTTGGCGCTTACTCTTCCCGCCCCGGCGCCGAAGATATTTCTGCTGACGAAGAATGTGACCGCTTACTTCCTGTTGTTGAAGCAATTGTAAAATCTTTTCCAGATGCTGTATTATCTATAGATACTTTTCGCTCGCGGGTTGCAGAGGCCGCTGTTAAGGCAGGCGCACATATAATTAATGATATATCGGGCGGGATGTTGGATACCGATATGTTTAATACCGTAGCCCGTTTGCAGGTGCCTTATATCTTGATGCACATGAAGGGAACCCCGCAAAATATGACACAAATGGCGCAGTACAACGATGTTTTTGGTGAGGTGCTTGATTATTTTGTTTCTAAATACCAGCAATTAAAACAGATGGGCGTTCATGATGTGATCATCGACCCTGGTTTTGGCTTTGCTAAAAAACAGGAGCACAACTATATGCTGATGCGCAGGATGCAGGAATTTAACATTTTGGGCCTACCCCTATTAACCGGCATATCACGTAAGAAAATGATCTACGGTTTGTTGGGCGGCACCGCTATCGATGCCCTAAACGGGACCACCGTATTAAATACAATTGCGTTAAGTAAAGGAGCCAATATTTTAAGGGTACATGATGTAAAAGAGGCCGTTGAGGCGGTGAAGATTTGGGAGAACTGCAAGTAAAAAAGTTTAATACGCTATGCCGATCTTCGTTTACGGCCTATTAATAGCAAAATGTATAAAAACACAAATATTAATATCCCTATAGATGACGTTGTAATACGGAGTACGCTGTGAGTTTCGATACCCTTGATAAATCCTCTAACGCCCAAAAAAAGCAGGAATATAAAAATTGGCGAAACTGCGATTAATACCTTTTTTTCGTTTTTTATTGGCATGTTTTTCATACTGCAAAATATGAAATTAAGCTAACTTCTTATTTATCCTTGCCTATTTGTTACAATCAATTTGGCTCATTAAACCCTTCAGTTAATAATAAAAAGCGCAAAAAATTTTCAATTGCAGCAAATTCTCATTACGTTTGAATTTTTTGTTGATGTAGCTTCTCTAAATTTTTTATCAAAAGTTAATGCTACGAGTCGACAGTACCAAACCATGCCAGATCATTTATGCCATTGCTAGGCATGATTACCTTGGCTATGTTATTGAACCGCACATCGTTCAGCTTAACCCCAACGGCGAATTTTCTTTAACCCACCAGCGGTTATTTTCCAATACAGCTAAAGAATTTATCCATTGTATTGATGAGGTTGATTTGAAACTCATCAAGATATTGGAAGAGATGGAGCAGGGTAACGTGATCAAAAAGTTTTATAAAAAGCCGATCCGTCCGTTCGAGTTCTTCTCAAAAATATTCACCGAGCAACTGTTTGATACCATTCGCCCCAAACTGGAGAAGCGTATGGCCGAGGCGCTGAGCCTGCTATGCAGCAAACAGGTGTATCAAATGAGCAAGGAAGGGTATCCCGGCGAGCGGAAGCTGCAATTAGCTACGGAAGCCGCTTCGGTACTGTTTCACTTCAGGCGCAACGAGGAGGAGATACGCTACTTCCCTACCATCAAATACCAGGGAATGCGTATTGAATTTATGTTTAAAAATGCCGAGATCATCTGCAATCACCCGGCCTGGATGCTGCTGGATGATACACTGTATTATTTTGACAAGGAGATAGAAGGCAAAAAATTAGTTCCCTTTCTTAATAAGCGCTTTATCGCAATTCCCCGGTCATCGGAACAATCGTACTTTGAAAAATTTGTTGCTCCGCTCATAGAAAAACATAATGTTTATGCCGAAGGATTTACCATCAATACCGAAAAGTATGATGCCCGGCCGGTGCTAAAACCTATTTATGTTGAGGGAGGCACATCGCAGCTGCAACTTTATTTTAAATACGCGGGTTATACTTTCCCGTATGGCGATGGTCGTACAGTGTCCGTAAGGATGGAAAAAAATGACGATGATTACTTGTTTCATCGCATTAAACGTTCAACTACCTGGGAAAAAGGGAAAATGTGCCAGCTGGAACAGCTTGGCCTTAAAACGGTATCAACCCTTTTCCAAAACCTGGAGGTGGATAATAAGCATGATGAAGATGCCGACCACTCCTTTTCAGTATTTGAATGGCTTAACCAGCATCATGATCAATTGATTGAACAAGGGTTTGAAATTGAACAGCCCGAAGGCCAAAAGCGTTACGTTTTTGGTAACAGCAAGATTGATCTTGAGGTAAAAGAAAATAACGACTGGTTTGATATTAACGCCATTGTATGCTTCGGCCCGTATCGTATCCCTTTTATACAGCTTAAAAATCATATCCTTAACCATAAAAAGGAGTTTACGCTACCATCCGGCGAAATTGCGGTGATACCTGAAAAATGGTTTTCGCAATATGGCAATCTTTTGCACTTTACCGAGGGCGGCAAGGAATTAAGACTACGCCGTCACCATATAGGCCTGGTAACAGAGCTTGCCGAAGGAGAAATGGCCAACGTTACCATGACCCGCAAGTTGCAAAAACTCAGCAATTTTGAAGAACTGGAAGAGGTGGACATGCCCCTGAACTTTGAGGGTCATTTACGGCCTTATCAAAAAGCCGGTTACAATTGGTTTCATTTTTTAAAGCAATACCATTTTGGCGGTTGCCTTGCCGATGATATGGGTTTGGGTAAAACCATACAAACCCTTGCATTACTGCAAAAGCACAAAGAATTTACCGAGACCGAAGGCGGCAAAAGCACATCGCTGGTGATCATGCCTACCTCATTGATATACAACTGGCTTAATGAGGCTAAAAAGTTTACACCGCAGCTTAGGCTTATGGTACATACCGGCACGCTACGGTACCGATCGGCAGAGGTGTTTGCCAATTACGATGTTGTGATAACTACCTATGGCATCAGCCGGATAGATATAGAGATGTTTAAGGATTACTTTTTTGATTATGTGATCCTGGATGAAAGCCAGAATATCAAGAACCCTTCATCTAAATCATTCCAGGCGGTAAAACAACTCAAATCGCGCTTTAAACTGATCCTGAGCGGTACCCCGGTAGAAAACTCGGTGAATGACCTTTGGACCCAAATGTCGTTCATTAACCCCGGTTTGCTGGGCAGTCAGCAGTTTTTTCAAAATGAATTTGTTTCGCCTATCGAGAAGAAAAAGGACGAAGACAAAGCCCGCAAGCTGCAGGCCCTGATAAAGCCTTTTGTTTTACGCCGAACCAAAGAACAGGTAGCTACAGAGCTCCCTCCAAAAACCGAGAACCTCTTCTACTCGCAGATGAGCGAAGAACAGTCATCGGTATATGAAAAAGTAAAATCAGAGTATCGCAACGAACTGCTTAAAAGCCTGGAAGACGGCACATTTGCCAAAAGCCAGATACAGGTATTACAGGGATTAACTAAGCTAAGGCAGATAGCTAATCACCCCATTATGATTGATAAGGATTATGAGGGCGATAGCGGCAAGTTTGAAGACGTGGTGCATACCCTGGCCAACGTACTGGATGGCGGGCATAAAGTGCTCATATTCTCTCAATTTGTAAAACAGCTTACTATTTACCGCGAGCATTTTGATAAAGAAGGTGTGCCATACGTTTATTTAGATGGCAGCACCCAAAACCGCGGTGATGTGGTAAAGCAATTCCAGGAAGATAAAAAGACAAGGGTGTTCCTGATCTCGATAAAAGCCGGAGGAGTGGGTCTTAACCTTACCGAGGCCGACTATGTTTTCATCCTTGACCCATGGTGGAACCCAGCTGTAGAACAACAGGCTATTGACCGTACTCACCGTATTGGCCAAACCAAAAACGTGTTTATCTATAAATTCATCACCAAAGATTCTGTTGAGGAGAAAATTCTTGCCCTGCAGCAGCGCAAACTAAGCCTCAGCCGCGCTTTAATCACTACGGAGGAGAGCTTTATCAAGTCGCTTTCTGCGGATGATATTAAGGAGATATTGGGGTAGGCTTTCGGATGTGCAGATTTTAAATTTCAGATGTGCAGATGATGTAAACTGATCATTGTCACAAAAAAATTGTCATCCTGAGGCACGAAGGATCTATTTTACAACATGCAAATCCGATATGCATAGTTCGCTAACAGATCCTTCGCTATCGCTCAGGATGACAAAAAGTGGGGCTACCTACTTCAACTTACCCAACGCTTCTTTAATTCTTGGTATCATTTGCTGAATTTCTTCCAGCGTGCTTGCACCTACCGAAGCACGGAACCAATTAACGGAATCATCGGTACCGAAGGCAGAAAACGGCACTAAGGCCACTTTAGCTTCTTTGATCAAATAAAAGTTAATATCAGCAGAGTTGTTCAATACCGTTCCATCAGGTGTGGTTTTACCTGTGTAATCAATTTTAAGGGTCAGGTAGATTGCTCCCATCGGGGTAATTGAATCTACATGAAAACCTTCGGCTTTAAGCACCTGGAAGCCTTCGTGCAAAGTGGTCAGGCTGGCCCGGATCTTTCCCTTAAGGTCTTCTAAATAAGTATCAACAGCTGGTTTGTCCATTATAAAGTGTGCCATGGCAACCTGCTCGGCCTTTGGCGACCATGCACCCATGTGGCCTACAATGGCTTTCATATTATCGATGATGTTTGCCGGACCAAAGCCCCAGCCCACACGTACACCTGTTGAGGCAAAACATTTGGATGCACCATCAATAAATACGGTATAGTCTTTAAGCTCCGGGCGCAGGGTAACGGGATCATAGTGTTTAAAATCGCCAAACGTTAACTGCGAATAGATTTGATCATACAGCAAATACAATGGCTTTTCGCCGGCGGCACGTGTTTTGTTTTCGGCAATAACCAGGTCGCAAATTTCTTCCAGGTCCTTTTTATTGAACATGGTACCTGTTGGGTTCAGGGGCGAGCAAAGTGCCAGTAATGTTGCTCCTTTTAAATGCGGACGAATCTCATCCGCAGTAGGCATAAAGTTATTTTCGGGCTTAGTTTCTACAATTATCGCTTCGGCGCCGGTAAGATCGCTGTAGTGATTATTGTTCCATGAAGGTGCGGGGAAAACCACTTTATCGCCCGGATCAACCAATGCTAAAAATGTGGAATAGATAAGCGGCCGCGAACCGCCAGAGATCAGTATCTCGTTTGCTTTATAATGAAGCCCCATTCTGCTGCTCAAAAACTCCGAAACACTTTCGCGCAAATTTAACATCCCATCAGCTGGCGGGTAGTTGGTTTGGTTTTGATTATAGGCATCTACAATACCTGCTTTTAAATCGGCAGGTATAGGGTAAATATTGGAGTCGAAATCACCAATTGTTAAATTAGCGATATTTTGTCCTTGACGTTTTAATTCATTTATCTCGCCCGCAATCTTGATGATCTCGGATCCGCGTAAATTTTGAGCTAATACAGAAACACTCATGTTGTTGATTTTATGAGCGGCAAATATAGGGATTTTTGGAGCAAGGATTTTTGGAGCAAAGAGCAAGGATTTTTTTTGGATTAAGGATTTGGGGATTAAGGAACAAGTATCTTTTGAACCAAAGTTTTTTTGGAGCAAGGACAAAAAAGTTAGTAAATAGAAAAAGCAATCGTTTAGATTGCTTTTTCTATTTATAATTTATACAACGTCTTTTCTCCGAAAATCTATGTTCCTTGCTCCAAAAATCTCTGATCCTTATATCAAAAATCCTTGTTCCTTAATCCCTTACAAATATGCTTTCCTTAACCTGATGATATGCATCCAGTGCATCAGTTTCATTACAGGGTAAACAGGGTCAATTTCGAACCATTTGGCTCCAAAATTTGCATTATTGGGGCGCTTGTGGTGATTGTTCTGAAACAATTCGCCAAGCATAAAGAAATCAAACGGGGTTGTATTTTTTGATTTATCGCCATTATCAAAATTAGCGTAACCGTATTTATGACCACACCAGTTAACAATTGCGCCATGGATAGGGCCCATCATAAAATGGATAGGAATTAACAGGTACATCCACCATTGGGTAGCAAATGCTACGTAAAAAGCGATATATAATGCGCCAAATGTAAGGCGTGATGCGATAGACGATCCAACGTAATCCAAAAAGCGCCATTCAGGGTAATTACCTTTAAAACGTTCTTCGGGTTCTTTTAACCTTTTAACGTGATCGCGGTAACTTAATACAGTATGCCACATCAACTGAAAAACATCCTTAAAAAAGTGTGGTGAATGCGGATCCTTTTCGGTATCGCTGTAAGCATGATGCTCACGGTGCATTATAGCATAAGCACGAGGATTTAAGAAAGAAGATCCCTGGCAAATGAATGTCAGCAGATAAAATGTTCCCTCAAAAAACTTGTTTGTTGTGAACATTTTGTGTGAAGCGTACCTGTGTAAGAAGAACGTTTGAAAAAATAGCGACAAGAACCAGTGCGCTATGAAGAATATTATTATTACCACTGAATTAGAATAATTAGAATGAACTGTTATTTATAATCTTTCCAAAGGTACGATTAAAACCGATAAAAAGTTTTTGTGCGAATTTTTTGACGTGAATTTTTTATGAAGAAAGGCTATATTCCCCTTAAATAGCAGCCTTTCTTACTAAGAAATATTTTTTTTATTGTTATTATAAATTAAATTCCCGGGCAAGTAATCGGTAGGATTCCAGTCTGTCCTCAAAGTTTTCGGTGATCGTAACGGCCATAATTTCATCAACATTGTAATCATCTGCCAGCCAGCCCAGCTTTAATTTAATTTCGGATGGTGTACCGGTAATAACCCGGTAGCGGTTATGACGGATACGTTCCTGGTCCTGTGCGGTATAAACTTCGTTTTTAATGTCATCATAAGCTATGGGAATAATTGGTCCGCCTTTTTCAAACTGTAGGAAACGATGATCCATAACCGCCCGGTGTTGCTTAATCTTCTCCTCATCTTCAGAGCAAAAAACAAAAATGGCTACGTTAACCGCCGGCTGTGCCAGGTCATCGGATGGTTGGAAACGCTCGCGGTACAATTTAACGTTCTGCGGGCCGCCATTGGGGTTTATGAAATGGGCGAAGGAAAAGCCCATGCCAAAATGCGCGGCAAATAAGCCGCTTTGCCCGCTTGAGCTTAGCAACCATTGCGCAGGCACCGTTTTTACCTGCGGTATAGCCCTTATTTTAGCCTGTATGGTACCCGGCTCATAAGTATCATGAAAATAGTTATTTAAATCGGCCAGCTGCTCCACAAAATCCTGCTCCTTAAACTGATTGGATGGATTTAGTATCGATGCCGTGATACGGTCGGTGCCGGGTGCGCGGCCCATGCCCAGGTCAATACGACCGGGAAACAATGCTTCCAGCATCCTGAAATTTTCGGCCACCTTTAAGGTACTGTGGTTAGGCATCATGATACCGCCCGAACCGATACGCATTCGGTGGGTTTGCCCCGCCAGGTGGGCTATCAATACTTCGGGGGTTGAGCCGGCCAAACTACCGGTGTTATGATGTTCAGATACCCAATAACGGGTATATCCTAATTCATCAGCAAGCTTTGCCAGTTGTATAGTTTCTTTTACTGCGAGCTCGGCAGTAGCGCCTTTTCTAATAGGCGACTGATCAAGCACACTTAAGCGAATTTTCTTTGTGTCCATATTATATATGAACACAAAAATAAGCATAGGTTTGCCTGTGGATATTACAATGGGGTTTTATGGCTTTGGAATTACTTTTAAACAGGCACAAATAGCCATCCGGACACCAGTGAATTTTGCTTAAACGTGTTTAAAAATGGATGTAGATTTTCTCAATTAATAAAAATCAAATTTCAAATTGGAGCTTACGCGTCAACCCCATCAATAAAATGTCATTTTTATCCATCTCAGATACCAAAAGAAGGGATTATGCAGTTAAAAATTCGGTATTTTTATAGTTGAAAAGCCCCATTCATCAGCTCAAAAAATTAAAAAAACTATAAAACTTTTTTAATTAAATTTTTATCTCCCTTGTATGCAAACAATTACAGAAATTACAACTTTTAGGGGTATAACCTTTTAATTTATTGTTCCGTATAAAGAATATCGATTTAAGCGAATTATGACAATTAACACAAAATCCGTTAGCGTATTATTGGTTGATGACGATGAGATCAATAATTTCATCTCCATTAAATTAATAAAGAAGGCTTTATTAAATACAGAGATCATGGCCTGCTTAAACGGTAAATTTGCTATTGAGCAATTAGCTGAGATACAGAACCAGGACCCCAATAAATTGCCCGATTATATACTTTTGGATATTAATATGCCTATCATGAACGGATGGGAATTTTTGGACGAATACAAACGCTTAAACCTCGATCCGCTGGGCAAAAGCAAAATTTTTATCATATCATCTTCTGTATTTAGTAACGACATTAATAAAGCGCGCTCGTACCCACTGGTAAAAGACTTTATCAGCAAACCGCTTAACGTAGAAAAAATTAAAGAACTTTTTGACGTACAGCCACAGGATTAAGCGGGCGTAACTTTAAAATGCTCGCCGCCATCATCACTGCTTACATTACCAATTGCAAATGATTTGGAATGATAAAACAGGCAGGTCCAACCTTCTTCTGATGCTAATTTCCCGTACTCTTCACGTAATTGCATCGCCTTACGCCCATCCATATCATATTTAGCTATAAACTTTCTTATCAGTTGCTCTGGTTCCGGTAGTTCGTCGCCACCAAAAAGCACTTTTGTACCTTCTATATCTATCCAGAAAACCTGGTGAAAAGGGCAGTGCCCGCCGGATAGTTCATATCTTATGCCGGGTATCAAATCGCCACTCCCCTCAACAAGGGTAATGTTAGCATCCTGCAGGGCCTTAAATATCTCTTTATGGTATGATGATGATTTGCCGGTTATCCCAAACTCCCATTCTCCTTTTTGTATGATATGCCTGGCCTGCGGAAAGCTGGGTACCAGTTTGCCATTACGCTCAACCACCAGGCCGCCAGAATGGTCATAATGCAGGTGCGACATGAGCACCAAAGTTACATCTTCCGGGTCAAAACCTGCGTTACGGATATTTTGATGCAGGATCAGCTCATCGCGGGTATCTTTAAAGCCAAGACCGGTATCTAACACGATAAGATCGCGGCTGGTTTTGATCAGGAAAGGGTTTACATGGATAAACAATGAACCCGGTCGGTCCCTGAAATTGTCAGTCTCGGGGTTAAAGGGAATAAATTTTTTAGTTGAATCAACTGAGTATGAGCCCTCTCCTAACGCGAAAATTTCCATAGATGCAATGTGTCAGATTTTGAATGTAACTTTGTCTGTTTAAAAAGTCAATAATTATATTTACTGTTTTAAAAGCTACAAAGATATGAATAAACGTTGGGCGGTAAGGGAAAATGCTGACGAAGGATTGGTAAGCAAATTAGCCGCCGAACTTAATATTGATACCGTTTTAAGTACCCTGCTGGTTAACAGGGGGATAAGTGATTTTGAGGAAGCCCGGTACTTTTTCAGACCCGATCAGCGACACCTGCATGATCCATTCCTGATGAAGGATATGGAGAAGGCTATTGAACGCATAGAACTTGCCATGGCTGCCGGCGAAAAGATATTAGTATATGGCGATTATGACGTTGATGGCACAACCGCGGTAGCCACCGTTTACGGCTTTTTTAGCAAACGCTATACCAACCTGGAGTATTATATTCCCGATAGGTATAAAGAGGGTTATGGCATATCAACCCAGGGAATTGATTATGCGGCCCAAAATGGCTTCAGCCTAATTATCGCGCTGGATTGCGGAATAAAATCGGTGGATAAAATTGATTATGCCAATACTTTGGGTGTTGATTTTATTATTTGTGATCACCACTTGCCCGGTGCCGAACTGCCTGCCGCCGCAGCCGTACTTGACCCCAAACGTGCAGATTGCGAATATCCTTACAAAGAATTATCCGGCTGTGGCATTGGCTTTAAATTGATACAGGCTTATGCCGAAAAAAATGATATTCCCTTTGAGGAAGTAAGCATATACCTTGATCTTGCCTGTATCAGCATATCCTGCGATATTGTGCACATCACCGGCGAAAACCGGGTACTGGCACATTTTGGCCTGCAAAAAATAAATACCAATCCCTGCATCGGCGTAAAAACATTAATAGAAATAGCCGGCAGAACCCCGGGTAATTTAACCATATCTGATGTGGTGTTCCTGATTGGGCCGCGCATTAACGCGGCCGGCCGTATTGATGATGCCAAACATGCCGTGGAGCTGCTGATAGCCTGCGATGAAAATGCAGCCAAAGCAAAAGGCCTCATGATCAATACCCGCAATACCGAACGAAAGGGCCACGATCTTAATATCACCGATGAAGCCCTGGGGATGATTGATAATGACGAGATCCTGATTGGCAAAAAATCAACCGTGGTTTTTAATAAAGACTGGCATAAAGGCGTTATCGGCATTGTAGCATCCCGCCTTACTGAAAAATATTACCGGCCAACCATCGTGCTCACTCAATCCAACGGTCATGTGGCGGGTTCGGCACGCTCTGTGCTCGGCTACGATCTTTATGAGGCTCTTTGCGAGTGCAAAGATCTGCTGATCCAGTTTGGTGGCCACAAGTATGCCGCGGGCCTCACCATGCATCCTGAGAACGTTGAAGCGTTTAAAATCCGGTTTGAAGAAGTGGTAAGCGCCACCATATTACCAGAACAATTAATTCAACAGATACAAATTGACGCCGAATTACGTTTAAGCCACATAGAACCTAAATTTTTTAGAATACTGAACCAGTTTGCCCCCTTCGGCCCCGAGAATATGGCGCCCATTTTCATTAGTAAAAATGTGTATGTTAGCGGTAACGCGGGTTTGGTAGGTTCGGCGCATATAAAAATGGCTGTAATGCAGGAAGGCTCACCGGCTTTTGATTGCATTGCCTTTAACCATGGCGAATATCTGCCACAATTGAAAAGCGGTGTTCCGTTTGATATTTGCTACAGCATTGAAGAAAACGTTTGGCGGGAAAGAAGGACTATACAGTTAAATATAAAAGGAATAAGGATAGGAGCGTAAGCTACACATACCTGTCATTGCGAGTGGTAAAATCCGGAGGACACTGAAAAGGAAATAACGTTAAAAAGGTTTGTCATCCTGAGGAACGAAGGATCTATTCGCAGATTTACAGGGCGAAGAAGCATGGCGAATAATAGATCCTTCACTGCGTTCAGGATGACAAAAAATTAAAAAAAACGTCGTAGGTAGGTACGAAGCAATCCCCGATTTGCAGGTCAGCCCTGTACGGTTAGGAATCGCTTCTTACCTCGCAATGACGGTCGGAAAAATAAAATAATGATACTAAGAGCAGAAAATTTAGTAAAAAAATACAAACAGCGCACCGTTGTTAACGATGTATCGTTCGAGGTAGCACAGGGCGAGATAGTTGGTTTGCTTGGGCCTAACGGAGCCGGGAAAACCACCTCATTTTATATGATCGTAGGATTGATAAAGCCTAATGAGGGTACTATTTTTCTGGATGATAAAAATATTACCGGTGATGCCATGTATCGCCGGGCTCAAAAAGGTATTGGTTACCTGGCGCAGGAAGCATCAGTTTTCCGCAAGCTTTCTGTAGAAGATAACATTAAAGCGGTACTGGAAATGGGCACTATGCCTAAAGACAGGCAACGCGATAAACTGGAGGAGCTGATAGACGAGTTTAGCTTACATAAAGTGCGTAAAAACCGTGGCGACCTGCTATCGGGAGGTGAACGCCGTCGTACCGAAATTGCCCGCGCCCTTGCCGCCGAACCTAATTTTATTTTACTGGATGAACCCTTTGCCGGGGTTGACCCTATCGCGGTAGAAGAGATCCAGGCCATGGTAGCAAAACTGAGGCACCGCAACATCGGCATCCTGATTACCGATCACAACGTACAGGAAACCCTATCCATTACAGATCGCGCTTACCTCCTTTTTGAAGGCAAGATACTGGAATCGGGCGTGCCCGAGGTATTGGCCGAAAATGAAATGGTACGTAAGGTGTACCTGGGTGCAAACTTTGTTTTGAAAAGAAAAGTATTCCCTCAATAAGCTTATATGACAATTTTCAACTCTGTATTTACATGGTTTATGAAGAAGCGTATCCACCAGATAGAGCTTTTTATGAAATACCCTAATGAAGTACAGGAGGAATGGTTTGAGCAGCTCATATCTATGGCCGAAAGCACCGAATGGGGCCGCAAGTATCAGTATAAAAGTATTGAAAACCTCAACCAGTTTAAAGAGCGGGTACCTATCCAAACTTATGATACGCTTAAACCCTACATCGAGCGGATGCTCAAGGGCGAAAAAAATGTGCTGTGGCCGTCAGAGATCCGCTGGTTTGCAAAATCATCGGGCACTACCAGCGATAGGAGCAAATTTATACCTGTAAGCGAGGAGGCCTTAGAAGAATGCCATTTTAAAGGCGGTAAGGATTTGCTTACCATCTATTTTAACAATCAACCCAATGCCCGTATGTTCACGGGTAAAATACTTACCTTAGGTGGCAGTCACCAGGTGAGCCAGCTAAGTGCCGATACTTCTTTCGGCGATCTATCCGCAGTGATCATGAAAAATCTGCCCCTTTGGGCCGAATTTCACCGCACGCCTGATATGGATATCGCATTGCTTGAAAACTTTGAGGAGAAAATTGAAAAGATGGCTTATGCCACCAAAGATGTGAATGTAACCAGCATCAGCGGTGTACCTACCTGGAACCTGGTATTGTTTAAACGCGTACTGGAGATCACCGGCAAAAAAAATCTGCTGGAGGTTTGGCCCAACCTGGAAATGTATTTTCACGGCGCCGTTAATTTTACCCCTTATCGCGAGCAGTTTAAAAAACTGATTCCCAGCGATGACATGTATTACCTGGAAAATTATAATGCATCCGAAGGTTTTTTCGGCATCCAGGATACCAAAGAGCCCGGAGATATGCTCCTGATGCTTGACTATGGTATTTTTTACGAGTTTTTACCTTTAGAAAACCTGCATCATGAAAACCCCGAAACGCTTACGCTTGATGAAGTAGAGCTGGATAAAAACTATGCCCTCATCATCAGCACTAATGCGGGCCTTTGGCGATATATGATTGGCGATACCATCAAATTTTCATCGCTAGCACCTTTCCGGATCCGGGTTACCGGCCGAACCAAACATTATATTAACGCCTTTGGCGAAGAAGTGATCATTGACAATGCAGAGCAGGCGCTTGAAGAAGCCTGCCACCAAACCGGCGCTATCATTCGTGAATACACCGCTGCCCCGGTATACTTTAACGGTAACGACTGTGGCGCTCATGAATGGATCATAGAGTTTGAAAAGAAGCCCGCCGAATTTGAACGTTTTGTTGACCTGCTGGATGAAACCCTGCGCCGCATCAATTCCGACTATGATGCCAAGCGTTTTAAAGACCTTGCCCTGCGCCGGCCGATAGTTCGCGTTGCACCCCAGGGCACCTTTTTTAACTGGATGAAGGAAAAAGGAAAACTGGGCGGCCAACATAAAGTACCGCGTTTAGCAAACGACCGTGAGTATGTGGATGCTATTTTGAAGATAATGGAACCGGTAGGGCTATAGACGCTATATCTTCAATTCTTATAACTTTAAAGTCAGCTGATCTCCGGGGCCGATTTCTTTTTCTTCTTTATGCTTGGGTACAATATCACCAAAATTGGATAGCGAAATGCCTAACAGCCTGATGCGGGTATCTTCCGGGTTAGTAGCAGCCATCAGCTGTTTAGCCGTTTGGCTAATAGTTTCCAAATCGTTAAACGCGGTAGTAAATGATTGATTGCGGGTGATCTGCCTAAAATCGCTGTATTTTACTTTGAGGGTAAGCGTTCGGCCTTTCAGCTCATACTTTAGCAAACGGTTATGAACAGTAAGGGCTATCTTATCCAGTTCGGCCTCCATTTCGGACAGGGTGGTAAGGTCATAGGCAAAGGTATCCTCGGCACCTAATGATTTGGTTTCGCGGTGGGGCTGTACTTCCCTGTTATCAATACCGCGTACTATCTGGTAGTAAAACCTGCCGGGCTTGCCAAAGTGTTTGGTCATTTCCTCCTCGCTCAGCCTTTTTAGGTCGGCGCCGGTGTGCAGGCCCATTTGTTTCATTTTCTGGGCAGTTACCTTGCCTACGCCAAAAAACTTTTCAACCCCTAAAGCCTCCATAAAAGCTTCAATATTTGATGGCCCTATAAACTTCAGGCCATCGGGTTTATTGATATCGGATGCTATTTTGGCTACAAATTTATTGATAGATACACCTGCCGAGGCTGTTAGGTTCAGCTCATCTTTAATGGCTTGTTTTATTTGTTTGGCAATATCAATGGCCGAGCCGATGTTGAGTTTATCGTTGGTAACATCAAGATAAGCCTCATCTAAAGAGAGCGGTTCTATCAGATCGGTATATCGGCTGAAGATCTCCCTGATCCGTTCCGAAACCTCTTTATAAGCCGCGAAGCGTGGCCTTACAAACAAGGCATCGGGGCATAACTGCAAAGCCCTTTTTGATGACATGGCCGAGCGGATACCAAACTTGCGGGCTTCATAACTGGCTGTGGCTACTACCCCGCCCCTGCCCTGCGGCAAACCACCAACTACCAAAGGCTTGCCCCGGTATTCCGGAAAATCCCGCTGCTCAACAGACGCGTAGAATGCATCCATATCAATATGGATAATTTTACGGATGATCTGTGTAGGTTGGTCTGGCATCGGTATTGCAAATATAAGCTGCCCTGCTTCGCAAAAAGGTATCTATAATTTTTATTCAATGATGCGGCATAACACCTTAATAATGACCAGGCTTTTTTGCTCCCCGCTTATAAATCCCCTTTAGCCGTAATTTGGCAGATGTAACCTCCTGCCCTGCATTGGCCTTGATGCCGGGCTTATCATCTTTGCCGTTTGTGTCTATCCCCTTGCTATAGACCGAAGGAATCCATTCGAGGTTTAGTTTATATCCGCTTTGCATAGTCATACTGATTAATGCAGCCTTTCATCACAATGCCGGTTGCCAAAAACAATTGTGTCGTTATGCCGGCTTTTTGCAGGGCTTAGTAACATCCTCATTTAATCCTCAAAAATCAAGAACTTTTGCGCGGGCAAAACAGCTCAATAAGCAAGGATAATCACAAAAACAGTTACTCCTGAACGCCGGGAGCCGAAAGCAAGACTATTGGGCAAAAAAAAGCTCCTCACATCCTGCCGTTTTACGCCCACCGAAAATAACATCCGTGGCAAATATTTCAGCAAAAAGCAATCAAATACGTGCTATTAATTTCACTAAATTTATTTCAACAAACTTTAAATCAATAAATTACAGGCAAATACACCTCCAAAAACACATCAAAAATCTTAGTGTAATAATTACACTAAGATGAATAATATCATCCAGGAAAACCACACCTTTGCAGTGAAAAATAGGACACCAATATATAACCCTAAGGGCGACAATATCGGGTTAAAATTGGCCCCGTTTTTTGGTTGTATTCATAGATAAGCAATACAATTAATTAACATAACAATTAAAAAATAAAACAATGAAAACCAAAATTTTATCCGTAATCACAATGTTTGTTATGGTGTTAGGTTTAACAAAATCAACCTACGCCAACTCATTAACAATGGATGCCTTCACCCTATTAAATGATATCAGCGCCATCAATAAAATAGAAGTTCACGGCAATGTAGAGTTATACATATCTGATGCAACTCAAGACCAGGTAAAAGTTTACAATAAATACTACGCCGAACGCGCATTAGTGCAAAGCAAAAATGGCGTGCTAAGCATTGCCTCATACACCAACGAAAAACTGGTAGTCTGGGTAAGCGCTGCCGACCTGCGTTCCGTTTCGGTATTTGATAACTCCACCGTAAAATCATTCGGTAAACTATCAAAAATTGAGTTCAACGTGGATTTGCACAACAACGCCGTCGCCAGTTAAACTTAGACGCGTTTAGTACTACCTTAACCGTAAAAGATAACGCAACGGCCGATTTAAAAGGCGCCACAGAAGAATTAAACCTGAACAGGGCAATCCAGTCAAACGTTAAAAGTAACAACTTTGCTGTGAGCCATTTAGTTGAAAACAAAGCCATTTATACTGCCGGTATGGGCGGCAACACAATGGGCATGTAAACCCGACTTTTGCAAAAGTCCATCATATATTACGGAAGCTATCTGCTAAGCAGGTAGTTTTTTTTGTTTTTGGGGCGGACGCTCATCGGGCCTCTATTCTCCAACCCGTGGAGGTATAAAATCCAGAGGGCACTAAAAGGGAAATGACGTTTTAAAAGGTTTGTCATCCTGAACGCAGTGAAGGGTCTATTCGCAGACTGTACAGGGCGAAAAAGCAACGCGAATATTAGATCCTTCACTGCGTTCAGGATGACAAAATGTGTTTTTGCAAACTCATTCCCCTACCTGATCAGCGTAACAGATCCGCTTTGACGGGCGCTTGTACCATCTGGCATGTTATAAGTGGCAATCCAATAGTACACTCCAGAAGCTACCGCGCTACCTTTATAGGTTCCATCCCAACCCTGGAAAATACTTCGGGATTGGAACAGTTGATTACCCCAGCGATTATATATTACCAGTTTAAAATTGAGCGGGTTACTTTCCTGGTTAGGCCTGAAAACATCGTTTACACCATCGCCATTAGGGGTAAATGTGTTGGGGAAAACCACCGGCTCACACTGATCCTGAATTATATCAATATCAATTTCATCTAAAATACAGCCCTGCTGGTTAAATATTGTAAAATGATTAGGGCCAGGGAGTAAATCTTTAATGGTTTGATCAATTGAAAACACGTCATTTCCGTGTTTTACTTTTACAGCACCTTTGCCATCTCCACTTATGGTAAACTTTATTTCGCCAAGTAATTTGCAAACTGGGGCCTTAACCTTATAAATCAGGCCCGGTTTATCCAATGTAAAATCAGGAACTGTTACCTGCTGCTCTTTATGATCGCCCCCGGATGAGTTGATTATTAATGTATAAGTACCGGGCATCAGAAAATTAAATACCCCCGTACTATTATTCGCATTATTTAGGGTATAGGTGTAGGTGTCCGGATGATCCTGGGTAATTACTTTTACACTGGCCTGCCCGTAGGCACTACATTCCGCCTGTATTTGTACCTCATTTATGGTTATTGGCGGGCAAATATCCTGTTGCAGGGTATAGTCCTTTTCATCGGCTATGCAACCATTTTGATTTAGAATAGTAAAATGGTAGTCGCCTGCGGTTAAGCCGGTAAATGTGTGATCAAAATTAAAAACCTGGCCATTGTACCTGATATTATAAGTTGCATTGGCCGCTCCCGCATCGAATTTAATGCTGCCTTTAGCATCACATAAAGGATTAATTTTGGTAAATGTTATAGCCGGATTGTTTAAGGTAAAATCAGGAACTGTTACCTGTTGTTCTTTATGGTCGCCACCCGATGAATTAATTATTAATGTGTAGGTACCGGGCGTCAGAAAATCAAATATCCCCGTATTATTGCTCTCATTATTTAGGATATAGGTGTAAGTGTCCGGATGATCCTGGGTAATTACTTTTACGCTGGCCTGCCTATACACATTACATTCGGCCTGCATTTGAACATCCATGATGGTTATTGGCGGGCAATTGTCCTGCTGCAGGTTGTAGTCCCTTTCATCGGTTATGCAGCCGTTTTGGTTTAGAATAGTAAAATGGTAGTTGCCTGCGGTTAAGTCGGTAAATGGATGATCAAATTTAAAAATCTGCCCATTATACCTGATATTATAGGTTGCATTGGCTATGCCTGCATCCAGTTTAAGGCTACCCTTAACATCGCATACAGGATTGATTTTGGTAAACGTTATAACCGGTTTGTTAATTGAATAATCAGGGACCACAAATTGCAAGCTTGTTGCGCTGAACAGTCCGTCTGATTCTACAATTACGGTGTAGTTTCCCGGACTCAGATTATTAAAAACCCCGGTTGTATTAGTTATACCATTTAAAGTATAAGTATAATGATCTGTATGAGGAGGGGTAATCACTTTTACGCTACCCTGATTGTAAACATCACACTCCTGCAGTATCTCTTTATCAATATTTGGTATTGGCGGGCAGTTACCCGGCAACAGGACGTAATCTTTTTCGTCGGTTACGCAGCCATTTTCATTCAATATGGTAAAGTGATAATTCCCTGCTATTAAGTCGGTAAAAGTATGGTCAAAGCTAAAAATCTGATCATTAAACTTAATACTATGTGTTGCGTTTGCATTACCCGCATCAAGTTTAATACTTCCCTTTTTTGAACACATTGGATTTGTCTTTGTAAAGGTTATAACGGGATTACCAATTGTAAAATCCGGCACTGTAAAATAAACCTGGTTTGGAGGTTCGGTACCATTTGATGAAATAGTTACCGTATAATTACCCGGACTAAGATTATCAAAAATGCCGGTTAAATTATTTTGCCCATTATTTAGGTAATATGTGAAGCGGGATGCGTGCGGCTTGGCAACAATTTGTGCACGCCCTTTATTAAACACATTACATTCCTGACTTATACCCACATGATCGATTTCGATATATTGTACGGTTCCTGCTTCCGCGTCACTTGCGGCATCCAGAGTTTGATAGGGTAGCACACCAACAACATCCTTAATAACCCTTTTTTGCATATCAAGCTCATAAATCTGCCGTACCGGATATTCGGTAAAGGCATATACTTTAGTAACTCCATTTATTGTTGCTGCTGTTAAACTGTAAATAGTTTCACCGGGTATGGGTATGTATAGTGTACTAAGGGCAACATTTGCCAAATTGATCTTGGCTATGCCCTCACCTGCAGCCATATATAATTCATTGTTATAAAACATCAGGTCTCCCTGTGCACTATAGGGCATCGTTCCTATAAAAATTGTTCTTTTGTTGGCCGGATTAAATGAATATAGCTCGCTACTTATTGCATAGTATAAAATTCCCTGCTTGTCAACAGTAAGTGCATTACCAAAATTACCGTCGCCTAAAAAAACACAATTGGTAATAACAGGTGAATTACCACCCGTTATATCTCCAGCAAACATCGAAGAGCCGTTACTGTAGTACAATTTATTGCCTAATATGGCTATAGAAAAAAACTCATTGGTTCCACATCCTCCAACAGGCACCGACAATGGACCATTAGATGTTAAGGTAACGCGTTCCAGCGGCACGCCGTACGCTGCAATATAAAATTGCTGGCAATATCCCTTAACTAACGTTAAAAAGAAAATGGCAAAAAAAAGTAATGCGCTTTTAAAGGGAGATGTAATAGTATAAGACAAGGAATAAGTTTTGCGGGCAAATATAGAAATATTACCTTTTCGGATGCTGACTTTTCTGCCTTTCCTAGTGTTTTCTCCGATGGCTTGCTGACCCAATGTGATGCGTCAGCAGCCCCCAATTACCCCCCCCAGCTTTCCTGGTATTCCCGCAGGAATGTTCCCCGCAACAGCAAGGGCTTACCCTTGTGAAGCGGGGGAATTGCTCATTGTTGCTATAACAGCTGTTATCCGCAACAATTTTTTATGATAAGGTTTAGGCTTAAAGCGTTTTTTTGAAAATCAGTAAATAGTAGCTATACCATCAAACTTTAAGCAGGATGAGCCAATCTTTAAACTGACTATTTACCTGCTCCAAAGTATCACAAAAATCAAGCGTAAAACAATACCTACTTCTGGGTATATTGTGCATAAAAATCATATCCTTCAATACAATTGCCTGCTGCTAAAACAATTATTATATTGGCTATCTTTTAATCATTTTTACTACTGCATGGCTACATCAAACGATTTAGAACAAAAAATTAAAGCCGAGATTGATAAAATACATGCCGTTGCTCATTTGCTGCCAGGTGTTACCATTATTCACCGTATGCCCAATTTTATTCTCGAATATATGTCGCCAAGTGGGTTAAATCAATTGGGGATCAGCTTGGCAGAGTTTCGCAATTATACGCCTTCAGAGTATATAGCTAACTATTTTAGTCCCGAGGACGCAGAAACGTATGTGCCTAAGATCAAACTTATGATTGAGCGGAACAACGATGAAGATATTACCTTTTTTCAGCAGGTAAAAATAAATGGTAACCCGGATTGGGTGTGGCATTTAAGTACGATGAAAATTTTGATGCGCGATGATGAGGGGCTACCGTTACTAACGATCAATATGGCTTTTAAGGTTGATCCCATACAGCATATCACCGTCAAAGTAGAGCGAATGCTGCAAGAAAACACGTTTTTGCGTAAAAACTACCAGCTGTTCTCTAACCTCACCAAACGCGAACGCGAAATTTTGCGTTTATTGGCGCTGGGTAAAAGCTCGTCAGAAATAGCCGATCAATTATTTATTGCCGTAGGTACAGTAGAAACACATCGCAAAAAAATCAAGCACAAACTAAAAGTGAATTCGTTTTTTGATCTATCGCAATATGCTATGGCGTTTGACCTTATATAACCAAGCAAATACACCCGTCAACCAAATGCGCCTTTTGCCCTCCTTTAGTCCAATTTTTGGAGTTGTATCCACATAGGAGGTGCTTTACTTTACACCTTTTCGTATAATTTCACACTTTCTTTACAATTTCACACAAAGTTTGAATAATAAGAAAGTAAATTTCATATTTGAAAAGCTTTAGTTAATACCAAAGGGGGATTAGTTTAGGGGAACTAATTCCCCCTTATCTATTAATTAAGCGAAAACATACAGCCAACCCAAGGCTGTGCAGATGGCCCACATCAGGAGCAAATAAACATTCCACATCGTATCATAACTGAAGTAATAAATATAAAATTCACAATTATTTTATATTTGAATTGCCTTTTATCTTTTAGTCTTTCATCTTATCTTGCCTCCTCATTCTTTTTAATGATGACTGTAACAAACCTATAGGGTTGTTAGTCATATAGATGCTTATTACATAATTACGCCCATGCCGGTAAAAACCACTCTTAGCGAAAATATTTCGATAGCGTTACAATCCATAGCCGGTAACAGGTTGCGCACTTCGCTTACCGCGTTAATTATTGCTATAGGGATTATGGCACTAGTGAGTATCTTAACGGCTATTGAGGGCATACGGCAGTTTACCAATGATGCCTTTGCTGATTTGGGCGCCAACTCCTTCACTATCCAAAACCGTGGCGAGGGCTTAAATTTTGGTAACGGCGGTCATCGTAAAATATATCCATCCATTACTTATGACCAGGCTGATCGTTTTAAAAAAACCTTTAAACTACCCGTAATAGTTGCCGTTAATTTAGATGTCACAGGCATAGCGATAGCCAAATTTGGCAGCGAAAAAACAAATCAGAATATCTCTGTTTCCGGATCAAACGAAAACTACCTGGCCACCAGCGGTAAAAAATTATCCTTTGGCCGTAATTTTTCAACCTCCGAGTTGGAACACGGCTCAAATGTGGTGCTTATAGGTGATGAGATTAAACAAAAACTTTTTAAACACTCCGATCCTGTTAATCAAAACGTTTTTATCGGGGGTATTAAATATAAAATAGTAGGGGTTATAGCATCAAAAGGTTCAAGCTCATTTGGGGGAGATAAATTTTGTATTATTCCCATATTGAAAGCCAAACAGATAGATACCAATAAGAAGGCATCATATACCATTACCGTTAAGGTAAAAGGTCCCGGAGCCCTGGATGCAACAATTGGTGAGGCAACATCCCTATTCAGGAACGTGCGCAGCCTTAATGTGGTTAATGCGACTAATTTTGAAATTTCACGGAGTGATTCTGTTCAGCAGGAGCTTTCAAGCCAGTTGGCCGGCATTACGGCAGGTGGTTTTGCCATCAGTATTATTACCCTTATTGGCGCTGCAATAGGACTCATGAATATTATGCTGGTATCCGTTACCGAGCGTACCCGCGAAATTGGTGTACGTAAAGCGGTTGGCGCCACACAATCGGTGATCCGCAAACAATTTTTAATTGAAGCTATCGTAATCTGCCTCATGGGCGGGGCGGCGGGCATAGTGCTTGGGATGGCTGCAGGTAACGTAATTGCCGTTCAAATAAGCGGGACATTTGCAATACCATATGGCTGGCTTGTATTTGCCGTGGTACTATGTACTTTTATCGGGTTGATATCGGGCTATTACCCTGCCAAAAAAGCCGCCAAACTTGATCCGGTTGAGGCTCTGCGTTACGAGTAAGGTTTAAATTTACTATGCGATTGCCTTTGATATAAAATCCCGGGGAAACTGAATGGGAACGACGTTTTAAAAGATTTGTCATCCTGAACGCAGTGAAGGATCTATTCGCAGATTTACAGGGCGAAGAAGCATAGCGAATAATAGATCCTTCACTGCGTTCAGGATGACAAAAAGCCTTTTTTTTAACGCCTCTACCCGCCAAATTTCATCCAAACCAAATATCCAACCCATAGCAGAATATTGGAATAAACACCCGCCAATACATCATCCATCATCACGCCGGTACCGCTGGGGAGGGCTTCCATCTTACGGATACCCAGGGGTTTTACAATATCAAAAAAGCGGAATAGTACCAGCCCCGCCAATAAAAAGTAAAGGTTTTGCGGAATAAACACCATGGTAATAAGCATTCCTGCCACTTCATCTATCACCACGCGCGAGCTGTCTTCGCCCCAGTCGGCTTCAACTTTATTACTTACGTAAACACCCCAAAGAGTTATAATAATAGTGATAGCTAATAAATAAAATGGATTTTGAAGAGCAGCGCATTGCCACAACAGCCAGATGCCACCACAGGTAACAATAGCAGCATAAGTGCCGCCCCCCTTTAAAAAACCTATACCGAAGATGGAGGCTATTATTTTGTTGAATTTCATTTTGTCATTAGATATTAAGGCAGTCCAGGTTGTGCCGTTTCAATTTACAAACGTAACTTAACCGCATCCCTTCCCAAGGGAGAGAATCACCCGTCCCCAGCTTATATTTTTGATGCAATTGGTGCTATCCGCAAACTGCTATCCGCCTACTGCTTATCCAGCACGTCCTCGGCAGCCTCGGCCACTTCTGGTTCAATGGTATGGCGTTTAGGAAAATTGAACAGTAACGATGTTAATACCGGGATAATGAATATGGCCACGGTAAATACCGAAGTTACGATATCGGCGCTTTCGCCTTCCATCATTTTGGAGAAAGGCGCTTCCGGATAAAAGTGAATGTATAAGGAAGAAGATAATTTAATACCCAATACACCAATCACAATGAAAGCTACGGTTTCCAGGAAAGTAAACTTCTCCATCAGCTTTACAAATGCCTGGGCCACAAAACGCATAGCCAGGATACCAATAAATACACCGATGTAGATCAAAACCACATGATCTGTAAAGGCCACTGCAGCAAATACGTTATCTATAGAAAAGGCAAGGTCCATCAACTCAACCAAAGCCACTGTAGCCCAAAATACGCCGAACACCCCAACGGTTGACTTGTATAGCCAGTTCTTGCTTTTATCTACCTCTGGTTCTTCGCCGCCGGCATTTGCCGCTTGTATTTTACCTTTAAAATAATCAAAGCTGAGGTATAACAGGTACAAACCGCCAATAGGTTTTAACCACCAGATTTTTACCAGCCAGGCGGCCAAAAACAGGCACACGCCGCGCAAAACGTACGCGCCGATAATACCATATCTTAAAGCTTTTTTTCGCTGATCTTTTGGCAAATCCAATACCATGGTTGCCAGTACGGCAGCGTTATCAACAGAAAGCAGACTCTCAATTAAAATAAGGTTTAAAATAATGAGGAGGCCCGCTTTAATATCCGGGCCTAATATGTAGTGAAAAAAATCCATGGTAGCAGGTAATGTATTTTTGTTAATGTTAAATAAACTAAATTAAATCGGTATTCAGCATACTTTTTAAAATATTGGCCTGAACATCAATATTGGTAATATCATCAAGGAAACTGATATCCGAGATCTTTTTATAATTATCGGCAAGCAGGCTTGTAATTTCGGCGGGCATGTATACTTTCATGGCCGCGGCATTACCCTCCAGCTTGTCGTTCTTGTTCTTAAGTTCGTAAACCAGTTTTTCTTTTTTAGATAGATTGGTTGACATATCTATATCCGCTATTTTGGCTTTATCAAAAAACACAAACAGGCTATCCTGCGGGGCATATAAAAAATAACGATCAACCTCCACAAACTTATATATCTCAATAACCTGGCTGCCCGATTTTAACCCGCAATAAAACTCGGTTTTAAAATCATATTTGCACAATACGCCCATCAGTTTGCGCTGTATGGTAGCGTACTCATTTTTGTAAACATCGGGAAGATTGTAAGCCGTTACTTCTTCCACCAGGTCATTACTGATGGTGTAGAAAAAATCAGCGGCAAACCGGGAGCTGAAAGAGTTGATGTTTTTTGAAAGCGGATTGTCGTTAGCGCTATCAGACAACACCTGAAATAATTTGCGCAATGAAAGATTGATTTTTAACGCCTGCCTTTGCTTTTCTATGTTAAAATTGGCAAGGGTATAGGTTGGATCATTTAACCTTTCAATCATTTCTTTATTGATCTGGATCTCATCAAACAACAGACTAATATTGCCCTCGTTATTTTTCTTGATCTTGCGGAGCAGATCAATCAAACTTTGGGTGAATTGCAGGTGAAACAAATCGAGTTTGTTGATATCCAGTTCGGGATTGCTCTCAAACAGTTTATGGATCACCTGACTGCGCAGGTAAATTTTATAAATAATATCGTCGCCAAAATACACAGAAAGCAATTGCAGCTTACTGAGCATTCTGTTGGATTGATTTAGAATATTTAACCGGTTTTCATCCATGTACTGAGCACAAAATTACGAAAAAAGAAGCCTTGCCCAAAGCCCCGCCAAAGGAGATGACTTTAAAAACAAAATCGCCTGTGGGTACAGGCGATTAGGTATAAAATGATGTCATTGCGAGCGCAGCGCGGCAATCGCGAACTTTACAGAGCGGATTTGCAAAGTTCGCGATTGCTTCGTTCCTCGCAATGACATGAAGGGAATGTCTGCTTTTACGCGTTCGTCACGTGTTTCTTCAACTCAGTTTCCAGCGATTGAAGTTCGGTATTCAGTGTTTTCCGGTTTGCGGTACCTTCATTGTGGATGCGTTTTACCTCGGTAAGGGTTTCTATCAACGATGCGGTGGTGCGTTTCAGGGTATCCAATGATACTACCGTTTTCTCGTTCTCGCGGGCTACGTCAATACTGTTTTGTTTAAGCAGCTCGGCATTTTTTTGTAGGATGGTGTTCGTGGTATCCGAAATCTTTTTCTGCATCTCCACATTTTCCTTTTGCCTGTTTAGGGCAACGGCTATGGTTAACTGGTTTTTCCAAACCGGAATGGTGGTTGATACTATTGATTGTGCTTTTTCGGCAATGGTAGTATTATTACTTTGCACTATCCTGATTTGAGCCAGCGATTGCATCATGATAAAGCGAACCACTTTTAAATCAGCAAGGCGTTTATCCAGGCGGTTCACAAAATCGCGCAGGTCGGCAATTTCGTAATCATTATAGGCTGATGGATTGGCGTCCATCTGTGCCAGCTGCTCGTTCAGTTCGTTGTATTTTAACTGGCCCGATATAATAAGCTCCTCCATCTGGTGGATGTAGGTTACATTGCTATCAAACATGGTTTGTAACGAGCTGTTATCCTTTAATGAATTTACGCGGCCAGCTTTGATCTTATTAGTGATCTTATCAATATTGTTAATTACGGTATCGTATTTCTGGAAAAGTTTTTTTGCATCAAATACCAGCTTTTTAACAAAGGGAATATGCGATATAAATGAGGTAAACGCATTTTGGTTCAACTCATCCACATCGATGTAATTAAGCTCGGTAAGCAGATCGTTGATCAGCAGACCAACCTCGCCCGAGTTATAGGTACGTACCGATGTTAAAAAGTTGTTACTGTACTTCTCCATTGAAGCCTGCACATCGGTGCCATAGTTAAGAATGGAGTTAACATCTTTGGGATCCAGCGCTTTTGCTACCTCACTGTATTTTTGCACCTCGGTAGTGCTGATATTGCTCAGGTCTACATTGCCTTCTTTATCCAGCAGCTTTACCGGAGTGGTAGTACCCGGGGCAGGATTAATATCCAGGTTAACCGGGGTTATATTTATTGGGTTGTTATTAGGTGTGCCTTCCATGATTTTTTTTCTGTTGAAATAGTTGATCGATTATAGCACCCGGATAACCAATATATACCCTGGTGCTTAATTTCTGTTATAAATAATTATTCGTTACTGTTTTAACGGTTTCTTCCAGCTTACGGTCGCGGGTTGGTTCGCCAATGGCATTAAATTTCCACTCGCCGTTCTTTTTATAAAAAACGCCCAACACCATAGCTACATGGCCGGCAAAATCCTTACTGTGCGCAATATCATAAGTAGCAAATACCTCGTTTACACGGGTAGGCGTACCTTCGTAAATGCGGATGGATGCAAAAGGGATCGACCCAAAATCCTGCCCGCGGAAGCTGTTCAGCATAAAAGCCACATAAGTTACTGATGCCGCAAGGCCCGAAAGATTAACTGTAATCACTTCGTTGTCCAGGCCGTCATTCCCGTTTAAATCGCCGGTAAGGTCATCACCACTATGCTTTACAGAACCATCTTTTGATTTTAAGTTACCAAAATAGATCACATCTACCAGGTGCTTGTTCTCATCAAATAAGGCGCAGCTGGCATCCAGATCTACCGCTTCTTTGGTTACACCAAAACCAAAGAGGCCTTTCTTTTCTATGGCGCCCCAGTTGATGCCTATACAAACACTTTGCAATTTGCTGCCATTACTTTTTTCGAGACTGATGCGCTGTCCCTTTTGAAGATTGATTGCCATAATTTTATTGGTATTTGGTTAAGTAATCCTGCAAGCCGCCTTTCATACCGGCACCAACAGCTTCAAATTTCCAGTTGTTGTCTTTTTTGTAGATACGGCCAAACTCAACCGCTGTTTCTATAGAGAAATCCTCTTCCAGCTCGTATTTTAAAATATCGGCACCTGTCTCCGCATCAAATATCCTGATGAAAGAATTACGCACCTGGCCAAAGTTTTGTTTGCGGGCCTCGGCCTCGTGAATGGTTACCACAATGCAGATCTCGGATACTTTAGCGTCCGCTTTTGACAGATCAACCTTTATCTGCTCATCATCGCCATCTCCGGCACCGGTAAGGTTATCGCCAGTATGTTCAACCGAGCCATCCGGCGATTTAAGGTTGTTGTAGAATACAAAATATTCATCGGCCACCAATCTTTTGTTATCACCTAAAATAAAAACAGAGGCATCTAAATCAAACGCGCTGCCTGTTGATGAACTATTGGTATCCCAGCCCAGCCCGATGGTGAATTTTGGGGCATGTATTGCCTCGCGCTGGCCTTTTTGCAAATTAATTGCCATGTTTAATTAAATTTTTGTTGTTTATAAATAGGTTTTCGGTAATAAAGTTAAGGTTTTTGGCATAAGCGTCAATAGTATGATAGCCATTGCCCAAAGCCATATCGTAAAGCAAGTTTACAAAATCCATGGTTTGGTTTTGTATAAAAATGCCGAAACAATCGGAATTATAATTCAGGATATATTTTACTATCCGGGTATTGATACAAAAGTTGCCGCTTTGAATAATAGGCTCCAGGTCAAATATCGTTTTTACCTGGTGATAGTTCAAAAAGTTCTCGATGTTGGGGTGGATGTTTTGGTTCACCAGTTCGGCAAAGTAAAGCATATAAATATCGTTGCTTAAACCATAGGCCTTAACCATTTTCATGATCATGCGCTCGTGGCTGCCGGTGATTTTAATATCATCCAAAAATATCAACGTTTTATTGGTCAAAAAATCTTTATCAATATGAAACGAATCGTTGCCTATCAAATTCATTCTTTGCTCGGCGTTCAACTCTCCATAATCCTCTTTGTAAGTTATGGTACGGTGTACCTTGGTTTCCTGCACTACGGGGTAGCCATGCTGCGCCAGCCAACGGTTAAGCTCATACACAAACCAGGTTTTCATGGCAAATGTAGCTGTAGGAATAAACGAGTACGGGCTTGATATTACCACAATTTGCTGTGATACAGGTTTGCCGGTCAACTGGTTTTTTATAAATCCATCGGCCAGGGCGGTGCCAAATTTGCGGGATACGGCATCGTCCCCAAATTTGAAACGGCTGTAGCTGTCTGGGCAAAAGCCAAATTGGGTAGGGTTATCAATATGATGTAATGACCAGGTAGCGTTCATTAACTTATTAAGCTTAAAATGGATTGGTTGTTTGAGTTGATGAGCAAACTTTTAATGCCTGCAGTGTTGGCGCCTTCTATATCAGCCTTAGGGTTATCGCCTATATGAATGATTTTATTTAAATTGATAGTTTCACCCGTATTGATCCGTTTTATGTGCTGCATCATCAAAAAAAACAAAGACGGGTTTGGTTTTGACATCCCCACTTCGTCAGAATACAGCTGAAAATCAAAGTATTCATTCATCTTTAATTCAACCAGTACTTTTCTTAATGTTGCCCCTTTAATAAAGCCGGTATTACTTAACAAACTAAAGGTACTACCGCCTTTTTCTTTTAGATGCTGCAACGTTGGAATTGTTACAGATGAGTAAACAACCGGTAAATAGTAAAACAGCAGCTTATCCATATCCTGGTACAATTTGGCTGTATCAATATCAGCAAGGCTTAACTGGTTGTCATTAATCAGGCTGATTACCATGAGGTACATTTCATCAGCATCAATATTTTTCCCGGTACTTTCGTTTACGGCATTACACATCAGATCTACCTGCCTGAATGCTTTTGCAACCTCATCTATGCTTTTACCCCCAGGGTTAAAATCGCGATGAAAGATCTTGGTACGCTCAATCTTGAAATAAGGATTTGATTTGATCAGTGTAAGCCAAAGATCGAAGGAATAGTGGAGGAACATAGGCAGGTTTAGAGGGAGTCAAGAATCAAGAGTTAAGAATCAAGACAGGAAAAAGCTGGCAGATAAGTGCAGCTTCCTGAATCTTGATTCTTAACTCTTGATTCTGTCTTTTAATACTGTTTAAGTAATTCTAAAAAATTATCGGTGGTATGCGGTTCGCCAATGGCGCGGAATTTCCAGGAGCCATCTTTGCGGTAAACCTCGGCAAACTTCATAGAACACATGCCGTTAAAAGTTGAATCTCCGGATAGGCTGAATTTGGCTATCTCTTTACCACTATTATCTACCGCCCGGATAAAGGCATTCTCTACCATGCCAAAATGCTGATTGTTTTTTTGCCCCTGGTATATGGCTACGATGAACAATATACGGTCGAATTTTGGGTCGAGCGAATCCAGCTTTACAATGATCTGCTCATCGTCGCCATCGCCGGCGCCGGTACGGTTATCACCGGTAAGCCAGATGTGGTTTGATGGGTGCCTCATCGAGTTGAAGTAGATTACATCACCTTCATATAAACTCACTTTATTGCCATTAGGTTTTTGCCAGGTACGGCCCCTATCGGCTACCTTGCCGTTTTTATCCAGCAGGAACGCTATAGCATCCAAATCGTACTCCACCTCTTCGGCCCCGCCGCCAAACAGTTTGCCTAAAAAGCCTCCGCCGCCATGGCTTTGTCTTACATCCCAACCCAAACCAATGGTTACCGAAGACAGATCGAAGCTTTCGCCCTTATCATTTTTACGAAGATCAATAGTTTGACCTTTTACCAGATTTATTGCCATTGTATTACTTATTTAATGATCTGCCCTTTAAAATACTTGCTTAAAAAGAAGGCAAGGTCCTCTTTATAGCCCACACCAGATGCCTCGAATTTCCAGGCGCCGCTACGGCGGTATAGCCTGCCAAATTCAACAGCGGTTTCGATAGAGAAATCCTCGCCCAATTCATATTTACAAACTTCGGCGCCGGTTTGCTCATCAATAATCCGGATGTACGAATCGCGCACCTGGCCAAAGTTTTGCCTGCGGGCCTGCGCTTCATGGATGGTTACCACAAATAATATTTCCTGTATCTTGGAATCTACCTTAGTAAGATCGATATTGATGGATTCGTCATCGCCGCCATCACTGTTACCGCCAGACGGATCATCGCCGGTATGGTGAACAGCCGTATCGGGAGAATCTACATTGTTATAAAAAACGAAAAACTCGTCCTGGGGCACAAACCGGTTGGCATCTATCATGATTGCCGATACATCCAAATCGAAATCATAACCTGTGCCTTCGTTTGGGTTCCAGCCCAAACCAACTGTCATTTTTGACAGCCCGATATCTATTTTTTGCCCTTTTTGAAGATTAATAGCCATGGTATAATTGTTTATATAAAAGACTTGCAAACCCTTATAATGTTACGGAAATGCAGGTGTAATTTGCTTTAATTGTGATCCGAAAGATTAAACTAAGATATATGTTTTTTGATTGCGATAAATGAAATAAAAATGAAGGGAATTTGATGTAAAAACACAATTGCTGTAAAGGGGTTTAAGCTAATCTGTTGTACTTATCTATACCAATCACCATCAGCAGAGTGACCTCTTGTAGAAATAGCATCCTTTGCCTCGCAGAGCGATGCTAATAAGTTAAGGTGATAGGACCTCAGAGAGGTCTAAGCTTTGTAGAAAAAATCAAACCGGATATTTTCCGCTCCAGAGGTGCGGCCCATGATGTAGCGTACCTCTGGCACGCTAAAATTTGTTGATTTATCTGTGCTACAAAGCTTTTGCTCCCCTGGAGCAGGCAAAGCCTTAATTTAATGGCATTACTCGTGGCGCTACTATTAAAAATGGGCATGAGCACCTGCAACGTATACAACATTTTTATTATTCACTGGTATTCAACAACTTTGTATAAACCTGCAAGCAATATGGCAAAAATACCACCTAAATCAAATACCGAACAGGTAACCGAATACATCCAAAAGCTGGATGGCCCGGTAGCCGAAATAGTGGAAACTATAAGGCAGATAGTATTAAGCACCAATCCTGAAATTGGCGAAGAAATAAAATGGAACGCCCCGAGTTTTTTGTATACGGGCGATATGAAACTCTTTAACCCAAAGGAATATAAAAGGTATATCATTGTAATGAACCTGCACAAACGCATCCTGCTGGTATTTCCAAGTGGTGCAAAGGTTAATGATACCAGCGGATTACTAACCGGCGATTATGCCGATGGCCGCAGGTTGGTATACATACAGGATATGGATGATCTGAAAAGCAAAGAAGGCGGCATCAGAAAAGTGATTTTGGATTGGCTGGCCTTGGTAGAGAAGTAGAGGAATTAAGATTATGGCTGAATTATTTCTTCAGCTTCTTTTCTCTTTTCTTAGGCGATGTCATTTTGGTAATGGTTTTGCCCTTAACAATATCTTTGGGGCTTTTAACTTTTGCCAAAGAGTTTTCCCAGGCCTGCTCAACAAGCCCTGAAATGTAATCCCACGGAAAATTATCGAGGTTATTAACTGGCACATACCTGTACTGGTTGCCCTTGCCCAATAAAAGCTTTTGCGGGTCGGCAATGTCGGCTCCCCAATAAAAGCCAAAATGGATGCCTTCATTAATACGATATACTGCTATTGAACAAAAGGTTTGCCCCAGTTTTTCTGTAGGCGACCAGCCAAACGCCAGCGCATTATAATTATCATAAATGAGTTCGTTGGCTTGCGGATATAAATCCCATACCCATTCGCGCAGCCATAATACTTTCTCCCTTACCTCCGGCGAAAACTCATACAGGAATCTAAGCAGATCGGATACTTCTTCTTTTGGCATGATTGGGTGGTTTGGCACTTTAAATATATCGAGATAAAATTTAAAGAGCAAGGGAATTAAGGGGAAGATAAGATGGCAATTATGTGCTAACCATGCTATTTGCTTAGTAAAAGTTATTTTTTATTTTTTATTAAAGAATGAAAAATGAGTGGTATTTATACAGTAGGTAACCGCAGTCAATTATCATGATACTTATACCCTACCAAAACTTCTATATAATAAGCCCATTAAAGCCCGAGGAAGTAAAACTTAGAATAAACGATAACCTTGCGCCGGATAAAGGCTTGTTTTCTCCGGTTCCAATTCTTTTCAAAAAAAGATTGAAAAGTAATGAATTTGAAATAGTTCCTCGCTTTGCTGGCCGAAACTCATTTACACCCAAAATAAGGGGAATAGTAGACGCAAATTTAAGCGGCAGCAGGATACAAATTACAGTGACACTATTTAGATTGGTACTGATTTTATTATTGCTGATGTGCTCGATCGTTACAATAACATCAATTAACCATCTAACCAAGGTTGGCAGCATAGACCAGCCCATAATTGCAAAATATTTGCCTTTTGTAGCGGTACTGTTCTTTTATGGATTTGCAATCGTTATTTTTAGAAAAGGCACCCATAAGGCAAAAATCAAACTACTTGAAATACTAAACGGGCAAATTGAAAAAATAAATTAATATTTTTTCTTGTTTAATAAATATTTATGTATCATTGCATCATGAAAAATACAATATGTATACCCAGCCGATTCCCGCAACTGATTTATCAGAGGAGGTAGCTACGTATTCATAAAAAAGATATAAAGTAACCAGGTCCCCTTAGATAAATCTAAGGGGATTTTTTGTTTTCAGGGTAGTATATCAATTGGTCAGATTACCACATTTGGGATGTGGAGGCTCCCGGCTCGAGCCCGGGTTACCCTACTTGGAAATATAGCTCAATGGTCAGAGCAGCACCCTTATACGGTGTCGGTTAAAGGTTAAAGTCCTTTTATTTCCACTATAATGAATTGGTTTACAATAATTAAACACGTAATGAATGTATTTATTTTAACAGGATAGCTTAGGCTATCAAAAAATGGGTCGGTTGCCCGAGTGGTCCAAGGGAGTCCTCTGCAAAAGGAATGTTCGCAAGTTCGAATCTTGTACCGACCTCTTTATGTTTTCTGCGGTGTAAATGGCTACACCGTTGATTTGGGTTTAGTAATCACGAGACAGATTCGTGCAGGAAGGCCTATGCAATATCAATTATTATAATATTATAATAATTGATATTGCATGTATTTTATACACAATATTGCGTATTTAAAAAAATATAAGGGTATAATTTACCGAGTGGTTTTTCAATATTATGCTTTAATTTTTTGCCTGTGGTTTAAGCCCCATTGCACCAATGTTTCCGTAACAGGTAAAACACTCAGTCCATATTCTGTAATGGCATAATTTACGGTGATTGGTCTGGTATCCATCACTGTCCTGGAAATAAGCAGGTTCATCTCCAGGTCCTGCAATTCTTTAGACAGCATTTTGGCCGAAATCCCCTCAATTTCGCGCTGAAGCTTTTTAAATGTATTTTTCTCGGCATGGCGGTTATTCAAGTGCCGCATGATTCTCAGCTTCCATTTTCCACCTAATATTTCCAGACTGTCTTTTATAGCAGCTAATTCCTGGTCGCAGCTGGCTTCCTGTATAATTCCGTTGATGTTGATTGTGGCCATAGTAATTGATAGTTAACTAAAGGTAACTGGTAACCTTTAGTTAACCCATAACAAAAATAAACTATTAGCCTTTAATTTTGATTGCACGTTAATTAAATAACAAAATGAAAAAGCTCAATTATTATGTGCTCGATGTATTTACAGATACAAAATATAAAGGCAATCAACTTTCAGTAGTTTATACAGAGGAAGAACTTGAACTAAGCCAGTACCATGCTATATCAAGGGAGTTTGGCTATTCCGAAACTTCTTTTGTGAACTATTCAACAACAGAAAACGCGCTAAAGGTACGCTCATTTACACCTGCGGAGTTTGAAGTAATTGGCGCGGGGCATAACCTGTTAGGTGCCGTATGCCTGGCTTTAATAAAAGGCTGGGGTATTTTTAAACACCAGGATGGGGAGCCATCGGTAATTATTAAGGACACGAGGATTCCACTCCGGGTTACCGAAATTGACCGCCTTCCATACGTTGCCATGAAACAGCAACCGGCTAAAGTGATCAGCACCATACCTACCGACCTGGTTGCTCAAGCTATTGGATTACCCCCTGGCGACTTAAATTTAAATGGCTGGGAAATTAATATAGTTGAAACAGAGGTTGCACACCTGATGGTACCGGTAAAAAATCTGGCCGCATTACAAAAAGCAGTGCCCGATAAATCAATTTTAAAACAGCTTTCTAAAAAATATGACTTCGAGGGTTTCTACCTGTTTACCACCAATCAGCCGGATGCGCGGTATATTGCCGAAGCGAGGTTTTTTAATCCGGGGATAGGGATTGACGAGGACCCGGCAACAGGTACGGCAGCGGGGCCTTTGGCTGGTTACCTGGAAAAACTTGGCCATATTAAACAAAACCATGACTACCACATTTTGCAGGGCACAGCAGTTCAACACCCATCATCAATCCATGTTAAAGTTGCCGGCGATGGCGTTTGGGTAAGCGGGTCTTCAGTTATCATTATGGAAGGAACACTGTACCTGTAAAGGGTACTCAGGCGACTAATAAGTATTTATAGCTTTTCATAAAAATCCACCGGTGCATCGGCGGCACTCCCTATGGCTCCACCAAGGCTAAATTTATTCCCGTTAAGTCCTATATATTTAGCCTCGCCACTATTATCATTATCAAAAATGATGCGGTTAAGCTCGGTGCCATTTACGTTTTCTTTAAACAGTTTGAAGGTACCGCTTTTTTGCAATTGATGTTTAACCGAATACTTGTAAGCACCTCCGATGAAGCTGTAAATGGTTCCATTGCCGGGTTTATAGGCATTGGTATCAGTTGGGGGCACGCAATAACATGTGGTTCCGCGGTATTCCCAGTTGCCTGTAATGTTAAGGTTATCGGCCTTATTAATTTTATTTTCTTTATGGCAGCTTATCATAACAATAGCCGCCAGCACTACAAATAGTAATTTTCTCATTGATACTCAGGTTTGTTAATGATATTACGGCTACGGTAATGAAAATGCTACAGTAAATTTTGCTAAGTAGCTAATAAATCTGTATCATCGTAACAATAACCTATTGCAATTTATAATGAAATACACTAAGCCCTTCACAAGGATATCCATCTTTTTGTTTACTGTTTTTACTTTACAAAGCTGCGCGCCACCCGGCCCGGGAATTTATAAAAATGACAAAATAAGCTCCGGAGATCAAACTCGTTTTCACGATTTAAATAAAAAGTTATTTGCCGCACTAAAAACTAATGATGAAATACAGCTGGAGTTTATCATGTCGCAGGATTTTATTGCCGCTCCCTACCGGAAACGACAGGTAGAGCTGGCAAGCAACCGCTTTAAAGAAGGCGAGTACTCCCTGCTTGATGAATATTACATCGTAAACCACTACATACATGGCGATACCATTAACGCTAATTTAAAGGGTAGTAACAATTATAAATTGTATTGCCCCGGCGGCGTTAAAGAAATGTACATAGCCTGTTTTGTGCCTAAAAATATTGCCAATCAGTACATGATCACGGCAATTTATTGCAAGTTTGATTATGGGTGGAAACTTAACCAGCTTGATCAAAGCGCCTACGCCAAAAATGGCCAAAACGCACCGCAGCTTTATGCCGCTGCCAAAGCAAGCTATGCTAAAGGCTACCTGGTAAATGCGCTTAATACTGCCGCATCGGCCATTAATTGTACCCGTCCAAGCACCATATGGAAATATGACGCTGAAACCGAAATGAGCGGCTTCTACAGCACGGTTTTAAATGAGGTATCAGGTAAATACCATATTCCTATGACGATAAAGGGCGCCCCCACCCACCTGGAGATCATAAGAATATTTAACCAAGCTACCCCCGAGGGTGATTTCCCGATGATATATTATCTTACCAATATCAAGCTAAAGGACACCACGGCCCTAAAAAAGGAAAACGAAGGAATAAGGAAAGTGATTGGCAATACCATTCCAGGATTGGACAAGGAGAACAAATATGTGATGTATTCTGCCTTTAATGAATGGCCCACAGGCATCAAAACGGTGGAGCATTTTGATATGAAACAAAAGCTGAGATAAAGCCTAAAGCAGAAGGCATAAAGCTGAAAGCCCGGCCCGGATATGGATGAATAATTGGCGGGACGACAATTCACGTCCCGCCAATTATTCGCTATCCTCGTTCTTGATTCCTTTGAGCAGGGCATAAATGGCCATGGCATGCCCATGTCCCAGTTCAAAATCTTCTTTAAGCCATTTTACAATATCACCTGCTTTTACAGCTGCTTTTAATTCGCCATTTTGGGTGATGCCTTTTTCTTCGGCAAGTGCCCTGAAATCTGCCGGGCCTTTGCCCGTTTTTGCTTTTATCGTATTTAAATATCCCTGGAATGACATAATGGGTATTATAGGTTTATCAGCCTAAATATATAAAATTGTAAAGAAAGGTCAATAAAATTACGTCTCCCCCTTAATTGGGTATCATATAGCGGCTTATCCCTTAAAGTTGTATAGAATACTAAGCTATATAACTTATTTTGAGTACAAAATTCACCTCTCCGCGACAGGTTATACTACACTTCAAAGTAAAAAATGTAATTGGTATTTAAATTGCAATTGATTAATCGAATCAGTTCTTAACAATCATTTACTAACACTTTAAAATATCTACCATGAGATCAATTTTGTATATCGTTGCCGTTATCCTCATTATAGGATGGGCAGTAGGCGCATTTGTTTATTCAGTAGGTGGCTTAATCCACGTACTATTGGTTATTGCTATTATTGCATTGATTCTGGGCTTTTTACGCACGGATACAGCTATATAAACCTGCTAACCAATCAGTAATAAAAACATCAGCGAGGCTGAAACAACCCCGGTTTGCCAAGGTAAGCCGGGGTTTTAAATTTTAATCAAGGCCTTCTTTATATGCGTCGATGGCATTTTTGGCTGCGTACCTGCCAGCTTCAACCATCTCCTCGGCCTTATAAAAATCATAGGTACTACAATACTCATGCGATATATTGACCAGGATATTGGGTGAATATTTTTCAAGGGCAAGCTTCGTGGTATGATAGGTCATTAAATTTAAGGTTTTATTGATCACGTTAAAATAGCCCAGCTTTTCTTCGTGATTGGGTGGCTTCACCGTGTAAAGCTGACGATAAAAATCTTTTATTTTTTGGCGGTAAAGGGAATGTTTTACTTCCATCACATTTTGGCATACCACCGGCTTATCAACAGGAATCATCGCGTTTACATTTACGGCCACTAATATATCTCCCGGCTGCCTTTTTACATGTTCAATAGGCAGATTGTTGATAATACCCCCATCAACCAATAAACCATCTGCATACTTTACCGGCGTAAAAACAGTAGGAATGGCAATTGACGCCCTGATGGCATCATAAATACTTCCCTCCGTAAAAACCACTTCTTTTTTATTAATGATATCGGCCGCTACGGCTGCATACGGTATGCTAAGATCTTCAATATTGGCATCATTGATAAACGCTTTTATGGTATTAAAAAGCTTATCCCCCTTAACCATCCCCTGTGCACTAAAACTAAAATCAATAAGACCGAACACTTTTAGTTTATCAAGTGTGTAAAGCCAGCTTTTATAGGCTTCCATTTGCCCTAAAGCATATACACCGCCAACAACAGCCCCCATTGATGTACCGGCAACCGAAATTATATTAAATCCCTGTCGCTCCAATTCTTCAATTACACCAATATGAGCTATGCCCCTGGCCCCGCCACCCGATAATACTAAGGATATATTTTGTTTCATTTAACAAATAATTGGTTGCATTGATAGCCTTGCTTAAACTATTAATGCGTATAGTAAATGTAACAAATAACAGCAAAATTGTTTGGAAACTTACCTTACCAGTAATTGTATAGTAACTGTGCAATTATTGTATAACTCCGTTTTGAAGCATCTTTTGCCTATGATTTATAACGGCAAATACATTTATGAAATGCAGCCACAGTAAAAAGCGCATCACAACGATAAGCACCCGAAATAAGAAACTAACTAAGAAAGAGGAAGGCATACAGGCTATGAGCAGCAAATACCATAGCTAAACTGTGGAGATATTATATGATATAAAAACCGCATGCCTGATGCACACGGTTCTTATATCCTGATTTTATTTATTTATACCGAAAACGAAGTTCCGCAACCACAGGTACTGGCAGCGTTAGGATTATTAAAGGTAAACCCACGGGCGTTTAAACCATCCTGGAAATTAATCTGCATCCCCATCAGGTACATGCCATGTGCTTTATGCATAAATACTTTAATGCCATCAATGATAAATTCCTGGTCCCCATCCTTTTTCTGATCGAAACCTAAAATGTAGTTCATGCCAGAGCAGCCACCACCTTCAACACCTACACGCAGGCCAAAGTCTTCGCCTATCTCTTGCTGATCCTTCAATTTAAAAAGTTCTTTAACGGCTCCCTCTGTAAAGGATACCGGTGCAATTTCAACAGCAGTGCTCATCTTATTTTTATTTAACTACACAAATATAAGGTAAAATGTGGATTTTTACATCCACGGGTATTTTATGACCTCAGCTTAACATTTTAAAAAACCATGCTAACACCTCTTTATTTACTTGATATTTTAAAATTCACCATTGCCGGGGCCGGTGTAGTATGGATAGCTTTTTACCTGTTTAAACCTTACCTGGATAAACAAAGCCAGTTACAAATATTGGAGCTCAAACGCAGTGTTAGTACACAAACATTGCCTCTACGCTTGCAGGCGTATGAGCGGGTTGTATTATTTATTGAGCGTATTAACCCTGCTAATATGCTTATCCGCCTCAACGTTGGCGGCTTATCGGCAGCCGAATTGCATATCATCGTGGTAAACGAGATCCGTAACGAATTTCAGCATAATGTTACGCAACAAATATACGTGAGCAGCAGGGTTTGGGCTGTACTAAAACGTGTTAAAGAAGATACCCTGAGCCTGGTAAACAATGCGGTAAAGGCCATGCCCGAAAATTCAACCGGCATGGAGTTGAGCAAAACCGTGCTCATCCATTTAAGTCAGCTGGAAGATGATCCGTACGAGATAGCCGTCAACCTGGTTAGGCAGGATCTGGAAGAATTATTTTAAACGCAATGGCTAAAAAATTCAGCACCACATCTGGTATCGAAATTAAGGAAGTATACACCGGGCCATCGCAAATGGATGAACTCCCCGGCGAGTTCCCATTTACACGAGGCATCCAGAAAGACATGTACCGGGGTAAAGCCTGGACCATGCGCCAGTACGCCGGATTTTCAACAGCCGAAGAATCAAACAAACGTTACCATTATTTATTAAGCCAGGGCACAACCGGCTTATCTGTCGCCTTTGATCTTCCCACACAAATTGGTTACGACAGCGACCATGAACTATCAGAGGGCGAAGTTGGCAAAGTAGGCGTAGCCATTGATTCGTTAGAAGATATCGAGATTCTGTTTGATGGTATCCAACTCAAGGATATTACCACCAGCATGACCATTAACGCCACCGCGCCTATATTGCTGGCCATGTATATTGCTCTCGCCAAAAAGCAAGGGGCCGATCTGCACCAGATCTCGGGAACAGTACAAAACGATATATTAAAGGAGTATGCCGCGCGCGGTACATATATATACCCGCCTACCCCATCCATGCGGCTCATTACCGATGTGTTTGAATATTGCAGTAAAGAGGTGCCCAAATGGAACACCATATCCATATCGGGATACCATATCCGCGAGGCCGGCTCAACGGCCGTGCAGGAGCTGGCCTTTACCTTAGCCAATGGCAAAGCCTATTTAAAAGCAGCCCTGGATAAAGGGCTTGATATAAATGTATTTGCCAAACGCCTCTCTTTCTTTTTCAACTGCCATAATAATTTTTTTGAGGAGATAGCCAAATTCAGGGCCGCAAGGCGAATGTGGGCGCATATAACCAAGGAGTTGGGCGCTACTGATGCAGGGGCGCAAAAACTCCGTTTCCATACCCAAACCGGTGGCTCCACCTTAACCGCCCAGCAACCACTAAATAATATTATACGTGTAAGCAACCAGGCGCTGGCAGCTGTATTGGGCGGCACACAATCACTACATACCAATGGTTATGACGAAGCTTTGTCATTACCTACCGAAGCTGCTGCAAAAATAGCCCTGCGTACCCAGCAGATCATCGCTTTTGAAAGCGGCGTTACCGATACCGTGGATCCGCTGGCTGGTTCTTATTTTATAGAATCGCTCACCAACGAGGTTGAAGCCGCCGCACAATTGTATATAGATAAGATAGACGCCATGGGCGGCGCAGTGAAAGCTATTGAACAAGACTATATACAGCAGGAAATAGCTGCATCTGCCTACCAGTACCAAATTGACATCGAAAACGGCGAGAAAGTTTTGGTTGGCGTAAACAAATTCGTCCAGCAGGAAGATGCTCCCCGCAACGTGTTCAGGGTTGATGACTCCATCCGCAAAATGCAGATGGAAAAAATCACAAAACTTAAAAACAAAAGAAACAACAACGCTGTTAAAGATAATCTGCAACTATTGAAGATGGCTGCTTCGGGCACCGAAAATTTGATGCCCTTTATAGTATCTTCGGTTGAAAACTACGCTACCTTAGGAGAGATCGCAGATACACTACGCAGCGTTTTTGGAGAATATTGATATCGTGCCGTGGCTTTTGAAATTGTGCAGATAGCTTGCCACATTTAATAAATATCAGATTTTAATTGTATTCGGCACTGTTCCAGCGCTTTAGTTTTTAGTTTAGTACAAACGGCTAATATGGCTCAACAATTGCCTCAATTTTGGCGTATAACAACGTCAAAAAAAAGCCACTTTTTTACCGTTTTTTGCTCTGAAAGAAAAAGAAAAAAAATTAATTAAAAATTTATACAATTGCGTTTCTCAATACAAAATAAAGCCTTATATACAAATTTTATATTTAAAAACAACTTTTGTTGATAACTTGAGAAATGTTAAAAAAGTGAAAATTTAATTTTTTTATAAGCTTTTTTTGGCAATATTCGATGTTCCGTAGCAGTCCCAAAAGATGTTGGCTGAGGGGTTGGAAATCAAATAATTACTTATATATACATGGAAAAAACTTGTACTAACGTTTGGAATAGCTGTCTTCAGATCATAAAGGACAACATACCGGCACAGAGCTTCAAAACCTGGTTTGAGCCGATAAAAGCCTTAAGGATGGAGGGAAGTGTTTTAACCATACAAGTACCAAGTTTGTTTTTTTACGAATGGCTTGAGGAGCACTACGTAGGCTTGCTGCGCAAAACAATAAAAAAACAATTAGGGGACGAAGGACGTTTGGAATATAATATTGTTGTTGAGCAATCATCATCAAGCAAACCCTATACAACTAATATGCCCTCGAACGGAAATGGCGCCGAGTCAAAGTATCAGTCAATGCCGATACCTATTTCAATCAATAAGGATATTAAAAATCCTTTTGTGATTCCCGGCTTGAAAAAATTAAATGTAGATCCGCAACTGAACAGGAACTACACCTTCGAAAACTTTGTTGAAGGTGACTGTAACCGTTTGGCCCGTTCTGCAGGCTATGCTGTAGCCGCAAAACCGGGTGGCACTTCATTTAACCCTTTAATGATCTATGGTGGTGTAGGTTTAGGTAAAACTCACCTTGCCCAGGCCATCGGTAACGAGATCAAACGTTCGCTACCCGATAAATTGGTACTTTATGTATCATGCGAGAAATTTACTCAACAATTTGTTGACGCGCTGAAACATAACAACATTAACGATTTTGTGAATTTTTACCAGGCCATCGATGTACTCATCATGGATGATGTGCACAACTTTGCCGGTAAAGAAAAAACACAGGATTTCTTCTTCCACATATTTAACCACCTGCATCAAAGCGGCAAACAGCTGATCATTACATCAGACAAAGCCCCTAAAGACCTGGCCGGTTTAGAAGAAAGACTATTATCAAGATTTAAATGGGGCCTATCCGCCGATTTACAGATCCCTGATCTGGAAACCCGTATGGCTATCCTCAAGAACAAAATCTACCAGGATGGTATTGAACTATCAAACGATGTTATTGAATATGTAGCCCATAACATTGATAACAATGTACGTGAGCTGGAAGGTGCTATGGTATCATTACTGGCACAATCAACCCTTAACCGTAAGGAGATAGACCTGAACCTTGCTAAACAAATGTTGAAAAACTTTGTGAAGAACTCATCAAAAGAAATTTCGATGGAGTACATACAAAGCCTGGTTTGCGAATACTTTGAAGTACCTATTGAAATGGTGAAATCACAAACCCGCAAACGCGAAATTGTGCAGGCCCGCCAAATTTCAATGTACCTTGCAAAGGCCCATACCAAAAGTTCATTAAAATCAATAGGCCATTTCTTTGGCGGCCGCGACCACTCTACCGTGATCTATGCCTGCCAAACTGTTGAAGACCTTATCGACACCGACAAGAAATTTAAAGGTTACGTTGCTGATATTCAGAAAAAACTAAAAATGTCATAAACTAACCTGCTAACCATATTACTACAAGCCTTGCATAAACTATGCAAGGCTTTTTTGTGGGGAAAGAATTTCCTATACAAGAGGCAATCCCCACCATCAACCTCCGCAATGCCGGTTTGCCCTGTTATTTTGCCGTATTGAACATAAAAGCGCTTTGCTATCCGCTGTATTCATGCTTCTTTTGTATAAAAGTATTTTACAATGAGGAAGTTAGTAAACCAAACCAGCAAGCGAAATTATTTCATACTGGCTATTGTTTTAATTATCGCTTTTTCCGGGATCCAATTTATTCATCCCGAAATTAAAAACTCACCGGCAACTGGCGACTTTGAAGCTCCTGCCGACGTTAAAGCCATTATTATACGTGCCTGTTATGATTGCCACTCCAACCAAACAAACCTGCGATGGTATGATAAAGTAGCCCCCATTTACTGGCAGGTGGCGCAGCATGTTAAGGATGGCCGGGCGGGTCTTAATTTTTCTACATGGAAAAACCTTGCCCCTGCCGATCAGAAAGCGAAACTATGGGAGGCTGTTAACCAGATCTCGGCAGGCGCAATGCCGGTTAAAGATTATGTGCTGGTACATTCATCGGCAAAGGTGTCGGCTAATGATCTTGCCGTGTTAAAAAAGTACATGGCAGATATGGTTGTAAATAAACCCGCGGATACCGCAAAAATAAATGCTTTGGATAAACAATACCAGCACTGGCAAAAAGGAAAAGTTGCTGCGGGTAAACTGCCCACCGCGCTTAACGGCGTTACCTACATTCCCGATTACAAAAACTGGCAGCCTATAAGTACAACCGAGCGTTTTGATAATGGTACCATGCGGGTGATATTTGGTAATGATGTGGCTACTAAAGCCATTAAAGAAAACCATATTAATCCATGGCCAAACGGAACCATATTTGCCAAAGTAGCCTGGGACCAGCTTGCCGATAAAGACGGGGAGGTGCATACCGGCGCTTTTAAGCAGATAGAATACATGATTAAAGACGATCAAAAATATAAAACAACCAAGGGCTGGGGTTTCGCCCGATTTAAAACCCCTAAACTGGTGCCTTATGGTACCGATGTGATGTTTGCCCGCGAATGTGTAAGCTGCCATAAACCTTTGGCCGATGAGGATTTTGTATTTACCCAACCCCTTAAACACCAATAATCATGAAAAGATCAATATATATATTATTAGCAGGATTGACTATGTTATCATCTGCCTGCGGTCATAAAACTAACAGTGCCGGTCTGATCAACAAAAAAGCCTCGCTTCCCCCATCATTTCACTTTGAAGCCTTAGGCTTAAAAGTGATGTCGTCGTCAATCAATAAAAAACGGGGTACCATGTCAACCCTGTATGCCAATGAGCTTGGTTTAAAAAATGCAATAGCCGGCTTAAAAAACCATCCGGCGGGCGAAGTATTTGCATTAGTTACCTGGAAACAACAGGACGATGACCATTGGTTTGGCGCTAAAATTCCCGGCGACCTGAGTAGTGTGGAACTTGTAAAAACTACGGCTATAGTCAGCCATACCGTAATCAGCTATAAAAAATTTGAAGGTAAAGATTTGGTTGCAAACCCGGATACACTTCATCAGCAAGATAGAATTAAGTATATATTTGAGCAGCAACCATCTGTAATGCCATGATTTTTACCGGGTACGTTAAAACTAATAACAAAAAAGTATTCAGGGTATCGGCCCGCATCATCTGGTTCAGCTCGCTGTTCATGGGGATCTTGGCATCGATACCCAAAATACTTCAGTTACACATCCGGGGAATTGAGCTGGTTGTAGATGCATCCATCGCTTTTTTATTTTCGTTGTTTGTTTGGTATTTTAACATTTACAGCCTGCCCAAATTTTCTAACCAGCAAATTACTACGCGTTTTTTTAACCGCCGGCTAAGTAGCAGTTTGTTTTTAGGCATTATGCTGATGCTGATACTTGTTGCTGTTCACCAGGCGCTATTCCCTTATTACCATTTTCAATCCATGACGTTGATGTATGAGTTTAGGGGGATACTAATCAACTTAACCATCTACATGTTTCTGTATTTGCTATACCAAAGTTATAGCGCGCAGTTAATGGGCTTTGAAATGGATAGGATTAAAACAGACAATCTTGGGGCGCAGTACGAATTGTTGAAACAGCAGGTAAATCCCCATTTTTTGTTTAATAGTCTTACAACACTGAAGTCAATGGTGGATATTGGAGATGAGCATGTAGCCGATTTTATAGTTAAATTGGCTGATTTTTATCGCTTTTCATTAGAAAGCAGAAAAATGGATATCATTCCACTATCCGAAGAATTAGACATACTAAATGCCTACCTGTATTTACTAAAGGCCCGTTTTGAAGATGGCATCCAAATTACTTTTAAAATTAGCAACCAACATCTATCATCATACATACCACCATTTACGTTACAGTTACTGGTTGAAAATTGTATTAAACATAATGTAGTTTCGTTGGAGCAGCCTTTAAACATTGCCTTGTATTCTGAAGGAGAAATGCTGGTGATAACAAATCAATTGCAACTCAAAAAAACGCCGGAATCATCTACCGGGGTAGGGTTAGAAAATATTAACCAGCGTTACCTGCACCTTTTGCATAAAAAAGTAGATGTAGTTACCGATGGTACATCCTTTAAGGTTTATTTACCTGTAATATATGACTATACTCATCATTGAAGACGAGGTTAAAACCGCGAAAGCACTTGCCCGGCTTATTGTTGCGGTACAACCGGGCGCGCAAATAATAGCCTCGATACAAAGTGTGGCCACAGCCATCAGCTTCCTTAATACCAATGCCAGGCCCGATCTGATCTTTATGGATATCCAGCTGGCAGATGGTTTATGCTTTGAGATATTTAAAGAGGTGAAAATTGAATCGCCCATAATATTTTGTACCGCTTATGACGATTACGCCATAGACGCCTTCAAAGCAAATGGTATAGACTATATACTTAAACCATTTTTAAAGGAAAACATTTTGCAGGCTTTTGATAAGGTAAGTAAGTTACAGAGCTTTTTCCAGGGCCCCAAGAATGATCTGCCTGAAATTGAAGCCTTGCTCAACCGGCTTGATAATAAACAGGATAAAAAGAGTTTCCTGGTATTTAAGAACAACAAGTATTTTACTATTGCAACAGAGAATATCGCTTTTTTTTATATCCGGAACGAAACACCTACCATCACCACATTTGACCTCCAGGAGTATCCCATATCACAATCTTTAGATGAAGTACACAAACTTTTATCAGCCAGTCAATTTTTCAGATTAAGCAGGCAATACCTCATCAACTTCAACGCGGTAAAAGAAGTAGAACATTATTTTGCACGTAAATTATTAATCAGGCTGGTTATACCCAGTCCTGATCAGTTACTAATAGGAAAAGACAAGGCAACAGCTTTTTTAGACTGGCTGGAAAACCGGTAAAACCCAAGCCGCCGTAATGCTTAACAATCCAACAGCACTTTCATAGCGAATCATTTACCGATTCAATTGCCCCATTAATCGATACCTACCTTTGAATGTGCAATTGTTAAAACATCTTTAAGCCTCAAGAGCTGCTTACCTGCGCATGTTGGTTAAGCGGCGGCGCGCGTTGGCGCGTTAATCCACCATAATTAATGATGCTTATAAATGTTGGTTGCCTTAAAGCCCGAAAAATCCCTTGTCTTTGTTGTATATTTTTTACTTGCGCTATTTTTAGGTAACAGCGCGCAGGCGCAAAGCCTGGGCGATCCGGTTGTTAAAATAACTTTTGGATCGGGCACGGCCTCCCGTGCTGGTGCGTTATCTGCCGACTCGGGCACCACCACTTATGTTTACAGCGGCAGCGGCCAGATTGGTGAAAATTATTATACCATCACCAATCAAAGTACCACCACGGTTCACGGAGGTTTTGTTACCAGTTACGACCATGATTACGAAACCACCGGCAATACCAACGGCTATATGATGGTGGTAAACGGCAACCTGACTGCCGGTACCGTATACACCCGAACCGTGCCGGGTTTGTGTGGTAATACACAATACCAGTTTGGCGTGTGGATTAAGAATGTATTGGCATCGGGAGGCATATTACCCAATATGATTTTCCATATATACGCGGCCGATGGTGTCACAGAACTGGGCAGCGGGGTACCAACCGGTGATGTGCCCTCTGGTAACGTATGGCATAATTATACGGCTAACTTTACTTTACCCGCGGGCACAGGCGATGTGATTATTAAATTGGTTAGCAATGCCAGCGGCACACAGGGTAATGATTTCGCGGTAGATGATATTACCTTTAGCCCGTATGGATCAACGGTTTCGGCCGTTTTTACCGCGTCGGCCAGTGGTACAGTTACCACATGCGCAGGTTCGGCACAAAGCTATACTATTAAAGCCACCAGCACCCTGGCCAGCGGATATGTACAAAAACTGCAAATGTATACTAATGGTGCCTGGACAGACCTGGGGACCGCCGGTACAGCAACCACGTTTACCATAAGCTCGCCCGCCACGGCAGGCACCTATAAGTACCGCCTGGTTTCGGCTACAACTGGTAACATTACTTCGGCCAGCTGTGTAGTTGCATCCAACAACCTTACTTTAGTAGTAACGCCATCACCTATAGCCGCTTTTACCGTACCCAACGCTACCTGCCTGGGCACCGCCACCGTATTTACCGATGCTTCTGTTACCAACGGATCAACCATAACCTCATGGGCCTGGAATTTTGGCGACGGGCAAACCTCGGCGCTGCAAAACCCAAGCCATACATACTCGCAAACCGGTGCCTATACAGCGACACTCACCGTGGCGGGCAATACGGGCTGCACAGCGTCTGTAGCAACTAAAACCATAACTATCAGCGCCCTGCCGGTTGCAGCCTTCGGCTTTTCCACACCGGATTGTTTAACCAAAGCGGTTACTATTACAGATCAATCCACAACCACCACCGGAACCATAACCAGCCGACTTTGGGACTATGGCGAAGGGGCTACCGAAACAAAAACCAGCAGCACGGCATTTGAACACCTATACAACACTGCCGGCACCTATAGTATAAAGCTTACCATAACCAACTCCGGCGGATGCATGGCCACCACTACAAAAAGCATTACCATAAGTCCCCCGCCTGTTGCCGCATTCACTATGCCCGATGTTTGCCTGGCCGATGCCTCTGCAACTTTTACAGATAACAGCACCATTGCCGACAATACCGCCCGCGGCTTTACCTATCTATGGAACTTTGGCGATGCCAACGCTACAACAGCCAACCCCAACACATCCACATTAAAAAACCCATCGCATAAATACACACAGGCAGCAGTGTACCCGGTTACGCTTACGGTAACATCGGCAAGCGGCTGTACCTCCACCCTAACCCAAAACTTTACCGTAAACGGATCAATTCCCGTAGCCTCATTTACTGTAGCCAACACATCAACGCTTTGCAGCGATCAACAGGTTACATTTACCAATACATCAACAGTAGATTTTGGCAGCATTACCAAAGTAGAATGGTATTATGATTATGGCAATAACCCTACCACTGTAGTTACAGACCAAAGCCCGGCCTATGGTAAAATTTACTACCATACCTACACTGCCTTCCATACCCCGGCCACACAAAATTACCAGGTACGTATGGTAGCTTATTCGGGCGGCAGCTGCGTATCTGTCATGGATAAAACTATTACTTTGCTTGCTGTGCCCGAGTTAACTTTCACCGCGCCATCGGCCGTGTGCATTAATGGCGGTACCGTGCAGCTGGCAGCGCAGGAAATTGCAGGGGTAGCCGGTACAGGTGTTTACACCGGCACCGGCGTAAGCAATACCGGATTGTTTGATCCGGCCACAGCCGGGGCAGGTACCTTTACCATCAATTACGTTTATAATGCGACAAATGGCTGCCCTGTTACGGTAAGCCAACCCATTACGGTTAATCCCATACCGGTTATTACCGCTGGACCAGACATCACCGTACTCGCCGGCGGAAGTGCAAATCTCCCCGCAACAGCGAAGGGCGACGGCCTTACTTATTCCTGGACACCGACTACTTACCTGAACGATGCAACCGTATTAAACCCAACGGTTACCCCACTCCAGGATATTACCTACACCCTAACGGTAAGCAACAGCGCCGGATGTTCGGTAAGCGGGCAGGTAAACGTTTCGGTATTGCAGGGGCCGGTAGTGCCAAATGCGTTTTCGCCCAATGGCGATGGCGTTAACGATCAATGGAATATTAAATACCTTGATACCTACACCAACTGCACGGTTGAAGTTTATAACCGCTATGGAGCCAAACTATTTGCATCAACAGGTTACACCGTGCCCTGGGATGGTACTTACAACGGCACGCAGGTACCCGGCGGCGTGTATTATTACATCATCAACCCCAAACACGGGCGAAGCACCCTATCTGGCTCTTTAACCATCATCAGGTAAAATGCAAGGTGTAATTTCTCCGCCGAAATTATACTACCTCTAACGCGCATCCTGCTATTTTATCGAGCCCATGAATACAACCATGGCGGGTAAATCAGGTCACGTACACAAATAACCTCTTGCGGCACGCTAATTTTTTGATTATCCAACTAAAGTGTTATTCCTTTGTTAATTAAACGATGATAGGAAAAGGCCGGCAGGTTATACAGCAATGGTACAAGGGAAAAAACTGGCATCAGTTCCCGTTTCAGCAGGAAATGGAGAACACCTATCTTGCCGGCTATTCGGGTTTGCTGAACGCGCCTACCGGCAGCGGTAAAACCTATGCCTTGTTTTTACCCTTCCTGGCCGATTTTATTAATAAACACCCGGATACTTATACTACGCAAAAAAACAACGGCTTACTCATGCTGTGGATAACCCCGCTGCGGGCTTTAACCAACGATATCCGCAAAGCCATGCAGGAAGCCTGCGACGAAATGGGATTACCCTGGCGCATTGCGACCCGAACAGGTGATACCCCGGCTGCAGAAAAAGCAGCCCTCAAGAAAAAGTTGCCAGAAGTACTGCTCACCACACCCGAAAGCCTGCACCTGATGCTGGCTCAAAAAGAATATCCAAAAATATTCAGCAACCTGCAGGTAGTAGTCATTGATGAGTGGCATGAGCTGTTAGGCACTAAACGAGGGGTACAGGTGGAACTGGGTTTGTCCCGGCTTAAGGCCCTTGCTTCTGCTGGCAGTGGGCAGTTTTCAGTGGGCAGTTCTCAGTTAGCAGTTAACAGGGAGCAGCCGGCAATGGGAGGTGAAGAGTTGGCAGGGGACAGTTCTCAGTCAGCAGCGAGAAAAAAGAATAAAAATGAATCTCTGGATAAGACTGCAAACCAAGAATTGCCCTCTGCCAACTTCTCACTGCTAACTGAGAACCGCCCACTGCCAACTGCAAACCGCCAACTCAAAATCTGGGGTATAAGTGCCACCATTGGCAACCTGGAACAGGCGGCCGAAGTTTTATTGGGTAACGATTTCCCTCCGGAGCAGATTAAAATGGTACGGGCCAACCTGGAAAAGAAACTGGAGATAAAATCCATCATCCCGGATAACGTAGAGAATTATTCCTGGGCGGGGCATATCGGCTTAAAATTGCTGCCGCAGGTAATGGAGATAGTGGCCCGCAGTAAAACCACGCTGATATTTACCAATACCCGTTCGCAATCAGAGATCTGGTACCATGCTATTTTAGATAATTACCCGGAGTATGCCGGTATCATGGCCATGCACCACGGCTCGCTTGATAACGAGTTACGCAACTGGGTGGAGCAGGCCCTGCACGCCGAAGCGCTGAAAGTAGTAGTATGCACTTCGAGCCTGGATCTTGGGGTTGATTTCAGGCCGGTTGATACCGTAGTGCAGGTAGGTAGCCCCAAGGGTGTTGCCCGGTTTATGCAGCGTGCCGGGCGAAGCGGTCACCGCCCCGGGGCAGTATCAAGAGCCTATTTTGTGCCCACCCACTCGCTGGAGCTTTTGGAAGGTGCGGCCCTTAAGGAAGGCATCAAGAAAGGTATTTTTGAAAGCCGCGACCCCATGCTGCTTACCATGGATGTATTGATCCAGTATATGGTTACGCTGGCGGTATCGGATGGTTTCAGGGCCGACGAACTGTTTAAAGAAGTAAAAGGCACCTATGCCTTTGCCGACCTTACCAGCAAGGAATTTGGCGAGCTTTTGGAGTTTATAACCAGCGGCGGCAAAACGCTGGCCCAATACGATGAGTTTTTAAAGGTGGAGATTGAGGATGGCTTATATAAGGTGAACAGCCGCCGGGTGGCTATGCGGCACAGGTTAAGTATAGGCACCATTACCAGCGAATTAAGTATCAGGGTAAAATGGCTTAGCGGTGGCAGTTTAGGCACTATCGAAGAATCCTTTGTATCCAAGCTCAAACCGGGCAGTACCTTTTGGTTTGCAGGCCGTAGCCTGGAGTTTATCCGGGTGAAGGAGATGACCGCCTATGTTAAAAAATCAAACTCAACCAAGGGGCTTATACCGAGTTGGAATGGTGGCCGCATGCCTTTGTCGTCACAACTATCGGCTGTATTCCGCGATAAGCTGGATGAGGTGGCTCATGGTATCGAGAAAGATATAGAAGTGATAGCCCTTAAACCTTTATTTAAATTACAGCAGGAACTATCGCATTTGCCGCAAAGCCATGAGTTTTTGATCGAATCATTTAAGTCGCGCCAAGGGCATCACCTGTTGTTCTACCCCTTTGAAGGGCGGTTGGTGCATGAGGGCATGGCATCACTACTGGCCTATCGCATCAGCAAGATCAAGAATGCCAGCTTCTCTATCGCCATGAATGATTATGGCTTCGAACTGCTTACCGATGAGGACGTACCCATTGAGCGGGTGCTGGAAGATGCCAGTTTTTTCTCTATAGATAACCTGATAGATGATATCCAGCACAGCCTGAACGCCAACGAAATGGCCCGTCGCCGTTTCAGGGATATCGCCCATATCGGCGGACTGGTATTTACAGGCTACCCCGGTCAGCAGGTGAAGAACAAGCATTTGCAGGCGTCTACCTCGCTGCTGTTCGAGGTATTTAGCGAATACGAGCCAAATAACCTGCTGGTAAGGCAGGCCTATAATGAGGCCCTGGCTTTTCAGTTGGAAGAGTTTAGATTGAGAGCCGCCTTACAGCGCATCGGCACCCAAACCATCATCCTGAAAACAATTGAACGCCCTACCCCATTTGCTTTCCCCATTATGGTTGACAGCCTGGGGAGAGAACGTTTAACCACCGAAACCATGGAAGAACGCATTGCCAAAATGGCCCGGAGCTACGGGGCCGAAGGCGTTGGTGAGGTTAATGAAAATAAGAAAAGCAGGAAGCCGGGGATTACCCGGAAGAAAGGGTTTTAGGCAGATGGGGAAATCGGCGTTCGCTTTTTCGAGAGTATCCCGACCACTGACAAAAACAGGAAGCTATAATTTAGAATCAAGATTTTAAAAGCTGTTGCGTTCGCAACAGGTGAAACAGTGAAAAATTATATCTGTTTAGCAATCAATACATTAAGAATTGTCATAAAATAAAAACCGAAACAAAAACCGAAACAGGGGGAGTCTGGTGGCTACCGTTGTTATAATTATATACCCGTAGTTTTAAACTACAAGCATAGTCGTTCGAAGTTGGAGACATTCGAACAGCGGAAAGACTTCGGAGAGCTGGGGCAAAAAGGATTAGAATATTTTATTAATAACGAGGCTGTTAAACAACTATTATTAAGATCAATAAAACCGTAATTATGAAGTACTGCTGTGAAGAATTTGAATTTGATGTTAAAGTTCCATCAACAACCGCTCCTAACATTAGAATAGTACAATTTTTACCACAACCCAATTGGAAAAAAAAACAGAATATATATGGGATATTTTATAACACTTGGTTATCAGAAGTTTGACATTATGCAAATAGTCATAAGACACATTTTTTTCTGCCCATATTGTGGAACAAATCTCAAGTTATTTTATAAATCACCTGAATATGCTAATGAAATAGAAGGAAAAACATTTTAGCGACTCTACCCTGTCTTGTCCTAAAATAGGTTTTCACGGGCTGCCTCGAGGCTATGCGTTTTTACTGAGACTCTGAATGGCTTGAAAACCGCATGGCTTCTTCAGTTCTTGATAGGATTCACCTGGTCAATTTATTGAACAGAAGCGGAGATTGACTTCCTGTTAATCAAGATAGCGAAATAAAGTTTTACATCTGATGGGCTCTTTTCGTTTTCGGAGATCATGTATTAAAAAGATTTCACAAAAAATGTATGAAAAAACTATTAAGCATTATTTTAAGCATGGCTGCATTGAACGCTGCGGCACAAACTTCCCACTTTACTATTAACGGGCAGATTGGTAATCTCAACGGTAAAAAAGTTTATTTAAGCTTTATGACAGATGGTAAAGGTCATGAGGATTCGACTACATTGGCCAGCGGGACTTTTCACTTTACCGGTCAGATGAATCCCTACAGTTCAGTACGGTTAGCACTTGATCATAAAGGCCTTGGACGTGAAATCGCTACTCATGGCGGGGATGTTATCTATTTTAATTTTGCAAACGAAACGCTGAATATTGACTCTAAGGACTCTTTGGCAAACGCGCGAATGAGCGGCTCTAAAACCTATGAAGAATATTCGGCTTATGTGAAAGCCGTAGGTCCGATGCCATGGGATATTGACCATATTTCCAATGCCGAGATCGCTGCTGCACCCGAACTTGCGAACGATACCGCGTTCACCAACCAGGTGGCCCGCCACCACTATAAAATGGTTGCTGATCTTCAAGCCAATAACCTGGAATTCGCCAAAACCCATCCGGATTCTTTCTTTGCACCGGTTGCGCTGTTCGGTACCGCTGCTAATGATAAAACTGTTACGATAGCCGAACAGGTATTCAAAACCTTCAGCCCGGCAATCCGGGCAACAGATAATGGCAAATCCATCAAGGAGCTTATAGAGGCGCATTACCGCCTTAAAATTGGAGCGGCTGCACCAGTTTTCACACAAGTAAACCCGGCAGGTAAAGCGGTTTCTTTAGCCAGCTATAAAGGCAAGATCGTGCTGGTTGATTTCTGGGCCAGCTGGTGTTCACCTTGCCGCCAGGAGATCCCAAACCTCTTGAGCCAGTATAAAATGTATAAAGATAAAGGGTTCGAGATCCTATCTGTATCACTGGACAGCAGCCGTGACAAATGGCTGAAGGCTGTGCAGCAGGAAGGCATGGGATGGGCGCAAGTCAGTGATCTGAATGGCAGCAGCAACAGCGTCGCCCGTCTTTATGGTGTTTCAGCGATACCTGCAACCTTCCTGGTAGATCGTGAAGGCAAACTCATTAGCACCAATCTTCGCGGCGAAGATCTTAATAAGAAACTGGCAGAACTTTTTAAGAATTAAGATGCAGTCACGCTTTCTCCTGATCCTGTGTAGTTTCATAATTAACCGTTATGCAGCTGCTCAGGATCTTAAATCAACAGTGGACAAAGTCAGGCCCGCCTGTGTCCGTATATGGGGTTTCGATACTTTGCAACAACAACGCACCAGTGCACAGTTCAGTGGCGTAGTGGTAAAAGGCAATTATATCCTTACAGCCGCTCATGTTATTACGCCCGGCAGCACCTACAAAATCTTTTTTCCAAACGGTGAAGAAACCATCGCGGAGGCGCTGGGAAAGATTGAATTGTCTGAAGACAAAACACGTCCTGACGTAGCGCTCATGAGAATTTTGAAAGGCACAAACCATCCGGGAGTAGTGATGAGTTTAGCTGATCTGCATAAGGATCAACCCTGCCTTAGCATTGCCTACCCTGAAAGCCTTGACCAGGAACAGCCCACTATTCGTCTTGGCAAGGTTATCGAACCATTGAATAGCCGCGGATTTATCCGGTCAACAGCTTTGATGGAACCAGGTGATTCAGGCGGTCCTCTCTTTAATTTAAGTGGAGAGCTCATAGGGTTACACAGTGCGATCGGAATCCCGGAATCGGAAAATTATGATGTGCCAGTAAATTTGTACCAGGAATATTGGTCGGCGCTTCAGAAACCGGTTATTTATCGAAACTGGCCTGAGCGGGTAGACGCCGTCCAGAAAGATAATAGAACTCTGGAGTTTACCTGGCCCAAAGCCGGAACTTATACCGGTACCTGTATCAGGATCACGAGTCGGTTAGATGGTAAAGCGCAAACAGTGCTTGGGACAGTGATTCAATCGTTCGTAGTTTCAAAGAGTTCAATAGTCGGCGATTCAGTTTTTATTCTTGGTAAACCGGGCATAGTAATAGCGCGGGACAAAGAACATGACCTTGTGCTGATCCGTCCGGCGCAAAAGCTTAAGGGCCTAAAAATTAAGCAGATCATCAGCCCTGATCCTGGGGAGGTCTTGTTTGCACCTGTAATAGACTCAGTGGTGACAGGTATAGTTAGCGGTGGCCCGATCGGCCTTAGAAAAATTAATAGTGCTGGCTTTTTAGGCGCTACACCTCAACATGGCAGCAGCCCTGAAAAAATTTATTTTGTTCGCCCTGGTTCACCGGCGGCGCAGCTGGATATTCGCTCCGGGGATATAATCCCTGGTCTGAATGACTCATTGAAAGCTCATTGGCCAGGCGACACACTGCAACTTAAACTGCAAAGAGGCTCAAAAAACATATTGAAAAGCGTCGTGCTCACTTATCCGCCATTAATGCTTCATGATCATCCGGCTTACCATTTTGCCGGTGGCAGCAGCCAGCGTAATGATGGGTTCAGGAATATTTACAGTACCGACCTGATCTTGCGCCCCGAACAATGCGGAGGCCCTGTATTTGATATGCAGAATCATTTCATAGGCATTAATATAGCACGATTTAGCAGAGCTAATTCTGTATTGATTAGCACACAAGTTATCAAAGACTTTATCGTAGTCAATTCGCGATAATATCATGGAGCATAAATCTCTAAAGCCTTAAGATTATAGGTCATGCACTTTAGCATATGTTTGATCATTTAGATAATCCGGGGTGCTGAATTCAAATAGCCGTATATTAGTGCCATTATAAAATAAAGTAGCAGGATGTTTAATAAAGCAGCGTTGAATGCAAAGGTCAAGACCTGGCTCGATGAACAAATCAAGAAAAGCGTCGTAAAAGAAGTTACAGAGTGTTACGACCTGATGGACAAGGATAGCACCAATCACCGCAACATTTTCCGGATCTGTAAAAAACAGCTCAATGCGGTGCGGTCAAAGATCGTTTTGAGTTATGTAAAGGTACTTGAACTGGTGATTCTGGTTTATAAATAAACAGTTAAACTGCACATAAATTATTACTCCGGCGTTTTTCTGCATTTTCGCCGGGGTTTAATTAGTTAATTTGTTTAAGCTAATGCATTTTTGAATAGTTGTATGTGTTTTTTTTTTAAATGCGCTGCAAAATTGATCTGACCGGACACGGTGATGTGAAAAGTAGACTTTCCGTTATGGTCGTAAAGTTCCCCGACACTATTTGGCGCGAGTATGCAGCGCTGGCCATGTGCGTTGGGGTACTCGTGACGGGCTATGTAGCGTTTAGGAATTACGCCACAATGCTGTCATTTTTAGCTCTATTTAGTATTTCATTTATCATTTCTTCTGCCCTCACTTTAGTAATAAAGAACGAGATTATGCATACGACAAGGGCTACAATCCCAACAAGCATAAACACACCTTTAAAAACACCTATAATCAAAAGAGGGAGTGTGAATAACAATTGAAGTGTTATAGATATCGAATAGGTTAGTTTAACAACATTTTCTTGTTTCAGTCGATCGAATTCAATTATGCCGCTGTCTACCCTATTCATATTTTGCCCTCTTGGTGCAAAGCTCAAACCGCCCCCAAATTTAAAAGTGATGTTATTATTCTTATTACTCGTGATACGGTAATCTAACTCTTTTAAGTAGAAAAAAGCTTTATTTATTAAGATTGAGATATCTGTCGAAGTTGTTTTCTCAACTTTGTAAGTTAATTTCATTTGGCTTGAATTATATTTAATTGAATCTTATCGCTGACTGGCGCGAGTATGCAACGCCGGCCATATGCGTTGGGGTACTCGGGACGCGGTATGTTATTAACTGGTATCAGCCTGAAATTATCGTCGTTTTGAGCCTAATTCTTCTTTGTCGGGTCAAAACCGTAAATCCATTTATTTAACAGACCATTGGAGCTTTGCAGGCCAACGCAATCCATTAACTCTTCAAAATAATGGCATATCCTTTCCTTGTCTTCCGTATCCAGTTCATCAGCGTAAGTATTAAACCTGTCTAAACCCTTTTTTATATTATCCTGGAATTTCTTTTCGGTTGGATGCATACTCACTGTTGCTAAAAAATCTTTCGCGGCCAGGTTTAAAAGGGTATTCAACTGAGGTTTTAATTTGGGATTCGATAGACCATTAAATGAGGTATTAGGCTCGCCGTCAAATTTCGATTGCTGAATAAACTGGCTGAGCTTTTGCCGGGCGTCAGGATTTACTTTCATTGTTGATTGCTCCTGGGCGCAAATTGTTGTCATTACAGCTACGAACATTAATGTTAAAAGTGATTTCATAAGGCGACCGAATGTACAAAACTTAAAATTCACAGGTCATTTCATTATCGTAGCTGTTCTTTTACGGCCTTTCTCATTGTCATCACTATAATAACTATTAACAGTAGTGCAATATGTAATGCGGTAATAAACATCAACAACAGTCCGGGCCCTAAACTCCCGCCTCCGGCATTTAAAAAATTGATGATATACAACCACCCTGTTAAATTATAGGTTAAAATAATCAAAAAGTTTATCCAACAAAACTTCCATATTTGGGGACTCCTGGTATGTTTAGCCAGTAATAACGTAGTTGTAATAATAAGGATGAAAACGATAATTAGCATATGAATATTAGGCTGATAAGAAAGATTATACTTTCAAAGTTGTTTAGGTTTGATGCAGTACACTTCCTTTAACTGGCTGAAGCATCCTGTAAAGCCTATTACCTACTAAGCAACACAAAAGCAAGAGCAATAATTGCTGGCAATGCCTGTGAAAAAAATATTTTTTTGCTTGCTGTAAGCGCTCCGTATAAACCTGCAGTAATTACGCAGCTTAAGAAAAACACGCTGATGTTAAACGCCCATAATTTATCCGAAATAAAGAAGGTCCAGATTAAACCTGCAGATAAGAAACCATTATACAAGCCCTGGTTAGCGGCAAGTCCTTTTGTCGGGGAGAATAAGCTATCGGGAAGAGCGCCCTTGAATGTTTTTCGGCCAAGCGTTTCCCATGCAAACATCTCCATATAAAGGATATATAAGTGTTCGACTGCAACGAGTCCTACTAAAATTTTGGCTATTATCTCCATGTTTTCTAATTGGTTAGGTTTTTCTAATTTAGGAAATTACAGTCTATTTAACGAGTCCGAAACATTTAGTTTTTTTACCGGCGCCCGATGTCATCCCTTTCTTGCGTTAGGGGTGCAGCGGATACCGGCCAAAGTGATTAAGGCCTGTGTAGTATGAGCGTAAAACCCGGCCCGCAGGGAACGCCCACATTAGTAGCAAGTAATTAGTATCAAGTAGCGGAGATATTAAGCAGCGAACATTGCAGGTGGTTTATCTGTCCTGTGGAATGCCGATCCGTCAGCCGACGGACGGCACCACGTCCGCTATTTTCTTTTTTTACCCCTTTTTTCAACCCGCCCCGATTACCTGACGATGGTTACACTCCCCGACAACGATTTGTTGCCATTTTTAAGATTGATAATATAATAATAGGTACCCTCCGGAACGGGCTGTCCCTTAAAAGTACCATCCCAGGCTATATTGTAACCAATTGATCTGAACAGCCTTTGCCCGTACCTGTTGAATACTTCAACTGTACCATGAGGGTAAGCACTTAAATTTTTTATCTCCCACAGATCATTTCTGCCGTCGCCATTTGGCGAAAAGCTATTGGGAATGCTGATATCCCCCGGAGTTGCAGGAGGCGTTGGCAAAGGATCAACAGTGATTGTAAACTGCACCGGCAAACCGGCGCATAAATTATCACTAAATATAGCCATGAAATTTCCGCCGGGTTGCACAGGGATTTGCTGTGTAGCTATATTGGTTGCCGCATCTATAACCGATATATAAGCCGAAAGCGAATTAACCACGTAAACCTTGCTTCCGTCGCTGTTAATGGTAATACCGGCCGGGTTATCGCCAACATCTACGGTAGTTAGTATGTTATTGGCTAACGTGTTGATAACGGTAACCTTTTTTGTTGTTATGTTTGATACGTATAACCGGGTGCCATCCTGACTTATGGCAATGCCCCCTGCCGGCGTTGCAACGTCAATTTTATAAGTAAGTAACCTGCTGGCAATATCAACCACAGCTATATCATGTGAATTATAATTGGCTATATACAGCTTCTTGTTATCCGGGCTTATGGTGATACTGTTTGGGGTTATTCCGGTAACTAAACCATATTCAAAGATATTAGTGGCAGTATCATAAAACTGAACTGCATTTGAACCCTCATTGATGATGTATAGTTTTTTACCATCGGCACTGATGGCCAGATCAGCAGGGTTAAGGCCGGTTGTAACCGTTTTTACAATGGCGTGTGTATTGGCATCGATAACGCTTAAGCGGTTAGATGTACCACCTGTAACATACAGCCTGCTGCCATCTGGACTTATCACCATGCCTGTTGGGTTAACCCCTGCGGCAAAAGCAGTAAGTACTTTATTGGTAGCGGTACTGATTACAGATACTGTATTTGAGCCCGGATTGGCCACATAAAGCAGGCTTTTATCGGGGCTCAGCACCACCCTCGACGGGTTTGAATGATCCGGTATTCCTTGCGTGATATCTTGCTCTACTTTGTTGGTAATGGTATTTATTAATGAAACCGAATTTGATAAAGCGTTGGGCGCATAGGCATAGTTTGCGGGCACCGGACTAACCGTAATATTAGCAGTAACAGGCATGGTGCCTGTATTTACCGCAATGAATTTGCCGATATTCCCGGTACCGTTGGGGGCTAAACCAATAGTTGTATTGTCATTTGTCCAAGCGTAACTGCCTGCTGTACCGGTAAAATTAACGGCATCTGTAAGTTGCCCGTTTTGTTTGGTTTGATTAGCGACCGGATCAACCACAGGTAACACGGTGATATAACCAGTTACCTTTGCTGTTTGGCTAACCGAACCCCAACTTAGCATGACATCTCCGGATATATTGCCTGTTACGGCCTGCGCCGATGATCGCACATAAATGATTATATTGGAGATCAGTCCGGAGTTTTGGGTAAGCGTTACACTATTGCTATAAGTTCCATTGGCAACAAGCGAAATCTCAAAATTATTGGGGGCTGTAACCGTTACATCGGCAGATAAACCACTTCCCGAAACCGGGAATTGCTGGATAGCCGGACTTACAGATGCTGTACCGGCACAGGCCGAAATGACGCCTGATACATCGCCAACAATAATTTGCGGCGTAGCCGTTGTTGATAATATATGCTTTACCTGCTGCGCGGACCGCGCACCAACTGTAGTAATCAGTGAAAATATAATGGCGCTTATTAAACGCAGATATTTTTTCATGCAGTTTTGTTAACCTGCATATTAAAAATAACATTAACTACCATAATGTTTTTTAAAGCTGATAAATATAATACCATTAAAAATACATGATATCGTTCCCTCATACCCGGTGTAAGTGTATCGTAACCATAGCATAACTTAATTTGTTTGTTCATTAAGAGATGGCGTTGTGCAATAAACAACACCTCCTTTACGAAAGTAGCAGAACCGGCGGCATTCGTAAATTAACCCCATCTGCCTGTCAACAAAAAGGCATGATCCTAAAACCATGCCTTTTATATATCCATGCAAAAACCTTTCGGCTTTTGCCTTTCACTTAAAAATTAATAACGGTAATATTCCGGTTTAAACGGACCATCAACGGTTACGCCGATGTATTCAGCCTGATCCTGATCAAGTACTTCCAGCTCTACACCAATTTTAGCAAGGTGTAAACGGGCTACTTTTTCATCAAGGTGTTTTGGTAAGGTGTAAACCTCGTTTTTGTAAGCTGCATTGTTTGTCCAAAGCTCCAGCTGGGCCAAAGTTTGGTTGGTGAATGAGTTACTCATTACAAAACTTGGGTGACCTGTAGCACAACCTAAATTAACCAAACGGCCTTCGGCCAACACGATAACATCGCTGCCATCAATGGTGTATTTATCAACCTGTGGTTTAATTTCAATTTTGGTATTACCGTAAGTACCATTTAACCAGGCCATATCAATCTCATTATCAAAGTGACCGATGTTACAAACAATGGCTTTATCTTTCAAGGCACGGAAATGCTCTTCGCGAACGATGTTTTTGTTGCCTGTTGCAGTAACCACAATATCGGCTTCTTTAATGGCGGTGCCTAATTTTTTAACCTCGAAACCTTCCATAGCTGCCTGTAATGCGCAGATAGGGTCAATTTCGGTAACAATAACGCGCACACCAGAGTTTCTTAAGCTATCGGCAGAACCTTTACCTACGTCGCCATAACCGCATACTACGGCTACTTTACCGGCCATCATCACGTCTGTTGCACGGCGGATAGCATCAACCAGCGATTCGCGGCAACCATATTTATTATCAAATTTTGATTTGGTAACAGAATCGTTCACGTTAATTGCAGGCATTGGCAATGTACCGGCTTTCATGCGCTCATATAAGCGGTGAACACCTGTAGTAGTTTCTTCAGAAAGACCTTTGATCTCGGCGATCAGTTCCGGGAACCTGTCTAATACCATGTTGGTTAAATCGCCGCCATCATCCAAAATCATGTTCAATGGTTTGCGGTCTTCGCCAAAAAATAAGGTTTGCTCAATACACCAGTCAAATTCTTCGGCGTTCATACCTTTCCAGGCATAAACAGAAATACCTGCAGCAGCAATAGCGGCGGCGGCATGATCCTGGGTTGAAAATATATTACATGACGACCAGGTAACTTCGGCGCCAAGCTCAATCAATGTTTCAATTAATACAGCTGTTTGGATGGTCATGTGCAGGCAGCCTGCAATACGTGCACCTTTCAAAGGCTGGCTTGGTCCGTACTCCTGGCGTAAAGCCATTAAGCCCGGCATTTCAGCCTCGGCCAGTTCAATCTCCTTGCGGCCCCATTCGGCTAACGAAAGGTCTTTTACTTTGTATTTAACAAATGCTGTTTCTACTGATGACATATCATTTCAATTTTGATGCAAATTTAACTTATAAGTTTGTGAAAATGAAATGAAGAATAGTGGGCATTTGCTGTTATACGAAAAGTTGTAAAAATCGAATTGCCCATTTCGATAGAGCGGGGCAGGAAAAGCTTGGGTGAAAGAAAAAGTTTATAAACAGATTTGTCGAGTGAGCAAGGGAGAGACTGAGCGTGGCGCAAAAGCCAAACTTCAAAACCAAATTGTCATTTCTTTTATTAAAAAAGATGTGCACACACAAAGTATTTTCAAATAGGGGAAATTAAAAAAACACCTTCCCCTATTTCGTTGCCGCCTGCATGGTTAACTGTCCATTATAAACGCCGCCTGTTTCAACCAGCAGGGTTTGGGTTTTTATGCTGCCGGTAATTTCGCCGCTTGCTTTTATTTCCAGGGATCCTGTTTGGATATCGCCGTTAACGGTGCCGTAAACAACTATCTCCTTGGTGATGATGTTACCCTTTACCTGCCCTTTTTCACCAAGGATCAGGCCTTCGTCAACCGTTACGTCGCCATTTACCAATCCATCAATACGGGCAAATGCAGGTGCATTCAAACTGCCATCTAAAATACTGCCCTCGCTTATAAGGGTTGATATTGCCTGAAGATCAAGTGCCACTTTATCTTTTTTTCCGAAAATAGACATGTTGTTGTGAGGGGTGAAATGGTGAGCAGTGAACGGTGAGTGGTTAGTAATTGGCGAGAAGATTTTCTACTCACTATTCACCACTCCCCTTTCACTATTTATTCAGTGTTAGATATTTAACGGGGTTTACAGGTTTGCCGTTCACGCGTACCTCGTAATGTAAATGCGCACCGGTGGAGTGGCCGGTTGACCCTACCAGGCCTATCTCGTCGCCTACGTTTACTTCCTGCCCTACTTTTACCTTTATTTTGGATAGGTGCCCGTAAACGGTTTGGATATTATTGATGTGCTGAATGCGGATGCAGTTGCCATAACCACCAGCCCAGCCTGCAAAAACTATCTTGCCGCTTGCGGTACATTTTACTTCATCACCCCGTTTGCCTTTAAAATCAATACCCGGATGAAACTCGGCATTACCGGTATCAAATGGATCGCTGCGGTAACCAAAAAACGAGGTGAATGAACTGATGCGGGGGTATCCCATTGGTGTAAAAGCAATGGTACCCATTAGGTGATTGAGGTAATCGTTATACAGGGAGTAGACTTCGTTGTCTGATAGTTTTTTACCTTCGGCATTGCTATCGCCACCAAGCCCTTTGGTGCTGAAACCTTTTAGTCCACGACGGCGTAAATAATCATTGATGGTTTTTAACTTGCCTTCAATAGCCTGAATATAGGATTGTGCGCTCCCTTCTTTATTGTTGGCCGGCGCCACAACCTGTACCGGGATGGCACCCTTAAGCTTTACTATTTGCTGTAGCAGTTTTTGCTTTTCAATTTCCTGCTGCGTGTTTTGCGATCTTAAATAAATAATACATCCCACCAAAACCACTATTACCGACAAGATGCCGAGCGCATAATGCTTAAGCCTGCTCAGGTGTTTTGTTTTTATTTGTAAAGAACGGGTAGGCTGTTGATTTTTGTTAATAATAACAACAGTACTGATATCAGATGTCTTTTGTTTCATCAAAATCAATTAATTAGGGTCTGCAATATAACTATTACTGTGTATAAATCAATATGATTATAAACAAACAACTTATCGCCTGATGGTTACGTTAAAATGTATATAGTCAGCAAAATGTTATTATTGCGTTTTTTAAACGTAAACTGTTAATCATTTCTTATTTTTGTTATTGATAAATTGTAAAAAAGAAACACATTATGTATCCAGAATATTTAGTTGCCCCAATGCGGGAAGATTTGACCAGGGTAGGATTTGAGGAGTTGAAAGATGCCGACGCAGTAAAAAACGCAATTGAAAGCGAAGGAACTGTGTTTGTAATGGTAAATTCTGTATGCGGCTGCGCTGCTGCTAACGCGCGTCCTGCTGCCAGGATTGCTGCTGCCAATGAGAAACACCCAGATAAATTTGTGACTGTTTTTGCAGGTATGGAAAAAGAGGCTGTTGATGCTGCACGTAACTACATGTTGCCTTATCCTCCATCATCACCGGCAATGGCTTTATTTAAAGATGGCAAACTGGTACACATTATTGAGCGTCACCAGATAGAAGGCCGCCCAGCACAAATGATAGCCGATAACCTGATCGGTGCTTTTGAGCAATACTGCTAATTAGCTTAAAGCCGATGGCTGAAAGCTAAAAAGAAAGAATAAAAGAAAAGATCCGGTGTGAAAATACCGGATCTTTTCTTTTATCAATCGTTCCCCACTAATTACGGTTATATTGCAAATCCAGGGGGATTGTGACAGGATTTTTAGCAGCCATGCTACCGGGAGTAAGGTACACCAGCTTCAATTTACGGTCGCCGGTTTTATGCAGGTACTCCAGCCTGAAAGGGTAAAAACCCTTTGTTAGCGGCATTATGAATGATTTTCCGTCGCGATGTAAACTATCCGTAATTATCAATGGCTTATTACCGAGAGATAGTTTTGATCCGTTGTCGGCATCTAATGCAAAAATATAATAACCATCTTCCTTTGCTTCCAATAATCCATCAATAACCAGGGCGAAATTATTTTTCCGCGGAAGATTATTTACATCAAACTCTTTGTTTGTTATCCCTGTATTCGTAGGTTTTACGTTTTTAAGATCCGGCCATTTATCCCACTCTCCCTCATAATAGGCAAAGTTAAACCCGCCCGGTTTTGCGTTGTTCTGCTTTGAAACAGGGCGAAGCATTTTTTCGACAGTAAAATTACCCGTTGAGGTTTTATCATAGCGGTTACGCCGGGTGAAACGTTTAAAAGTAATCGTGGCAGCGCCGGTTAAGGTTATCTCGGGCTGTGCCTTTGCAGATAAGATGGTGGGGACTGTTCCATCAAGCGTATAACGCACTTTGGTGGTATCGTTAAAATACCATATTTTAATGGGTTTCTCTTTCAAAACAATACCATTCATCGGGTGAAATTCAATAGAACCGGAGGAGCCGGCATAGGTAAACTTTAACCCGTCATAAATGCTTTTCAGCCTTACCGAACTATGTGTTTCATCGGGATACATCAGAATTTTCCAGGCTAAACTTGCGGGAGCACTTTTTTGAAGAATGGTATCCATGGTATCAATTTTCATCGATTTACCATCCTTACCTTCCCGGCCGCTTATAAAAAGTGTGGTATTTGAACCGGCTAAGGCGGGCAGCTTACCGGCCGCTATTTTTGGCAGATAGTTATTATCCCACCAAAAACTGGGGTCGACCGCGATATACGATTTAAACACTTTTGGCTCATTTAACAGCGCGTACATCACAAACAAGCCACCCAATGAATGCCCCCAAAGCGTATTATCGCCATTGGAGGGGTATGTTTTATCAACATAGGGGATCAACTCATTTTTAATAAAGCCAAGGAATTTATCTGCCCCTCCCGATGTTTTCCAACCTTCTAAATGAGTTGGGGTAAGGTCTTTGTTTCTGTCGATACCCAAAACGCTTACAATTATGGTTGGAGGCATATTGCCTTCTCCCTCTAAAAAGCGCTGAACCTCGTTTATTAAACCTGTATTCCAGTTGCCACCATCAAGCACATACAGCACATCATATTTATCGGTACTCCCCGGTTTATATTTGGGTGGAATAAATACCTGTATAAGCCTTTCCTGGTTTAATATACCCGACTTTAAAGAGTCGAGTCTTGCGTTAACGGGTATTCGAAGAACAGTATCCTGCGCTTTGGCCATGTTACCCAGGCTACCAATCATTGTTAGCAGGATCAAAAAAACGCGAATTGTATTTTTCATTTTTATTGTATTATTCGTTATTCGCTCCTCAAGCTTTTTACCGGGTTCATCAAAGCGGCCTTAATACTTTGGTAGCTTACCGTAAGCAGGGTGATCGTGATAGAACCGATAGCAGTCGCCCCAAAAATCCACCAGGAAAGTTCGGCGTGGTACTTGTAATCCTTTATCCAACTTTGCATAGAATAGTAAGCGATGGGTATAGCTATCAGTAATGATATAGAAACCAGCACCACAAAATCTAACGACAGTAAGCGCCACAAACCAAATACTGATGCGCCAAGCACCTTGCGCACGCCAATCTCTTTAGTACGCTGCTCGGCCACAAACGATGCCATACCAAACAGGCCCATACAACTAATGAAAATAGCCAGCAGGGTAAAAAATCCCGCCAGCTTGCCAACACGCTCTTCATTCGCAAATTTTTGGGCGTACTCTTCATCTGTAAACTTAAAATCAAAGGGGCTGCCCGGGTTGTATTGCTTAAATATAGGTTCAATTTTGCCCAATGCTTCGCTGGCGCTTATTTTAGGGTTTATTCTGATATCAATCAACTCACCTGCATAATTGATCATAAAAAACATGCTTGGTTTTACAGGTTCATAGGGCGATGACATTACCATATCCTTTATAACACCGATGACCTTAATACCCTGACTTCCGTTTTTTATAATTTCACCTACAGGGTGTTTCAGGTTCATGAATTTCACTGCTGCCTCGTTCAGTATTACACCCGATGAATCGCTTAAAATCGTTCTCGAAAAATCACGACCGTCAGTAATTTGCCATCCGGCCACTTTTCCAAATTCGGGGCTTATCGGTATAACTCCAAAATCATCCTGCAGATTGGGATCTTTATCTTTCCAGCTAAACCCGCTGCTGTTTGACCATACCGCTGTTAACGGGCTGTTAGATTCAGCAACTTCAACTATCGCGCCCGATCGAAGCAGCTCATTCCTTACAGCGCTAAAATGTTTATGAATATCATCAGTATTCATACTAACCTGTATCAGCCCGGTACGGTTATAACCAATTGGCCTGTTTTTGGCAAACTGTACCTGCCTGAAAACGATGATAGTACCTATAATTAAAGTAACCGAAACAGTAAACTGCAAAACCACCAGTACCTTACGGGGAATAGACGCAAAACGACCCGCCTTAAATGTCCCCTTCAGCACTTTTACAGGCTGAAACGACGACAGGTAAAAGGCCGGATAACTGCCGGCTATTAACCCGGTTAGCAAACTAAAGCCTATACCTAACAGCCAAAACACCGGGTTGCCCCAAAGTATATACATGGTTTTATCAGCAACCTGGTTAAACCATGGCAAAATAAGCTGTACAATCAATATTGAAAACAAAAAGGCAAATGAGGTGATCAATAGCGATTCGAGAAAAAACTGACCTATGAGCTGGCTGCGCAATGAGCCAACCGTTTTGCGAATACCTACTTCTTTTGCCCTTTTTTCGCTGCGGGCAGTGCTCAGGTTCATGAAATTAATACAGGCCAGCAACAGCACAAATACCCCAATAACACCAAACATCCATACAAATTGTATAGCCCCTCCTGTATTAATACCGTTTTTAAACTCCGAGTATAAATGCCACTTACTCATTGGATGTAAAAAAATGGCGGGTTTAGAAGCGAGAAATAACTTATTGGCCCGCTCGGCAATAATAGCATCCCATTTTATGTTTTTTATATGAGCAGATACCTTATCTATATGAGCATTGGGGACCAGCTGAGCAAATATCTGCCATGAATTATTATCCCAATTTGCAATATTTCTTTTTAACCACGGCTCGGTGGTCATGTACAGATCCCAGGGGGCAATAAAAGCCAATTCGCTAAAACTGGTATTATGGGGCATATCTGCATAAACGCCGGTAACCTTAACGTTCCATTTATTATCAATTTTTACAGGCTGCAACATGGGGTCGGCATTCCCAAACAATGCCTTAGCCAGTGATGCTGAAAGCAAAATAGACGATGGATCTTTTAAGCCAGAGCGGGTTCCCTTCAGCATTTTTAAAGTGAGCATATCAGGGGCTTCGGACTGCATATAGTTACCCTGCTGCTTTAGTTTTTTATTACCATTTGCAATGATATGACCGCCTGTCCAGGTCGATAATACCACGTATTTAAAATCGCGTTTGTAATCCTGCCTCAGTTTTGCACCTAAAGGCAGGGGAATAGCGGTTTGGGTAAACACATTACCGTTAACGGTTTGATGCTGCATTACCTGCACAATACGGTCATGGCTTTGATAGTATTTATCATATGATAACTCATCCCATATCCACAAACCAATAAGCATAGCCACTGCCATACCCACCGATAGGCCGGCAACGTTAATAAAAGTATGCGCCCTGTTACGGGTAAGGTTTCGCCAGGCGATCTTCAGATAATTTTTTATCATTGCTGTATTAGTTCATTGGTTCACTTGTTCATTAATACCTTTCTGTCCGCCCCAGTTCCTACCGCCGCTGTCTTAACTCTTGACTCTTAATTCTTAATTCTTTGCTGTTATTCGCTCCTCAAACTTTTTACGGGGTTCATCAAAGCGGCCTTAATACTTTGGTAGCTTACCGTAAGCAGGGTGATCGTGATAGAACCGATGGCAGTCGCCCCAAAAATCCACCAGGAAAGCTCGGCGTGGTACTTGTAATCCTTTATCCAGCCTTGCATAAAATAGTAGGCCGTTGGTATAGCTATCGGTAATGATATAGAAACCAGCACCACAAAATCTAACGACAGTAAGCGCCACAAACCAAATACTGATGCACCAAGCACCTTGCGCACACCAATCTCTTTTGTACGCTGCTCGGCCATGAACGATGCCATACCAAACAGGCCCATGCAACTAATGAAAATGGCCAGCAGGGTAAAGAAACCCGCCAGCTTGCCAACACGCTCTTCATTCGCAAATTTTTGGGCGTATTGATCATCTGTAAATTTATATTCGAAAGGGCTGGCCGGGTCATACTGTTTAAATACAGCTTCAATTTTATGTAATGCTTCGCTGGCGCTTTTGCCGGTGTTCAGCCTGACATTAACTATCCCTGGAGCGTAGGGAATTATATAAAATATAGTTGGTTTTACGGGGTCATATGGTGATGACATAACCATATCCTTCACTACGCCTATAACTTTAAAAGTTTTGTACCATTTAATGGTTTCGCCAACCGGGTGTTTAAAGTTCATGAATTTTACAGCCGCTTCATTCAGTACTATTCCAGATGAATCTGTTAAAATATCTCTTGAAAAATCGCGTCCGTCGGTAAGTTTCCAGCCAGCTGTTTTTCCAAATTCGGGGCTCACAGCAACAGTGCCAAAATCATCCTGTAAACTGGGGTCCTTATCCCTCCAGGTAAGGCCACTATTATTGGAATATACTCCTGTTAACGGACTATCAGACTCGGCCATTTCAACTATCGCTCCCGACTGTAGCAGGTCATTCCTTACTGCTGTAAAGTGCTGATGAATGGCATCCGTTTTCATTTCTATCTGTATAAGGCCGGTGCGATCATAACCTATTGGTCTGTTCTTGGTGAATTGCACCTGTCTGAAAACAATGATAGTACCTATGATTAAAGTAACCGAAACCGTAAATTGCAATATCACCAATACTTTACGCGGCAAAGCAGCAAAACGCCCGGCCTTAAATGTTCCTTTTAAAACTTTCACCGGCTTAAACGATGACAGGTAAAAGGCAGGATAGCTGCCCGCAATAAGGCCGGTTACCAGGCTAAAGCCAATTCCCAGTACCCAAAACATCGGGTTGGCCCATAATACCTGCATGGTTTTATTGGCTACCTGGTTAAACCAGGGTAAAATAAGCAGTACAAGAAGTATGGAAAACAGGAACGCAAATGCCGAGATCAGCACCGACTCTACCAAAAATTGACCAATAAGCTGGCTTCGCAGCGATCCTACCGTTTTGCGTATACCTACTTCTTTGGCCCGTTTTTCGGACCGGGCCGTGCTTAGGTTCATGAAATTGATACAAGCCAGCAATAATACAAATACACCAATAATGCCAAACATCCATACAAATTGTATGGCACCACCGGTATTAATACCATTTTTAAACTCCGAATATAAATGCCATTTGCTGATTGGGTGCAAAAACACAGCTGGCTTAAAAGATAAACCCAGCTTATTGCCCTCAGCGGTAAAAGCATTCAGTTTCAAATCTTTTATCCTCGCCGATACCTTGTTTATATCTGCATTGGGGCTTAGCTGTGCAAATAGCTGCCATGAATTATTACCCCATTTTGTAATGTTTGTTTTTTCATAGGTAGTCATGTACAGATCCCAGGGTGCAATAAATGTTATTTCAGCTAAGCTGTTATTATGCGGCAGATCTTCGTAAACGCCGGTAACCTTAACGTTCCATTTATTGTCGATCTTTAAGGCTTTAAACATGGGATCAGCATCACCAAAAAGGGCCTTAGCCAGTGATGCAGAGAGAATGATAGACGATGGATCTTTTAGCCCCGATCGTGTGCCTTTGATCATTTTTAAGGTGAACAGGTCTGGCGCTTCGGCCTGCATATAGTTTCCCTGTTGGGTTAATTTTTTATCACCGAATGCGAGAATGTGTGCGTATGTCCAGGTAGATAGTACCACGTACTTAAAATCATTCTTATAGTCATCCCGCAGTTTATAACCCAATGGCATAGGTATATCCGATTGTGTGCCTACGTTACCATTAAAGGTTTGATGCTGCATAACCTGCACAATGCGGTCATAGTTTTTAAAATATTTATCATATGATAGTTCATCCCATATCCACAAACCAATAAGCATAGCCACAGCCATACCCACCGAAAGGCCAGTTATATTTATAAAAGTATGCGCTCTGTTACGGGTAAGGTTTCGCCAGGCGATCTTCAGATAGTTTGTTATCATCACTGTTGGTTCATTAGTTTACTTGTTCATTGGTTCTGTCAGTTTGTGGAGCCTGTAATAACCCCAATTAACTTCTGTCTTGATTCTTGACTCTTAATTCTTGACTCTATTCCGAGCGCAGGCTTTTAACCGGGTTAGTCAGCGCTGCTTTGATGGCCTGAAAGCTTACCGTAATTAAAGTAATGGCAATTGCCCCGGTACCAGATAGTGCAAAAATCCACCAGGATATTGGCGACCGGTATTGGTATTGCTGAAGCCAGCCACTCATAAAGTAATAAGCGGCAGGGATTGCAATAAGTAATGAAATAGCCACCAGCACCACAAACTCTGTTGAAAGTAAACGCCACAGGTTTGCTACCGATGCACCAAGCACTTTACGCACCCCTATCTCCTTTATGCGTTGTTCGGCAACAAACGAGGCCAGCCCAAACAGGCCAAGACAACTGATAAAGATGGCCAGCACCGCAAACACGGTAGCCAGGTTACCTATGCGCTGCTCGTCGCTAAACTTGTGCGCATATTCATCATCATTAAATTTAAACTCAAAGGGGCTGCCGGGGTTATATTTTTTAAATACGGGCTCAATTTTGCTTAAGGCTTCACGCATAGGCATTTTAGGGTTTATGCGCAAGGTGATGACGTTAACCCAGGTCGGATTCATATGAAAAACGGTAGCGATAGTAGATTTATATGGTGATTCCATTACCATATCTTTTACCACACCGGTTACTACGTGATTTTTACCTGCCCAATGCATGATTTTGCCAATAGGGTTTTTAAGTCCGCTTAGTTTTACTGCCGATTCATTTAATATAAACGCCCCGGTATCTGTAGGGAAACTTCTTGAAAAGTCGCGGCCTTCAATTATCTTCCAGCCAACAGTTTTACCATAATCATAAGTTACAGCAATGGTACCAAATGTTGGATCGAAGCCGGGGGCTTTACCAGCCCATTCAAAGCCACCATTGTTTGACCATACCTGGGTTGTTGAACTGTTTGATTCCGTCATATCGGCAACCGCGCCCGTTTGGATCAAGTCGTTCCGCATGGCTTCATAGTGGCCATAAATTTCAGGGGTGTTCATACCAACCGTAATTAAGCCCTCGCGGGTATAGCCGATAGGCCTGCTGCGCGCAAACTGAATTTGCCTAAAAACGATAATGGTGCCGATAATGAGCACAATAGATACCGTAAACTGTACAACCACCAAAACCTTGCGTGGCAGCGAAGCAAAGCGCCCAACGCGGAAAGTTCCTTTTAATACTTTTATTGGCTCAAAGGCCGAAAGGTAAAATGCAGGGTAGCTACCTGCAATAATTCCGGTAAAAAAGGTAAAGCTCAAAGCGGCTGCCCAAAACCAGGGGTTAGCAAATGGCATGGCAATTTGCTTATCGGCAAGGTTATTAAAATATGGCAGAGCCACTAAAACAACAACAAACGTAACCCCCAAAGCCAAAAACGCAAACATCAGCGATTCGCTCAAAAACTGTTTCACCAGTTGCGAGCGAACAGAGCCAATCGCTTTGCGGATTCCCACTTCTTTAGCACGTTTTTCGCTGCGGGCGGTGCTCAGGTTCATAAAATTGATACAGGCCAGCAGCAATACAAACGTGCCGATGATCCCAAACAACCATACCAGCTCAATACGGCCGCCAACTGCTTTACCATTTTTAAAATCGCTGTACAAGTGCCATTTGGCCATGGGATGTATCTGCATTACCTCGTCGTTCATTTTAAAATGAGGCTTGGTAATGTTCCTGATCTTTGCCGATACTTTATCAAAATCGGCATTCGCGTTCATCAGTGCGAATAAATGGCAGCCATGGTTATCCCATGCACCACTTTGCGTGTTCCACCAATTTGCCGGGCTGCTCCAGGGCAGCATAAATTTAGTTGGATAAAAGGTGGTATTATGAGGCAGATCCTGGTAAACGCCGGCTACCTTCATATCGGTTTTGTTATCAATCCGTACTACCTTATTTATAGGATCGGCATCGCCAAAAAGGGCTATAGCTACAGATTGTGATAATACAAAAGATGAAGGATCTTTAAAGTTGGCATAGCTCCCTTTTATCATTTTTAATGAGAGGATAGATGGCAGATCAGGCTCGGCCCACATTCCGTTTTGCGAGATTTTTTTATCGCCAACGGCCAGTATATGTGTACCTTCCCAAGTAAGGGCAGTCATTTTAAAATCGGCCGCGTATTTGGTTCGCAGTTCTGCACTAAGCGGCACCACGGTTGATCCGAAAGTTACCGTTTCGCCGTTGGCCGTTTGAGTGGTCATCAACTGCGCCACATGATTATAGTTTTGGTGATACTTATCAAAGGATAGTTCATCCCAGATCCACAGCCCGATAAGCATGGCCACCGCCATACCAACAGAAAGCCCCGCCACATTGATGAAGGTATGAACCTTATTTTTTACAATGTTGCGCCATGCGATTTTTAAATAATTTTTTATCATCGTGTTGATTTTTAAGCCTAATGCTAAAGGCCAAAAGCCTAAAGCCTTTTATATAATATAATCCTGTCCATTGCTTTTAGCTTTAAGCCTTCGGCTTTCAGCTCCTTACTCGCTTCTCAAGCCGTTCTTTCAGCCCTTCCCTGTTGTTCCCTGTCTTGTTCCCTGTCTTGATTCTTAACTCTTTTCTATTCGCTTCTCAAACTTTTTATCGGGTTAACCAACGCAGCCTTTATGGCCTGTACACTTACTGTTGCCAGGGCTATTAATACTATAAGTGCTCCCGATAGGGCAAACATCCACCACTGTATAGTAGTGCGGTAAGCAAAACCTTGTAGCCAGCTATTCATGGCGTACCAGGCAATAGGCGTTGCGATGAGCATCGCAGTTATTACCAAGGCCAAAAACTCTGACGACAGTAATCCGAATATGGATGCAATACTCGCTCCCAGTACCTTGCGTACACCTATTTCTTTAATCCGCTGTTCGGCCGTAAACATGGCTAAACCTAACAGCCCCAGGCACGATATAAATATGGCCAGGAACGCAAATATGTTCGACAGGCGACCAACGATCTGTTCACTCTTGTATAGTCTTTGATATTGCTCGTCAGAAAAATTATAGTTGAAAGGAAAATTTGGATTTATCTCTTTACAAAGTTTTGAAAGGGCTGCTAATGCCTCTTTTGTTTTTCCTGGCTGCGTGCGTACCAGGATGTTGCCGCGATCCAGTTTTCCCCGAACCGGGCGAATGATCAACGGGAGGATTTGTTTATGTAGTGATTGAAAATGAAAATCCTTTACCAGCCCGATAATTTTTCCTTTCCTCCCCCACATCGTTATCGATTTTCCAACGGGATCTGCAAAACCTAATTTTTGCTGCGTTACCTGGTTAATGATATAGTTATTGGAATCGGTAGGGTAATCTTCAGAAAAATCGCGCCCCAACAACATTTTCAGCTTCATGGTATGCACAAAATTATACCCAACTGCAATATTCGGAAAAGCCACCGTGTTGTTAGGGTCCTTACCTTCCCAGGTAACACCAATAGTACTATTATCAATAAATGTAGGGTTATTTGACATTTGGCTAACCGATTTAATACCGGGCATACCCATAGCTTCGTTTTTAAAAATATCGTATTTGGCACCCAAATCGCCCTCGATAGGAATATACACCAGGTTTTCACGATCATAACCCAGGTTCCTGGTTTGGATAAAGCTTATCTGTTTTGATACAACTATGGTAGCAATGATCAATACAGAGGACAATATAAACTGCATTACAACCAGTCCCTTGCGAAACCATACCGCACCGGCATCAAGCTTTAATGTCCCCTTCAGTACTTTAACCGGGTTAAATGATGACAGGAAAAGGGCCGGGTAACTGCCAGAAATTAAGCCGGTAATTAACGTAATTACAATTAGTTTTAGCCAGAAAGAAGCCTCTCCTAAAGGCATAACTATTTGCTTTTGGGTAATTTGGTTAAATGCCGGCAAAAGCACAGCCGTTAAAACCAATGCAACTAAAACAGCCAGCATGGTAAGCAGTAACGATTCGCCAATAAACTGCCTGATCAACACGCCTCTTACAGCGCCCATTACCTTGCGTACTCCAATCTCCCGGGCCCTTTTAACAGATTGTGCTGTTGTAAGGTTCATGAAATTAATACAGGCAATAAGCAATACAAATAAGGCTATGATACTAAACAGACGTACATATTCAATACGGCCGCCGGTTATTTTGCCATCCTCAAAATTGGAGTGCAGGTAAACCTGGTCAAAACGCTGCAGGCCATGTTCAACACGATAGCTTTTTTCCTGGGTCCGGTAAGTATCTAAAAAGTGTGTTATTTTCTTATCTACCAACACGGGGTTTGCATCCTTGCGTAGCATTACAAACGTTAAAGGCCCGCTGTTATTCCAACTTTTCGAACCGGGATTTTCGGCTAAATAGGCGTCCCAATTAATTACGTATTCAAATTTCCGTGAAGTATTTTCCGGCAGATCTTTAAATACAGCTGTAACTGTAAAATCCTTCTTGTTTTCAAACCGGATGGTTTTGCCCATGGCCATATCGGGATTGCCAAAAAACATAGCTGCCATTTTTTGCGATATAGCCATGCTCAAAGGCGAATTTAATGCCGTACCTGCTTCGCCCTTTACAAGCGGGTAGCTGAACATATTAAAAATATCGGCCCCGGCAAAAGTGCCATTCACCTTCAATATTTTATTACCTACCCTAAAAGTGTGATCATCATTTCCATCCTCCATGTTGATGGCATATTCCACTTCGGGCAGTCCTTTTTTCAATTCGGCGCCCATCATGCCCGGTGTATCATAATTGCCATCTATTTTATGATCATAATATTCCCGTTCATAAACTTTATATAGCCGGTCGCCATTTTGATGATAGCCATCAATGCTCAGCTCATTTTGCACCCATAATAAAATAAGCAGGCTGCAAGCCAGGCCAACCGAAAGACCGGTAATATTTATAAACGAGTGCGCCTTATTCTTAACAAGATTGCGCCACGCTATTTTTAAATAATTTTTTATCATCGCGTTGGTTCAATGTTCATTGGTTCTGTCAATTTGCTGAGCTTTCAATAACCATACTTAACTTTTGTCTTGATTCTTAACTCTTTCCTACTCGCTTCTCAAACTTTTTATCAGCCCTTCCCAGTTGCTTTCCGTCTTGATTCCTGACTCTTGATTCTTAACTCTTTCCTACTCGCTTCTCAAACTTTTTATAGGGTTGATTAATGCCGCTTTTATAGCCTGGAAACTTACTGTTGCCAGGGCTATTATCATGATGATACCCCCAGACAGGGCAAATACCCACCATTGCATGGGCGTTTGGTAAGCAAAACCCTGCAGCCAGGCCCCCATAGCATACCATGATACAGGCAAGGCTATAAATAAGGATATCACTACCAATATTAAAAACTCCGACGATAGCAGGCTAAACAGCGAACGTACACTTGCGCCAAATACTTTACGGATGCCAATCTCTTTAATTCGCTGCTCGGCGGTAAACATGGCCAAACCTAACAAGCCAAGGCATGATATAAATATGGCCAGGAAAGCAAATGCATCCGACAGCTTGCTGATGATCTGTTCGTTTTGATACATTTTCTGGTACTCTTCATCCGAAAAGGTATAGGAAAAAGGGAACGAAGGGTTGAGCTGTTTACAAAGTTTTTCGATACCGGCTAAAGCTTCGCGGGTTTTGCCTGGCTGTGTACGTACCAGGATATTGCCATAACCCTCTTTTTCGCCAAACCTGATCACTAAGGGTGGAATTTGCTCATGCATCGATCGGAAATGGAAGTCTGTTAGTACGCCAATGATCTTACCGTGCTTACCCCAAAGTGTAAGCGGTTTACCTATCGGATCTTTATAATTTATTCTTTTTAAAGCGGCTTCGTTGATAAGATATCCGGCCGAGTCGGTGCCGAAAGCCGTAGAATAATCGCGTCCCGTTACCATTTTTAATTTCATGGTTTTTACAAAATCGTATCCTACAGATGCCTGGGTAAACTCGATATTTACATTAGGATCTTTACCATCCCAGGTTACGCCTCCTGTGCCGTTTTGCATATTAGTTGGCGTAGCGGTTATCCGGGTCACCAATTGAACGCCCGGCGTTTTAAGCGCTTCGTTTTTAAAGGCGGCATATTTGGGTATAAGCTCGCCATCCATTGGAATATAGATCAGGTTTTCCCTATCATATCCCAGGTTTTTTGATTGTACAAAGGCCATTTGTTTTGAAACAATAATGGTGGCAGTTATCAATATTACTGATAAAGTAAACTGAAATACTACCAAGCCCTTGCGAAATATAGTGGTGCCGCTATCTAATTTAATTGTCCCCTTTAAAACATTCACCGGGTTAAAAGATGATAAAAACAAGGCAGGATAGCTGCCGGATATAAACCCGGTAACAAGTGTTAATCCTACAAGCTTAAGCCAAAAATCAAACTGGCGAAACGGCAAATCGATCTCTTTTTGGGTAATTTGATTAAATACAGGTAATAGCAACACCAATAGCAGCAACGAAACTATAACTGCCAATAAAGTGATGAGCATAGATTCGCCTATAAACTGTTTTACCAGTACAGAACGAACAGCGCCAACTACTTTACGAACACCTATTTCGCGTGCCCGTTTTACCGACCGTGCCGTACTCAAATTCATAAAATTGATACAGGCTATCAGTAATATAAAAACAGCTACAATAGAGAACAGGTGTACATATTCTATTCGCCCGCCTGTAATTTTGCCGTTTTCAAAATTACCATGCAGGTATCCATCGGCAAAAGGCTGCATGCCAAGCTCAAGAGTAAACGTGCCCTTCTTCTGGTCTTTATTCAGGTTATCTAAAAAATGAGTCAGCTTTTTTTCAACTTTTGCTGGGTCGGCATCAGCCCGCAGCATTATAATAGTTGCCGGCCCGTTGTTCCCCCATTGTGCAGCCCAGCTGTTGTCGGCCAAAAAGCTGGTCCAGTTGATTAAAAAATCGTAGCGTTGCGAGGATGTTTTGGGCATATCTTCAAAAACAGCGGTAACGGTAAAGTCTTTTCGGTTTTCGTAGCGGATAGTTTTACCAACAGCCGTTTGTGCGCTGCCAAAAAAAGCCTCTGCCATTTTGCGCGATATTGCTAAACTTAAAGGAGAACTTAATGCTGTTTTAACGTCGCCATGTAATAAAGGGATGGAGAACATTTTAAAGCAATCTTCGCCGGCGGAAGTACCGCTCATCTTCAAAACTTTGTCACCAACCTTAAAGGTATTATCGCCACCATAGGCTATCCCGGTAACGGCTTCAATTTCGGGTATTTGTTTTTTAAGTTCATCGGGCAGCAATCCAGGTGTACCATATTGTCCAAAAACTTTGTTATCGTAGTACTGCCTTTCAAATACCGAAAACAGGCATTTGCTATTTTTATGGTACGCATCAATCTCCAATTCGTTTTGCACCCAAAGCAAAATGAGCAGGCTGCAAGCCAAGCCTACCGACAGCCCCGCGATATTAATAAAAGTGTGCGCCTTGTTTTTGATGATGTTACGCCACGCTATTTTTAAATAATTCCTGATCATGATATATAAATTCTAAAACCTAAACCCCAAAAGCTAAAAAATAAACTCTAAAATTGAAACCAAACATGGTATCCTGAATTTTCACTACTCTCTATTCACCATTCACTATTCACCTCAATTACTCTGTTTTCAAGCTCTTCACCGGGTTTAGCATGGCTGCCCTGATGCTTTGATAGCTCACTGTTAATAAAGTGATTGCCATGGCGCCAATAGCAGCAGCGGCATATATCCACCAGGCCATGCCGGCGTGGTATTGGTAACCTTGCAGCCAGCCATACATAAAGTAATAAGAAACCGGGGTTGCTATCAGTATGGCAATAATAACCAGCACCACAAAATCTGTAGACATTAAACGCCACAGGCTAAATACCGATGCGCCAAGAACCTTGCGCACACCTATCTCTTTAATTCTCTGCTCTGCTAAAAAGGATGCCATGCCGAATAAACCCAAACAACTGATAAAGATGGCTAAACCGGCAAAACAAGCCGCCAGCTTACCTATCCGTTGCTCGTTGCCAAACTTCTTGGCGTATTCATCGTCAACAAAATGGTATTCAAAAGGCTGTGAAGGGTTATATAGTTTAAAAACGTGCTCAATTTTACCAAGGGCTTCGGTTGCACTAACTTTTGGGTTAATTTTTAACAGTATGGTAGATTCCGAATTTTTGGAGAGGTAGTAAATGAACGGCCTTACCTCTTCATAAGGCGAGTTTACAATCATATCTTTAATTACGCCTATTACTTTTAATTGATCGCCGTTCCACTTAATGGTTTCGCCAACAGCATTATTATTAAAGCCCATAAAGCGCGCAGCGGTTTCATTGATGACCAGGCCTGAGGAATCCGTAAGGAACGACCGGGAGAAACCCCTGCCCTGCTTAAAGCTCCAGCCAATGGTTTTTTCATAATCATAAGAAACGCCTTCAGTCGGAAAATCAACGCTCATATTAGGGTCTTTACCCTTCCAGTCAAAGCCACTGCTGCTTGAACTATATTCTGTTGGGGAGGCACCAGCTTCGGCCACAGATACAACGGCTTCGCTCTTTAGCAATTCGGCTGTTACCACATCCAGGTGCTTATGAATATCCTCATTAAGTACCGGTATAGAAACCAGGCCATCGCGGCTATAGCCGATAGGCCTGTCTTTAGCAAACTGGATCTGCCTGAAAACAATTATAGTACCGATGATGAGCGTAATAGATACCGTAAATTGGATTACAACCAGCACCTTGCGCGGTACCGCGGCAAACCGACCTACCCTAAACGAGCCTTTTAAAACTTTAATAGGCTCAAATGATGACAAGTATAATGCGGGATAACTGCCGGCTATTAACCCGGTAAATAAACTAAAGCCCACGACCATTAACCAAAACAAAGGGCTGCTCCATAAAACAGACATGCTTTTATCAGATACCGAATTAAAAAATGGTAAGCTGAGCTGAACCAGCAATATAGATAAGGCAAGCGCCAATACCACAAATAATAGCGACTCGCTAAAAAACTGGTAAATGAGCTGGCTGCGTAATGAACCAATAGCCTTGCGGATACCTACCTCTTTGGCTCGTTTTTCACTCCGGGCAGTACTCAGGTTCATAAAGTTGATGCATGCCAGCAGCAATACAAACACCCCAATAATACCAAACAACCAAACGTATTTAACCCGACCACCAATGTTTACACCATTTTTAAAATCGCTGTATAAATGCCACTTGCTCATGGGCTGTAAAAATAGCTGCGGCTTCTTTTTGGCCAGTTCGGTATTGAGGTTGCGCAATTTGGCATCCTTTATTTTTAGCGATACATCGGCAAAGCTGGTATTATCAATCAGTTGGACAAAGATCTGGAAAGCATTTGGCCGCCATGGGTCGGTTGCCGTGCGCACCCATTCGGTATTATTAAAATAGAGTTGCCATGGCGCAATGAACGAGACATCGGCAAAGGTTGAGTTACGGGGCAGATCCTCATAAACCCCGGTTACTTTTACATCAAGCTTGTTATCAATCTTTAAAATTTTATTCATCGGATCAGCATCACCAAAATAGGCTTTAGCATTTGATGCGGATATTAAAACCGAGTAAGGATCTTTAAGCCCATCGCGGGTTCCCTTTAACATTTTTAGTGTAAGCATTTCGGGTGCTTGCGGCTCAAAATAAACGCCCCTTTTATTCAGCTTTTTATCGCCTAAACTTAACAGGTGATTGCCCAAACCTGCTGCCATTGCCACAGCTTTAAAATTACTGCCGTAATTTTTGCGCAGTTCATTAGCCAATGGGTAGGGCGTAGCTGCCCAGGTATCGATGTTGCCGTTATTTTTTAAATTTTGCTCAACCAGGGCAATGCGGTTATAGTTTTGGTGATATTGATCAAACGATAATTCGTCCCAGATCCATAGCCCAATAAGGATAGCCACAGCCATACCAACAGATAGGCCCGCGATATTAATAAATGAGTTAACCTTGTTTTTTATAAGGTTACGCCAGGCTGTTTTTAAATAGTTTTTTATCATAATATTTAGTTCATTGGTTCACTGGTTTATTGGTTCATTAGTCCTGTCTGTTGGCTAAGGTCACCACAAATCCACAATGCTTCTGTCTTGATTCTTGATTCTTAACTCTTTCCCTATTCCGTTTTCAAACTCTTCACCGGGTTCATCAGCGCGGCTTTTATGGCCTGGAAACTTACCGTGAACAGGGCAACAATAGCCGCCAGGATGCCCGCAAGGGCAAACATCCACCAGCTGATGGGCACGCGGTATTCAAATGCTTGTAGCCACTTGTTCATGCCCCACCAGGCTAAAGGTGTGGCTAAAACGAAGGCTATAGTAACCAGTTTTAAAAAGTCGGTTGATAATAGTTGCACGATGCCGGTTACGCTTGCGCCCAATACTTTACGGATGCCAATTTCTTTACTCCGTTGCTCGGCGCTAAATGCGGCTAAACCAAACAAGCCCAAACATGAAATCACAATGGCTGCCAGCGTGAAGGTGTTGATGATGCGCGATAGCATGACCTCGTTTTCGTACTGTTTTTGTACTTCGGTATCTAAAAACGAGTATTCAAAAGGGGCATCGGCAATATCTTTACGCCAAAGGGCTTCTATTTTGGTTAATAATGCCTTATAATTTTTGCTATCGGTAGCTACAACCATGGTATTAAAATCGTTGATGCTTTTATCATACACCAGCATAAATGGTTTTACTTCGCTGTGCAGCGAGTTGTAATTAAAATCCTTCATTACGCCGGCCACTTCAACGAATGTTTCGGGGTTTGGCTCGTATTTGGTGTACAATCTTTTACCTGGCGCGGTTTGCGGGTTTAAGCCCAGCCTTTTGGCCAGCGTTTCGTTGATCAGCACCCGGGTTGAATCATGATCCCGAAAATCGCGGCCGCTGATGATTTTGATGCCATTGGCCTTTGCAAAAAATTCGTCGGTATTTATATTTTGGGCATCAATAGCAGTGGTCATGTTACCACCTGCCGGGTAAACGCCATGGTCGTGCGGTACAAACTGGCTTAAATAATTATCGGCGTTGCTTACAATCTTAACCTCGGCCAACGACTTTAAATCATTCGCGAAATTTTTCATTTTGGCTTGTGTACCACCCGTATAAAAGTTGAAGATGAGCTTTTGCTTTACATCAAAGCCTAAATCTTTATTTTTAATAAAACTAAGCTGACTGTAGATAACAATGATGCCGGTAACCAGCACTATGGATAACACAAACTGGAAAACCACTAACGACTTGCGGATACCCGCTGCCGAGATATGACTGGTAAAATTCCCTTTTATCACTTTTATAGCCTTGAATGCCGATAAGTAAAATGCAGGATAGCTGCCCGCCACCAACCCGGTAACCAACACAAGGCTGATCAGCATGATCCAAAGCTTGTAATTGGTAAAAAGAGACAAGCGGATCTCGGTATTGGTGATCTGGTTTAAATACGGCAGCAACACCATTAACAATGGCAGCGCTATAGCTACGCCAATTAACGCCAGCAGAAACGATTCACCCAAGAACTGTTTAATCAAATCGCCCTGGCCGGCGCCTATTACTTTGCGCACGCCAACTTCCTTAGCCCGTTTGGATGCGCGGGCGGTAGACAGGTTCATGAAATTGATACAGGCAATAACCTGGATCATTACTGCAATCAATATCAGGATATAAAGAAACGAAGGATCGAGCGTTTTGGTAAGCTCATGTTCAAAACCAGGCGTGGTGTGTATAGTAGAAACCGGCTGCAGGTGCAGCGATTTCTTCATGCCTATCTCCCTCATTTGGGCGGCGCCGTATTTATTTAAAAACTCGGGCAGCTTTTTTTCAAATGTCGCTGGGTTGGCATCCGGGCGCAGCTTAATGTAGGCATACAAAAAGTTATTGCCGCCCCAGGTATTGTTTTGGCGCACATATTGGCCCAGACCGCCGCTGTTCATCGCCATAAACATATTGGCATGAATATGCGTTTTGCCTGCGCTTTCATCAATCACGCCGGTTACCTTAAAATCATGTTTACCAAATGAGTTATCGATGGATATCATTTTACCTACCGGCTCTTCTTTCCCAAAAAGCTTATCGGCAACGGGTTTTAAAAGCACAATGGAGTAAGGTTCGGCCAATACTCTTGAGGCGTTACCACCAACAAAGTGATAGTTAAACATATCAAAAAAAGTAGAGTCGACGTAAGCCGCGTCTTGTTGATAAAATGATTTTTCCTTGTAGCGCAGCAGGTGTTGTTTGGCCCCAAAGCCTTCTGTAGTTACCACTCGGGTATATTGTACCACTTCGGCAAAATCACTTTTCATGGCCGGTGTAATAGGTGGCGAGCTTGCCGCGCCATGGTGCTTATCGCCGGTTAACTCCAAATCGGTAGTAATACGGTAAATGTCTTTTACATTTTTATGTTGCTTGTCGTAGTTATACTGATCCTGTACATACAACAAAATATACAGGCAACACAATGTGCCCGTAGCCAGGCCAATAATATTGATGAAGCTAAATGTTTTGTTTTTCAACAAAAACCGCCATGCTGTTTTTAAATAACTCTTTAACATAATTTTAGTTCATTGGTTCAATGTTCATTAGTTCATTGGTCTTGTCTGCTGGCTATTGCCATCCTAAATCCACAATGCTTTCTATCTTGATTCTTGACTCTTAACTCTTGATTCTTTTCTACTCCGCCTTTAAACTATTTACCGGGTTCATTAACGCTGCTTTTATGCTTTGGTAACTCACCGTAAATACCGCTATCAGTATAGCCGTTATCCCCGCAAGTGCAAACATCCACCAGCTTATGCTGATGCGGTTGCTGGGGTTAAAATCCTGCAGCCACTTGTTCATAGCCCACCAGGCTATTGGCGATGCTATAATAATGGCCAGGAATACCAGTTTTATAAAATTCATTGTCAGCAGCGTTGTTATGTTACCGATGCTTGCGCCCAGCACCTTGCGGATGCCTATCTCCTTGCTGCGCTGCTCGGCCATAAAGGCGGCTAAAGCAAAGAGGCCAAGGCAGGCTATAATAATGGCGAGTATGGCAAAGCTGGTAAATATGCGGCCCATGCGCTGTACATCGGCATACATATTGGCAAAGCGCTCATCCATAAAAGTGTAACGAATAGGCTGATTAGGCGAAAAGTTTTTCCAGGTTGAGGTGATCTGCGCCAGTGTGCTTTTCACATCGCCGGTTTTTATTTTTACAGATACAATGGAATTACTGTTACCGAGGTGCATTACCAAAGGATCTAACCTGTCTCTCAGCGATTCGAAATTAAAATCCTGTACCACACCGATGATCAGCTTTGGCCGCCCGTAGTTGGAGATCCGTTTTCCTATCGGATTTTTGAGGTTGAGCTTTTTAGCCATCGTTTGATTGATGATATACGCGTCCGAATCGGTTTTCATGGTTGGATTGAAGTTACGCCCGGCAACTATCTTCATGCCGAAGGTTTTGATATAGTCCGCATCTACATCCCAGAACTGCCCGCCGACACCCGCCTCTATTTTTTCTTTCCCTTCGTTGTGAAACTCGTTGCCATTACGCTTGGTGCCCGATACAGGCAGAAAATCGCTGATGGATACACTTTTTACCGATGAGAGTTTTAGCAATTCGTTTTTAAAATTCTTCACCTCATTTTCCAGCGTGTTTGTACCCTGGATCATTAATACCTGGTCTTTCTCAAATCCAACCTTTTTATTGAGGATAAACTGCATTTGGTTATAAATAACAACTGTGCTAATGATGAGAATAATGGATGTGGTAAATTGAAAAACCACTAAGCCGTTTCTAAGCACCGAACTTTTACTGCCCACGCTTAGCCTGCCCTTAAGCACTTCTACAGGCTTAAAGCCCGACAGGTAAAATGCCGGGTAGATACCCGCAACAACCCCAATTACCGTTGCCGAAACCAATACCGTGGGCAGCAACCACCATTGTTGCCATGGTATGCTGAGTGTTTTTGACGCCAGCACATTAAAATAAGGCAGCAGTATTGCAGCCAATATTAAGCCCAGCACAAACGAGAAAAAACTATACAATAATGATTCTGTTAAAAACTGGCTGATGAGCCCGCTGCGCTGCGAGCCTACCACTTTACGTAAGCCCACCTCTTTTGCCCGGTTGGCAGATTTAGCAGTAGAAAGGTTGATGAAATTGATACAAGCGATAAGTAATATAAAACCAGCAACAGCACCAAACAGCCATACAAAACGAATATCCCCATGCGACATGCCATCATGAATATCATATGATTTAAGGTTGATATCTTTTACATTCTGCATGAACATTTTCATATGTCCGGCAATCCTAAGCGCGTTTTTATCCCCGTTCTTTAACATATCGGGGATATAATAATTTTTAATGATGCCATCGGTTAGTTTTTTGTTAAAAGCCGGGATATCGGCTCCCGGTTTCATCAGCAGGTAAACGCTATAGTTGCTTGCTCCCCAGGTTGTCTGCTCGCCATTCCAATACTCAACGCCGGTAAGTGTCAGTAAAAAATCATAGCGTAAATGCGATGTTTCGGGAAGATCCTCCATCACACCGCCAATTTTATATGGCCTGTTTTTATTATTGTTAAGGTACATTACCTTGCCAACAGGGTTTTGACCAGGGAAGTATTTACTGGCTTTGCTTTTTGATATCACCATGGTTAAAGGCTCGGTAAGCGCATGCGCCCTATCACCATAAGCCATAGGTAATTTTAATATATCCAGCAATGATTGATCTGCATAAGCAAAACCTTCTTCGTGCGTGTTCTCCACTCCATCGGCACGTTTAAGCTCATTGCTGCCGGCGCCCCAAAACAGCGAATTAGGCATCAGCCGGCCAAACTTCTCCACTTCCGGAAAATCAGACTTTACCGTTCTGCCCATCACCGCGGGCCAATCCACACCTTTTTCGTGAATGCCAACATCCTGGTACTCTCCCACAATACGGTAAATTCGGTTGGCATCGGGGTAGCTTTTGTCAAAGCTAACTTCGTTACGGATATACAAGGCAATGAGTAAACAAGCAGCAATGCTAAATGCAAAGCCACCAATTTTTATAGCCGTGTACATTTTTTGTTTGCGCAATTGCCTAAAAGCGATCTTTACATAATTTTTAATCATCCCCGTGTTAATTAAAAAGTGAATTTTATTTATCGGCTTCTTTGTTTCTATATATTTGGGTCGCGGAGGCTCAGGTGTAATTGAATTTAGTTTTGCACCCTCTTCAACCGGTTTTATCTTTTTCATTATTCGCTCAAAAAGCAAATAATTATTGGTTTCGTTATCTTGCGGCTCATCCTCCCACCAGTCATACATTAACATTACTGCAGTTTTCAGGTGTGGATTTTTCATTAGCAGCCTATCTAACTCCTGCAGCTCATCTTCCGACGCTTCGTTAGCCATTTTTTTTGCTGCAAGGTTCCAAACATGATCTTCTATGTTCATACTTTGTAAATTGCTTAAGGTAAATGCGCATATTCTACCAAACACATAGAATAAAATATGTGCCATTTATTTAAATAACTTACTATCAGTATATTATATGATTTTAATCCTCCTTACTGTACGAATACGAACAGGTGGTGTACGCTTTTACATGGTGTATAGTTTTTTCCGGACCAGATAGAGCGGGCAAAAAAATGCTATCGTTGGTAACATAAAATATTTTGCAGCGTCTTAGGTATTTTATGGCCGAAAACTTTTTGGCCCTGCGGATGTATATTTGTTTTATCCATCCATTGTTACCTTGCATCATTACAAAAAAATATGACTGATCTGAAACCCATTTCCACACTGCTGCTATCATGCATGCTCACAGCAGTTTTCACCTCATCCCAGGCGCAGCAAGCGCCCCCGGCCGAAAACCCGGCACTGAAAATTTACCGCGAAACACCAAAAAAGGTTAACGATTTAATTCACACCAAACTTGATGTACGTTTCGATTACAAAAAACGCTATATGTATGGCAAAGAATGGGTTACTTTAAAACCTCATTTTTACCCTACCGATAGCCTTAGGCTTGATGCCAAGGGTATGGACCTTAAAAACATTTCGGTTGTAAAAAACGGCAAAAATATCCCGCTTAAGTTTACTTATGAGGATAGCCTGAGCGTTGCCATTAAACTGGATAAGGTTTATCATGACAACGAAAGCTATACCATTTATATTGATTACACCGCCAAGCCAAACGAGCTGAAAGAAAAAGGCAGCGCTGCCATAAATGATGCCAAGGGGCTGTATTTTATTAATCCCGATGGTACAGAAAAGGATAAACCAACCCAGATATGGACACAGGGCGAAACCGAAAGCTCATCGGCCTGGTTCCCTACCATTGATAAGCCAAGTCAAAAAACTACCGAAGAGATCAGCATGACCGTACCTGCCAAATACGTTACGCTATCAAACGGCAGGCTGGCATCGCAACAGAAGAATGCCGATGGCACCCGCACTGATACCTGGAAAATGGAATTGCCGCACTCGCCATACCTGTTCATGATGGCTGTTGGTGATTTTAAAATATATAAAGATAAATGGCGCAATAAAGAGGTGAGCTATTACCTGGAACCCAAATATGCCCCATACGCCAAAGAAATTTTTGGGATGACACCCGAGGCTATTGAATTTTACTCCAAAACATTAGGGGTTGATTATCCGTGGAACAAGTATTCGCAAATTGTAGTGCGCGATTATGTAAGCGGAGCTATGGAAAACACTTCTGCTACCTTGCATGGCGCTTACGTACAGGCCACTCCGCGCGAGCTTTTGGATGCCTATTACAATGATGGCCGCAGCACCATTGTTCATGAACTTTTCCACCAATGGTTTGGCGATTATGTAACCGCCGAAAGCTGGAGCAACCTTACCGTTAATGAGTCTTTCGCCAACTTTAGCGAAACCATTTGGGCCGAGCATAAATATGGCAAAGATGTGGCCGATGAGCATAACTATGCTGATATGCAAAACTATTTAAGATCGCCTGATGCCCGCAACAAGAACCTGGTTCGTTTTCATTATGCCGATAAGGAGGATGTTTTTGATGTAGTTACCTATCAAAAAGGCGGCAGGATCCTGAATATGCTGCGCAACTATTTAGGTAATGAAGCCTTTTATAAAGGATTGAACATTTACCTTACTACCAACGCCTTTAAAAATGGCGAAGCCCAGCAATTACGATTAGCCCTTGAACAAGCCAGCGGCATTGACCTTAACTGGTTCTTTAATCAATGGTATTATGGTGCTGGTCACCCTATATTGGATATTAGCTATAAATGGGATGATGCCACTAAAACCCAAACCGTTTACCTGCAGCAAAGCCAGGACGGACAGATCTTTAAACTGCCAATGGCTATTGACATCTACGCGGGCGGCAAAAAAACACGCCACAAAGTATGGATGAACGACCAGAATGATACACTCACTTTTAAACTGGCCTCAAAACCAGACCTTGTGAATGTTGATGGCGATAAAATATTACTGACCAAAAAAACCGACCATAAAACACTGGAAGAATTTGCGTTCCAATACTTTAACGCGCCGCTTTATTTAGACAGGCTGGAAGCCATTAACGCTGCCGCTGATAAGCAAACAGAAAAAGATGGACAACGGATATTGATTGCCGCATTAAAGGATAAACACTACGGTTTGCGCAATAAAGCCATCAGAACGTTAAAGCTTGATAATGATGCAATCCGCAATGCTGCCCAGCCTATCCTGGCTTCATTGGCGCAAACAGATGATAATACACTGGTACGTGCTGCAGCCATTACCGCTTTAGGTGGTTTAAAGGCATCAGGTAATATGAATATATTTAAACAGGCATTAAGCAGCCAATCATACGCGGTACAAGGCGCTGCCTTAAATGCTATTGCCTTGTTAGATCCTGCACAGGCTATGACACTGGCCAATGGTTTTGAAAAGGATAACAAAGGCAACCTTACCGTTGCCATAATGGATGTTTACAGCACCAATGGCAACGACGCCCAATGGCCGTTTGTAGCTAAGCAATTTGAGGATGCTACCCCCCAGGGTAAATTTAATACGGTAAGAAAATTTGGAGCGTTGGCTGCCCGCGTTGAAAAACCGGCATACGCCCAGCAAGGGATCAATGACCTTAAGGACCTTGGCATAAAATACAAAGCCTTTGGCGCCGGCGATATCGCTATTAAACTGATTACTGATATTAAAGCCCACAGCGAAAAGCTGCATGATGATGCAACAATAAAAGCTGCCGAGGAGGCGATAAAACTGATAACAGACGCTAAGTAGACTGATGAATAAAACAAGCCATATGAAGTTTTGAAAACTTCATATGGCTTTAATAACACCTCCTTATTTAATTTTCTTTGCCTCGTTTTTATGCCCGTTTTGATAGAGGATAACCGAAGTTACTTTCCCTGTGGCATCTTTAATTACTTCTAAATCGGCAAGGAAATTTTTAGGGAAGAATTTATTCTGCGCTTCGGGGTAGATAGGAAATTTAGGCTGACCTGTAGCTTGCGCATACAGTTGGTTTCCATCCCTGCTTAGCGTTATAATAAAATCGGGTTTAAGCGCGTATTGACCTGTATAACTCTCCAGATCCGAGTCACTAACCTTCACCAATGTTTTTACGGTATTTAAAAGCAGGCCTTTAAAGTTATAAACTTTGGCAACGCTGTTAATCACCTCCTGCAAAATTTCACCATTATCCGAGTTAACCATCACAACGATACCATTACCATCCTTAAGGCTTCCGTAATACTGGCACCTGAAACCTTCATTTGCGCCCCCATGCTGAAAGTATTTTGTACTATCCACATTAGTGGTTGTAATAAATACGCCCAAAGCCGCATCGGCATTTTGGAAGGGCGTTAACCTGAGCTTTGTAGTTTCCTGATCCAATACCTTAGCCGACTTACCCTCATAAGCCAGTTGCGTTTCAATAATATACTTAGCCAGATCTGTTGGATTTGTCCACAAACCGGCAGCGGCCTGCTCGGGATAAATATGGTACTTACCGGGAATAGTCTTTCCATTGGGATCATAACCGGCAGATAACAAAGAGGGTGCTACACCAACCGGAGGTTGTGCATAAGTACTGGAGGTCATGCCCAAAGGCTGCAGCACATTTTTTTTCATATAATCTGCATACGGCTGTTGGGTAACATCCATCACTATCATTTGAGAAATGGTAATACCTCCACCGGAATATTCCGACCTTAAACCAGGTTGATACATCGAACGAATTGGGTCGGAGTTTGCCGGCTTTTGTCCGTTTAATATTTGAACCACTGATGGCAATGGCTTGCCTTGTTCATAACCAGGAAAACCATGAACGGTTAAGCCGCCGGTATGGCTCAACAGGTTTGCCATATTTATTTTTTTACCCTTGGCAAGGCTATCGTAAGGAAATTTCCAGCTTTTTAAATAGGTATTAATATCTGCATATAAGTCTATTTTCTTTTCCTGCACCAGTTTCAGAACGCCAACGGCATTGATAGATTTACTGATGGAAGCAGCCTGAAAGAGTGTTTGCGGGGTGACGGGTATTTTTAAACTATCGTCTGCCGTTCCGTAGCCCTTTGCCCAAAGTATGTGATAGTTTTGAATCACGGCCAGGCTTAATCCATGTACTTTGTAATAAGCCATACGTTCCTCCAAAGTTTTGGGTGTTTCATCTTTGAATTGTATGGTGCTGATTAAATTGGATTCAACCTGCTTAATTTTATCATTGGTATCATCCTGCCCATAAACACATGATTGGCTGAAAGCCAATGCCATTAACACAAAAAACAAACGTAAAGTTTTCATATGAGTGATTAAATATAGGTGTATAATTATCCCGCCTCAAATACAAAGCCAGTATTTAACAAATTAACAATCAATACATTACAAAGCATCCCATTATAAATATGTTCGCATGTGAACAGCGCTGTGCGATATTGAACGGTGTAAACAAAAAGTTCGGCTACGTAGTAATCATCAAGCTTTAATTTTAACAAACTTCAAATGCATTACCCGCCAGCTATCCACTTCAAAACCTGTAATTTTCTTTGCTCTATTCCGGGTGACTAAAAGGTGCTTCATATACCAGGTATCATTAAGTAAATGGTCGGGGCCAAATAGCGTCAACTTCGTGTCGTTATATTTGCTGTTAGTTAAATAAAGCTGATGGTCTTTTAATGTTATTTTATAAGTACAATCTAATTCGGGGCTATAATAAATACCGGTGTATTCCAACAAGCTTTTATCGTCGACTTGCATCTTAGTTGGTAATCTGGTAAAATGGTACGCATCACCCGGAGTATTCATGGTCAAATCGTAATCTGATTGTTGATTGAAATTGAATTTAATACTGGGAACATAAAAAATAGAATAAGTGCTTTTCGATTCCCTTGTCATCAGGTAATCATTGGTATTCGTTCCCATATGCTGATACAAACTATCATTTTTAAGCGTCAAACTCATAGTCATATTCACTTCGTTACTAAAATAATCCCCTTGTTGTTTTGCCATAAAGGGCAGCTCCGCAACAGGTATTTTGACATCCCTTTTCTTTTCTTCCGCTTTTGGTACGGCCGTTTTTTCCGAAATCAAAAGATCGGCAATTTGGCCGGCTTTTTCCTGCGCATATATTTCACTCAAATTACTTAAAACAATAATCCCTGTTTTCAGCTCCGGGAAAACAGTAATATAGGTACGGTAAGCGGCATCCGCCCCGTCATGTTTGTATTGTTTCCAACCTTTGTAATTTGCAGCAATAATTCCTGCTGCATAGTCCAGTTCAGTTCCGTCATTTAGTTTGGCTTTTTGAGTAAGCTGCAATATGGATTGTTGATTCCCAACCCTGGTATCGTAAAAATTCATAACCCATTTGGCCAGGTCATTAATATTAGAAAAAAGACTGGTGGGCCCCACAGTAGAATAGCTTAAAACACTATTACTAAAATGGGTATTGTCTTTCCTGTCGTAAGAGTATGCCCTGTTCCTTTCTATCTCGGTATAATCATCATGAAAATGAGTACTGCTCATTCCCAAAGGTTTAAATATCGCCGAGTCTGTAAATTTCCTTAACGACTGGCCGGATATCGATTTCACAATTTCTGCCAGTAAGGTGTATCCGCTGTTGGAGTAAATGAATTTATCGCCGGGGTTAAAATTGAGTCCCTGCTGTTTACTTAAAATTTTGATGATATGTTCCTGGGTGATCACATCATCAATCCGGGTTCCCGAAATGCCGAGCAGTTGCCATTGGTCTCTTATTCCGCTTGTATGGTTTAGCAGATTACGGATGGTTATCTTTTGTTTGAGATTTGGAAACCAGGGCAGATATTTACGAATATCGTCGTCGAGGTTAAGCTTACCTTGCTGTGCCAGTAAAACAATAGCGTAGGCTGTGAATTGTTTAGACACTGATGCCAAATGATATACCGTTTCTGGTGAGTTGGGTATAGCATATTCCAGATTTGCCATGCCATATCCTTTGGAAAAAATAAGGGAGTCGTTTCTGACAATGCCTACCACACAACCGGGGCTTTGAGCATTGTCCCAGCTTTTGAAAAGAGAATTGATTTTTTTAACAATAGGCTCAGGTAATGCCTGGGCACCTAATTTAGTATCCGCTGTTAAGATCAAACAAAGGAAAAGGCAAAATACACGTGTTTTAAGCATTTACGTGATAATTAGGTTTGTTTTTGGTTGGGATAATCGCCGCAAGCGGACTGGGTTAAATTTAACAAAAAAAACCTCAACCTTTTTGATTTGATCAGGTATCCGGCAAAACATCTTTGCCCCTAGTAAAAAACTAACCCAACAAAAAAGCCGCCTCATAATCACTTATGAGACGGCCTCTTTTTTGTTGGTATTTTAAACTCCGGCTTTTACATCCTGCATACCGTAATGCTTCAACACATCATCAGGCACACCTGTCCATTTGTTGGGGGTGTTACCGGCGTAACCTATGTCTTTAACACCAATCTCGCTGGTGAAAAAGCCCGATGCAGTTAAATCGCGCATGCGGTTAAAGAATGCAACACCCTGGGCCATTTCTGGTTTGGCCTTATTGGGGTAAGCTATCATATCTATCAATTCAATTTGCTGTGCTTTGCTGCTATCGGTAAAAACTTTACCGTAACGGTTAAGACATTGCATATCCAGCCAGCGCAGGCCGCCACGCATTGGGGTTTGATGATCGGGCATATCCTTCACAATAAACTCAATAAAATCGGGCACTTTGGCATCTGATGCACTACCAGATTTTTCGTCTTTAGGAATTATAATATCGACCAAAACTGTAATGGTAGCCATTTCCGCCGTGGTGAAAAACTTATCAGCATTAAGTTTTTTATCACGTTCAACCTCAAAGGGCTGTCTGCCTGCCGCGGCTTCTGCTGCCGGGGCCGCTTCATCAACTTTTGGGGCACCTGGTTTACAAGCTTCCAGTAATAATCCTGCTGAAAGTGTGGTAAAGCCTAATGCTTTTAGGGAGTCACGTCTGTTCATAATATTTTATTGGATTAGCTTGTTAAACGTTTAATTTTTTTCTTTCCTGTAATATGTATTCCGCGGTACGCATAGATAAAGCAAGAATTGTCCATGTTGCATTTTTATCGCCCTGTTGTACAAACGGAGCGGCATCAACCACAAAAAGGTTTTTACAATCATGTGCCTGGCAGTACTTGTTTAAGGCTGATTTTTTAGGATCGTTACCCATACGTACTGTACCAACCTCATGAATGATCTTACCCGGTGCCTCTAAACCATAATTGGTTTCGGGACCCTGCGGACCACCATATATAGCACCACCCATATTATGCATAATTTCCTGGAAGGTTTCCTGCATGTGCTTGGCTTGTTTAATTTCATCAGGCGCCCATTTATAATGGAAGCGTAAAACCGGGATACCGTATTTATCAACCACGTTAGGATCTATCTCGCAATAGTTATCATAACGGGCAATAGCGGTACCACGGCCGGCCATACCAAACTGGGTACCATAAAAACGGCGGTAATCATCTTTCAATGATGCACCATAGCCACCGGCTTCTTTCACTTTACCATCTCTGCCCGGTACAGCGCCATTCATATTATGGATACCGCCACCAAAGCCGTACGATGGCATGTGCATACCGCCACCATATTCAATATGGTAACCACGTGGAAAATCAAGTTTTTTATTATCAAGCCACCATGGCGAGTAAATGTGCACACTGCCTGCGCCATCTTCGTTATAGCGTTTTCTATCCATTAACTGAGGCAAAAAGCCACCCGCGCTTGATCCGGTTGAATCATGCAGATAACGGCCAACCACACCGCTGCTGTTAGCCAAACCACCCGGATGGGCTTCTGACCTGGAGTTAAGCAGGATCCTGGCCGATTCACCGGCACTGGCGCCAAGTATTACTGTTTTTGCATTTACCTGGTATTCCTGCATATCCTCCTTATTAACATAGGATACGCCGGTTGCTAAACCTTCTTTATTGGTGATCACTTCGCGCACCATGGCATTGGTGATCACTTTTAGGTTACCTGTTTTTATGGCCGGAATAACCAGGCATGATGATGCCGAGAAATCGCCATAAATTTTACAGCTGCGCCCGCATTGGCCGCAAAAGAAACAAGCACCACGATCTTTATTACCAGGCAAAGCCTCTGTAAGTACAGCGCCTCGACCCGGAATAATAGTTACACCCGCTTTTTTTGCACCATTAACAATATATAATTCATTTAATCGTGGTTTTGGCGGAGGTAAAAAAATACCATCCGGTTCATTTGGCAAACCTTCTTTAGTACCGTAAACACCTATCATCCGGTCAACCTTATCATAGTAAGGTTTAACTTCATCATACGTTATTGGCCAGTCATCGGTCAGGCCATCTTTGGCTTGAAAATCAAGCGGCCCCATACGTAAAGAAATACGTCCCCAGTGATTGGTACGCCCGCCCAGCATGCGCGAACGGAACCAGTAAAACTCGGTTTTATCTTTTGTGGTATAAGGTTCGCCATCAATCTCCCAGCCTCCAAAAGCTGCATCAAAATCACCAAACGGACGGGTTGTACCTGCACCGCGGCGAGGCGACTCCCATGGCCATTTTAATTGTTGTGAATCCTTCTGCGGATCAAAATAAGCACCTGCCTCAAGCATCAGTACTTTTACACCGGCATGCGCCAAAACATAACCGGCCATACCCCCGCCGGCACCAGAACCAACAATTACTACATCGTAGGTTTCCGATGATTTTTTAATTTGTAGATCGCTCATATTATCTCAAAAATACCCTTTTTTGTTAAACAGGAAAATGCATGCCCTGCAGGCATGCATTAATTGAATGGGATTATGTGTGTACAAATATATTGAACGCTGTGCGTAAAATATATGTTGTTAAAAATTTTATAATTCTTTAATTGAAATATCGCGGAACGCTACCACATGACCGTGATCCTGCAGCGCGATATGGCCTTTAGGATAGGCGGCAAAATCTGTCCAGGTTTTAAATTTGCTGTTGGCAATCATTGTTTTCCACTCTTCGCTGCCCATTTGGGTATCAACTATTTTGGTACCATTTAGCCAAAAAGTAAGATGACCGTCTTTTTTACGCAATTTCACTTTGTTCCATTCGCCGGCAGGTTTCGCAACATCCTTTGAAGGGGCTTTCATATCATACAATGAACCTGCAAGGTGGTTGGCTTTTTTATTATCGCTGGCATCTTTATTATCAAGTACCTGCATTTCAATACCTGTAACATAGGTTTCGTTAAACTTAGGATCTTCATGAACGCCAAAAATAACTCCACTGTTACCTTCTTTTGTGATGTTCCACTCCAGGGTTAGCTCATAGTTTTCATATTCGCCATCAGTAACCAGGTCGCCCTGTTGTTCGGCTTTTGGGTCAAGCTGCAAAGCGCCGTCAACAACTTTCCATGCACCGGCACCTGTTTTTAAATAAGTGTGCCAGCCGGTGGTTGTTTTACCATCAAACAATGGTTTGGTTTGGGCCGATACAGCAAAATGCAGGGCAGGGATAGCCATAAGGCTTAGTAAGATCTTTTTCATTGGTTTCGTTTTATAATTAATTAGGAAGATATACCTTTTTAATTGGTTAAATATATCTGCTTTTTGTTAATGCTAAAACGATTATCGGAAAAATAAATTACATACAAGCACGATTGGCTTTGTAAAAATATGGATATACAAAACTGAAGGCATAATGTACCTGGCCGAAAGCTAAAAACCAGCCGGCAATGTGCAAATAAGTGAATGAAAAAATATTAAAAACTTAATCCCTGCTGGGGAAATCGCTTTTAAAATATTTAAGGGTCAAATGCCAGAAAAATCTATTAGATGATACTGTTTGGCACAGAATATTGGCAAATAGCGATGGGTTGAAACCCATCGCTATGGTGAAAGTTTTAATTTAACTTTAAAAGCGTTTTTTTGTTAATCTCTGGCATGTTTATGGAAACCAAAAGATAAGCCCGCTGCTATACCAACGGTAACATAGCCATAGCTATCCTGAAAACTTTGGTTATAATCATCCTGCCCGCGGTAACCGCCGCCAACCATAAATGCCGTACCCTGCATAAAAGGAAAGGAGTAATAATATTTAAGGCTCACGTTTAACCGTTTTTTGATATCAACGGTAGAGTAGTTATCGTACTTATCGGCAATGTAAGTAAAATCAAACTGGATGCGCTGCCAGTTTTGGTAGGTCATTCGCCCTTCCTCCAAAGGATCTTTATAGGCTTTTACAAAATTATACATCCGGCTGCCGTTTACCCTGATGAAACCATAGTGATCTTTTAAGCCCTGCGATAGCCCTAAGTTAAACAAACCGGCATGTACCTCTAAGCCTATATTATCATAACGATTAATGGTAAGCCCGGGCTTATCAACCCGTTTACCTGTAAAATAGGTAAGGGTATAAAAGTTAGTTGTGAATTTACCGCTATCGGTATTAAAGCTACCATCCTTATTTAACGATGGCCCCCGTACACCGTTTGAATGGTGCGAATAGGCTAACGACAAAAACTTGGGCTTAAAGGTATCCTCATTAACCCTGAAAAATACTGTTGCGTTGGGCATATAGCTTGGCGACTTTACCGGGGCATCCCTTGTATCCAGTAAACGAATTTTCACCCTTGAACTGAACACAAAAAAGAACCGCGATTTTGGAGAGCTGAACAAGATAAAATTTGGCGAAAGATCGGCAGTCAGCTGTGTTTTATCTTTATTGAAATATTCATTACCGGCTATGGATAACCTCATGTTCTCCTCAAATATATTATCAAACGCATGATTGATAATGTGCCGTGTTAAACGCGCCGAATCTGATTTGCTGGTATCACTACCTAAAGTAGTGGCCTTTGCTATAAAGCTGCCGTACAAAACCAGCAACACTATGCAGCAAATCAATTTTAAAATTAACTTAATTTTATGTTGAAATGGTGAAGCAGTATTTTTAAATGATGCCTTAAAAAGTAAAGATGAAATCAATTTAGTAAGTATTATTTTTTATAAATCGTTGTTGAATTAATCAAGAATGCACGGCAAATGCCCTATCGCTGCATTGTTAAATTTGATGCTGCAATATTAAATATTAATCATTTTTATACAGGCAAACCACTGTCAGTTCAACGTAAAGCTTACAAGCAATAGCCCTATTAGATAAGATACGGCATATTACATCCGGAGGTTTTTACAGTACAATTACAGTTGATCGCCGGTTGTTAATAACTATACCTTAATTGCGGAAGAGATTACTAAAACTCCTAAAAACATACAAGCCCAAAACCAGCTACCGGATCATTGATATTAAATGATGAAAAAGTGTATACTTTTAATTCTGATTTATTATATTTGGTAAAGGCCAATCCTCTCATTATAAATTTTTTACCATGATAAAAGTTTCAACCGTACTTGCCCGTAAAGGTGGCGGAGCCATTAGTATTGATGCAGATGTATCAGTTTTAGAAGCGCTAAGACTTATGGCCGAAAAAAATATCGGTTCTGTAGTTGTAACCCAGGATGATGAATACCTTGGCCTGCTCACCGAACGTGATTATGCCCGTAAAGTGATCCTGAAAGGAAAAGCATCGTACGAAACCCTGGTACGCGAGATCATGAGTACCGGCCTGCCCCGCATTGTGCCCGAAACCTCTATTGACACCTGCATGCACCTCATGAGTGACAGTAATATCCGTTACCTGCCCGTTTTTATGGCCGATAAATTATGCGGCATCATTTCTATCAATGACCTGGTAAAGGAAACAATCCTGCATCAACAGGAAACTATTGAGCAGCTAAGAGATTATATAAGTTCATAAGGAGTGTATTTATTGGTATATGGTAAGTGTTGACGAAGCTATCTAACATGTAGCGTTCATAGCGGCTGTGCTTTATTGCCATTGGCTTTATCTTAAATACTGGCTATAAACACCATCCATGTTTAAACGGCAACCATATCCAATTAAATTTTCATACCTTGCATAATTTACTTATAAGATATAGTGACTTTTCAGGATTTTAATTTCAACGGACAATTATTTGAAGGCATAGAGAGTATGGGTTTTACTACCCCTACCCCCATACAGGAAATGGCCATACCGGTTGTTTTGGCCGGACAAGACCTTATTGCCTGCGCCCAAACCGGTACAGGTAAAACAGGCGCATATTTACTGCCTGTGCTAAACCACATTACCGGTACAGCCAAACACCAAACAAGCGTGCTTATTTTAGCGCCAACCCGCGAACTGGCCCAACAAATTGACCAACAGGTTGAAGGTTTGGCTTATTTTACCGGTGTTAGCTCTTTAGCTGTTTTTGGTGGTGGCGATGGTATGGCTTACGAGCAACAGCGCCGTGGCATCCAAAATAATGTAAACATCATTATAGCTACTCCAGGTCGCTTAATTGCGCACCTTACATCTGGCGTATTAAAGCTTAACCATTTAACGCACCTAATATTGGATGAGGCCGACCGCATGCTGGACATGGGTTTCTCTGACGATATTATGAAGATCATCAGCTACCTGCCCAAAACCAGGCAAACGCTGTTATTTTCTGCAACCATGCCCGGGCGTATCCGCTCATTGGCTAAGGCTATCCTGAAAGATCCGCAACAGATCAATATCGCTATTTCGCAACCAGCAGTGGGTATCGATCAGCAGATCTACCGTTTGCATGATCAGCAGAAAACGCCTTTACTACAACTCATCCTGCGCGATTCGGCTTATGCAAGCACCATCATTTTCGCATCCCGCAAGGAAATTGTAAAATCATTATACAAAGAACTGAAAGCTATCAAGATCAACGCCATGGCCTTCCACTCCGATCTGGAGCAAAAGGAACGTGAAGAGATCCTGTTAAAATTCAAAAACAAACAGCTGCCGGTTATTATTGGTACCGATGCCCTTTCGCGCGGTATTGATGTGGAAGGCATCGACCTGGTGATCAACTATGATGTACCCGGCGATCCGGAGGATTATATCCACCGCATAGGTCGTACAGCACGGGCTTTAACCACCGGTACTGCTATCACCTTTGTTAACCACCGCGATGAGCGAAAGCTTAAAAACATAGAGCAACTGATAGAGCGACCTATCCGTGTAGTTGGCCTGCCCGATGAACTGGCTTCTATACAAGCAGCTCCGCAATCCCATACCGACGATAAAAGAAAGCCAAGCAGGCCCAACAAACGCTGGGGTCAAAAGAAACCGAAAACCAACAGCAATAATAGCGGCGGCAGTGCTTCGTAGAGAACTATAATTGCGTCTCCGGCTATACAGAGCCGCTTTGCAAGGTTGATTTGCACGCTGGAGATGCAATGAGATGCGTCTCTACGGAAAAAAGCGGGTGCATGTTTAACTAAACCATTTTAGCTATTATATTAGCGGTCTTAAAACATAATTATCTACTATGAAAAAGGGCCTCTATAAAAAAATGGTTTTAGTGCTAACAATGGTTGCCGCCATTGCCGCGCCGGCACGCCGTGCTTTTGCACAAGACAAGAAAACATCCGGCAACCCGGTTGTTGAAGGTTGGTACGCCGATCCCGAAGCTAAAATTTTCAATAACCAATACTGGCTATACCCCACCTACTCGGCCAAATACAATGAGCAGGTATACATGGATGCCTTTTCATCACCCGACCTGGTGCATTGGACCAAGCACTCTCACATTGTGGACACCAGCGGTGTAAAATGGGTTCGCCGCGCGCTGTGGGCACCGGCAGTTACTCAAAAAGATGGTAAATATTATATCTTCTTTGGCGCTAATGATATCCAGAACAATAACGAAAAAGGCGGCATTGGTGTCGCTGTAGCCGATAACCCCGCTGGCCCCTTCAAAGATTATCTGGGCAAACCACTCATAGATCAGATCATCAATAAAGCGCAACCAATTGATCAGTTTGTTTTTAGAGATGATGACGGCCAGTATTATATGATATATGGCGGCTGGGGCCAGTGCAATATCGTTAAACTTAAAAATGATTTTACAGGTGTTGTTCCGTTTGAGGATGGTGTAACTTATAAAAAAATAACTCCAGAAGGCTATGTAGAAGGTCCGGTAATGTTTAAACGCAATGGCAAATACTATTTTATGTGGAGCGAAGGCGGCTGGACAGGCCCTGACTATCGCGTTGCGTATGCCGTTGGCGATACTCCTTTCGGTCCGTTTAAACGCATAGCCACCGTATTAAAACAAGATGCCAGTATTGCCACCGGCGCAGGCCACCACTCGATGATCAATGTACCCGGCACCGATGAATGGTACATTGTTTACCATCGTCGCCCGCTAACCGAAACCGATGCAAACCACCGTGTAATGTGTATTGATAAAATATACTTTGATAAGGATGGATTGATACAGCCGGTTAAGATCACCAATGAGGGTGTAGCAGCGAGGAAATTGTAGATGTGCAGATTATAGATTTCAGATGTGCGGATTTTTTAAAAACCTTTGCTGAATGAAATAATTAAAAAATGCCATTACGAGTGATAAAATTTCGGGAAACGCTGAAGGTGAAATGACCTTAAAAAGTTTGTCATCCTGAGGAACGAAGGATCTATTCGCCGACTTTACAGGGCGAAGAAGCATGACGAATAGCAGATCCTCCACTGCGTTCAGGATGACAAAAAGTTTTTTTTGCGACCATGCCATAGCGAGAAGGAACAACGAAGCAATCGCGAACCATTCAAGTCTATCCTGCATAGTTCGCGATTGCCACGCTGCGGTCACAATGATATGAGGCATATTTCACAGGCTTCTCACCTCATTTCATTCTTTAGAGCTTTCCGAATTTTAACCCTACGCCATCACCTTATCAGGTGTGATAGGCAAATCCCTTACCCGTTTACCGCTGGCGTTATAAACCGCGTTGGCTACTGCGGCGGCCATGCCGATAAGGGCGATCTCGGCCATACCTTTTGCACCCATTGGGTTAATGATCGGGTCGGGTTTGTTAACAAACAGGGCGTCAATCTGCGGGATATCGGCATTTACTGGTACATGATAATCAGCAAAATTATTGTTGATGTATCGGCCATAGCGATGATCAATAATGGATTCTTCCATTAAAGCCATGCCAATACCACCTATAGCGCCACCCACTACCTGGCTGCGCGCTGTTTTTGGACTAATAATATGGCCCGAGTCGGCCACACAGGCTACTTTATCTATTTTAACAACACCGGTTGCCGCGTTTACCAACACCTTTACAAAATGAACCGACCATGAGTTCATGGCATATTTTTCCATCCCATTGCCGCCGCCTGTTTCTGTAACCACTTCAAGCGATGGCAGGCTGTGCTCTTTTAATATTTTGGCATAATCGGGCTTATCGGCACCTCCGTTTCCAACAAGCTTTTGGAATTTCTCTTTCAAATCGGCGCAGGCCTGGTATACTGCAGACCCAACACTGGCCGTGGTTGCCGAGCCACCCTGGGTTGGTGCATTGGGCAGCGATGAATCTCCCATTTCAAACCTGATCTTTTCGGCCGGAATGCCCATTTGTTCAGATGCGATCAAAACCATTGCGGTTCCTGTTCCGGGCCCAATATCACTAACGGCGCTTTGCAATAACAATGTACCGTCTGTATTCATCTTTGCCCTTATAGTCGCCCCGCTGCGATAGGCGCCAAACATGCCCCCTGCCATGCCATAGCCAACAAGCCAGCCGTCTTTTTTCACTGATGCGGGCTCTTGTTTACGCTCGCTCCATCCTATATGGTCGGCACCCAACTGGTATGCTTCATTCAGGAACTTGCTGGAAAACGGCTTGCCGCTATCGGGATCTTTTTCTGCATAATTCCGAAGCCTTAATTCAACCGGATCAAGCTTTAAGCTATATGACAGCTCATCCAGCGCAGATTCCAGCGCGAAGGAACCTGTAGCTTCGCCCGGTCCGCGCATCCAGGTTGGGGTGGCAATATCCAATGCAACCAAATGATATTTAGTGTTCACATTTGGGCAGGCATATAAATTCTGGCTCACACCCGTTGGCCCTTCAGTAAAGTTTTCGTAGGATGATGTTTGCCCGGCAGCTTCATGGGTAATGCCCGTGAGTTTACCATCGGCAGTAGCGCCAATGGCAATTTTTTGCCACGTAAACGGCCGGTAGCCCACCGAAGTGAACATATCTGCACGGCTTAAAACCAACTTAACCGGCTTTTTAACAACCTTAGCACCAATAATGGCGGCAACTTCATGCGGCCATGTACGCAATGCGCTGCCAAAAGCGCCGCCCACAAACTGCGAGTGTACCTGCACATTTTCAACAGGGAGTTTAAACAGGTGGGCCAAATCTTCCTGTGTGCCCTTTACCCCCTGGGTTTTGTCCCAAACAGATAATTTATTATCAGCATCCCAATTGGCTATAATGGCATGCAATTCCATGGGGTTGTGGGTCACTGTAGGTACAATATATTCCTGCTCCACCTTAAACGGCGCCGCTTTCCAGGCATCTTCTGTACCGCGTTTATAAGTCCCTTCGCCACGTGGAGGGAAACCTTTACTCATATTATCCGGCAGGTTGGTAATATGCTTATCGGTATGGTATTGCGCCTTTACCAGCGATGCGCCAAACAAAGCACGCTCAAAAGTATCAGCAATTACCAGGGCGATGGGTTGCCCGTTGTAATATATCTTATCATCATAAAACACTTTGAATGCGCCTTTGGGCGGGACTGGCTTACCACTTTCAGGCTGATCGCCCGGTACCTTTGGCGCGTTTAAATGGGTAATTACGGCAAGTACCCCCGGCGCTTGCCCGGCGGCTTTGGTATCAATGGATGTTATGGAGCCTTTGGTGATTGTACTCCCCACCAAAACCCCGTAAGTTAAACCTGCCGGTGTATATTCTGCCGAGTATTTAGCCGCGCCGGTTACTTTTAACCGCCCGTCTATCCGGCTCATGCCTGCTGATGAAGATGGCATAATGGAGTCTATCGCTTTTTTCATAGGGTGTTAAACTAAGCCTGCTGCATGTTTTAAAGCCTCGGCAATGATGGCCGGGGCAAGTTTTAATTTAAACGAATTGTTGCCGTAGCCTTTGGCGCCCTGCATAGCCAGCTGTGCCGCATGCTCAAAATTTTCTTCGGTTGCCTTTTTGCCTATGAGCGATTTTTCGGCATCAAACAAGCGCCATGGCTTGTGGGCAACACCGCCCATAGCTAAACGGGCATCTTTAATAATACCATTTTCTATATCAAGGGCAGCCGCTACTGACACCAGCGCAAAGGCGTATGATTGCCTGTCGCGGATTTTTAAATAGTAGCTATTTTTGTTGAAGTTGTTATCGGGAATCTCTATACCCATTATCAATTCCTCTTTAGCCAAATGATTATCCAGTTCGGGATGATCTCCCGGCAAGCGATGAAATTCAGTAAATGGCAAACGGCGTTCGCCCTTTTTACCGGCAATTATCACAGTAGCATCCAGCGCGGCAAGGGCCACACACATATCGCTTGGGTGCACAGCTATACATTGCGGGCTCGCACCAAAAATGGCGTGCATCCGGTTAATGCCTTCTATGGCACCGCATCCCGTTCCGGGCGCACGCTTATTACAAGGCATAGTTACATCATAAAAATAGCCACAACGGGTACGCTGCATCATATTACCACCCACGGTAGCCATATTACGCAGTTGCGGTGATGCGCCGGCTTTAAGCGCCATGGCCAAAAGTGGGTGTTTCTCCCCAACCAGCGCATTTTCTGATACAACACTATTGAGTGCAAGCGCACCTATGTGTAATCCTGTTTTTGTTGCTGCTATGGTTTTTAACGGCAGCTGATTAATATCAACCAGCTTATCTGGTGCAGTAACACCACGTTTCATCAGGTCGACAAGATTGGTGCCGCCTGCTATGATCTTAGTACCGGGTTTATTAATAACATCCAACACACCTTGTTGCGTGGCCGGGCGAACGTATTGAAACTGCTTCATACTTTCATCCCTCCATCTTTAACTTCCTGTATGGCGTTAACTATATTAGGGTAAGCACCACAGCGGCAAATATTACCGCTCATGTATTCCCGTATCTCATGTTCGGAATTGGCATGCCCCTCGCGGATGCAGGCTACTGCCGACATGATTTGCCCAGGAGTACAATACCCACACTGAAAACCATCATGTTTTATAAACGCTTCCTGCATGGGGTGTAACTGATCGCCCTTGGCAAGACCCTCAATAGTGGTGATCTTTTTACCGTTTACCATTACGCCTAATGTTAAGCATGAATTTACTCTATGCCCATCTACATGTACGGTGCATGCGCCGCATTGGCCATGATCGCAACCTTTTTTGGTGCCGGTAAGATCAAGCTGTTCGCGTAAAATATCAAGCAGGGTTGATCTGGGTTCAACAGATAAACTTTGCTGCTTTCCGTTTACCTCCATTTTTAACGGCATTTTTTCAAAAACCGCGGCAAACTGCTCGTCCACATGATCGGCAGCTGCTTTAATAGCAGTTCCGGGAGTAAGGGCAATTGCGGTGAGCAGGGTAGATTGTTTCAGAAAATTCCTGCGCGAACTGTCCTTTATATCCAGCCCATCATCGGGTCCGGTACAAGTTTTTTTGCTTTCCATAATAATTGGCTTTTGGAATTGTTAAGTTAAACATTTTTAACAAAAAGCATTGGTCGGCCATGCAATTTTACCGGGCGTTAGTATCAGCTTACAAAACCTTGAGTGTTAAAATTTCGTATAAACGTATAACTAATTGACTATATGCTAACTCCCCCGATTCCAGAAAATGAAATGGGCAGGCTGATGAGCTTGTCGGACTTTGATTTAGATTACGCCGGACAAAAAGACAATTTTAAGGATCTTACTAAACTGGCGGCCAAGGTTGCCGGCACAGAAATGTCATTAATTAACCTCATAGATTCCTATACCCAATGGACAATATCAAGCCACAACCTGGAGCTTGAGCAAATGCCCCGCGAAGAATCTGTTTGTCAGTATGTGCTCATGGGTGATGAAACCCTGGAGGTGACAGATTTGAGTGCCGATGAGCGCTTTAAAGACCGTACCTACGTTACCGGCGGACCACATCTGCGCTACTACTTTGGTATCCCCCTAAATGTAAACAACCACAATATTGGGGCGCTCTGCGTGGTTGACCAGCATGCAGCAAAGAATCTTAACCCTGAAAAAGTTGAGCTGCTTACGATAATAGCCGCCGAAATAGTAAAAAGACTTAACTACATGAAGGTGATTGATGACTTGAAAAATAATTTATCAGAAGCCAAAGAAACGCAAAGAAAAGTTGCTCATGACATTCGCGGACCGTTAAGCGGAATTATTGGACTGGCGAAATTAATACAGGAACAGGGCGAGGAGAACCAGATGGAGGAAATACTGGAGTTTATGAACCTGATTCACAAAAGTGGGAGATCAATACTGGAGCTTGCAGATGAAATATTAAGTGCCGATGATAAAAACAAAAATTTGCCCGAACTAAAAGCAAATGAATTTAACCTGCTGGTATTTAAAGATAAGTTGGAAAAACTTTATGTGCCCCAGGCCATGAACAAGCACATCAGATTTACGGTGAATACCTCTTCGGCATCAGAAACCATTCCTTTCTCTAAAAATAAATTGCTGCAGATAACCGGCAACCTGATCTCGAACGCGATAAAATTCACACCCGATAACGGCAGTGTTACTGTTGGCCTGGATTTGGTAGAAAATAAAGATGCAAACGTATTGCAGATAAAGGTAAAAGACTCGGGAGTGGGCATAAATATTGACCTAATTGAAACCATACTTAATGGCAATGCCACATCAAGTAACGGCACAAGCGGCGAAAACGGATATGGGTTTGGCCTGGCGCTGGTAAAGCACCTGGTAGAAAGCCTAAAGGGAACGTTTAATATTACATCAACGCAGGGAGATGGTGCCACTTTTGAGGTAAAACTACCGCAGCAACCCAAACAGGAAAAATAATACAGACCGGATTTTGGGTAAAATAAAATCACGGCGGGTAAAATTAACCCGCAAAATCATTTCCGAAAATAACGTAAGTAGATAGCACATTTAAAGTAAAGCGCCAGGTAAAACTACCCGGCGTTTTACTTTAATTATAATTTACCAACGGCTACCGCCGCCGCCGCCTCTGTTATCTTTTGAGTAGCCGCCGCCACCGCCGCCACGGTTACCGCCGCCGCCGCCATAGCCACCACCGCCGCCGCGGTTGCCACCATAACCACCGCCGCCACCGCTTCTGCGATCACTTGGTTTTTTATCTTCAGCCTGGCTAACTGCAATTGATCTGCCTTTTACTTCTGAACCATTTAAGGCAGTGATTGCTGTTTGTGCAGCCTCATCATCAGACATTTCAACAAATCCGAAACCTTTGCTTCTGCCAGATTCCCTGTCAATAATAATTTTTACAGTGCTTACTTCACCGTACGCTTCAAAAAGCTCTTTTAAATCGGCTTCCTCTAATTGAAAAGGAAGGCTTCCTACAAATATGTTCATCAATCTTTAATTTATAAAAGGCAAGGTTATTTAGTTGCCCAGTTTTGTTAACATCAAATATAGTAATAGATATTTGATGATTACTGCATCATTTGATGAATGAGGGGTTTTATTTTTAAAAAAAGTTAATTTTTATCGATTTTAGGTTAAAACGGCTTGTTTTTTAACATAAAATTAAAATATGATATAGGTTACTTTTTAAATAAGGACCTATTTATACCATAAATTATAAAACCAATACCATTTATTGTTTTAAACGAGATGAATTAATTAATTTTTATATTTTCAACGCCATTAGCCTTCGCAATTCTTTTAAAACAACGTTATATAAAATTTTGCGGCAAGTCTTCCTACTATGGCTACTGAGAGGTTGGCGATGTAATTCTTTCAATCATCAGCAGAAGCAATTTACATAACACCGAGCTAAACAAGGAGTTAAAACAACAAAGCCTGGAAATATCGAGGCAAAGGAAGCGCTTGATGACCCTAACCATACCAAAGATCTTTTATTTTCTGTTATCAGCAATGACCTGCCAGGCTGTTTCGCATCTATCAAGCGCCCCATTAAATCCATTCTTTCTGAAGATATAATAATATGGTAAATAATATGCCGGCGTGGGCAAACAGTCAGCAAAAAAAAAATTAATATTGAAAAAACAGCTTAAATATTACTGGCGTAGTTGATGAGATACTTTCGGTATCCGGCTTCCCGGCAAAAAAATAAGCAAATTATATTCACCATATCTATGATGGAGATCAAATGGTTATTGCAGAGCAAAATCATTTAAATATTATCATCCAAAACCAGGTCGGTAATGCCATAAAATTCACACCCGGTATACCTGCTAAAAGCATAACGCTTAACTTACCAGTTCAATAACATATAATTTACCATTCAGCGTAAAGCTATCACCCTTCTTTTTACCATTAAGTTTAAGGCCAACCGGCGATCCGGGAGAAACCGCGAAATAGGTTTTACCCGCAAGCGGCAGGCTACCGGCACTAATAGCCAGGTAAAAATTTCCGTTATTAGTAATAATTACACTCCCTAGCTCGGCAACGGCAGATGTGCCGTTGGTACTGATGCGGTTTAGGGCAACCATAAGTTTATTGGCTTCATTTAACTGGGCCAGGTTGCGGTTGGTTTCCTGCTGCATCATGGCGCGTCCGGTTTCGTATTTATCACCGGCGCTGCTTTTGGTATCATCGTTTGATGCTTTTTGAGCTTCCTGGATAGCCAGCTCGGCCGCATCCATGCTTCTGCGCACATGGGCAACACACAAATCATATAATTCTTTTTTCAGATCGCTCATTTGTGTATTAACAGGTGCCGGATATTTTTGTAAGCTGCAAATAAAGCAATAATTGATGGGTTTACCTGATACATGAGCTGTTTCACCAGGCATCTTCCTTAAAAAATAAAAGTCCCCTTGCACTCGCTGCTTGGGGACTTTAAACCTAAACCTTATCACTATTTGCAGGTTAGAACCTACAAAGTAGTTAAACGTTCAAATTAGTGAAAATTGTATAAACAGCCATGACTAATTGACAAAAAAATGATATTTCTGAAGGAACCGGAATTTAATTAATTGATTATCAAAAAATTATACTAATAAAAGACATTCACCCGCAAAATATCTGCAATTATTTTATCTCTTTTTTTAAAGATGCCCGGCAAAAAATTTTAAGCTTTTAACTACATGTCTTGACCAGTATGACCACTCATGCCCGCCGCCAAATTCCTCGTAAACGTGCGGAATCCCCTCCTCCTCCATTTTTTTATGCAGATCACGATTGTATGTTAATAACAGATCGCTTTCACCACAATCAAACCTTAGCGGCGGCAATTGTTCCCTGTAATGTTTAAAGGTTTCAAAAACATCTTCATCAATTTTATTATCCTGGGCATAGCATTTTAAAGGCTCCTCCACAAAAAGCTTAATCTGCGGCAGACTGGTAATTGATGACATTCCGGATATAGCCCTAAACTGCCGCCCATATTTGGCACCGATACGCAATGCGCCAAAACCACCCATTGATAGGCCCGAAATAAATAAGGGTGAATCCTCTTTAGCACCCGCAACGTTCTCCCTTACAGCGGCTGGCACATCCTCCGCTATCCATTTTTCGAAATTACAGGTACTGTGCGGCAAAAAACCAGATCCATCACCCCAAAGCCCGTCTGATGGCATGGCCAATATCATAGGAGGCAACTCACCTGTCTTTATTAATTCATTCACCGTTAAGTGTACCCCTGCACTGTAGGCCCAACTCCAGGCGCTGCCATAAACACCGTGCAGCAGTATTACAATAGGCAAGGTATGGGTTGATTTTGTTCCCGGCGGCACGTATACACATATATCGCCCCGCCCTTTAAGGTTCGGGGTTTTTACCGTTATAAAACGTAGATTATTATTTTCAAACTGCGGGTTAGATATCTCAGTTGTTCTAAATGGCATATTTTTAGTCAAAAACAATAACTCCTTTGGCGTTTCTGCCTTTCAGCATGTCATCAAAAGCTTTATCGAGTTCATTTATTTTATAGGTACGTGTAATCATTTCTTCCAGCATCAGGTTCCCGTCTTCATAATGTTGTACAATGTCAGGAAAATCTATCTGCGGGCGGCATTTGCCATATAGTGGATTGATGTAAATTTTATCCCATTCAAAAAGGCGCATATCAATAGTGATATCCTGCTCTATACCGCTTACCTGTACAGCGGTACCGGCATTGCGCACCATCGCCAGCGGTGCTGCGCCCAACTCCGGGATGGCAGTACATTCAAAAGCATAATCGGCACCCCGGTTATGGGTCATGGTTTTTACCTTTTGGGCTGCCTGTAACAGGCCGGTATCCGTTTTATAGGCCAAAAGTGTATGGGTGGCTCCAAATTTAACCGCCATATTTAAACGATTTTGGTTGATATCAATAGCGATGATCATCGCCGCTCCCACTATTTTTGCGCCCTGGATCACATTAAGCCCTACCCCACCGGTGCCCAATACTACTACCGAAGACCCTACTTTTACTTTGGCCGCATTCAGCACCGAGCCATAGCCCGTCATCACCCCGCAGCTAATGATACTTGCCGCCGGGAATGACATATTTGTTGATGCGTTTTTTACTACTGCAGATGCTTTTACCAGCGTGTAGCCCGCAAGGGTACCAATATTGAACGAGCGCAAAACCGGCAAACCGTTTAGTGTGGTGCCCGATGGATTTGCATGACCAGGCGTATAACCGTTGCCACCCGCCGCTACCGGCGAAGCCACCTCACAAAGGTGTTGATTACCTGCTAAACATTGAAAACAATGGCCGCAATGCATAGCCCAGTTTAATATCACTTTATCGCCGGGCGCTAAGCCTGTAACTTTACTGCCGGTTTTAATAACAACGCCGGCACCTTCATGCCCTATAATGAGCTGCTTGCCCCAGCTCAGCGAGTCGTGATCAGTATGGCAAAGGCCGGCGGCCATTATTTTTACCAGTACTTCATCGGCCTGCGGGTCATGAACTTCAATATCTTCAATAGTAAAACTTCCGTCGCCATTCGTAATGGCAGCTTTGCAGGTAATGGGCATGTTGAATTATTGTTATAGCAGGTTTCAGGGTTTTATTATTACGCGTAGTTTATTGCCTAAATAATTAAGGAAGTATAATGTGCAAAATTAATACTACTATGGCCGTCAAAACACAGTAAAATTGGCCAATATGTGGAGTATATAATCCATATATTATTACCAAAAGCAAAAACATAGTAATAAAGGCTATTTTTAATGATAAGATAGGCTATTAAATAAACTATTTATTCATTGTATATTAGTACTTATTTCAGTTGTTTTGGCAGCCAATTATAACTCCATGAAAATAAAAAAACTTGTTGCAATTGCCTGCCTGCTTTGCATTGCACTATCCTCAAGTGCCGGGTTGAAGCGCAATAAACCCCAGAGCAATAACGACGAGATCATATACCATATTTTTCAGCGGAGTTTTTTTGACAGCAATGGTGATAGTCACGGCGATTTGAACGGAATAAGGCAAAAACTGGATTACCTGCAGGAGCTTGGGGTAACCTCCATTTTGTGCACCCCGCTTTATGAATCAATTTATTACCATAATTACTTTGCTATCGATTTTAAAAAGATCGACCCCAAATATGGCACGCTGAACGATTACCTGGCGCTCATTAAAGAATTGCACAAAAGGGGCATGAAATTTTATATGGATATGGAAACCCAATATGTTACCGAGGATTCCAAATGGTGGAAGGATGCGTTCGGCAACCCAAAATCCGAGTACACCGATTATATTATATGGGACGACAAGGAGAATAAAAAACCATCAACCATTGTATATAATTTAACCAGCCTAAAAGGTTATGATGGTGTAACCCATAAAATTACCACCGCCAATTTAAACAGCGAAAAATCAAAGGAATATAATTTAAAACTGTTTAGCTACTGGCTCGACCCGAATAAGGATGGTAAGTTTGATGATGGCGTAGATGGCTTCAGGCTGGACCATATGATGGATAACCTGGATAATAAAGGCACAATGCCGCATTTATTTGATACTTTCTGGAACCCTTTATTAGGTAAACTAAGAGCCATCAACCCTAAAATAAAAATAGTTGCCGAGCAGGCCAACTGGTTTAGTTTAGGGCTGGACTACCTGGAAAAAGGCTGCGTTGACCGCGTGTTTGGTTTAAGACTGGCCTTCGCCATCCGGTCGTTCAGGAAAGATCTGTTGCTGGCCAATGCCGATTCAACCCTTGCCATGAACCCGGCAGGCAAGCAGCAGGTGGTATTTATTGAAAACCATGATATTCCCCGTTTTAGTACAGCTGTTAAAGGTGATATAGGCAAACTAAAAGTAGGCTGCGCGCTTAACCTGCTCATGGGCGGCATCCCATCTATTTACTACGGCCAGGAATTAGGCATGACCGGTACCAGCGCCAATTTCGGAGCCACCGATGCCAATGAAATCCCCGACAGGCAGGCATTTGAATGGTATGCAACAGGTAAAGGCAAAGGCATGGCATACTGGTATAAGCAAACCGGCCCGTATAAAGATCAGTTTAATGATGATAAACCCAACGATGGTATATCCCTTGAAGAGGAAAGAAAAGACCCAAATTCGCTTTTTAATTATTACAAGGAGATCATCCGCCTGCGCAAATCCAATCCGGCTATAGTTAACGGAACGTACAAAACCCTCATCAATAATAACGACCAGGTATTTTCATTTATCCGGCAGGATGGGGATAAGGCCGTTATAGTGGTTGTTAATTTATCAGATAAGCAACAGGCGGCAACTGTTGAAGCGACTGGCTTACAAGGAAAAAAGATTGGTAATTTTATCGGGAAAGATGCTACTCATATTATTAATGGCAAACTTGCTGTAAATTTAGCTGCATACGAAATTAGTGCCTGGACGGTTGAATAATTGAATTGCCCCAACCCTGACCTGCCCTCCTCTAATTGCAGCATAAAATTGTATTGGAAAAGGTATATTAAACAGTAATTTTGAGGAAGAGGATCTCCATTAAAAAATATAGAGATCCCCCTCTACTAATACCGGTTAAGTTTAAGGCAACACAAATTAATTCATCAACGTATTTGTTATGTAACCCATAACAGCTTAACAAAACATCCAACCATGAAAAAGCTTACTCTTTTTACCCTACTCGTCATTTTTTGCAGCGGTGCATTTGCGCAGCGCAAAGTTGTTTGCTGCAGTAACCCATCGGCAACACAACGGTTTGCCATGCTGGCCTCCGATTCCAAATTTAAAATGGCGCATTTAAAGCCATTGCCCATCCGCTTTCAAAGCAGCATCGGCACAAATATTACCTATAAAACACCCGATGGTAAAGAATCAACTGCGTACCTGCTGAAAGCTAAAACGCCCAGTAAGAATTACATCCTGGTAATTCACGAGTGGTGGGGATTAAATGATTTTGTTAAACGCGAATCTGAAAAGATATACAACGACCTGGGCAACGTGAACGTTATTGACCTTGACCTTTACGATGGCAAAATTGCCACTACCCCGCAGGATGCAGGTAAATTTATGCAGGCCGTAAATGAAGACAGGGCCAAAGCCATTATTAACGGTGCCATAGCATATACCGGCGCAGGCGCGCACATTGCCACAATAGGCTGGTGTTTTGGTGGCGGCTGGAGTTTGCAAACCGGTTTATTGGCGGGTAAAAAACTGGCAGGCAGCGTAATGTACTATGGCATGCCCGAGCAAAACATAGCGCGATTAAAAACTTTAAATGCCGATGTACTGGGCAACTTTGCCAATAAAGATCAATGGATAAACCCCAAAGTTGTTGCCAAATTTAATGATGATATGAAAGCAGCGGGCAAAAAGCTGTACCTGCACCAATATGATGCCGATCATGCTTTTGCAAACCCAAGCAGTCCCGCATATAACAGCGAGGCCACCAGGGATGCTTATGCCAATACCATTGCATTTTTAAAAGCGAGATTGAAATAAACAAAAGTATTTATGCTGTGTTATATGGGGCGGGTTAAACCTCGCCCCATTTTTCGTAACATTGCATAAATTTTTATCTGTTTGACTAGTTCTACCAAAAAAATAGTTTCCTATTTACTTAAGGCCGGTATATTAATTGTAGCTGCATTGTTTATCTACAGGCAGTTTTCCAAAAAAAACAACGACTTAAAAGCCTTTGAGCTTTTAGCATCACATTTAAGTATCACCCGGGTAATTATCACCATGTTTTTTGTGGTAATGCTCATGTTTGTTAACTGGTTTTTGGAGGCTTTAAAATGGCGCTATGTTACCAAAACACTTATTGATATAACTCTTTGGGAAGCGGTGGAAGCCGTTTTTTGCGGTCTTACCTGGGCAGTAACAACACCAAACAGGTTGGGCGAATATGGTGGCCGGGTAATGTTTTTACCCAATCGAAAGCGAATTCCCGGTATTTTTGCCATGAGTGTTGGCTCATTTAGCCAGGGCACCGTAACCAATGTTTTAGGCGCGGTTTCTATCATCTGGTTTATATGCCGCTATATACATGATTATTCCTGGTTGCTTATAGGCGTAATGGCTTTGGGTGCTGTTTTAGCAATACTGCAGCTCGTCATTTATTTCCATATAAATTGGGTGGTTAGCCTGTTTGATAGTATCCCCCTGGTAAAAAAATACCACCGCTTTTTTGCAATCATGGGTCAATATAAAACCCATGAGCTTATTAAAACAATGGGGTTCAGCGTAGCCCGGTATGCTACATTCTCATTGCAGTATTATTTGGTATTCCAGATGCTGATACCGCAGATCCCGGTTTTTTCTATGATTATGATGTTGATGCTATTTTTTTTAATATCCTCCATTGTACCCTCTCTTGATCTTTTTGATATTGGCGTACGTGGCTTCACAGCATCACACCTGTTTGTTTATATCACAGATCAAAAATTTGCCATAATAGCCGGTGTATCTTCTATATGGCTCATAAATTTATTTATTCCTGCTATTTTAGGCTCTTTATTTGTATTTAAACTCAAATTCTTTGATCGCAACGCTTAGTATAATTTCGTTATTATTAACAGGCCTATATCTGTTACTTGTTATTTATTTAATTAAAGGATGGTTTGATATTAAGGTAATTCCCTTTACAATTGCCGATTTTAACACAAAGGTTACCATACTTATTGCCGCACGAAATGAGGCAGAGCGGATCCATTTAACTATCGAAGATATTTTAGCCCAGGAATATCCAAAACACCTGTTAGAGGTTATTATTGTTGATGATCATTCCACTGATGATACTGCTGCAATTATCGCCAGCTATGCAGACCAGGGCATAACCCTGATGAAACTGAACGAGGATAAGCCGCTTAACTCCTATAAAAAAAAGGCGATAACAGAAGCCATTAGACGCTCATCGGGCGATTTAATGGTGGCTACCGATGCTGATTGCCGCATGGGTAGCAAATGGTTATCAACTATAGTAAATTACTACCAAAGCCAGGACCTGGTAATGGTTTCAGCCCCGGTAACTTTTTTTGAAGAGAAATCGATATTTGAGTTGATGCAAACCCTGGAGTTTTCTTTTCTTATAGGTATAGGTGCGGCATTTATTGGCAATGGCCGGGCATCTACCTGCAATGGTGCCAATTTGGCCTACCGTAAAGATGTATTTAATGAAGTTGGTGGCTTTACCGGAATTGACGACGTAGCATCTGGCGATGATGAGTTACTGCTGCAAAAAGTAGCGGTGCGGTACCCCGGCAAAATTGGCTTTTTAAAACAAACCGATGCTATTGTTTATACCCATGCAAAGCCCAACTTAAAAGAGTTTTTGCAGCAGAGAAAGCGCTGGGCCTCAAAATTTACAAAGTATAAGGATAAAAAAATAGTAGCTATTGGTATGTGTTTCTGGCTTTTTAATGTATCCATATTACTAAACGCCTGCCTGGGTTTTTATGATGTATATTTCTTTAAACTTTTCTTGACACAGTTTTTATTAAAATACCTGTTTGAAGCTATTTACCTGCTGCCGGTTACTAACTTTTTTAAACGCGGATACCTGGTAAGCCTGCTTATTATAACCATACCCGCACATGTAATTTACCTTATTATGATGGGCCTGGTAGGCAGCAATAAAAAGTACCAATGGAAAGGCCGCGAGGTAAAATAGCGCTCATTTTTAATATCAATGTAATTTGTACAAAGCTAATTGCTTATTGTACCTATTTAAACGATATTTAGCCAAAAGGAATTATTAACTATTGGCCCAGCTTACTCCCTCAAAACAAACGTGGATCGCCTTTAAGCGTAATAAAATTGCCATGGGCGGGCTTGCTTTCATCGCAACTACGCTGCTGATAGCCATATTAGGTTATCTTGTATTGCCTGATCAAACGCCGCATGCCAATAACATGACCATACAGCTGAGCATAAAAAAGCCGGGAGCCCGGTTTACCATGCTGCGAATACGCAAAAGCGAACAGGTTGATACTGTTGGTTTCTTGAGCAGGATGTTTTTTGGGCAATCGTCATTTTACCGGGAGATCCCTATTACCGGGTACTATTTTAAGCAGGATTCCATTCACGTAAATGAATATATTGGCGATGAGGATAAGCCTGATAAAAAGGCGTATAACATTTTTGAAGGAGTGAATGGGATTAAACCCCGCTATCATTATGGCATGGTACTACTAAACCCTGCTATCTCCTCAAAAAAAACAGCCGAGATCTATCAGCACTTTGCCGATAAAATTAAAAGCGAACAAATAATCACCAAAACCTTTTGGCTGGGTACTGATATTTATGGCCGCGATATGCTGAGCAGGCTGCTACTGGGTACCCGCATTTCGCTGGCTGTTGGGCTCATGTCGGTTATCATTAGTATGTTGTTAGGGGTAACTATAGGCGCAATAGCCGGCTACTTTGGCGGCTGGATAGATGCCGCGCTTAGCTGGGTAATGAACATATTATGGTCTTTACCGGCATTGCTGCTGGTTATTGCCATATCTTTTGCCCTTGGCAAAGGGCTGTGGCAAATATTTATAGCAGTTGGCCTATCCATGTGGGTTGAGGTAGCCAGGCTTGTACGCGGGCAGGTGATGAGCCTTAAACAGGTGGAGTATATTGAGGCTGCCCGTGCCCTGGGTTTTAATAATGCCCGTATTATCAGCAAACATATTTTACCCAATATAACCGGCCCTATACTGGTACTGGCGTCATCCAATTTTGCATCGGCCATATTACTTGAAGCCGGTTTAAGTTTCCTTGGTTTTGGCGCGCAACCGCCTATGCCTACCTGGGGCGGCATGATTAAAGAACATTACGGTTATATTGTAATGGACTCGGCTTACCTGGCCATCATTCCCGGCATTGCTATCATGCTGCTGGTGTACGCGTTTAACCTGGTTACCGTTGGTTTACGCGATGCCTTCGATATAAAATCACAAAGTACACGCATTTGAAAATATTTTTTCTATTTTAGTCAGCGTACTAAAAACAGATGCAATATATAGACGATAGTTCTGGCGAAGACGAATTAATCAGGCTGTTGCTGAAGCGACAATCAGAATTAAATTCCTTATTGGAGATTACCAGGGCCATTAATAAGAATACTGCCACCCCGATACTCATTCAAATGCTTGAGGTTATCCTGCAAAATTACCTGCAGGTGGGCAAGCTGCGTTTTCTTATTGAAAAGGAAAATAAGTTTGTATGCATCTCCAAATACGGCGGCGATATAGAATCGTCGATGATTTTAAGCAAGGCCTGCAATAAATTAAGCAAGGTAAAATCGCCTATAGCGATAGCTGATCATGAAGACCATACCCTGCGCAACTACAATTACTTTATCCCGATATACCATAAAAGCAAGGCCTTAGCTTATGCGCTTATTGGCGATTTTAATACATCGGGCGAGATGCTGGGCAACGATCTTAACTTCATTCAAACCCTGATGAATGTGATCATTGTGGCCCTGGAGAATAAAAAACTGTTTCGCGAACGCCTGCAATCAGAACGTTTTCAGCGCGAAATGGAGCTTGCCGTTGAGGTACAAAACATGCTTATCCCACTAAAAATCCATAAGGATGCTGACGTGGAAGTTGGGGCAAAATACCTGCCGCATCAAAACATCGGCGGCGATTATTTTGATTTTATCCGCCTTAACGAAAACGAGTTTCTGTGGTGCATTGCCGATGTATCTGGTAAGGGAATTTCGGCGGCGCTGCTGATGGCCAATTTCCAGGCCAGCCTGCATGCCTGGGCCGCGGTGGAAGACGACCTGACCAATATCATCGACCGCCTGAATAAGATAGTACTCAACAACACCAAAGGCGAGCGTTTTATAACACTTTTTTTGGCCCGTTATAACCAAAAGAAACGCAAACTTAATTATATCAACGCGGGCCACAACCCTACCATACTCTACTCCGACGGAGGCGCTATACCATTAAAACTGGGCACCACCATGATAGGCGTTTTTGAAGAACTCCCCTTTTTAAATGAGGGCGAAATTGATATAGAGCCGGGCAGCCTGATTGTAAACTACACCGATGGATTGATGGATTTTGAATCAACCACCAACAAGGTTTGGAACGAGGACAAACTGCTTGATTTTGTAAAATCCCATGGCAGCCTCACACCAGATAATTTTAATGACGCCCTTTTAGATCATCTGAACCTTGTACACAAAAGCAAGCCCATAGATGATATCACCCTGCTTACTTTAAGGATCTTTTAATGCACACTAATTCCCGCTAATTTTTTTGAATTGCACGAATTATAGCTCCTGTCTTGATACTTGATACTAACGACTTGATACTTCTCCTGTCTTGATACTAACTACCTGATACTTCTTCTTATATTTGTACACATGTTAGCAGCCAGGTACCAATATGAATTAATTGAAGCAGGATGTGACGAAGCTGGTCGCGGATGCCTTGCAGGGCCGGTATTTGCCGCCGCCGTGATACTCCCCCATGATTTTGATCACCACCTACTCAACGATTCGAAACAGGTATCTGAAGAAATACGCTACCAGTTACGTACAGTGATAGAAGAAAAGGCTATTGCCTTTGCCGTAGCATCGGTAGATAATTTTGAGATAGATGAGATCAACATCCTCAATGCATCATTCCTGGCCATGCACCGCGCCATTGAAAAACTGCATATAGCCCCCCAATTTTTGATCATTGACGGTAACCGCTTCAAAAAATATCCAAACATCCCGCATGAGTGCATTATTAAGGGCGATGGAAAATACTTTAGTATAGCGGCAGCATCCATATTGGCCAAAACCTACCGCGACGATTATATGCTGCAAATTGCCGCCGAACATCCCGAGTACGATTGGCATACCAATAAGGGTTATCCAACCATAAAACACCGCGAAACGGTAATGAAAATAGGTTTTACGCCATACCATCGTAAAACTTTCAGGGTAAGCGATCCTCAGCTAAGTATTTTTTAAAGATACTTTGATTACCACTTTCAGGATGGTACTTTTGTGACAAACCATCAATCATTTGAAGATTCTTATTTTAACACATCGTGTCCCATTTCCGCAAAATGGCGGGTATGCCATAGTGGTGTGCAATACCATAAAAGGCTTGATCGCCTTAGGCCATGATGTATCGCTGGTATCATTAAACGCCGAAAAATACAATGGAAACTCGCATGGAAAAGATGAGCTGCAGGATAAAATAAATTATACCTCGTATAAGATCAACATCAACATATCAATGGTTGATGCGGTGGTAAACCTGTTCAATAAAAAATCAAACAATGTTGATCGCTTTTATAATGCCGAATTTGAAAAACTGCTTATCCGCGAGTTAAAGAAAACAGCTTATGATGTTGTGCAGTTTGAGGGTTTATTTGTTACTCCCTACCTGTCATCTATCCGCAAGTTTTCTAAGGCCAGGCTTATTTATCGCTCACATAATATTGAACACCAGGTTTGGCAAAGGCTGGCCCAGCAAAAAAGCGACTTGTTTAAAAAGTGGTACCTGCGCATGCTGGCCAAACGCATTAAGGATTATGAATTGGAGCAGCTTAACAAATTTGATGCTATAGCGGTATTCACATCCGAAGATAAGATCACGATGCTATCCTATGGGACTACAATCCCGGTGGAGATATTTCCGGTTGGCATTGATTTAACCAGGTATAACCCTGATCTAAGCAAAACTGAATTCCCGAGCCTGTTTTTCCTGGGATCATTGGATTGGCTGCCCAACCGCGAAGGAATAGAATGGTTTATTGATAATTTTTATAAAGACCTCACCGAAGGCGATCTGCGGGTGAAGTTTTATGTGGCAGGCCATAACATCCCCGAGCGCTATGACGACTATGAGGTGATGGGCAAAATATTTATACAGGGCGAAGTTGATGATGCTTTTGAGTTTGTGAACAGTAAGGCCATCATGATAGTTCCACTTTTATCAAGCGGGGGGATGCGGGTAAAAATTGTGGAAGGTATGGCCATGCAAAAATGTATTATATCAACCTCGTTAGGTGCCGAAGGGATCAACTTTACCCATGGTGACGATATTTTGATTGCCAATAATCAGCAGGAATTTTATGACGCCATTGAGCGTTGTATTACCGACGAAGAATTTTGCCGCCGCGTAGGTTTAAACGCCCGTAAACTGATAGAGCAGCAACATGATGTAAATGAGGTTACCAAAGGCCTGGTTAAGTTTTATAAAAATTTAGAAAAGGCAGCTAATGTATAACTGCTGGTGTGGAACCTCCTTCTATTTCTCGGTAAAAACGGTGTCATTTCAAACGAGGTACGAGGAGAAATCCTATACAACATACTAACGAACAATGCATATTGTATAGGATTTCTCCTCGCCCTTACGCTCAATCCGCCCCCGCTCGTTCGAAATGACAATTTTCTTTTATTAGCGGTGTCGCGATGAGTAATCCGACCGGCTGATAACTCACCTCTTAATTTCCATCCTCCTTCCCAATTCCACTCAGAAATAATTACTTTTGCGGCTTATTATACAGTTTGCATGAAGAATACTGCTTTAACCGATATCCATATAAAAACAGGTGCCAAAATGGTACCCTTTGCCGGCTATAATATGCCCGTACAATACGCTGGTATTAACGCCGAACACGAAACCGTACGCAAAGCCGTTGGTGTGTTTGATGTAAGCCACATGGGCGAATTTATTTTAAAGGGCGACAACGCGCTTGATCTAATACAACGTGTTACCAGTAACGATGCTTCAAAACTGTACGATGGCAAAGTGCAATACTCCTGCCTGCCCAATGAAGATGGTGGCATTGTTGATGACCTGTTGGTTTATCGTATAGATGAGAAAACTTACATGCTGGTGGTTAATGCATCAAACATTGATAAAGACTGGAACTGGATATCTAAGTTTAACACTGCCGGCGTTGAAATGAAAAACATATCAGACCGCACCTCGCTGCTGGCCATTCAAGGCCCCAAAGCTGCCGAGGCGCTGCAAAGCCTTACCGATGTTGACCTGGTATCGATGGAATACTACACCTTTAAAAAAGGAACCTTTGCAGGTGTTGATAATGTAGTAATCTCGGCTACAGGTTACACCGGCGCTGGTGGTTTCGAGATCTATTTCGAAAACCAGTATGCCAGCCAGATCTGGGAGGCGATATTTAAAGCCGGCGAACCATTTGGCATTAAACCAATTGGCCTGGGTGCCCGTGATACTTTACGTTTAGAAATGGGTTTTTGCCTTTATGGCAACGATATTGACGATACTACTTCGCCTTTAGAGGCCGGCCTGGGCTGGGTTACCAAATTTAATAAAGACTTCACCAACGCCGAAGCACTGCAACAGCAAAAACAAGCTGGCGTAAGCAAAAAGCTGGTAGGCTTTGAAATGATAGATCGTGGTATTCCGCGTCATGATTACCCCATTGTTGATGCTGAGGGCAATAACATAGGAAAAGTAACGTCAGGTACACAATCACACTCCCTGCAAAAAGCGATAGGCCTGGGCTATGTAAAAACCGAATTTGCCAAAGAAGGCACCGAAATTTACATCAGCATTAGAGATAACAAGGTAAAGGCTAAAATTGTAAAGCCACCATTTTACAAGGCATAAGCCCCCTAACCCCCTGAAGGGGGAACTATAAACAATAGTTTTCCCTTTAGTTATTAATTTAAAAATCATGTCAAATAATACCGATAACCAAACGCTCCCTTCAGGGGGGCGGGCGGCACACGTTTGTCTTACTCCGGCTTTAATACCACTTTTTAATGTGGAGGATTATATTGTAGTGGTTATTGATATTTTCAGGGCAACGTCATCTATATGTTATGGTATTGAAAACGGTGCTGAGGCTATTATTCCGGTATCACAGGTTGAGGAGTGTTCCGCGTATAGAGAGAAAGGGCTGGATTACCTTTTGGCAGCAGAACGCGACGGAAAAGTAGTTGATGGCTTCGATTTTGGCAATTCGCCATTTTCATACACGGTAGAAAAAGTAGCCGGTAAAACCATTGTACTTACTACCACCAATGGTACCCATGCACTGCATTTATCACGCTCGGCCAAAAAAATTGTAATAGGCTCATTCCTGAACCTTACTGCGCTTAGCACCTGGCTAAAAAATCAGGATGAAAATATTTTATTAGTATGTGCCGGTTGGAAAAACAATTTCAACCTGGAAGATACGCTGTTTGCCGGAGCCGTTATAGACCAGCTAAAAACAGATGGTTTTGAGCTGGATGATGCTGCTATTGCCGCAAATGATCTTTATCAGTTAGGCAAGCATGATATTAACGACTACCTTAAAAAAACATCGCACGGCGAAAGGTTGAAAAAACTGGGCATCCAAAAAGATATTGAGTTTTGCCTGCAAATTGATATCACCACCGCCATTCCGGTTTTGGAGGGCGAACGGCTGGTAAAATTGAGCTAAAATCGATATAAGTCCGGATAACACATCCGGACTTATACCTTATTTGGACATGAAGCCCTCCTGCATTTCAACGCCGAAAGCATCTTATTGCATTTAACCCAAATCTCCTGTTAATACTGCGGCAAAAGCCTACTCACTTCTCAGGCTTTTCACCGGGTTTGCTATTGCTGCCTTTATTGCCTGGAAACTTATCGTTGCAAGTGCAATAATTATTGCCGCAAATCCGCCTGCAGCAAATAACCACCAACTAATGTTGATGCGATAAACGTACGCTTGCAACCATTGGTGCATGTAATACCATGCAATGGGTGCAGCAATGGCAAAGGCTATTGCAATGAGGATGATAAATTCTTTTGAAAATAAATAAACGATATTGCCCGCGGTAGCACCAAGCACTTTACGAATACCCACTTCTTTTATTCTTTGCACTGCCATAAATGAGGCTAAACCATACAAACCAAGACAGCTAAGGAATATGGCGATAGCTGCAAAAATTTTATACAGCTGCGATAACTGGTTTTCCTGTTTGTAAAAACTTCCAATTTTTTCATCGAGGAATTTGTACTCATAAACAAAATCGGGGAACGTTTTATCAAATACCTTTTTAACCGATTGCATGGTAGAAGAAATATTTGTAGTCGCCAGCTTTATCCCTACCTGGTTGTACATGGCAATGTCGGTGGTGATCAATAATGGTGCAAGGTCGTTGCGGAAAGACCGGTTATGGAAATCTTTTAATACGCCAACAACAGTTCCTTTGATCTGATCATGCCAGGTGGTCATATGCTTGTTCAATATGTCCTCTGGTTTTTTCAGCCCCAAAGTTTTCACTAAAGACTCGTTTACCAGAAATTCTCCAGTGGTATCAGATGGGTTCACATTTCTGCCGGCTATAAGCGGCAATTTGTAAGTGGATATGTATTCGTTGTCGGCAAATTTGGTAATAACCTGGAAGTCTGTTTGTTTTACCGCATGATTATATTTGATAATGCTCCACAGATCGGTGCCATTTTCAACCGGGGTGTTGGAACTATAAGTAACCGCCTGCACGCCGTTTACAGACAATAATTCTTTCTTTAAATAACCCAGCTTGCTGAGGCGAAGACTATCCACACGGAAAGGAACATTGATAATGGCGTCTTTATCAAAACCCAGCGGCTGGTTCATAAAATAATCCATTTGCTTTACAATGATGAGCGTTCCGATAATGAGCGCCTGCGCAATGATGAATTGAAACACCACCAACCCTCTTCTTAACGAAATTCCGTTTGCATTTGACGTGAGTTTACTCTTTAGCGCATTAACCGGACTGAAACGCGATAAAACAATAGAGGGATAAAAGCCTGCAAGTGCTGTAACTACGATGGTTACCGCCAAAAGAAATAAGATAATTGCAGGATTGCTAAAAATGTTGAATGAAAGCGAAAGTTCCAAAAGGTTCCCCACATAAGGCAATGCAAGTATGGTAATAAAGCCCGCGAGTATTACAGCGCTTATAACTATTAAAAATGTTTCGATGATAAACTGGATCTGCAATTGAGATTTACTACTCCCCAACACTTTTCTTACGCCAACCTCTTTCGCCCGGTTAACGGCTTGCGCAGTGGATAGGTTGATAAAGTTTACGCAGGCAATTAACAGAATGAATGCTGCAATAAGCCACAATACATTAAGCAATTGATGGCTGATTGTTTTGTTGCTGTAATTACCCACTTGCGTATCATAATGCACCGCACCTAAGGGCTGGATAAAATGCCTGTCGGTATTGCCAGGCGACTCTACCCTGTGGGAGTAAGCCCTTAATTGTTGGTTGAAATTATCGGCAGAAGTGTTCGGCGGCAGCAAAATATAGCAACCAAAACCGGCAACATTCCCGTCCCAATCGGTGGATTTTGACAAATAATCCCCGGTGAAACCCGTTCCATAGGCTACAACAACCTTTAGCTGAAAATCTGAATTTGCAGGTACGGAGGCCAAAATCCCTGAAACTTTTAATACATCGACGCCATGTTCAAACATATAGCCGCCCATTTGCAGTTTAATGGTTCTGCCTATTGCTGTTTTCCAGTCGCCGAAATACTTTTCAGCGATCTCTTTGGTAAGTAATACGTTGTTCGGATCTTTTAATGATTCATAAGAACCTGCCAGCAGCGGGAAATCGAATATTTTAAAGAATGAAGGGTTCATGTAAAATACACCGTGCTGCTCCTTAAAATCTTTCTCCGTATTTCCATTATTATCAAGAATCAACAGCTGATCATCGTGGCTGGCAAAGATCGGGGCTACCTGTTCTATTTGGGGAAAAGACGTTTTCAGTCCTAAAGGCATTGGAAAAGGGACAGCTGCTTTGTAAGAAATATTTCCTCCTTCTGCGTAATGAAATTCGGTCAGTACACGATAGGTACGATCCTTCTTCGCGTGAAAAGTATCAAAGCTTGTTTGAAATTGTATAATGATAAAGATCATCATACAAACGGTAATACCAACAGCCAAACCAGTAACATTAATGGCAGTATAGCTTTTATTGCGCGTCAGGTTGCGCCATCCTATTTTCAGGTAACTTTTAAACATATAGTTGCGGTTTAATTTCTCATCAGACCACTGAGTCGTGGTTTCGTGATTCGAATTTACCGCTGTAAATCGGGTCGAGTGTTCCAAGTTATAAGATGGTCGCTCTTTTTTCAGATCGTTCTTATATTCTGCGGGGCTTTTCCCGGTCATTTGCCTAAAAGTGCGGTTAAACGTAGTTTTGGAATTGAATCCGGATTCAAATGCAATGCCCAACAGGGTTATGTGTTCATAAGCAGGGTCCTGCATTTTCTGAACGAAGTCTGCAACGCGATATTCATTGATGAAATCATTGAAGCTTTTTTTGAGCACCGTATTGATTATCCTCGATAATTCATGAGGACCAAGGTCAAGCTTTTCAGCAAGCGAGCTTAAGTTCAGTTCCGGGTCCTGGTAATACCGGTTGGCTTGCACGGTTTTCTTTAGCCAACTACCCCTTTGTTTCATTTCTGCAGGAAGCGGTGGCTTTAAAAACGAAGGGGGATCGACGGGTACGCCAGCCTCCTGAGTTAAAAAGGCTACGGCCGCCATCCAAATAGTCATTACCGCTAAAAGGAGATATAAAGGATAATAAGCATGTATACTTAGTTGGTAATGGTAATAAAAATAGTCTACGGCTGTAAAAGGGATCCACAATAGCCATAACAGGCCGAAACCTATTAGTAAATTACGCAGCCACCGCAATTCGTACCGGTACCGATCGCCCCCGTTAAATTTGAGGCCCCGGTAAAAACGCTCTATCTGCCGGTGAGACGCATACAGGTAGGCGCCGACCGAAATAAAGGCCAGCAATTGTAATATTGGATTCAGCGTATGAAAGGTCTGCGTATGATAAGTAGCCGCCCCTGTGCTGATACTCTCCTTTATCTCCAATACCAGGGCGCCCAGTTCGAGCAGCAGCGGGCCGAAATGCACGAGATCATTAAAGCGAAATAGATACTTAGGCCGGGTTATTTTGAGAACATAAAAAAAGATCAGCGGGCCCAACGCCAGCGAAAATTGCAGCGGCAGCCAGCTCCAATGAGAAAAATAGGTTTCAAGACCGATATCCCTCCCCAGTACCCAAAGCAGCCACAGCACCATCACAACCAGGGCCAAACTCAAAAAGCGATTTGCAGCCCGGTTGCTCCTGTTGGCGAATCCCAACTGCAGAACGAAAGAGAACCCGATAAATATCGCCCCCAGAAAGGCCAGGTCATAGAGGGTGATATGGAAGATATATGCGTTCAATTTTTTATTTACTTCAATCCCTGTTCCAAACCGTTAACTTACTAATATAAGTAAATTGCATTTTATTTATACAATATAACCATTGCGAACACAGGACCAAACGGCTTTGAATTGCGTATCACCGCCCCATACAATATCAAACATAAAAGAAAGCAAAACTTACTCCGCTTTCTTTCCCTTTTTCTTTCTCCATATTTTAACCATCCAATAAAAAATAACAGCTATAATTATAAGGGGCCAAAACATAATAGTGCTAAAAAACAGGTTTTGCAACAAGTTCCAGCCATCATAAACAGCCGTTTTAAATTTATAGCTAAATGCCTCGTCAACAATTTGGGCCGTTTGCTTATTGTAAAAAGTAATATCAAGCGAGCTATAGGCAACCTGCCTGCTTAAATAATTTAACTGCCCCTGGGTTGATTCTATATCGGTACGGATCTGGGCAAGCTTTTCCTCTATCTGCAAAAGATCGCTGGTTTTGGTAGCTCTTTTTAACAGTTCAAGATAACGATCCTCCAGCAGTTGTTTGTTTTTAAGTTGAGTGGCGATGTCAATAAACTCAGTAGTAACATCTCTCCGGCGGATATTTTTTGTGTCGATATGATCTGCATCGGCAGATAATGCTTCGAGGAATGAGTCGAAATTTTTAGAAGGGATCCGAATTTTCAGATTATATTCCTTTTGATTATTGTCGCTATTGGTTGTTTCATTTTCTTCGGCAACATAGCCTCCCAGTTTTTTTAGCGAGTTAACTATTTTTTGGCGGGTTGCTTTCAGGTTCTCCACCGGGAAACGGATCTCGCCCTCCTTAATTATTTTTTTAGATGTATCAACCGTTTCTTTTGGAGAGGCTTCCTTGTCATTAAACGCTTTTTTATCATACGCTCTTTCGTAACCTGCTTTACTTTGCTTTACTGGCGGAACGGGAGCCATCGCCATATCGGCCACCTCCGCTTTCTCTTCTACATTTTTATGCCCACAGGCAGAAAACGTTAATAATAAAGTAAATAAAATGAGATATACTTTCATAATAAGGCGATTTAGTTATTGATAATAAACGAAACCTACCTTATTAAATTATATAAAATTAAAATAAACAGAATTTAATTTTGTTTATTTAACTTAATCAATATATAATATTAATAACTATTACTTCAGTTTCTCATTATTCTTGTGTCTGTCAACATCGCGGATACTTTTCTTTTCCATATTTTTCTCAAGCGCATCGGTAAGATCGATACCTGTTTGGTTAGCAAGGCATATCAGCACAAAAAGCACATCCGCCATTTCATCAGCCAGGTTAACTTCCATATCCGATTTTTTAAATGATTGCTCACCATACTGCCTTGCCATGATGCGGGCTACCTCGCCCACTTCCTCCATCAAAATAGCAGTATTGGTAAGTTCATTAAAATACCTGATCCCCATGGTATTTATCCACTTATCTACAAGATGCTGCGCTTCTTTAATTTCCATAACACGAATTACACAAATTTTATCGAATTCCTCTAATCATGTTGATTAATCGGATGGATCAAATTATTACGCGTTGATAGGTAAGTGACGGCGTGCCAAAGTTTATAACAATTCCCAGCTTTAAGCCAGAGGCTTTAAGGTAGTTTAAAGTTTGCTCAATGTGAGGCTCTCCAATATTGCTTGCTGCTTTTATTTCAAGTATAATGCTGCCGAAAACAATAAAGTCGGCTACAAAGAAATGTTTGAGCTTCTGCCCTTTGTATACAATTGTATAAGGAGTTTCTCTTGAAAAGGAAATCTTGATTTTTTCAAGCTCAAATTCCAAAGCATCTTTATAAACGGCTTCTTTAAAGCCATGACCAAGAATTTTATGCACCTCAAAGCACGCACCGATTATTTTATAAGACTCTTCCATGAAAAGCAAATCGGCCATAGTTTATATTAAATTAGCGTAATTCGACAAAATCAGTGCAATTGGTGTGTATTAATGGTTCTCTTTATCCCTGGTATCCATCACAATTGTAACAGGCCCATCATTCAATAAACTGATCTTCATATCGGCCCCAAAAATTCCCGCGGCTACTTTTCTACCGGTGATTGTTTCCAGCGTTTTTATCATCTGCTCATACATCGGGATGGCCTTATCTGGTTTAGCAGCACGGATAAATGATGGTCGGTTCCCTTTTTTTGTTTGCGCAAATAATGTGAACTGCGATATCAGTAAGATATCGCCACTAATATCTGCCAATGCCTTATTCATCAAACCATTTTCATCGCCAAAAACACGCATTCCTGCAATTTTATTGGCCAGCCAGTTAAGGTCATCAATAGTATCCGCATCTTCAATACCCAGCATCACCAGGAAACCGACACCTATTTGCCCGGTAATTTCTCCATTCACTTTGCAGCTTGCCTCAGTAACACGTTGTAGTACAGCTCTCATATAGGCACGAATTTCACGAATGTTTGCGAATTTCACGAATTCAAGCGGATTAACAGTTAATAAAAGACGCCAATTTGTGTCCGCGCAGACCTTGACACTTCAAATTAGTGTCAATTCGAAACCATTCGTGAAATTCGTGTCCATGAAATCCGTGCATAATTGCTAAGTTCGCAACCGCTATTATTCTATTTTACTAATAGGTTCACAATGACGACAAAAAGAGGCTTTACAACTACCCTGCTACATTCCGACCGCTTAGGTCAACCAGAACATGGTTCTTTACATAAACCCATCCATACTTCGGTTACTTACGGACACGAAGATGTGCAGGACCTGGTAGATATTTTCCAGAATAAAAAGAAAGGTTACGCATACTCTCGTCAGGGCAACCCTACGGTAACCGCGCTTGAGCAAAAAGTAACCCAAATGGAAAAGGGTTTGTCTTCTATTGCATTCTCTACCGGCATGGCCGCTATTTCGGCTACCATCATGGCGCTTATTAAACATGGAGATCACATTGTTGCCAGCTCATTCCTGTTTGGCAACAGCCGCAGCATATTTCAAACCTATATTGATATGGGTTTGGATATCACTTTTGTTGATGCCACCGATGCGGAAAATGTACGCAACGAAATAAAAGAAAGCACCAAACTTGTTTTTGTTGAAACCATAGCTAACCCCGCCACACAAATAGTTGATCTGGAAGGCATTGGCGAGCTATGCCAGCAAAAAGGCATTTTATACGTGGTTGATAATACCATGACCTCGCCCTACCTGTTTAACCCTATTGATGTAAAAGCCAGCCTGGTTATTAACTCGCTTACTAAATACATTGGCGGCCATGGCAATGCTTTGGGCGGCAGTGTTACCGATACCGGTTTGTTTGACTGGAGCGTATATCCTAATATCTTTCCTGCTTTTAAAGCACAGGTAAAACCCGCGGCGCTGGGCATGACCCAGGTACGAAAAAAGGGCTTGCGCGATGCCGGGGGCACATTATCACCCGAAGCCGCTCACTCTATATCAGTAGGATCAGAAACATTGGCCTTACGACTGGAGCGTGCCTGCAACAACGCATTGGCGTTGGCTACCTATTTTGAAAGCCATCCTAAAATTAAAAAAGTATTTTACCCGGGTTTAGAAAGCCACCCGCAGCATGATAGGGCCAGTAAGCTTTTCGCCAAATTTGGTGGTTTAATGAGCATCGAACTGGATGAAAGTATTGACTGCCTTGCATTTTTAAACAAGCTGCAGCTGGTAGTAAAATCAAGCAACCTTGGCGATACCCGTACGCTGGCTATCCCGGTAGCTCAAACCATATTTTTTGAGCTTGGGGCCGAAAGACGTGCCGAAATGGGGATCCCTGAAACCATGATCCGCCTATCGGTTGGTATTGAAGACCTGGACGATTTAATGGCGGATTTTAAAGAAGCTCTGGGATAAAAATTCAAACAACAGTCTTTATAAATACGATCATATTCCGACAAAATAAAACAGGAGGCCCCAATGGAGTCTCCTGTTTTATTTTATTTTGATTGTAAAGTAAATATCCTGATTTTCAATATCAGCTTTTGCTCCAAAGGGTCCCCTCTTTACTATCCTTTAGCTGGAAACCAACTTTTGATAAGCCCTCGCGGATCTTATCACTCGTAGCGTAATCCTTATTTGCTTTAGCCTCGTTCCTTAACTCTACTATCAGGTTTAATACCTTTGGCAGATCGTCATTATCGGCCTGTTCATCTTTTAAGCCCAATACATCCAGTACAAAGGAATTCATGAGGTTTTTAAGCAGTTGCAGGTTTGCCTCATCTATCTTCATTTTACCATCATTTACCGAATTGATGATCCGTGATGCCTCAAATAGCTCGGCAATTAATACCGGGCTGTTAAAATCATCATTCATGGCCGCGTAGCAGCGGTTTAGTAGGGGTTCAATTTCAATTTCGGTGCTGGCTGATACCTTTAAGCCATTAAGCAGGGCGTAGGCATTCATCAAACGCCTAAAACCTTTCTCCGAGGCTTCCATAGCGTCATTACCAAAATCAAGTGTACTGCGATAATGGGCCTGTAACATAAAAAACCTAACCGTCATGGGGCTGTAGCCTTTATTAAGGATAGAGTTTTGGCCGCTAAAAAGTTCATGCGGCAAAAAACTGTTGCCTAATGATTTTGACATTTTTTGGCCGTTAACTGTAAGCATATTGGTATGTACCCAGTAAACAGCCGGATTTTTACCGCAGCAGGCTACATGCTGAGCAATCTCGTTGGTATGGTGAGTAGGCACAAGATCAAGTCCGCCGCCATGGATATCAAATTGATTACCCAAATATTTTTGGCTCATGGCAGAGCATTCCAAATGCCAGCCCGGGAAACCCACTCCCCATGGCGATGGCCATTTCATCAGGTGCTCCGGCTTTGCTTTTATCCAAAGGGCAAAATCAAGCTTGCCATGTTTTTCCTGCTGCCCGCCCAATGTGCGGGTATTATTCAGCAAGTCTTCCAAGTTACGACCGCTTAATACACCGTAATCCTTGGTTTTGTTATACTTTTCAACGTCGAAATAAACAGAGCCATCCACCTCGTAGGCATACCCCTTTTCAAGTATCACCTTAACCATCTCAATCTGCTCAATAATATGGCCGGTGGCGGTTGGTTCAATACTTGGCGGCAGCGTGTTCAGTATCTGCATCACCTCGTGAAAACCTACGGTGTACTTTTGCACAATTTCCATAGGCTCAAGTTGAGCAAGCTTTGCTTTTTTTGATATTTTATCTTCTCCCTCGTCTCCGGCATCACCTTCCAAATGGCCTGCATCGGTTACATTACGTACATAACGCACCTTGTAGCCAAGGTGGTTAAGGTACCGAAACATCAGATCGAATGAGATATAGGTACGGCAGTTTCCCAAATGCACATCGCTGTACACGGTAGGTCCACACACGTACATGCCCACATGTGGGGCATTAAGTGCTTTAAATTCTTCTTTTTTACGGGATAAAGTGTTGTAAACAAACAAATTTTGTTTCATGAGGGCAAACTTACGATTTTTTCGATTTTAAGCTAATCATATAGATGCAAGAATCCGTCGTGGAACAGAGTCAAGAACCAAGAGTCAAGAATCAAGACAAAAAATTACCTGCGGGCAAGTCGCTCGTAAACTATAACTTCTAGATTTTGCTTTGCTCTCTTGATTCTCGACTCTTAATTCTTGATTCTCTATCGGCTCTTAATTCTTGATTCTATCACTTCAACATTAAATCACTACGAAGCGGAAAATGATCTGATAGCTTTTTTTCGATGATCTGGTACGATGCCACATTAAACTGTGGACTGGCCATAATATAATCTATCTGGTAATTAGGAAAATCACCATTATAAGTGCGACCAAAACCAGAGCCTTTTTCGCGGAATGCATTTTTGAGTCCACTGGCCATTTGGTTTACCGCGAATGATGTTGGGGTATCATTAAAATCGCCCGATATAATGTACGGGTAAGGGCAGGCTGCGGCATGGGCCTTAACTTTAAAAACCTGTTCGCTGCGTTTTATAAACGCGATCTTAAGCTTACCGCCCAGTCTCCTGGTTGATTGCATATCCGTTTTCCCTTTTTTTGATACACTATCTATGTATTTATAATCGTCGGGATTAAATTTTATGGATTGCAGGTGAACGCTATAAACTCTAAAAATTTTTTCGCCCTTTTTTACATCAACATATAAGCATTGGTTTGATGAAGCTCTATCATCAGACAGCTGGATCATTCCCTTAGCTATTATAGGGAATTTTGAAAAAATGGCCATGCCAATACCTTCCTGGCTATTGAAATTAAAAGGTTCAAAATATAAGTTACTCATTTTTAGCACCTTAACAATAGAATCCCGCATATCATACTGGCCTTTGTAACGCGTAAAAAACTCCTGGAAACCGATAATATCCGGCTGCTGACTGCTGATGAGCTCCAATATTTCATGTTTGGTCGAAATATCGTTTTTTGCCCCATAGCGTTTAAAATTATGAACGTTATAGGTCATCATGCGCACGCAGTTTGAGCCGGCTACGCGGGCATTGGACGAAGCGGAACGGAAGCCGATATTATTGTTTAGCGTACTCCAGCCTGCTAATATAGTTACCAGCGAAAGTGCAAACTGCCACCGCCTGCGCAGTAGCCAGTAAACCATGATGATAACATTAAGTAACAGCAGAAGTGGATAGGCCAATCCAAAAAAGGCAATTACCCAGATTTTTTGAGGGTTAACGTAAGGTGCAAAATAGCTGATAACTAATGCAAAACAGAGAAACAGGTTTATCCATAAAAAAATTCTACTAATGAAAGATAACCCCCTTTTTTTATTTTTCATTCTTGCTTGCGCGAGCTAAAGTTTCCTTTTCCTGTCTACTCAGGCTATCAACACCTGATTGTGAAATTTTATCTAATATACGGTCAATTTCATCCTGACGAGGATACTCGATGCTGTTTTTACCGGTATTATGATGTACTACCTTTAATTTTGACTTTGATTTGAAGATGTTGGCAATACCAGTAATCCAATCGCGCCCTTTTTGCAATTGTTTAATATAGATAAACCCTAATAAAGCGCCACCCAAATGGGCAATTTCGCCGCCTGCATTGGGGCCTATGATACCCAAAAAATCAATTACAAGTATTACAAATACCAGCCATTTTAATTTTACGGGGCCTATTAATATTAATGATATAGTGTAGTTAGGTAATAAGGTAGCAGTTGCCACAACAATGGCCATAACGCTGGCCGATGCCCCAACTATTGTACTGCCTATAGCCGCATGCGCGTTGGAAAAAGCGGGCAAATAATTTAAACATAATAAATAAGCCAGGGCGCCGGCCAGGCCACCCATAATATATAAACCTATGGTGCGCTTGTTGCCCAGGTACTCTTCAAATATCTGGCCCATCCAATATAGCCACAGCATATTAAACAGGATGTGCAATATGCCGGCATGCATGAACATGTAGGTTAAGGGCGTCCAAAAATGCGTTAGCAGTTTTGGGAAATACGCCGGCAGCAGCAGGTATTCATTGCTATAAAGAAGTACCGTGCTGTTGCCAAAGCCGGTAAAAAGCTGCTCAATAATAGCCGTTACGTTCACAGCCAGGAAAACAATAACGTTGATGCCAATAAGCAGGTTGAGCTTATTGCCCGACCGCAGCATTTTGTAGTGGATATTTTGCCAAAGGGTGCTCATGATAATTAACCGTTATTTATTGATAACTCTTGTTGTTAATATAAATTGTTGGGCCTTTCCATTCGCCAAACTTTTAATATAATATAGCCAAATAAAGCCCCGCCAAGATGCGCGAAGTGAGCAACAGAATCCCCTGCAAACTGCCCAAAACCGCTAAATAATTCTAATAGTATATATCCTGTAACCAAATACTTTGCTTTAACCGGTACAGGTATAAACATGATCATCATTTCCACATTGGGGAACAAAAAGCCGAACGCAAGTAATAGCCCAAAAACTGCACCAGATGCACCTAAAGTAGCCCCGCCGTATATTTCTCTCAGCTTGTTAAAGCCCTCCAGGTTAACATAGGGTGAAAGATCGCCGTTGGCAATGGTAAAAGCACCTATTACTCCGTGTACCTCAATAGCCTGTACCAACATTTGCAAAGCCAAAGCGCCAATACCCGTTATAAAATAGTATTGCAAAAAACGCTTGGAACCCATGGTATACTCCAGGGTTGGCCCAAAAATGAACAAGGCAAACATATTGAAAAAAATGTGCCCAATACTGGCATGCATGAACATATAAGTAACAATTTGCCATGGGTGGAATAAGGGCGAATTAAAATAAAACGCCGATAACCAGGTAACCAGGTCTATCCCCAGTCGGGCAAATACAAACGTTCCTATAAAAAACAAAACATTAATGATCAACAGGTTTTTTACAACCGGTGTAATATTTGCAAATGGTGATTGACTGTATTGGTTCATAGTATAATTAAAAGCCCAGGGCTATTTTTCAAAGCGTTCCATTAATTCGGCTAACGTAAAGGTACTGATTACTGGCTTACCGTTCAATGCCTGGTTGGGCATTTGGCAGGCAAAAAGTTGATCAATCAGTTGGTTCATTTCCTCTAATGACAATTTGGTGCCTGTTTTAATTGCAGCGTTGCGGGCTAGTGACCTGGCCAGGTTATCCCGCTTATCTACCTTTAAAATGGCCATATTGTTTTTAAAGCCTTCCAGTAAATGTTCAAGCAGTTCATGCTCATCTACATTGTTTAATTCGGCCGGTACGCCTTCAACAACAACGGTGTTTTTACCAAACTCACGAATGTCAAAACCAAGCGCTTTTATATCCGGCAAAAGTTCTCTTAATAACTCAAAATCGCTGCCGTTTAGTGTTACCGATTGTGGAAATAAACTCTGCTGACTTACGCCCGAATGGTTTTGCAGCTGCTGTAAAAAGCGCTCGTATAAAACACGTTCATGAGCGGCCTGCTGCCCTATCAGCATAAAGCCCGATTTAATCTGCGACAGGATGAACCGGTTATGGATCTGGAACAATTGCCGCTCGCTTGGTTTGCTCACCTCCTGCTCATCAACAGCAATACTTTTTTCCTCATGCATCTGTTGCTGCGGGTTGGTTTCCTTTTTGCTGATCTCGTACAGGGTATCCCAGTTATCGGGTACAGCGCGACTTTTGTAATCGCCGCCATCCCTTAAAAACGGGTGCTCCTCGCGGGCGGTTTTTTTCTCAGATGCAAAAGGATTAAAATCTGGGTTGAAAGATATGGTAGGTGCTACAATATCTTCAAACGGTTTTTGGGTAATCAGGTGCTCAATGCTGTTCTCCTGGTCAAAATCCAAACTTGGCGTAATGTTATACCGGCCCAAAGAACGTTTTACTGCCGAGCGGATGATGGCATAAATAGATTTTTCGTCCTGGTATTTGATCTCGGTTTTAGTGGGGTGTACGTTGATATCAATTTTTGATGGATCAATATCAATAAACAGCACATAAAAAGGAAAACAATCATCGGGCAGCAACTCCTCAAAGGCGGTAAGTACGGCATGATTGAGGTATGCATCGCGGATAAAGCGGTAGTTCACAAAAAAGAACTGCTCGCCCCTGGTTTTGCGGGCAAACTCAGGCTTGCCAACAAAGCCGCGTAAGTTAATGATACTGGTATCCTCCTCAACCGGTACTAAGCGTTGGTTGTAATTATTACCAAACAGGTGAACTATGCGTTGTTTAAGCGCTGCGCCCGGTAAATGATAAACCTCCTGCCCATCATGATGCAGTGTAAAAAATATCTGCGGATTGGCTAAGGCCACCCGTTGAAATTCATCAATAATATGACGCATCTCAACCGGGTTACTTTTTAAAAAGTTACGGCGGGCGGGTGTATTATAAAACAGGTTTTTGATGGATATGGATGTACCCGTATTGGCAGAGCATGCCTCCTGGCTTATCACTTCGGATCCTTCAATAAAAATACAGGTGCCCAGCTCATCCTCGTGGCGGCGGGTTTTTAACTCCACCTGGGCAATAGCGGCAATAGATGCCATAGCCTCGCCCCTGAAACCCATCGTGCGGATGGCAAACAGATCTTCGGCCTTGCGTATTTTTGAAGTGGCATGGCGCTCAAAGCACATGCGGGCATCGGTAGGGCTCATGCCGCTGCCATCATCAATAACCTGTATCAATGATTTTCCCGCATCTTTTATAATGAGCTGTATTTTGCCGGCTCCGGCATCAATGGCGTTTTCCACTAATTCTTTTACCGCTGATGCTGGTCGTTGCACCACTTCGCCGGCGGCAATCTGGTTGGCAACGGCATCCGGTAAAAGCTGAATTATATCTGACATTTAAAAAAATTCCCTTCAATTTCGTTTTCGATGCTAAATTAAATATTTGAAGGCATAACTTTATGATTTGATAATTGTATATAATTGGGATGATAGATTAAGGAGCAAAGAGTAAGGATAAAAGATCATAAAACGTTTATGATGAGCCATACTGGTTTTCTGTCCTTGTTCTTTGATCTTTAATCCATCATCCTAAAAACACCACCATATGAAGAAATTATTGCCAGCACTGCTGCTTTTGGCCGTAGCCTGCAAGCAAAAAGAGTACAATGCCGATCTTTTAATAAAAAACGCCGTTGTTTATACAGTTGATAGTTCCTTTACCACTGCTACTGCCTTTGTGGTAAATCATGGTAAAATTATTGCTGTTGGCAATAGCGACTCACTGGAACAGCAATACTTTGCCCACGAGGTGGTAGATGCCAAAGGCGCCGCCGTATACCCCGGTTTTATTGACGCCCATGCCCACTTTTACGAATATGGCCTTGGCTTACAGGAAGTGAACCTTGACGGAACCAAAAGCTGGAACGAAGTTATTGATTCGGTAGGGGCTTACGCTACCCGCAATACCGATGGCTGGATCATAGGCCGCGGCTGGGACCAAAACGACTGGGCAAAAAAACAATTTCCGGATAAAGCCAGGCTCGACAGCATGTTCCCGGTAAGGCCGGTAATATTGAGCCGGGTTGATGGGCATGCCATAATTGCCAACCAGGCAGCGTTAAATATTGCCGGTGTAAAACCCGGTCAAACTATTAATGGCGGCGAAATTGAAACCATCAATAGTAAACTTACAGGTATATTGGTTGATAATGCCATGGGGATTGTTACCCGTAAAATACCCGAGCCCACTGCCCCTATTGTAGAGAACGCGCTCTTATCGGCACAAAAAAATTGTTTCGCTGTGGGGTTGACAACCGTTGATGATTGCGGATTGCCTTATACCATGATCAACACCATTGCCGATCTGCAGCATAAAGGCTCATTAAAAATGCGCATGTACGTCATGCTGGCCGATAGGGCCGAGAATTACGATTACCTGTTTAAGCATGGCGCCTTTAAAACACCCGGCCTTAATGTAAGAGCGTTTAAGGTTTATGCCGATGGCGCTTTGGGCTCAAGAGGTGCATGCCTGCTCAAGCCTTATGCCGACCAAAAAAACTGGAGCGGCTTTTTGCTGAGCAGCCAGGCTCATTTTGAAGAAGTGGCAAAAAAAATAGCCGACAAGGGTTTCCAGATGTGTACCCATGCCATTGGCGACTCGGCAAACCGGGTGATGCTGAAAATATATGCCTCGGTTTTAAAAGGCAAGAATGACCGCCGCTGGCGAATTGAACATGCACAGGTAATAGCCCCGGAGGATGTAAAACTTTTTGGCGATAATAACATTATCCCATCGGTACAGCCTACTCATGCCACCTCCGATATGTATTGGGCAGGCAAGCGTTTGGGTGCCGAAAGATTAAAATCTGCCTACGCTTACAAGGCATTATTAAAGCAAAACGGCTGGATTCCCTTGGGTACAGATTTCCCGGTAGAGAACATTAACCCCATGTATACGTTTTATGCTGCGGTGGAGCGCAAGGATCTGAAAGGTTTCCCGGCAGGGGGCTTTCAGCCTGAAAATGCTTTAAGCAGGACAGAAGCTTTAAAGGGCATAACCATTTGGGCTGCTAAAGCCAATTTTGAAGAAACGGAAAAAGGCAGCATTGAACCCGGCAAATATGCCGACTTTGTGATACTGGATAAGGATATCATGAAAGTAAAGGGTGCCGAGCTGCCAACAGTTAAAGTGATTAAAACCTATATAAACGGAGTAAAAGTATATGATAAAAAATAAATGGGGCAGTGTTGCTTTAGTGTTGTTTGGATTTGCATTATTTAATACGGCTTGTGCGCAAAACCCGCCCCTTACTGGTAAAGCTTATGTTGCAGAGGAAAGATTGGTTCAAAATTCTACCGTTTTACTCAACAACGCCCAATACACCATTCCGCTGCAAAAGCTGGAAGACCTTAAAATTGCCAGCGTTCATTTTACCAACCAATACGCTACAACCTTTGATAGCCTGCTCAATAAATATAGCAAAGTACAGGTTTTTGATGGCAACGGTTATACCGGCAATAAAACGTTTAATGACCTAGCTGCCGACCTTAAATGGTACAATACCATTATATTACAAGTAAATGATGCTGACCTGAGCAACCCGCAGCTGATAGATTTTATCAATACCACTCAAAAAATCAAACCGGTAATAGTGGCCGCGTTTGGCTATGGCCCGTTGTTAAGTAAACTGGATAACGTTACTGCTCCGGTGATCTGGACAGAAAGGGTATCGTCCGTTTCGGCATCATACGCGGCACAGGCCATATTTGGCGGCGTACCGCTTACACAAAAACTAACCAAAACGTATTCGCCTGTGTACGGCAAGGGTATGGGTTTTATCAGTGATAAAACAAGGCTGCAATATACAGTCCCCGAGGATGTGGGCATTAATGCCGACAATTTACAGGAGATAGATAAGATTGCCCGCGAAGCCATGATGCAACGTGCAACCCCCGGCTGCGTGGTGTTGGTGGCTAAGGATGGTAAGGTGATATTTAACAAAGCCTACGGTTACCATACCTATGAAAATGCTATCCCCGATAAGTTGACCGATATATTCGACCTGGCATCTATGACCAAAGTTTCGGCTACCACAGTGGAGACGATGAAATTGGTTGATGAAGGCAAATTGAACGTGGAAGGTACTTTGGGCGATTATATCCCGCTTGCCCGCAGGAGCAATAAAAACAACATTAAGGTGCGCGATATATTGCTGCACCAGGCCGGGCTGATCCCCGATATCCAATCGTTTGAAAAGGTGAAGCCAGCAGATCATAGTACGGATTCATCTGCAGCCTACCCTACCAAAGTATCTGACCATTATTTTTTGCGCAAGGATTACTATAAAGATGTAATGCTACCCGATATGCTTAACTCCCCCATTAAAACACCGGGGCAATATGTATACAGTGATGTAAGTATGCTGTTTATGCAGGAGGTGGTAGAAAACATTACTTCCACCCCCGAAAACGTGTACGTGCAGCAGCAGTTTTATAATCCGCTGGGCATGCAAACCGCAGGTTTTTTACCGCTGTACAGGTTTAGTGCGGCGCAGATCATCCCTACAGAGAACGACCAGGAATACCGCCAGAGTTTGCTGGATGGCTATGTGCATGACCCTACCGCGGCCCTTAAAGGCGGAGTGGCCGGCCATGCCGGTTTATTTGCCAGCGCCAATGATGTAGCCATATTGTACCAGATGCTACTGAACCGCGGCAGCTACGGCGGTGTGCAATACTTTAAACCAGAAGTGGTTGACTTGTTCACCTCCAAACAATCGCCAATTAGCCGTCGCGGACTGGGTTTCGACCGCTGGGATCCTATTGCCGACAGGCATTACCCCTCAAAACTGGCCTCACCACAAGCCTATGGCCATACCGGTTTTACAGGTACCTGTATCTGGGTCGACCCTAAATATAACCTGGTTTATATATTCCTGAGCAACCGGGTACACCCCAGCGTAAGCAGTAAACTGGGCAGCCTAAACATACGCCCGAGGATTCAGGATGTGGTTTATGAGGCGATTGGGAAAGGGATGTAAGGGTTGGGGATTTGTTTGCTTATGAAAGGTTGGCGCATATTTATACGGGTACTCAGAAAGTAATTTTCCAGGAAGATACTTAGCATTTGCAGCACACGGTCGGAGCCTTTTGGCAGCAGGGGTAAAATATAAATCGTAAACATTATGGCATGTTTGGGAATTAGCGAAGCAATAGGGAAAGATGATTCAAATCCTGAATCTAAACTGACTTGGTATAAAGTAAATGAATGTAATTGTCTAAATTTACCGTGTTCTTAATCTGGGATCCTTAATATTGGCACTAGAGGCCGAAAACTTCAAATTCTAATCACATATATGAATCAACCCTTCAAATTTTACGAGTTTTTCTGCGGTGGCGGAATGGCCAGGGCTGGTTTGGGGCAGAACTGGGAATGTGTCTTTGCGAATGATATTGATGTAAAAAAAGCCGAAAGTTATAAGCGTAACTGGGGTGAAGGTGAAATAAAAGTTGATGATATAGCCAACATAACGACGGAAAATCTGGTAAGCCCGGCTGACCTTACGTGGGCTTCTTTTCCCTGCCAGGACTTGTCTTCGGCAGGCTCCGGTGCGGGTCTAGAAGGTGCCCGATCAGGAACATTTTGGCCGTTCTGGAATATTGTTAAAAAACTGCGAATAGAGAACAGAGCGCCAAAAATAGTGGTTTTAGAAAATGTCTGTGGAGCCTTAACTTCCCATGAGGGCAAAGATTTTTCTGCCATATGCAACGCCTTGCAAAAAGAAGAATATCTTTTTGGTGCTGTTGTAATGGACGCTGTTGACTTCCTGCCGCAATCAAGGCCGCGATTGTTCTTTATCGGTATACAAAAAGATTTGACGGACATTTCATTTCTGACCCAGGCAAATCCGGATTCGAAATGGCATCCGAAAGCGCTGGTCAACGCCCACAAAAAACTGGAAAAGGCCGCAAAAAATTCATGGGTATGGTGGAACATACCGCACCCTGTAGAAAGAAATAATAGCCTGTTAGACTGTATCGAGGAAAACCCTGAAAGTGTGGGCTGGCATTCGCCTGCGGAAACGCAACGGTTAATTAGCCTAATGAGCCGAACCAATTTATTGAAACTGCAAAAGATCAGGAAACTGGGAAAGCCAAAAGTTGGGACCATATATAAACGAACCAGGAAAGACGAAAATGGAAATAAAGTCCAACGGGCCGAAGTTAGGTTTGACGATATTTCAGGATGCCTGAGAACGCCGTCAGGTGGTTCCAGTCGTCAGACCATGATCTTTGTTCATAACGAAGAAGTACGATCTCGATTGATATCGACAAGGGAAACAGCAAGGTTAATGGGTTTACCGGATGACTATAAGCTCCCCCAAAAATACAATGATGCATATCACTTGACCGGCGATGGTGTTGTGGTGCCGGTGGTTAGTTATATAAGTCAATATATTTTAGAACCTGTTTTGTCAAACCTTAAAAAATCACAAAAAGCGGCTTAAATTATGTCAATATTACACAATGAGTTAGACCGATTTTATATAGACCATAAATTTAATTCTAAAGGCAAACTTAGTGTCGCCCTGGTCGTAACTGAGCACGCAAAAAAAAGAGGGCTACCATTAGAAGCTGAATCACTTTTAACCGAAGGCGGCGGCCAGGTGTATGGCTTGGGAAAAGGGGCAGTTCAAAACATCTTAGCAAGACACGGCATTGATAAGGTACTGGCGCAGGAGGGTGGCAGAACCAGCCGGGGAAGTATCGGCAACATGCGCGAATACGTGGAGTTTCTAAATTCATTTTCAGACGGTGAACTTGACCTGATTGAACTCTTTTGGATTGAAAAAGTAAATATCTTTTTTTCAGGCAAACCGCTTAAAATTAAACTAGACAGTTCGCAGAGTTTGAGAAGTTTAATTAGAGACCTGATCCAACAGGCAGAATCGCGTCAAAAAGAATCACAGGGTGTGTATTATGTAGGCGCTATTTTACAACACCTTGTTGGAGCAAAATTAGATTGCGCTTTAGGAGTCGGACATTTCTCCCACAATAGCTTTTCAACATCGGATGCCCAGACAGGCAGGAGCGGTGATTTTTTTATCGGCAACGTTGCCTTACACGTTACAACTACCCCTACAGAGTCAGTTATTTTACGTTGTAAGGGCAACCTGGACAACGGTCAGCGCCCTATAATTGTAACTACCAAAAGAGGCATAACCTTAGCTGAGGGTCTTGCAGAGAACGTGAACCTTGCTTCAAGGATCGACATCTTCGAAATTGAGCAATTTATTGCCCTTAATCTTTATGAATTTGCGAAATTTAATGAACAAGGAAGAACGGTAGCCGTCAGCGACCTCGTAAGCAGGTATAACGAGGTGGTCATGCAGTTTGAAACCGACCCGAGCTTGCTCATCGAAATTCAATAGTGAAAGAAACCACGGAAAAAAGAAGTCAGATTATGCGGGCGGTCAAATCTAAAAACACCGCCCCGGAAATGCTAGTCAGAAAACTTATTTACAGCCTAGGATATCGGTATCGACTTCATGATGCGAGTTTACCCGGGAAGCCTGATATTATATTTACACGAAGGAAAAAAATAATATTTATTCATGGCTGTTTTTGGCATGGTCACCGCTGTAGACGGGGCGACAGAATACCCTCTACTAATACGGAATATTGGCTTCAAAAAATAGAAAAAAACAAAGCTCGCGATAAACAGGCTATAAAAAAACTAGAACGAGATGGGTGGAAAGTGCTGATTCTGTGGGAGTGTGAATTAAAAAAATCAGATTTGTTGGAGAATATAGTTGTCGATTTTCTCGCGCCTTAATTGGCGCTAAAAAATCAAAATTTACCTTTGCCCCCTCCTTTTGGCGCGAATATGCTGCCCTGGTCAAAAGTGTGGAGTACTCGGTTTTATGCACAAGTCAGCCATCGCTCTGCCGCCCCATTTGGCGCGAGTATGCAGCCATGGCCAAAAGCGTGGAGTACTCGTGACTTCGAAATACTACTTATTCACGTATACCACCCCATCCTTCATTACAAAATGGATATTCAGAATTGCGTGTATATCCGTATCAATATTATCGTCCACAGCGATAATATCAGCAAGGAAACCAGTTTTGAGAACCCCTATTTTGTTTGACATATTTAACTGCTTTGCTGCGTTAATGGTAGCAAATTGCAGGATTTGTGGGATACTTACGCCTTCTTCGTGATAACCAATGAGCGTGTGTTTAGACCAAGCCGCGTAAGGCATCTTTACGTCAATGTAATCATCAGAGCCAGCAGCTATTATAACCCCATATTTGAGGGCACGTTGCAGGCGGCTGGCCTGGGCATTTATCATCTTTTTTATTTGTGTCCCTGCGTTTTTGTCATCGGGGTAGGCAATCTTCACATAGCTTGCAAAAATGGTGCTATCGCCATCAGTAGGCACCAGTATAACTTTCTTTTTGGCCATCAGCATAAGTGTACTGTCGGCCACTTCATAACCATGTTCAATGCCATCAACCCCGGCAACTACGGCATTGTAAACTGCCTGATTATCGGTGGCATGAGCAGTTACCCTAATGTGATAGCGATGCGCCTCGTTAACAATCGCCCGCATCTCGTCAACCGAAAGTGCGGTACGGTTAGGTGTATTGTTGGAATAAATTTTAATTACGTTTACCCCCTGAGTAACATTTTCACGTACGGCCTGTATGGCATCAATAGGGCCGGTTACTATGCGGTATTCATCATTTGCTATTCCGCGATGCTGGTAAATCAGTCCGGGCAGTTGGCCGCCTTCGCTGGAAAGTCCCTGTCCGGCACATCTCATACGTGGCCCAACAACTAAACCATCCTCTATAGCTTTGCGCAACGCTATATCGGCAAATTTACCCGAGTTGCCCAAATCCTGCACGGAAGTAATGCCCGCCTCTAAATAGGCTTTTGCTCTTACAGCCCCATAAATGGCACGGTATGCATCGCCCTGCTGAGTTAAGACCTTTTCTAAAGAAAGCGTTGAAAAGTCCATGTCGGCATGCAGCTCTTCCCTAAAAAGCAGGTGTGTATGCGAATCAATAAGGCCGGGCAGAATAGTGTATTTAGAAAGATCAATGAGCTGATGATCTTGCTTCTCATTGGCGGTAACATCCTTGTCGGGCTTAACGCCTTCTATCCTGTTGCCATCAACCAACACATCCAACCCGAATTTAAATGTTCCCGTTTCGCTATCAAACAGTTTACCTGTTTTAATGAGATACTTATGGCTGATTTGCGCTTTGGAAAAGTATGGAAGAAGTAACAGGGCGAGGAAAATTATTTTTTTCATATATGATTATAAGTCTCGGTATAATTAAAGGAGTCCCGCCGAATAAATCTTGTGTGGTACCAGATAAACTCAGAACCACGATTAATTATATTAAACCTTTGACCCGCCCAAAAACATTTAGTTACAAGGCAGGATAAGAAATCTATTTTATCTCACCTTTGGCGCGAGTATGCAGCTCTGGCCAAAAGCGAGGAACTTAGGCTGGCTGTAACCTTGCCTCCTTGAACTTAATAAGCTAATGTTACAAAACTGCTCAAATTCACACCCATTCTTTTCCATTTGTCCTGACTGGCTATTCTTGCGTAACAGTTTTTAGAAAATGGTGTCACCGCCACCGGGAGTATTGTTATTGGATTTTCTTTTTTATCCATTCGGCTTTCTATCCACTGAACTGTCACAATAAACTCCCCGTTAACTTTGATATTATATCGTTCCAAATCTATTTTTGTCCAGCCAATTTTAAAATTGTCAACCGCTGCAAAGATTTGCTTATTATACATCAGAGTATCGGGCATAGCATTCTTTAGAGCGTATATATTTATCCTGAATTTTATAAAATTGAAGTTGTTAGCGGAAATATAAAAGTTAAAATCCTTAATAATAGTTCTTTTCCTGTTTGTCTTGTAGAGCATACCCATTTCAGATCCTATAGTTTCGTCTACTGTCTTTCTGTTATGAACGGATATTTGCACAAGTTTGCTCACAGCCTCCCTACCAATGATTTCCGTGTTTACTCTTTGGATGGAATTTGTAACGGTCACTTCCGCAAGCTGTTCCGCTTTTACAAATAACTTAATAGTTTTATCGCTACCTGACATAAAGTCTTTTACGGAAATTTTCGATGCGAAATAGCCCACAATACTTACTTGTATAGTGTCGGTAAAATTCTCCTGACTTATATTGAAAGTAAAATGACCGGCCGTATCGGTTACAGTACCAATGGGCTTATTTAAAATACCTACACTTACATAAGCTAAGGGCATATTGGTTTCTATATCTGAAACAATTCCTTTAAGTGTTACATTTTGAGCTGTAGAGTGCTGTGCGGAGGTTTGCCGGGCAACTATACAAATAAGGATAAGTGTTAGTAATCGTTTGAATACCATGGTTAATTAAGTTATCTTGGTAGTAACCATAAAGATACGAACGAAATTTACTTTCGTCGTCTCCTGCTCCGACCCCATTTGGCGCGAGCATGCAGGCCTGGCCAAAAGCGTGGAGTACTCGTGACTTTATAGAGAATACGGAGCAATCCCATCCATACTTATGGGGCGACTCTGCTTCTTGGGGATTGCTTCGTGCCTCGCAATGACGCGTTGTTGGGTGGTGCGTCCCAAGCAGCCGCAATCCTTCAGCCCCCATTTGGCACGAGTATGCATTGTGATGTGGTGTGCCCCGAGCAGCCGCGAAGCCTCCACCTCCCCTCCCGCACTTCCCCCATCAGACAGATAAGGATGCCGTCAAATTATTATTTTATTAGGTTAGTCGGTTAATATCCTATGTTACCAAACATTACCTATTTTTATGATTTTGACAAAAACTAAAGCATCGGGCAAATTCAGTATGTACGTGTTCAGCGCATTGTTTACACTTATCGCTGCAAATTCTTTCGCTCATAGCAAAACAACATCATCAGGCGATACCACCCCAAAAATCGTCAACATTGTCAATTTTATTCGCCTGCTGGAGCCACGTGATCCGCTGATTACACAGGACGTATTGTACCAAACAGTAGTAAAACAGGTAGAGATCATGCAGAAATATCACCTCGGCGGCACTTTTCTGTTACAGTATGACGCGCTGATTGATAAAAGATACCAGAAATTATTGGCCGGCCTGCCCAAAGGCACTTTTGAGATTGGCGCCTGGTGGGAGATCCCGCAGCCCATGGTTGAAAATGCAGGTCTTAAATGGCGTGGTCGTTATCCATGGGATTGGCGGGCAAACATCGGCTTTTCTACCGGTTACACACCTAAGGAGCGCGAAAAGCTGATAGATGTTTATTTCAGAGATTTTAAAAAGGCTTTTGGCTATTACCCTAAATCTGTTGGTTCCTGGTTTATTGATGCTTACAGTTTAAACTATATGTACCAAAAGTACCATATTGTGGCCTCCAGCAATTGCAAAGACCAGTACGGTACAGATGGTTATACCCTATGGGGCGGATACTGGAATCAAGCCTATTATCCAAGTAAAATAAACTCCTACATGCCGGCCCAACATGAGCAGGACCAAATCCCTGTCCCTATCTTCCGGATGCTGGGGAGCGATCCTATCCGCCAGTACGATAACGGACTGGGGACTACCCGGCAGGGCGTTGTTACGCTTGAACCTGTATATAAATTTGGCGGCGGCGATTCTACCTGGGTAAACTGGTTCTTTAAATCTTTTACTGATGATAGTTCGCTTGGTTTTAACTATACGCAGGCGGGCCAGGAAAATTCTTTCACCTGGGATGCCATGGCAAAGGGCCTCGAGATCCAGATGCCTTTAATGGCAAAGCTGAGGGACGAGCACAAGATCAGGGTAGAAACCATGGAACAATCGGGCTTATGGTTTAAAAAGAATTATAAAGTTACGCCGGCTACATCCTTCACCGTTAATAAAGATCTTGAAGGCAGCGACCTGAAAACGGCCTGGTATAACAGTCGCTTTTACCGCATAAACATGTTATGGGAAAACGGCAGCCTGCGGATCCGTGACATTCATTTGTTTGATGAAAAGTTCCCGTCGGTATATGAGTCGCAGGTAGCTACATCCAACGAATGCACATTTTTCACGCTCCCGGTTGTTGATGGTTATATCTGGAGTAAACCTAACCAGATAACCGGTTTGCGTTTAAAGGCAGTTGTTGATGGAAAAGAGATCTTACTAAAAGGGAACGATCCCATATTTACCAATACCGGCAGGAGCACCATGCATATATCGTGGCCCTTAACTTCGGTAGATGGTTCATTGGAAATAGACTTAACCGAAAAACTGGTTAAGGTAAGCCTGCTAAGCCATACCCCATGCGATTGGTTTTTTGAGTTGACTGCGGCGCCCGGTGCCCAAATGCCATTTAAAAACATCTCGCCTACACAAATTGATTGCCGGTTTGAAAAAACAAATTATAAATTAAAAGCCACACAGGGTACTTTTTCCAAAGCAGATAACGGATCTGTTTGGAGAATAAAACCAGGCATGAATAAACTGATATTAAACCTGGCAGATATTGCAAAACCCTGAGACAGCATGCACGTTGGTGTAAATCTATTGTGCAATTTTATACACTATTATACACCAAAATGTACACGGTTTACAGTTTCATAATTTATCTTGACTGTTATAAAGTTAAATTACATATTTGATCAGCTTTAGTTAATAGGTGCGGGAGTTAGGTGTAGGTCTTAACTCCCCTCCTTAACCACCTTGCTTTTTAAACAAGCAGTGACTACCTTAAATCCGGGGCGGCCTTATTAATCAATTGCCCCTACTCTTTAACCTTAAGTCAAACAGCGTAAGTTTAATCTACTCCATCCGCTGACCGGTAGTATCACGTTTTTTTCTACAAATTCTTTTTCCATTGATTGGGAGGTTATTGGTCTTCTGCTGTGTTATTTGGTATACCGGTTCCTGGTTCTGCACGGGTTAAAGGCCATATTTTATGTGGCGGGGATCGCCGCTTCGCAGGCACGTTGTTTTTTTTGTGATCATTTTAGCTATGTTTTTAAAACTGCTGTATTGATATTCCTCTTTTCCCTTCATTCAAACAAACTATTGAATAACATTTGTGTTGAAAATTTGAATTTAAACTGTACAGATGGAATTTAAACACATTCACTTCATCATTAACCCCGCATCAGGTAAAGAAGAACCTATTCTATCGTACATTAATAAAGCTTTTGCCCATAGTGATATTAAATGGGACGTATCTATTACCCGGAAAGATAAAAGCATTAGCGATGTAGTACAGACACTTATAGGCCAAACAGATCTTATAGTAATTTATGGTGGCGATGGTTGCGTAACAGAAACTGCCGCTGCATTGCAGGGTACCAATACACCAATGGCTATAATACCTGCCGGTACCGCCAATGTTATGGCAAAGGAACTGGCCATACCTTTAGATACCTTAGCGGCACTTGAAGTACTAACAGGGAATAATTACCAGATAAAAACGGTGGATATGGGTGTTGTTAATGGAGATCCTTTTTTATTAAGGGTTAACCTTGGTATAATGGCCGATATGATTTTACGGGCCGACCCGACGTTAAAAGACAATATTGGTCAGCTGGCTTATGGTATCAGCGCTATTAAAACCCTGGCAGATGCCGAACCCGTAAAATACTACATGGAAATAGACGGAAAAAAAACAGAAGAAACCGGGGTATCCTTAACCATTACAAATTCTGGTAATATCGGTATCAGCGACTATACACTGCAGCCGGGTATAAGTATAACAGATGGTTTATTGGATGTGATATTGTTGAAGGACAATGACTTTATTACGATGCTGAAAGTTGCAGGCAGCACCCTGCTGCAAAATGAAACCGAAGCAGTAAAACACTGGAAGGCCCGCGAGATAGTGGTGCGAATGGATAAAGAGCAATGTTTTATTTGTGATGACCATGAAGTTACAGCAAAGCAACTTTTCATTAAAGTTGTACCGGCTTCCATCATGATATTAGTTCCCGGATCCCAAATCAATTGAACATGTCTATGCTAAGAGAAGCTAAAAGCCATTTAAAACTAGTTCATATATTTTTCCAGAAAGTATATGATAATTTGCACCGCTTATCAGCCGGCGTACCAGCCCTTAAACGCAGCCAGATAACCGCTAACCTGTTTTTGGGCAGCCAGTATAACTTATTGGGTTTGCGTAAACTTAAGGCATTGGGGGTAACCGCCATTATAAACATGCGCATGCATTCCATTTATAGTGGTGCAAAATATAATGGATTTCATTACCTGCATTTACCCACGCCGGATAATACACCACCGTCCATGGATGTATTGCTAGAGGGCGCAGACTTTGCCGACGCAGAAATAAAAAAAGGAGGTAAGGTATATATTCATTGCAGGCAAGGCTTGGGCCGGGGACCTACCATGACTATTGCCTATCTTTTAAAAAGCGGTTTAACTTTTCAAGATGCATTTGCATTGGTTAAAAAAGTACGGCCTTTTGTTAACCCCCGCCCCTCCCAAATTGAGCGACTAAAAGAGCTGGAACAATATTATAACGACGCAAAAGCTTAAACCCATGTTTTGCTTCACCAGGTAACGCTACCGCTCTATTTTGCGTTTTTTCGCTATACCCCTAAATTTAATAAGTAACTCAGCATCAACAAAAAAATCCTAAATTTAAATAATCAATCCAGGTTCCTGTAGCTTAATCGCCTAATGAAGTATTATACCATTGAACCACCGGCTGTATTAAAACCTTATGTGAGGTTTTTTTGGGTATTGGAGCATGAACTTGCGCCGGGTCAGCCGGAGTACGTGTACCGTTCCATTGCCGATAGCTGTACCGAAATGGTGTTTCATTATCAGGCCACTTTTGATGAACTAACGGATAGCGGCCAAAATGCAGGTCCGTCTTGCATACAATTTCAATCAAGCGGGTACAGGCGGTTTGTAACCCGGCAAAGCTTTGGCATTTTCGGCGCTTATATTTATCCTTTCGCGGTGCCCCGCTTTTTCCGCGTTCCCAGCAGCGAGACCAGCAACCTTGCCCTGGATTATGATACCTTTTTAGGCTTGCCCGGCCGCGAACTGGAAGAGCGGATCATGCTTGCCCCCGATAATTTTAAACGCGCCGCAATTTTAAGTGATTTTTTAATAGGCAGGCTACAACACAACATCCCTAAAGACGACCGCATCATTACTTCTATAAGACAAGTGATTCACTCCCGGCAAAACAAAACAATTCCACAACTGGCCGATACGTTTAACTTATCGGTAAGGCAATTTGACAGGCGGTTTAAGGAATACGCGGGCTTTAGTCCAAAAATTTACCTGCGCCTGGTGCGCCTGCACAATGCTATCCAGCAATATAACAGCAGCAAAACATTAACACAAATAGCGCTCGATTGCGGATACTATGATCAATCGCACTTTATACATGATGTAAAGGCTTTTACAGGCTATCATCCCGGCTTCTATTTTTCTGGCAATGCAGAAGGGTTCCTGGGTTTGCAGTAAGCGGTAAGGAAATTTGCGGAATGAAAGAATGTCCGGTTTTTACAATTTTGCTTCATCAGCGCGGGCTACATTTGTTAAAAACAAACCAATATGGAACCTTCAAAAAACATCCCCGAAAACTATCAGCGCATTATGCCTTATCTTATTGTAAAGGATGCGGCTAAATTTATTGAGTTTACGCACAATGTATTTGACGCCACCGAGCAGTACAAACACATGCGCGACGAAACAACCATTATGCATGCCGAGATCAACATTAAAGGCAGTACCATTATGTTTGCCGATTGTACCGATACCTATGCCCTACAAAATGCCGGGCTATTTATTTATGTAGATAGCTGTGATGAAACTTACCAAAAAGCCCTTGATAACGGCGCCGAAAGTGTAATGCCCCCAGCCGATCAGCCCTACGGCCGGAGTGCAGGCGTTAAAGACCCTTTTGGCAATACGTGGTGGGTTACCAATGTGTTGTAGGCGGTTAAACAGGTGTTAAGGCATAACAGCATCTTAGGGGCTGTTTAAATTTGATTCATTAACATCTTTGCGCGTCATTGCGAGTTTTGTTATTCAAAGGACACTGAAAGGAAAATGACGTTTGAAAAGTTTGTCATCCTGAACGCAGTGAAGGATCTTCTTCGCTATAAAAGTCGGCGATGAGCAGGGTGAAGAAGATCCTTCGTTCCTCAGGATGACAAATTTTTTATGTCATTTCCCCCCTTCAGGGCACCGGATTTTATACCTCGACGGTCGGTTTATTTATTCTTAAACAACCTTAAGCTTATAACACCTGGTTAAACTCCAGTCTTTCGCCATCCGGCCCGGTAATGTTAAAGTATTTGCAACCGTTTTTCCAGAACTGCAAAAAAACGGGCTGCGGTTCAAGTACATTAAAACCGGCATCCGATATTACCTTAAAAGTCTCGTCAATATCGCTCACATCAAAAGCCACATGATCTATATGTCCATTACTTCTCGACCTGATCTGCGCAAGCCCGGCTTCGGGCAGTTGGTATAGCTCCATAATCATATTATCGCGCTGCATCATAACGCAGGTGCCGGTGCCGCCGTTATCATTAAACGGAGCTTCCATAACGTTGCTAAACCCAAGCCGGCCGTAAAATAGCTGCGATGCGGCAAGGTTAGTTACCGGTATGCCTATGTGCTGTATAGCATTGATTTTTAAATTGATAGCATTGCTCATGACTGGTGTTATTTGTAGGTAATTGATTGTTAAAAGTAACTTAACGAAGTTAAATCATTTTACACAGTGTTAACACATTTACAATAAATTGCTGTTAAACTTGCATCGAATTATAACGCATAAATGAAAATCGGAATCGTTTGCTATCCAACCTTTGGCGGAAGCGGGGTTGTTGCTACAGAACTTGGTAAAGGCCTTGCTGACCGCGGTCACCAGGTACATTTTGTTACCTATAACCAACCCGCGAGGCTTGACCTTTTTTCCGAAAACCTGTTTTATCACGAGGTATCGGTAAGTAATTATCCCCTGTTTGATTTTCCACCCTATGAGCTTGCACTGGCAAGTCGTTTGGTAGATGTAGTGCGTTTTGAAAAGCTGGATGTATTGCACGTTCATTACGCTATCCCGCATGCTTCGGCTGCATTTATGGCCAAGCAAATATTGATGACCTACGGTATTTATATCCCTGTGGTTACCACGCTGCACGGCACCGATATTACACTGGTTGGTAAAGACCATACCTTTAAACCGGTAGTTACCTTCTCCATCAATAAATCCGACGGGGTAACCGCCGTGTCTGAAAATCTTAGAGAAGATACCTACAAGTTTTTTGAGATAGAGAACGATATTAAAGTGATCCCTAATTTTATCGATCTGAACCGTTTCAGCCTTAAAGCAAAAGATCACTTCAAAAAAGCAATAGCACCCTCGGGCGAAAAAATATTGGTACATACCTCCAACTTCCGTAAGGTAAAACGTACCGAAGACGTGGTTAAAATATTTGCCAAAGTGGTTAAAAAAATCCCGTCAAAGCTATTAATGGTGGGCGATGGACCAGAACGCTCTGGCTGTGAGCAACTTTGCCGTGATCTTGGTGTTACCGATAACGTACGCTTTTTAGGTAAACAGGACGCTATTGAAGAGATATTATCCGTAGCCGACCTTTTCCTGATGCCATCACAATCAGAAAGTTTTGGTTTGGCCGCTTTAGAAGCTATGGCTTGTAAAGTACCTGTAATCAGCAGTAATGCGGGTGGTTTACCCGAACTTAATATTGACGGTGAAACAGGTTTCCTGAAAGATGTAGGCGATGTAGAAGGTATGGGCGAAAGTGCGATCTATATCCTGGAAGATGAAGCCCGCCTGGAAACTTTTAAAGAAAACGCCCTTGCCCGCGCCAAGCAATTTGATTTGGCCACCATATTGCCGCTTTACGAAAACTACTACATGGAAGTGATTGAGAAGTGTAAGGATAAGGTGGTATAAGAAGTTTTTTTGTTCACGTCATCGTGATGACGTGAACAAAAAATGTTTGTCATCCTGAGCATAGCGAAGGATCTGTTACTCGCTATGCTTCTTCGCTCTGTAATTCTGCGATTAGATCCTTCACTGCGTTCAGGATGACAAAAGTTTTTTTAAACTTCATCCCCATCATTGTAACAATCCTCATAATTACAATCTGCTTCCCTGAAATCCGTGCATCTATCATCCTAATTTTGCACATTTGCAAAAAGATATTTTTGTACGATGAAAGAAGGGCTTAAAATTGCCATTGGTGCCGATCATGCCGGCTTTGATTATAAACAGGCTTTATCCGCAGAGATCCCTGCAGATCAGCTAACAGATTTCGGAACTTATTCAAGCGCCTCTGTTGATTATCCCGACTTTGCACATCCTGTAGCATCTGCAGTTGAAAGTGGCGAATGCGATCTTGGCGTACTAGTTTGCGGCAGCGCCAATGGGGTTGCCATAACGGCCAACAAACACCAGGGCATCCGTGCGGCAATCTGCTGGAACGAGGAGCTGGCCATACTGGCCCGTAGCCACAATAATGCCAATATCGTTTGTATTCCCGCTCGCTTTATCAGTATTGATGAAGCTCAAAAAATCGTGAACGCATTTTTCAATACCGACTTTGAAGGCGGCAGGCACGCTACAAGAGTAGGAAAAATGGCTTGCTGAGAGCGGACAAAAGATTTTTGGACAAAGGAAAAAGCATAAAGCCAAAGGCTTAAAGCACAAAGCTATGATCTGTAAGCCATCAATCCTGAACTAAAAAGAAACTGACTTAATTATTATCATAAATGAAAAAAATCACATTACTTGCGCTCTCTGCTGTTGTTGCGGCAAATGCCTGCGCGCAACAAAACCCCACGGCGATGAAGTACGCAAAACTCATCAGCGCCGAGGATGCCAAAAAACATTTGAGCATTTTAGCCTCTGACGAATTTGAAGGCCGCGAAACCGGTAAGCCCGGTGCCGAAAAAGCAGCCAATTACATTGCTGCCGAATTTAAAAGATTAGGTCTGCAAGCCCCCGTAAAAGGATCGTACTTTTTTGATGTACCGTTGGTGCAAAACGCTTTAAAAGTAACAACACTTACCATTAACGGAAAGCCATTTGCGTTGGGACAGGATTTTTTCCCGAATGGTACAATTCCTGATAATAACATAAAAGCAGCCGGGTTTGTATTTGTTGGCTTTGGTACCGATAGCGAATTAGGCAGTACAGATTTAACCAATAAGGTTGTATTGTGGATAAATGAAGATAAGCCAGAGGCGGGTAAAACTCCAAATACCTCTGTGCGCATGGGTACAGCGCGCCTGCAAATATTAAAAAATCTGCAAAGCAAAAACCCTTCGCTTATTTTGGCGGCAAATGGCGATTTAACAAATTTGCTTAAACGTTACGGCAAAAGTATTGCCAGCCCTCGTTTAACTATTAAGGAGGAAGCCGGAGCGCCTAAGATTGCCGGAGCATTACACATCACCACTGCTATGGCCGATGAGCTGATTAAATCAACCGGGAAAACATTTGCTGATTTAAAGGCGGCTGCTGCTAAAACTCCGGTTGTAACTGCAAAAGTAGATTTTGTAGCTGCATACGCCAATGAACAAACTGCTGTGAAAGCGGTTGATGTGGTTGGATTTATGCCCGGTACCGATTTAAAAGATGAAGTATTGGTATTTTCTGCACACTATGATCACATTGGCTTAAACCCCGATGGAAAAGATAAAGTAAACAATGGTGCCGATGATGACGGATCTGGTACAACAGGCATCCTTGAAATTGCCCGTGCATTTTCGCAGGCAAAAAAAGATGGCCATGGCCCGCGCCGCAGTGTGCTGTTTTTAGGTAACGTAGGCGAAGAAAAAGGATTGTTAGGTTCTGAATACTATACTGATCATCCGGTTTACCCGTTGGCTAACACCATTACCGATCTTAATATTGATATGATAGGCCGTGTGGGTGAAGAATATATTGGCAAACCCGATTCTGCAAACTATGTTTACTCTATAGGTTCGGCCATGCTGAGTAAAGACCTGCATGACATTGGCGAAAAAGCGAATGATACCTACACCAAACTAAAATTGGATTACAAATATGATGATCCTAATGATCCTAACAGGTTTTACTACCGCAGCGATCATTACAACTTCGCCAAGCATGGTGTACCCATCATATTTTACTTCAACGGTGTGCATGCCGATTATCACCAGCCAGGTGATGAGGTGAGCAAGATCAACTTCCCATTATTGGCAAAACGTACGCAATTGGTATTTTACACAGGTTGGGAATTAGCTAACCGCGATAAAAAACCGGTGATAGACGTAACACCACCATCAAAATAGGTGAATGGTTGATTGAATTTAAAGAGCAATAAATACTACCAGGAGGCGCAATATTTGCGCCTCTTTTTATTTCAAACCTTGAACCCCCAATAATTTAATCTAACCTAATCAACCATTCAACTAAACAACTTCTCACAAAAAAACCTAAATTCGCATATATGGGAAGCACTGCCGAAGAATTTTTGGTTGCCTCGGAAGAAAAGGCATTTGATGTAGATCACCGCCGTATTATCAATAACAGTATTGATAAATACAACGCGGCTGCATCAAGCGGACTTTCAAGGATCATTAATCTGGATAATGCCAAAAAGAAAGGGCACGTGATCAAGTGGAAAGTGATGGAAAACCTGGATAAGTTTTTACCGGAGTTTGAAGCCAATTTTCAGCGCCGCGGCGGCAAGGTGATCTGGGCTAATGATGCCGAAGAAGCCAATCGCGAAATCCTGAACATCATCCAGAAGGCAAAAGCCACAACCGTAGTAAAATCAAAATCAATGGTTACCGAGGAAATTCATTTGAATGAATTTTTGAAGGAGAACCATATCGAATCATTAGAAACCGACCTTGGTGAATACATAGTTCAGCTTTTAGGGCAGGCTCCTTACCATATTGTTACGCCGGCTATGCACCTCAGTAAAGAGGATATTGCCAAACTGTTTCATGAGCGTTTTGGCAGTCCGCTTGATGCAACACCAGAGCAGCTTACTTTAAAAGCCAGGGAGCTGCTTCGTGATAAATATTTACAAGCCGACGTGGGTATAACAGGAGCCAACTTTTTGCTGGCTGATACCGGCAGTATTGCCATCAGCGAAAATGAGGGTAACGCGCGCTTATGCACCACCTTCCCCAGGGTACATATTGTGGTGGCGGGTATTGAAAAAATCATTCCGTCAATTACAGATCTGGATTTATTTTGGCCTATGCTATCTACCCACGGTACAGGACAAAATCTTACGGTATATAACACCATTTTAAGTGGTCCGCGCCAGCCAAATGAAACCGATGGACCCGAGGAGATGTATGTGGTGTTGATTGATAATGGCCGCACCAACCTGCTTGCCCAAAAGGAACAGCGCCAGGGATTATATTGCATCCGTTGCGGGGCTTGCCTTAATGTGTGCCCGGTTTATCAAAATATCGGGGGCCATACCTACAATATAACCTATAGCGGACCAATTGGCTCCGTTATTACTCCACATACCAATGGCATGGAGGAGTTTAAACACCTTAGCTATGCATCAAGCCTTTGCGGCAGCTGCACCGAAGTTTGCCCGGTAAAAATAGATATCCATAAAATGCTGTTGCTTAATCGCCGCGATGCCGTTAACCAGGGTTTTGTTACTAATAAAGAGCGCTGGGGCTGGGCCATCTGGAAAAAAGGTATGCTTAAACGTAACCTTACCGATTTTTTTGGCGGCAAAATGAAAAACTTCTTACTCCGGTTCTTCTTTAAAAGCACCTGGGGCCATTTAAGAGAAATGCCGGATGTTGCCGATAAATCATTCAGCAAACAATGGAAAGATAAACACCAGGGCGAAGAATAATCATACCTATTAGTATGCGGAAAGTAGTTTTAAATCTGGCCATGAGCCTCGATGGTTTTATTGAAGGACCAAACGGCGAATATGATTGGTGCCTTACCGATCAGGATTACGGGATGTCGGATTTCCTGAACAATGCCGATGCCATTTTCCTTGGCCGTAAAAGTTATGAAATACTCATGAACGCGGGGCCAGAGTTATTCGGAACTCTTAAAATGTATGTTTTTTCGGATACGCTGACAACGGTGCCGGGCAATTCAGAAATTATTCGCCGGGCAGATTTTAAAAAACGTGTAGAAGAGATCAGACATCAACCGGGTGGTAACATCTGGTTATTTGGCGGCGCTCAATTAATTTCGGCATTTATAGAGCAACGGCAGATTAATGAGTTTATATTGTCTGTTCATCCGGTAATTTTAGGTGCAGGCAAACCGCTGTTCATCGTTAAAGATCGTACCAAACTGATGTTTCTTGGCAGCGAACAATTTTCAACCGGCCTGGTTCAACTCAGGTATACCTTTAGTCCGGAGTTTGATTACGGTATGATTGACCTTTAGATTACACGGAACTAAAATTCTGCTCCGTTAGGATCTAACTGTTTGTAGAATCATCCCTATTAATTCTTTTGCCCGGGATGGGCTACCCTTCCATATTTAGGTTGCACCTACGGCGCAAAATCTCATTTCGTGTTGTTTTGCTACAAACAGGTAACCCCTACGGGGTACATCGACTTAATTGCGCAATACAAATACCATATCAATTACAAAATCCCAAGCTCTTTCAATTCCGTTGCCAGTTCATCCGCCGATTTAAAGTGAATACTTTTAATCCCTTCTTTTTCTGCAGCTAAAACATTGCGATAATTATCATCAATAAATAAAGCATCTTCGGGCTTTACATTATAACGATCAAGCAGTACCTGGTAAAACTCAGGGGCTGGCTTGCGCATTTTTTCGGTACCAGATACCACCACCCCATCAAACCAGTCTAAAAAATCAAAACGCGCCACAGCAAACGGAAAAGTTTCTGCCGACCAGTTGGTGAGTGCATATATCTTGTATTTCTTGCTCTCTTTTAACTGTTTAAAAACCTCAACCGTGCCGTGAAAAGGCTCGCCAAGCATTTCAACCCACCGGCCGTAAAAAGCCCGGATGTTTGCCTCATGCTCCGGGAATTGGGCAATAAGCAGTTCGGTACCTTCATGTAAGGAACGACCGGCATCCTGCTCCTCATTCCAATCGGATGTGCAAACCGTAGCCAAAAAGTTTTTCATTTCCTGCTCGTCATCAAATATGGTACGATATACATAATGCGGGTTCCAGTCAATCAAAACTGCACCGAGGTCGAATATGATGGTATTGATCATTTTTTATCAGTATGCTCGTAAATTTTAACATCAGTTACCACAGAATCTTTCATAGACAGGATAAGTTGCTTAACATACCGTGGTTTGCCAGGTTTGTATATCTCTGTTATTTCATAGGTCATTTGAGCCGTGTCGCTTTGTTGCGGTCGGTGCAGTAAATGAACTACCTCCTGGTACTTTAAACCTTTAAGTTTGTAATTTTTTAGTAAATCATCCACCATTAGTTCCCGATAGCTAAATGTTAATCCATCCCCCTCGTTCCAGTTATCCCGATCAAATTTTCGGTTCCGTTTACAAGCAGTAACTGCCAGGATTATTAAGCAAAGCAGAGCGATGGTATTTTTGTTGAGCATTGATATAGATTTTACAGATCAAATATAACCATGAATAATAAAACTTACGAAGTTTAATTGGGGATACTTGTTTTTCAATAGCCCCATTGAAAACTACCCCACCCAAAAACTTCGTAAGTCGAAAAAGTTATAAAAAAAACGGCTTATTTCGCGTTCAGCAAATACCCCTTAAAATCTTCAAAATCTTTACTTAGGGCTATTGCCAGTTTGGTTTTTGATTCCAGTTCTTTTACCTGCTCCGGCACATCTATTTTAGCGGCTATTTCCTCACTAAAAACATCAGGAAACTTGCACGGATGCGCGGTTGCTAAAAATACACCTGCAGTATCGGCACTGCTATGATCGTGCTGATAATCGGTTAAGGCCTGCCAGGCTATAGCAGTATGCGGACAAACCACATAATCATAAGTATCAAATACCCAGTTAATGGCTTTTAATGTTTCATCATCATTGTAGGTAAAACCTACCACTAATTTATTCAGCTCGTCCATATCAGCCTTAAATAGATCGGCAATACGTACCCAGTTGCTTGGGTTGCCCACGTCCATGGCGTTTGATAAGGTTGCTACTGATGGCTTTGGCTGATAAACACCCGTTTTTAAAAACTCGGGCACAGTATCATTGGCATTAGTAGCAGCTATAAATTTTTCAACAGGCAGGCCCATCTTCCAGGCCAGTAAACCCGCGCCAATATTGCCAAAATTGCCACTTGGTACAGAAAATATTACTTTTTTAACGCCCTGCCTTAACAGCTGCGCATAAGCGTTAAAATAATAAAAAGTTTGCGGCACTAACCGTGCTATATTGATAGAGTTGGCTGATGTTAAGCGGAACTCCTCATTCAATTCGGCATCGGTGAAGGCTTGTTTAACCAGGGCCTGGCAATCATCAAAAGTACCGTCAATTTCCAATGCACGGATGTTTTGACCGTTGGTTGTAAGCTGTTGTTCCTGCACGCCACTTACCTTGCCCTTAGGATACAGGATAGTAACCCTTGTGTTGGGTACGCCTAAAAAGCCCAATGCAACCGCACCACCTGTATCGCCGCTTGTGGCTACCAATACATCCAGCTGCTTTTCGCCGTCCTCTAAAAAATAGCTCATTACGCGGCTCATGAAACGGGCGCCAAAATCCTTAAAAGCCAGTGATGGTCCGTGAAAAAGTTCCAGTACGTGTACGTTGTCATCCAGCTTTACAACCGGTGCATCAAAGTTGATAGCATCATCTATTAAAGCTTTCAGATCATCAGCAGGCATGGCATCGCCCAAAAGGTTTTTAGCTACGCGGTAAGCAATCTCCGGTAAAGAATATTTATCCAGGTTATTGATAAAATCATCATCTAAAGGCGGGATGCTGATAGGCATATATAAACCTTTATCCTGCGGCATGCTGTTAAAAACCGCGTCTTTAAAAGATACTTCTGATTGGATGTTGTTGGTACTGTAGAGTTTCATTTTTTTGATTTCGGATTTCGGAATTTCGATTTCGGATTTATAATTTCTGTTCTTCCCACCCGTCATTGCGAGGTACGAAGCAATCCCCTATGTGCAGGTCAACTATGCGCGTTTCTCTGTGTAGTTCGGGATTGCTTCGTACCTCGCAATGACGGTGGGTTAGGTCATTTTGCTTTTTTTAAGCCCTTCCGCTTGCCAGCGGAGAGGGTTTGGGTGGGGCTACCCCAGCACCTTAGGCCCTGCATCATTTATAGTTGATACATAGCCATTGGAGCCAATTTTTAACCCGGTTAAATGCTTTTGTAGTCTTTCAGTAATTCGTTTAGCTGTGTCTTCATCTTTAGTAAAAGCGAAAACAGAGGGGCCCGATCCGGAGATACCGAAACTTACCGCGCCAAGCTCCATGGCCATTTCGCGCATTTTGTAAAAATCGGGTATTAGCATGGAGCGTACTGGTTCAACCAAAACGTCCTTCATGCTACGGCCTATCAGGTCAATGTCGTTCATGAATAAACCGCTTACCAATCCGGCAATGTTACCCCACTGGGTTACAGCATCCTTCATCTGGATGTTTTTACGGATAATCTGGCGGGCTTCCCTCGTAGGTACATCTACATCTGGAAACACAATGGCGCAATACAAACCGGCGGGGTGAGGCAGGCGCACTACATCCAGGGGTTCATAGCTACGGATCAATACAAAGCCACCCAAAAGAGCAGGCGCAACATTATCTGCGTGACCATGACCGCAAGCCATTTCTTCGCCCTTCATAGCGAAGGGTAATAGTTTAGCCGGATCGCTATCATCGCCCAATAAGGTTTTGATGGCGAACAAGCCCGCAACCGTACTTGCCGAGCTTGAACCAAGTCCGCTGCCTATCGGCATTTTCTTGTGCAGTTCAATATCCAGCCCAATATCGGTACGGCCAACGCTTTGCAAATAATGTTGTACGCTCACGCTCACCGTATTTTTAGCCGGATCCATTGGTAAACGCCCATCATCACCGGTAATTTTACTGATGGTGATGCCGGGTTTATTGGTCATCCGCATAATCACTTCGTCGCCCGGTTCATTTACCGCGAAGCCGAGCACGTCAAAACCGCATACCACATTAGCAACAGTGGCCGGAGCAAAAACGTGAATGCCCCCCCCGCCCCCTGAAGGGGGTGCCAAAGATGGGGCTGTTGTTAAATCTTCTATCTTATTTTCCATTTCTATCAAACTTTTATTCCCCCTTTAGGGGGTTAGGGGGCTATGCCCATTTCATATCAAACTATTCCTCCCCCTTTAGGGGGCCGGGGGGGGGCTCTTAATTTGCGCCCAAATTTATCAGATCAGCAAATACACCGGCAGCGGTAACTTCGGCACCTGCGCCGGGGCCTTTTACTACCAGGGGGCGTTCCCTGTACCTATCGGTAGTGAACGATATAATGTTATCACTCCCCGATAGCATGTAGAATGGATGGTTTTCATCAACCATTTGCAGGGTGATGGTTACTTTGCCATCTTCCAGCTTGCCTATATAACGCAATACCTTACCATCTTTTTCGGCCTGTTCTTTCAGCCTGGTAAAGTGGGCGTCTTCGGTTTTAAGGGTGGCGTAAAAATCATCAACCGATTTGGCTTCAAGACTGGCTTTTGGCAATACGCTTTCAATCTCCACATCGGCTTCTTCCATAGCGTAACCGGCATCACGGGCAAGAATGAGCATTTTGCGCATAAAATCTTTCCCGCTCAGGTCATCGCGCGGATCTGGTTCTGTATAGCCCTTTTCCTGCGCTTCTTTTACCACATCGTGAAAATTGGCATCACCTTTAAAGTTATTAAAGATGAATGATATGGTTCCCGATAGGATAGCCTCGATGCGCTGCACCCTATCGCCGCTGTTCATCAGGTTTTTTAGCGTGTTAATGATAGGTAAGCCTGCGCCAACGTTGGTTTCATAAAAGAAATCAACACCATGGCTACGAGCGGTATCTTTAAATGTGCGGTATTGTTTGTAACTGGCCGAGTTACCTATTTTATTGCAGGTAATAACCGAGATGTTTGCTTTAAAAACTTCCTCGTAAAAACCTACCGGTACGGGGCTGGCGGTGTTATCAATAAATACACAGTTAGGCAGGTTCATTTCTTTCATCCTGTTGATGAACTCCTGCAGATCGGCCTGGTATGGCGAAGATTCCAGATCATTTTGCCAGGTATCCAACGACACGCCATCACTGTTAAAGGTCATTTTGCGGGTATTGCTGATACCTGCAATTTTTACCTGGATGCCGTTATTATCTTTTAAATATTCGGTATGCGCTTTCAGTTGGTTAAACAGGGTTTTACCAATGTTACCGGTACCTAAACAAAAAGCATGTAGTGTTTTGGTTAACTGTACAAAAAATGCATCGTGTACCGCGTTTAATGCTTTTGAAAGATCTTGTGCCGAGATGATCACCGAGATATTATACTCTGATGATCCCTGGGCGATAGCTCTTACGTTAACGCCATTACGGCCTAATGAGTGAAACAACTTGCCCGACATTCCAGGAGTTTGTTTCATATTTTCGCCTACTACAGCTAATATGGCCAGGTTTTTTTCGATAACCAGGTGCTCCAGTTTTTTGGCTAAAAGCTCCAGTTCAAACTCCTGTTCTATCACCAGTTTGGCGCGCTCGGTATCCTGCGGCTGTACCGCGAAGGTGATGCTATGCTCTGATGATGATTGGGTGATAAGGATGATATTGATTTGCTCCCTTGCCAATAGTGAGAATAAACGACCACTAAAGCCTGATTTACCAACCATGCCGCTGCCTTCTAAATTAAGGATGCTGATATTGTTGATAGAGGAGATGCCTTTGATTGGCAAGTTGGATGCCTTGCAGTTATGACGGATCACGGTGCCTTCAAACTCCGGCTCGAAAGTATTTTTTATAACGATAGGGATCTTCTTTAAAAAAGCCGGGATCATGGTTGGCGGATAGATCACCTTGGCGCCGAAGTACGAAAGTTCCATCGCTTCGGTATAAGTAAGTTCGGTTAAAGAGAAGGCTTTTTTAACCATCCGCGGATCGGCGGTCATCATCCCGTTAACATCTGTCCATATCTGGATCTCTTTGGCATTTAACGCCGCACCAAATATAGCGGCGGTATAATCTGAGCCTCCACGACCTAAGGTTGTGGTTTGCCCGGCATCGTTACCCGCAATAAAGCCGGTTACGAAAAGTATTTTATCTTTATTTTCCTGCTGCAGGTTACGGATCAGCATTTCGGTAAGGTCGGTGTTCACCTTAGCGTTACCAAAAGCGCTGTCGGTTTTAATTACATCGGCGGCATCAACATACAATACCTCTTTAAAATGCTGGGCGGCAATTTTGCTCACCATAATGGTTGAGCAGCGTTCGCCATAACTTAACACCTGGTCGCGGGTTTTGGGGGTAAGCTCCCTTAGGGTTAATATGCCCTGCAATAATTCCTCTAACTGGTTAAAATGTATTTTTAAGCGGGTAAAGGCCGGGTTTTGATTTTGTACATCAAGCAGGGTTTTCACCACTTCAAAGTGGCGTCTTTCCAGCTCGGCAAGCGACGCGGTAAATTCTTTACCATTGGCGGCATCTTCGGCCATTGAAGCCAGCAGGTTGGTTACCCCGCCCATTGCCGATAATACAACTACCGGTTTGTCTTCATTTTTAACTTCATCCTTTAATATGTTTAAAAGGGTTTGGATGCTTGCCGCTGATCCTACAGATGTGCCACCGAATTTTAAAACTTTCATTGTTGGGTTTAGTAATCAATATTTAATAAAAAAGCCTTCCTCTTTGCGGAGGAAGGCTTTCATTTGGTTTCTTTTATGTTTTACACCATACGATTATCTTCCCCCGGTAATTTTGCCGATGGTAATAATAGATGTAATAATGGTGTTGTTAATTGTCATATTTAATGTCGACAAAGTTAATAGATGTTTTCTAATTAGCAAGCATTATTTTGCTTTTTATAAAAAACAAGTACTGATCTATATGATTTTAACTATAATTACCCAAAATGATGAATAAACTTTTACTGGTTATATTGCTATTGCTGATAACTGCACCGGGCTTTGCTCAACAGGGAAATGACAGCCTGATTTACAAGCTGCCTACAATTAACAACAAGCTGGTTTATACTGATAGTATTATTGTACAGGGTCGCGATAGTATCATGTTAGATAGTATGGCCAAAAAATGGTTCAACAGCTATTATGCAGATCACCAGCCCGATACCATACAGGGCAAAAATATTAAAGGCAGTGTTGTGGCCCAGGGCATTTTATTGTACAATGTTACGCCGGGGTTAATAAGCATTCCGTTTTACGCGGTTGTTTCTGTGCAAATAAATTGCAGAAATAATGGCTACACATACAAAATGTTCAATATTCATTTCAGGCCCAAAAATGGTGTTGTTAATGCTATAGGTTACCAAAATGATCCAGATTACCTGATCAAACTGTATAAGCAAAAGCATATTGGTTTAATTACTTCTATGAACATCAATCGCGGTATGATCAGAAAATATCTTGCAGCGATGAATAGCGCTGTACAGGCAAGCATTGCGGCGCTAAATAAAGCAATGACAAATTAAAGCGATGTATTTGTTACTTTTGAGGCTGATATGCAGGGATTACTTATAAAATCGACCGGAAGCTGGTACCAGGTGCAAACACCCGACGGGGAAAGGATTGATTGCCGGATAAAAGGAAAGTTCAGGATGCACGGCATCACCACCACCAACCCAGTAGCTGTAGGCGATGTAGTGGAGTTTGAAATGGAGCCCGAGCAGCAAAGCGGCGTGATCACCAAACTGCATCAGCGTAAAAACTACATTATCCGCAAGGCCATTAACCTGAGCAAGCAGGCGCAGATCATTGCCGCCAATCTTGATCAGGCTTTGCTGGTAGTAACCCTGGCCTCGCCACGTACTTCTTTAGGGTTTATTGATCGCTTTTTGGTAACAGCCGAAGCCTATGACATTCCTGCAAGATTGATTTTCAACAAACTCGACCTGTTTAGTGATGAAGGACTGGAAATACTGGCCGACTATAAAGCTGTATATGAAAAAATTGGTTACCCATGCTTTGAGGTATCGGCCATAGAAGGCACCAATATTGATCAGGTACAGGAGTTGTTAAAGGATAAAGTGACCTTGTTCTCCGGCCACTCGGGTGTAGGAAAATCAAGCCTGATCAACGCCTTGCTGCCCAGTCTCGACCTGCGTACCAATATGGTATCTGAGTGGAGCGATAAGGGAATGCACACCACTACCTTTGCCGAAATGTTTGAACTGCCACAAGGCGGATTCATTATAGATACTCCCGGCATTCGCGAACTGGGTGTTATCGACATAGAAAAACAGGAACTAAGCCACTTTTTCCCTGAGATGCGCTCCCGCATGAATCAATGCCGCTTTAATAACTGCCGGCATATTAACGAGCCCGGCTGCGCTGTGCTGGAGGCGTTGGAAGAAGGTGAGATTGAACTATCGCGCTATGAAAGTTATCTGAGCATCTATAACGGGAATGATACGAGGGCGTAGAATTGGGTTAAGAGGTTAGAAGATAGATAAGACAGCAGGAAGACTTTAACAAATAATAGGTTATTTAATGGTTATACCAAGCGCGAAAGCTCCCTTATCTCCATTTCCCTTAAGTTGTGTAGGTGTGCCATTTTTCCAATAAGCAGCGGTTCCACTCAAAGCATTTCCAATTACATATAAGTCATCCCCTTTAAATGCGAGGCCTGTCGCCATTGAAGCGCTTCCGTACGGAAGAGGGTAATTTAGTGTCTTGGCTACACCATTTTGCCAATATGTTGGGGCAAATACGTCCGTGGATATTTGTTTGTATCCCGCTATAAAAATATCATCCGCATGAAAAGCGAGCCCCAAGGGCCCTGAGCCTTGAAGGGTGTCTGCGAGAGAATTAATTACTTCATTTTTCCAATATTTGGCCCCGTTCTTTTCTCCGGAATGCGATGTTGCATTTCCTATTATGTAAATGTCGTTGTTTTTATCGCGATCCCGTAGGCAGAAGACCATAGTGCATCTCCTTGCGGAAGTATGACAGGAACTCCATTTTTCCAGTAGGCAGCCCTACTTGCCATTCCTGGTAAATCTATATAGCCAGCTATATATACATCATTTCCCTTTAGCGCAATTCCAAAAGCATTTGAACCTAAAGATTGATCCTGAAGCTTTGTGGTCATTCCGTTTTTCCAATAAGTTGCCTCTTGTCTGCCGGTCTTTTCATTGAGCGTGCTACCGGCCAAATATACATCTGAGCCATTTACCGCAATTGCATTCGCATATGTTTTTGACGGTTTGATAGCAATTTCAACAGAAATGCCGTTTTTCCAATAAACGGCAACAGGAGCATTATTTGAATAATAATATCCCGCTGCATACACATCAGTTCCTTGTACCGCAATAGCATAAACCTGGGATGGATTTGCATTTGGAAGCACTGTTGCTACCCCATTTTTCCAATAAGTCGCCACAACATAACCATTGGCTGCAATTGTAGAACCTGCTATGTACACATTTAAGCCGGCAGTATCCACATTATTGACGGGAGTTGGGCTTGAGTTTTTTTTGCAGGACGATGTTACAGCAGCTAAAAAAAGCAGGTAGAGTAAGTACTTTTTCAAGATCATTATGATAAGGTAAAAGAAATTAAGATTGACTTGGCAGCAATATACTAATTATAAGTATAGTACATAAATTACTCCCGGATGATGTGCCCTTTGATATGCCGGCATATTAAATAACCCTGGCTGCTTTTTCTTTCTTCGTGCATCTTACCTTACAGCGAGTTATAATAATTAAACAGCTTAGCCAGATCAGTATCGCTTTTATAATCAACCTTGGCATTTTTAATATAGGCTTGCATCTTCTCCGCTTTATCATTTAGAGCAGTAAGGATCGCTTTTGAGCCGGGTTTTATCCTGGCGATCTTATCATTTATCAACAAATAATAAACAACATCCTTTAACGCAAAAGTTTTGGTTACGGTTGCTGAGTTAAAAACCTGATCTGAGTGAATTATCTTTTTATAGCGCTTTAAAACTTTGACTTTGCCATCGGCAATTACCTGGTAAAACGACGCAGGTGTTTGTTCATCAACAGCCGGGTAGCCACTGCTGAATACCAGGGGTAAAAGATTGCTCTCTGGTATTCCAAAGGTATCAAAGCTAAAGCCTCTTACAGGTTCAACAAAAGCCAGGGCCAATGAATCCCGCGGGCTTTGAAATAAAAGTTCATCTTTTATCAAATCATATTTAAGTTTTGCCAGCATCGTTTTACCGCTAACCAGGTTAACTTTACCCGGAAACCAGTTTGGCACAAGATATGGGCTGCCTTCAACATCAATATAATTTTGCTCCATAACAGGCTTGCCCTGGTTATCATTTAGCATTTGCGTTTGTGCTTTTGCACTAAAACAATTTACCAGCAAGCCAGCTATGCAAAAACCAAAAAAAGATATTTTCATAATAACGTAATTTTATACACTAAAAGCATAACAAGGTTTTTAAACAAAACATTATGCATATTATTGGGTTAAATATTCTTAATTAGTAGCAAAAGGCTTTTTAAGTACCAAAGCTACTATGAAACTATACAACAAATGAACACATTGAGCAGCAATTTTTATAGGTTAAACATAGCCCCTCCACAATTTAATATGATGGTTTCCGTTTACAGGTTACATGCAATTGCATAAAACTATCCATATTTAGCGCGATTTGCAATTGCCTAACCAACTTAAAATTTATCATTAAATTGCTCCTCCCAATATCTTATTAAAATATGAAGAAAATATTATTAGCCGCCACATTTATGAGTTATGGCATTTTTGCCTTAGCGCAAACAGCACCGGTTAAAGTAAGTAAAGTTGTTTCAGCCGAAGAGGCTTTCAATAAATTAGTTGAACGTAAAGGTATAAAAGATGGCTTTTTAGCCGTTGCAGCTCCAGATGGTATTGTATTTAAACCCGATGCCGTTAAAATAACCGATTTTTATAATAAAATTGATAAGCAAGCCGGCAAGCTAAGCTGGCAGCCAAAATTTGCCCGCATATCTGCCAATGGCGATCTTGCCTTTACTGCCGGTCCCTATGTTTACCAAAATGGCAAAACGGAGGATGACAAAGTTTACGGCGATTATGTTTCTATCTGGCGGATTGATGCTGACGACAATAATAAATTAAAGCTGCTGATTGACCTGGGCATACAACACCCCGAACCGGAAGAACAAGCGGTAACTGATTTTAAAGAGCCCGATGCTACCATAAAATCTGCGCCGAGCAAGGATCCCTTTACAGCTAAAAGTGTTATTGTAAACACCGATAAAATATTCAACCACTCGTTAACCATATCTGCATTGGCCAGTTACAAGGAGTTTTTAAGTCCGGAGGGGCGTTACTACTTCCCCGGGTTTGAACCAATGACCGGGCCCGATGTGATCATGAAATTTATCAATAACCAGGCCATCACCATATCTGCCGAAACCACTGATGCCGGTCGTTCTGTGAGTAATGATCTGGCTTACAGCTATGGTCATGCACGTATTACCAAAGGCAATGTAGTGGGTAACTACAACTATGTACGCATCTGGGAAATTGATGCTCAGTCAAAAAAGTGGAATATTCTGCTGGAAGTATTTTCGGCTATTGAAAACGAATAAGAAATAGATATTAACTATATCAAAAACAGCGATGGGGATTACTCATCGCTGTTTTTTTGTTTTAGCCCCCCGTTACGTGTTATATCATTTCTATATCATTCTTTGCCTTTATATATTGCAGGTTGTAAACATTCATATAGTATTACCGTTGATTAGTATTATAACACAAACTTTCAAAAAAAATGAACACGATACCAGAAATTGCCAATCGCTTAGCTTCATTATGTAACGAGCTTAAATTTGTTGAAGCATATACCGAATTATTTGCTGACAATGCAGTAAGCATTGATCCGAATAATAAAAACGAGCCAATAGTTGGTCTTCATAAGCTGATTGAATATGAAAATCAATTTCTTGCAAAAGTAGAAATCCATGATATCAAAGTATCCGAAGCGATTTTTGCAGGAAGCTACTTCAGTTTAATTTTTTCTATGAGTTTCACACTTAAGGGACAGGAAAATAAATTAGTTGAAGAGGTTTGTGTTTATAAAGTTGAAAACGGAAAAATTGTTAGCCAGCAGTTTTTTATAGGCTAATTAGCTGGCTGCCATCAAAATAAAAAGCGGGTTATGCATTTGCACAACCCGCTTTTACATTAAGCTAAAATTTTATAATTATTCAATAACGCTTACTTTAAGCATATTAGTTTTACCTTGTTTAATAATTGGCGTTGCAGCTGTATTTATCACTACATCACCTGATTTAATTAAGTCTGCTGCTTTCAGTATGTTATTTACATCGCTGATTGTTTCGTCGGTACTATTCAATCTATCGTAGTAAAAAGAACGTACTCCCCAAACAAGGCTAAGCGCGTTTAGTAATTGCTTGTTGGCTGTAAATATGTAAGTACTTGCTTTAGGCCTGTGGCTCGAGATCTGGAACGCGGTGTAACCAGAAGTTGTCATAGATACAATACCTACCGCATTGCTGTTTTGTGCAAGGTGAACTGCCGACTCACAAACTGTATTGCTCAGGTAATCTGGCGATGCAGGATCAGAGTTTACTTCTTTAGATGAATTAAAGTTATAACCTAACTCTTCAACGTTGCGTACAATTTTGGCCATAGTTTCAATAACTATCACCGGGAACTCACCAACAGATGTTTCACCGCTTAGCATCACAGCATCGGCGCCATCCAATACAGAGTTGGCAACGTCATTAACCTCGGCACGGGTTGGGCGCGGGGTAGTAATCATTGACTCCAGCATCTGGGTTGCAACAATTACCGGTTTTGATGCAGCGCGGCATTTGCGGGCTATCATCTTCTGCAGCAATGGCACTTCTTCCAAAGGCATTTCAACTCCAAGATCGCCACGGGCTACCATTACGCCATCTGTAGCGGCAATAATTTCATCAATGTTATCAATAGCTTCCGGTTTTTCAACTTTAGCTATTACCCTTGCGGCTTTCCCGCTTTTAGCAATAATTTCTTTTAATTCAATAATATCCTGGCCGGTACGTACAAATGATAAACCAATCCATTCCACATCATATTTTAATGCAAACTGCAGATTAATCAAATCCTCTTCTGTTAAGCTTGGGATAGATACCTTAGTATTTGGCAGGTTAACGCCTTTACGTGATGTTAAAATGCCGCCATGCACAACTTCGCATATAACAGTATCTAACCTGTTGGTTTCAATTACCCTTAACTGCAGCTTACCGTCATCGAGCAAAATAATTTCGTCTGCCTGTACATCCTGCGGGAAAGTATCATAAGTAATGTAGATCTGCTCATCATTACCAATACATTCCTGGGTAGTAATTTTAATCTGCGTACCGTTAACTAAATGAATACCGCCATCTTTTACTAAACCAATACGGATTTTGGGGCCCTGTAAATCAGCTAATATTCCAACATTGGTTTTATATTCCTCGTTGATTTCTCTGATGGTATCAATAACAGCTTTGTGGTCTTCGGGGCGTCCGTGCGAAAAATTAAGGCGACAAACGTTTACGCCGGCTTTTATCATTGCTAATAAAACTTCTTTTTTAGCTGATGCCGGGCCCATCGTGGCAACAATCTTAGTACGATTATAATATAATTTCATATTGTTCTGGTTAATCTGGCTACGTATTCACATTTAGGTGTAATACCAACACTTTTAAAATTTTGCGCTAAAATAACAGATTTTCCCGTGATTTTATTTTTTTCGGATCAATCTTTACTGCAGCAACAATTTCGGGTATCTTATTTAGGGTTGATATCAGGTTGTCAAGGTCATTATCATCAATATAATTCCTGATCATTAAAAAATAATCAGCACGCCTAATTTCGGGCACTAAATAGCCCTCAGAGCCCTTATTGGCAATAAAATAAAAATCTGTCTCGGTGGTTTCCCAGCTATAATGGTACTTTGAGAACAAAACAGGTTCACTCCCCTGCTGAATATCAACAGACAGATCCTCCGTTTTCACAAAATTAAAATTTAAAAACTTATTGATAAGATAACATACGCGGTAATCTTTTAATGAAGTTGTTACCGCAATTAGCACAAAATCAAAATCGATCTCAAACTTTAAAAATTTCCTGTTCAAAATCATTACTTTTACACCGTCAAAAATACAAATCGAAACCGTTCGAATAAAATTTTGTTATCGAATTATATTGTAAAAGTTTTTAGATTTGATTATTGACAGAATTTATTTTTCTTTGCACTGAATTTTTATTAATCATTAAACTATAAAGACTATGTCTGATATCGCTTCAAGAGTAAAAGCTATTATCGTAGAAAAACTGGGTGTTGACGAAAGTGAAGTAACACCAGAAGCGAGTTTCACCAATGACCTTGGTGCCGACTCGTTAGACACCGTGGAATTAATCATGGAGTTTGAAAAAGAATTTAACGTGGCTATTCCTGACGATCAGGCTGAAACTATCGGTACTGTAGGTCAGGCTGTTGCTTACCTTGAAAAAAACGTTAAATAAGACTCCCTAACTGGATTAAATGGAGTTCAAAAGAGTTGTAGTAACCGGGCTTGGAGCACTTACTCCAATTGGTAATACCGTTTCAGAATATTGGAATGGTTTGATCAATGGGGTAAGTGGCGCTGCCTTTATCAAAAGTTTTGATACCACACATTTCAAAACTAAGTTCGCATGTGAAGTGAAGGGCTTCGATGCGGATGGTTTTTTGGGTCGTAAAGATGCCCGTAAATTAGATCCGTTTGTACAATACGCACTTTTCGCAACAGAAGAGGCCGTAAAAGACGCAGGATTGGATTTTAGCAAATTAGATACCAGCCGTATAGGCGTTATCTGGGGATCGGGGATCGGTGGTTTAAAAACGTTTTTGGATGAAGTTGTAAACTTTGCCAAAGGCGACGGAACACCACGTTTTAACCCGTTCTTTATCCCTAAAATGATTGCAGATATTGCCCCAGGCCATATTTCAATCAAATACGGATTGCGCGGACCAAATTTTTCAACTGTTTCTGCATGTGCATCATCAAACAATTCGCTTATTGATTCTTTTAACTATATCCGTTTGGGTAAAGCTAATATGTTTATAAGCGGAGGTTCTGAAGCCATTATCAATGAAGCAGGTATCGGCGGTTTTAACGCTATGCATGCATTATCAACCCGTAATGATGACCCGTCAACGGCATCGCGTCCGTTTGATCTGGACAGGGATGGTTTTGTAGCCGGCGAAGGCGCAGGTACCATAATTTTAGAAGAACTGGAGCATGCAAAAGCCCGTGGCGCTAAAATTTATGCCGAAATGATGGGTGGCGGTATGAGTGCCGATGCTTATCATATGACAGCACCTCACCCGGATGGGCTTGGCGCGGCACTTGTTATGCGTGCAGCCCTGGAAGATGCTAACCTTACCCCTGCAGATATCGACTATGTGAATGTTCACGGAACATCAACACCAATAGGCGATCCGCAGGAAATTAAAGCTATACAGGATGTTTTTGGCGACGATATTTACCGTATAAATATCAGCTCAACCAAATCAATGACAGGCCATTTACTTGGTGCTGCCGGCGCGGTTGAAGCAATTGCCTCTATTTTGGCTTTAAAGAATGGTATAATACCCCCTACTATTAACCATTTTACCGATGATCCTTCTTTTGATCCTAAAATTAATTTCACCTTCAATAAAGCACAGCATAGGGATATTAATATAGTTCAAAGCAATGGTTTTGGTTTCGGCGGCCATAATGCTTCTGTGATATTTAAGAAATACGAAGATTAATTGTGGTTTAATGCCTATCAATCGGTTTTACAAGCTTTACATATCGCCCAATAGAAAATACGTTAAGGTTTTGAATAATTTGCTCGGTTTTGTGCCGGGCAATTTGTCATTATACCGTTTGGCATTCCGACACAAATCTGTTGCCCAAAACGTAAAAAAAGGCGTAAAAAACAGTAATGAACGCCTGGAGTTTTTGGGCGATGCAGTACTCGGCAGTGTTGTGGCCGAAGTACTTTTTAAACTCTACCCTTATGAAGATGAGGGCTTTTTAACAGAGTTGCGCTCAAAAATTGTGAGCCGTAACAATCTGAACCAGCTTGGCCGCAAGCTGGGCTTTGATAAATTAATTGAGTATGATAACCGGATGCTGAATTCAAGCAGGCAGGGATCATTACTTGGCGATGCCTTTGAAGCTTTAATTGGTGCTGTTTATTTGGATAAGGGGTATGATTTTACCAAAAACTTCCTGATAAACCACATCATCAAATCGCACATTGATATTCACAAGCTGGAGCAAACCGAAACTAACTTTAAAAGTAAATTAATTGAATGGTGCCAGCGTCATGGCCGCGATATTACTTTTGAACTGGTAACCAACCAGGAGGGCGAAAACGCTAAACTTTTTACAGTACAGGCCCTTGTTGATGGCGACGTAATGGGATCTGGCAAGGAATTCAGTAAAAAGAATGCCGAAAAGCTTGCAGCCGAAAAAGCCTGCGAAGCCTTAAGTATCTAAATACAATTTACTTATTAGTGTTTCCCCGGCGAGGATAGCTTAGTTGAATCGGGCTTGATGAAAGTTGGCGAATTAAGCAGTTCTAATTTATCTTTCTCACCGCTGTTATTATAGTACTCAAAAGATTTTTGGGTATGTTGAATCAGGTCGTAATCATTCCAGCCTTTCAGGTCATCAAACGTTGGCGTATAATAATTCATGAACCGCTGCGCCAGCGTATCAGATTTTAATTTAGTTATTTGCCTTACAAAGGCTACGGTATATCGCCTGTTTATTTCAGCCTGCTCTAATTCCCCTTTTGAAAACTGGGCAAAACGCCTTGCCCGGTTAGGAGTTTTACCAAATAGCTCATAAATACCCGTTATAGGGTTGGTTATAAATGAAGTTACCGGCGGCTTACCATTGTAAAATGTACCCTGTTTACGATAATCCCCCATTATTTCATTCAGCTCCTGCCGTTTGGTTTGGCCTGTAATTTTAACCTCCTTTAGTACAACCTGGGGTTGCAGGTAAACAGGCATATCGCTATTATTAAGCACCTCTATTTTTTGAGGGGTGAAATTTTCTTTCGAAAAAAGCAGCGTATCACCAACAGATACTTTTATGGAGAACCATCCAAGATCATCGCTGGTAATTAAAGTGTTAGTTTGTAAATCTTTGATCATTACCTGACCAACACGCTCGGGCGTGTTTTTTTTGGAGATAACCCCTTTAAGGGTAAATTCCTGTGCTGATGCATTTAAAACAAAGCAAAAGCAAACGAGTAACTGCAGGGTAAAACGAATGCGCATTAATACTTATGAGAACGTAAAGATAGCCAGAGTATTTTAAACTAATTGTGAAAAAGTGTTAAAGTCGGAGAAGTCGGAAAGTCGGGACAGTCTGAAAGTCCGAAAGTAGCACCAAATGATAGTAGTACTTTTACCCAAATAAACGGACCAAAATCTTTACTGACTTTCTGACTTTTCAGACTTTCCGACTAAAACCCTATCTTTGCGCATGATAAAATCCATGACAGGGTATGGAATTGCCAGTTTTGATTCGGGTAATACAAAATATACCGTTGAGATCAAATCCCTGAACAGCAAGTTTCTTGAACTTTCACTCCGTTTGCCCAAAATATTTTCTGAAAAAGAATTTCAGCTGCGTAACGATTGCAGTAAGCTGATAGAGCGCGGTAAAGTAAACCTATCCATTAATGTTGAGCAGGTAAATGCTTCTATTAAAGCCGCAGGTATTGATAAGGTTTTATTAAAACACTACTACCAACAACTTAAAGATGTAAGCCAGGAGCTTAACGAGCCAACATCAAACCTGTTACAACTTGCTTTAGGCTTGCCCGAAGTTGTTAAATATGATGATGAAACTGTATCTGAAGATGAATGGAAACAGGTAGAAAAAACATTTCAGCAGGCCCTGGCCTCTTTTCAGCAATTTAGGGCTGATGAAGGAAATGTACTGGAGAACGATGTAAAATACCGTATTAATATCATCCTCAAAAACCTGGAGTTGGTTGAGTTAGAAGATCCTAAACGTGTGCCACTCATCCGCGAAAGGCTGAACTCATTTTTGGCCGAAGCAACCAATCGCGAAGCAATTGACCAGAACCGTTTTGAGCAGGAGCTGATTTATTACATCGACAAGCTGGATATTACCGAAGAAAAAATAAGGCTAAAAACACATTGCGAATATTTTATTGAAACACTTAAAAACGCGGATGCCAATGGCAAAAAGCTGGGTTTCATTTCACAGGAGATTGGTCGCGAAATAAATACCCTTGGCTCAAAGGCCAATGATGCCAACATCCAGAAATTGGTTGTAGGCATGAAAGAAGAACTGGAAAAAATTAAAGAACAACTATTAAACGTATTATAATTTATTGGTTTACTGGCTCATTAGTTCATTGGTAGCAAGCTGGTGACTATGCGCTATCAACGAACCAATGAACTAATGAGCTAATAAACTAATGGACCAAGAAGGTAAACTCATCATATTTTCGGCCCCTTCCGGAGCAGGCAAAACTACTATTGTACATCATTTGTTGAGTATAATTCCTGAATTGGAATTTTCCATTTCGGCAACTACACGGCAGGCACGCGGCGATGAGGAAGATGGTAAAGATTACTATTTTATTAGTTTAGCTGAGTTTACACACCGGATTGCAAAAAAGCAATTTGTAGAATTTGAAGAAGTTTACACCGGTACATTTTATGGCACCCTGCGTACCGAAATTGAACGCATCTGGGCAAAAGGCAAAACCGTAATCTTTGATATCGACGTTGAAGGCGGACTTCACCTTAAACGTAAATACGACGGGCAGGCACTTGCAATATTTGTACAACCCCCATCATTGGAGGTTTTAATAGAGCGATTAACCGGCCGTGGCACTGATAGTGAAGAAAAACTGCGCGAACGCTTTGCAAAAGCCGAAAAAGAACTAAAATACGCCCCTCAATTTGATATTATCCTCAAAAATTACGATCTTGAAACGGCTTGTGCAGAAGCAAAGGAGCTGGTGAGTAGTTTTATTAGATAGTTTGCAGTATTCTGTTTGCAGTTAGCAGCTTAAAATGGGGAGTTATAAAGATCTATTGTTGTATAAAAAGAGTTTCTCCCTCGCTATGGAAATTTTTTCAATTACAAAACTCTTTCCAAAAGAAGAAACATATTCACTAACAGATCAGATCCGCAGATCATCCCGCTCAGTAAATATTTGCACTATTGAAGCTTATCGTAAGCGCAGGTTTCCAAATCATTTTGTAAGCAAATTAACTGATGTAGATATGGAAAATAGTGAAACACAAGGATGGCTGGAGTTTTCATTGGCCTGTAACTATATTAAAAAAGAAACTTATGATAGTTTATTTGCACAGTCAGACGAAATAGGGCGTATTACACAATATATGATAAATAACCCTGAAAAGTTTGGAGCAGGTGAAAATGCTGCTAAGTAACCAGTAACTAATATTTGCTAAACTGAAACCCGTTGAACAAAAACTGCAAACTGCCAACCGTTAACTGCTAACTGCTAACTGAAATGAAGATAGGCTTACTGTTCGGTTCATTTAATCCCATACACATAGGGCATCTTATCATCGCCAATTACATGGCCAACCATACAACCTTAGATAAGGTTTGGCTGGTGGTATCGCCGCAAAATCCACTCAAAAAGTATGGCGACCTGATAAACACTTATGACAGGTTGGAAATGGCCCGGTTGGCTACTGATAATGCTACCAATATAACTGTAAGCGATGTAGAATTGAGGTTACCACAGCCATCATACACCATTGATACCTTAACCCACCTTAAAGAAAAATATCCAGAGCATGAGTTTGCGCTTATTATGGGGTCTGATAACCTGGGCACCCTGCACAAGTGGAAAAATTATAAACTCATCCTGCGCGATTACCGCATATTTGTATACCCCCGCCCCGGCTACGAAAACGCCGAGCTGGCCAATCATCCATCTGTAACCATCACCATGACCCCGCTCATGGAACTATCCGCAACATTCATCCGCAAGTCCATCTCCGAAAAAAAGAATGTACAATATTTTGTACCTGATCCGGTTTTGAAGTTTATTGAGAGCAAGAGTTTGTATAAGTAAAATCGTATATTTATAAAAAGGAGATTGCCATGCTTACCAAAAACAAAGTGAAGGAATTGATTGACCACATGCCGGAAACATTTTCTGTGGATGATTTGGTAGATAAAGTAATTTTGCTGCAAAAAATTGAAGCGGGTGAAAAGGAAATTGAAAATGGAGAAGGTATAGACTGGGAGGACATGAAAAAGGAAATGGATCTGTGGCTAAAATAACCATCTCTAAAACTGCCCGGTCAGATCTGAAAGACATCATTGACTACATAAAACGCGACTCTATCAGATACGCATATTTGGAAAAAGTTAAAATTGAAGGTACTATAAACAGGCTGATTCTTCAACCGTTTATTGGGCGCGTCGTTCCGGAATTAGAAAATGAAAACTATCGAGAGCTTATTTTTCAAAATTATAGGATCATTTACAAAATTCAATCTGAAGACCATATCTATATTTTATCTATCCACCACTCCAGATCAACATCTAATAATCCTGCCTTTCGGCCCGAAGAATGATTTTCAGCCATGCTCAATAAAGAAAAAGTAAAAGAATGTCTTGTGGACATGCCGCGAAAATTCTCTACTTATGAGTTTATTGCCCCTGTTATTTTAATGCAAAAAATTGAAATAGCTCGGGATCAATTTAAAAATGGCGATTTTTTAACAGAAGGTGAATTGGACAGAGAGATTAATGGTTGGGTATCATAAAAACTCGTCGTCCGAAAATCCTTGCTCCTCCACCCAAAAAATCTCCATCATCCAAAAATCCATGCTCCTTTGTCCAAAAATCCTTGTTCTATTCCACTATCTTTGTTCCTGTGAGCGAGAAAACCATACTTAAATTACAGCTGCCAACAGATCCGCTTTGGGTTAAAAATGTGGTAGAAAGCAATATTGAAGAACTTTTAACAGATCATGCCTATTGTGAGCAAAAGGCGGCCACCAATGGTATCACGCTGATTGTTCAAAACCCTAATTTGTCTGATCTGGTGCAGGAGATGATTGCTTTGGTGCAGGAAGAAATGGACCACTTTAAACGGGTACATGAAATTATTGTAGCACGAGGTTTTGTATTAGGTAAAGAGCGCAAGGATAATTACGTGAACGAATTGCGTAAGTTTATCATCATAGGCGGCGGTCGCGAAGCGCAGCTGATTGATCGCTTATTGTTTTCGGCCATGATAGAGGCCCGCAGTTGCGAGCGCTTTAAGGTACTGTCAGAAAACATAAATGATAACCAGCTGTCAACGTTTTACCACGAACTGATGATCAGCGAGGCCACACACTATTCTATGTTTATTCGCCTGGCCAAAAAATACGCGGTGGAGATAGATGTTGACAAACGCTGGAAAGAGTTCCTGGAATATGAAGCCGGTGTGATACAAAACTACGGCAAAAGCGAAACCATACACGGGTAATTCGTCTATACAAATAGCCTGATTATCGATACTTTTATTATTGCAGATACTTAAACTTTTACTTTGTATATGTCGCGATTTAGGGCTTTCTCGATAGTAATACATATTGCGGGATGGCTGTTGTTTATGGCCCTGCCACTGGTATTTTTAAATGGCAGGGGGCATGATAATACAACCTGGTTATTATTAACGCAACCCTATTACTGGTTGTTCTGCCTTACGTATATCTTTCTTTTTTACATTAATGCCAACCTGTTTATCCCAAAGCTTTTTTTAAAGAAAAAGTATTTGACTTACAGCATCATAATCCTGGTGTTATTAACCTCCATTTTTTATTTAAAGCCATTTGACAGGTTACTTCGCAGCAACGAAGGCCACCTGCAAGCAAAAGAGCAGCAATCATTACGGCCGCCTTTAAGCCAAAACGGTCCTGATGGGCCTCCTCGCCCATTCAAACCACGTCACCACCACGGGCCTCCTTTGGATATTGCCAGCCTGTTTATTTTCCTGATGATTGTGGCCATAAGCACAGCTATTAAAACCATACAGCAGTTGCAGCTTACAGAGCAACGAATTATCCGTGCCGAAGCCGACAAAACAACGGCCGAGCTTTCATCTTTAAAAGCGCAGATTAACCCGCACTTTTTGTTTAACACACTCAATAACATCTATACCCTTATTGTTACCCAGGATGACAATGCGGCGGAGAGCGTGATGAAGTTATCCAACATTATGCGTTACGTAACCGAGGATGTGACGACGGATTTTGTGCCCCTGCAAAGCGAACTCGATTGCATTAACGATTATATTGAATTACAACGATTACGCATGGGTAAAAATACAGAAGTGCATTTTTCATTACATGGTAATACAACCGGTAAAAAAATAGCACCGCTGGTATTAATGACCTTTGTAGAAAACGTGTTTAAATATGGTATCAGCAATCACGAAAAATCGGTTATCAACATTAAGGTAGATACAAATGATAAACATATTGCTTTATTTTGTAAAAACCGGATCTTTAACAACCGCGACGAAAACCAAAGTACGGGCATAGGTATCAAAAACACCAAACAACGGTTGGCCCATTTATACCCCGGCAAGCATTTATTAAACATAAGCAACCAGGATGGTTATTATACCGTTCGGCTTAGCTTACAAACTTAAAACCCATGGTGTTAAAATGCATTGCAATTGATGATGAGCCCCTGGCGCTAAAATTAATCAGCGGGTATGTATCACGTTTTCCGTCGTTACAACTTATCCAAACGTTTGATGATGCCATATCAGGTGCCGAGTTTTTAAAAACCAAACCCGTAGATCTGCTCTTTATTGATATCAATATGCCCGATATTACGGGGATCGACCTCGTTCGCTCTCTTACAGTAAAGCCTATAGTGATCTTCACCACCGCCTACAAAAACTTTGCTTATGAAGGCTTTGAGCTGGAAGCCCTTGATTACATCCTGAAGCCTATTGATTTTAAACGCTTTGAAAAGGCTGTTGAAAAAGCTATCGATTATTATCGGTACAAAAATCAACCCGCAACAGAACAAACCGAAGAAAGCCTTTATGTATACTCAGAATACCGGATGGTAAAAATCGAACTGAGTGCTATTGAATATATTGAAAGCATGGAGGATTATATCAAGATTCATTTAACCAATGCCAAAACGGTGCTTACCCTTATGCCCCTAAAAAAGGTGTTGGAGAAATTACCTGCCGATAAATTTCAGCGCATCCACCGCAGTTATATTGTGCCTGTTAACAAAATTCGCTCTATCCAAAACCGCAAGGTTAAACTAAGCGATATTGAGCTGCCGGTAAGCGAAAGCTACCTGGATATTGTTCGTAACTGGATGAAATCCAGGTAAAAAGCCATCTGACCGGCGCAATTCAGCTATTTACCCGCACCTTTCCCGTTATGCATTATTTCGTTGTAAATTTACTTTAGTAAACAAACCAACTATTACCTAATTAAAACCAACCTAACGGATATGAAAAAAGGAATGGGTTACTTAAGCGCAGTGTTGATAGTATTTGCCACCGCGTTTACCATTGCCAGTCCCGGCGATGGAACATGGCAATTGCTCACAACAACCAACAAAGCCGAAGCACGAAGCGAATGCGGCTTTGCCGCTGTAAAAGGCAAACTTTATTTATTGGGCGGCGATGCCCCGGCCATGCCGGTTGAGGTTTTGAACCTGGCTACAAAAAGCTGGTCAAAAAAAGCAGTTGCCCCGGTGATCATGCATCATTTTGAGCCCGTAGTTTATGGCGATAAAATTTATGTTCTGGATGCCTTTGCTGATAGAAACTATCCCAAACAGGAAGCCCTGGCCAATGTTTACAGCTATAATACCCAAACTGATACCTGGGAGAAAGGCGGAGAGATCCCTGCTGACAGAAGGCGGGCCGGTGCAGGCGCTGCAGCATACAATGGCAAACTATATTTAGTGAATGGCATTTTGCATGGCCACACCAGCGGCACCACCAATATGTTTGATGAGTATGATCCCGCAACGCAAAAATGGACTAAACTCCCCGATGCCCCACATATTCGCGATCACTCTACCGCCACGGTGGTTAACGGAAAGCTATACGCAGTAGGTGGCCGCAACACCAGTTTGCACGACCCCAACAATTTCATGTCGTTTTTTGATAAAACGGTATTGGAGGTAGATTGCTACGATTTTAAGACCAGCAAATGGACAACCCTCGGCGCCAAACTCCCCCTGGGTACAGGTGGCGGCACCCTTGTAAACCTTAATAACAACCTGTACTACATAGGCGGCGAACGCGCCACTGCCACCACGCCAAACGGCCCGCAAAAGGAAACCTACTACCTTAATTTGGCAAAGCCAGATCAATGGATTCAAACCGGGAGCCTTAACCTGGGTCGTAATGGAACCTGTGCTGCTGTGATTAATAATAAAATTTACCTGGCAGGCGGCTCTGGCGGAGGCCCGGGCGGTCCCCCGCCTGCAAGTGGCGCCAGGCCCGCTCCACCAAAAAGCCCTCCGGGTGGTAGTCAGCGTGGTGAAATAGCGGTGGAGATATTCTCCATCAAATAGCATAAGCTATAAGCAAGGGGAGGGTTTATCTATACATTGTGCCGGTTCACCGATACATCGTTGATTAAACAGGCGGCTGGCCGCATCTTTACATCGTTAACCCGGTGGCGTTGCAGGGCAAAGCCGGGTTACAATCCCCCTTTTTTCATAAAGGTTTCGATAAGGCGCCGGGTGTTTTAAATACACAGGCGCCTTTTTTTATAACGCATCACTTCTTTGTAATTAATTTAACCTTTAGGGTGTTAAGGGGCTAAATTATTTTAATTTTGCAGCCATAAGCGTTATGGGTAAAAAAGGTGTTTTATTAATTAATTTAGGTACCCCAAACAGTGCTTCAACAGCCGATGTGCGTACCTACCTGAATGAGTTTTTGATGGATCCGCGGGTTATTGATATCAACCCGGTATTACGTACCCTGCTGGTTCGCGGCATAATTGTTCCTTTCAGGGCGCCGAAGTCGGCCAAATTGTACCGGAAGATCTGGAGCGATACTACCGGTTCGCCGCTAATGCACTACAGTATTTTACAACAGGAAGCATTAACAGCGCGCCTTGGTGATGAATATATAGTTGAGTTGGCCATGCGCTACCAAAATCCTAGCATTGAATCGGCCCTGCAACGGTTAAAAGATGCTTTGGTTGATGATATCCAGGTAATAGCTCTTTTCCCGCAATATGCATCGGCCAGTACCGGTTCGGTATATGATAAGGTGATGGAACTGCTGATGGAATGGCCTACCAAACCAACCATATCCTTTGTAAATTCATTCCATGATAATGAATTGATGATCGCTACGTTTGCCGAAAACGGGCGTAAATATGATCCAGAAAAATTCGATCATATCCTGTTCAGCTTTCACGGATTACCCCAAAGACAGTTGATTAAAGCCGATCATACCCACCAACACTGCCTTAAGGTTAATGATTGCTGCCAAACCCTTACCGATGCTAATAAGTTTTGCTACTCGGCCCAATCGCACCATACCGCGCAGCTGATTGCCCAAAAGCTCAATATCCCCAAAGAAAAATATACGATCTGTTTCCAATCGCGCCTGGGTAACGACCCATGGGTACAGCCCTACACCAGCGAAATTGTAGCCAAATTGGCCAAAGAAGGCAAAAAAAGCCTCCTGGTATTTTGCCCCGCCTTTGTAGCCGACTGCCTGGAAACGGTTTACGAAGTAACCACCGAATACGGCGATGAATTTAAAGCCCTCGGCGGCGAAAGAGTCCAACTTGTTGAAAGTTTGAATGATGCCCCAATGTGGATAGACGCACTGGAAAAAATGGTTAGGGATAACCATATATCGGGGTAAAAGACAAAACGTATTTTAAATCATCTTTGTCATGCTGAGGAACGAAGCATCTATTCGCCAACTATGCAGGCTTACTATGCATGTCGGCAAATAGATCCTTCACTATGTTCAGGATGACAAAACACTAAAAAAAACCGTCATTGCTGTAAGGGTTTAGTAATTCGGTAACAGAATCAGGTATTTTTATTTGTTGTTTAGGGTGACCATATCGATAGGTTTTTTACCATTGATGCCCTGATGTGGTCGTTCCCAGTTATAATAAACAAGATATTTGAGGAGTTCATCTTCCAGCTCTTCAAAGCTGTCGAAATCGGTATCTTCAATAAGGTCTTCTTTAAGGGTCCTCCAAAAGCGTTCCACCTTGCCGTTGGTTTGCGGCCGAT